>NZ_JXST01000040.1 GCF_000878195.1 Mycolicibacterium llatzerense | reverse complement strand
TCCACCCACGCTGCGTCAGCCAACGCGAACGCCGCGGGCTATCAGGGCATCGGGCACCCGCCCGCCGGGGCTGCCCCGGCGATGGCGACGATGCCGGCGATGCCGGCGATGCCGCAACTTCCCCAGATGCCGATGGGCGGCATGGGCGGCGGCTTCCCCATGGGCGGCGGCATGCCCCTGGCACCCCTGGGCGCACTCGGAAACCTGTTCAGCGGCGCGGCCCGTCAGTCCGGTCCGGGCGGTGAGGGGAACGGAAGTACCGAGCTGGCGGGCATGGTGCGCAGCAACGGGGGCGGCGGCGCGGTGGGGGATCAGATCGTGCACAACGCATTGACTCAGCTGGGCGTGCCGTATGAGTGGGGCGGGGAGAAGCCTGGCGTCGGTATGGATTGCTCGGGTTTGGTGCAGTACGCCTATCACAAGGCGGGGATCGCGATTCCGCGCACCACGTACGACATGACGAACTGGGGTGTGCGCGTGCCGCCGAATCAGGCGCAGCCGGGCGACATTCTGCTGTGCAACCGGCAGGACGGGGCGTGGCAGCACGTGATGCTGGTGATGAACGACCACCAGACGGTGGAGGCACCGCAGCGGGGTGTGCCCGTGAGGATCGGACGTTGGCCCTCTGGCTCATTCGAGGTCAGACGGGCCGCATAGACAAAGCGTTTGAAGGGGAAAAGGGGAGACAGATGCCGCCGGGCGGTTTGAATTATGCGTCATTAGAGCAGGTTTCGGCGTGGCGATTCCTGCGCCACCGGATTGCGGTGGCCATCGGCCGGCGCAATGTGCGCCTGGTGCACGATCCGTCGAAGAACTCGATCGCCGCGTTGCGGGTGAGTTTCGTGGCGTCGATTGTGATCGTGGGGATCTGCTGCGTCATTGCGTTCATCAAGCCGCAGGGTCAGATCGGCAAGTCGAGCATGGTGGAGGCGCGTGGCTCCAACGGTGTCTATGTCGATGTGGGCGGCACGTGGCATCCGGTGCTCAACAAAGCAAGTGCCCGGCTGATCACCGGTCAGGCCCAGGACCCGACGTTGGTGCCGATGTCGGAAATCCTCAAACAGCCGATCGGGCCGATCCTGGGCATTCAGGGCGCTCCGGATGATCTGGGGGTCCGCAGCCCTGGCGACACCGGGTGGTCACTGTGCGACAAGCTGGGATCGCAAGGCTCCCAGGTCATTCCGCGGACCACCGTGATCGACGGCCTCGCCACGATGGGGGACTGGGCGCACACCATCGTCTCTCCTGAGGCGGCGCTGATGACCTACGGCGGGGAGAACTTCCTGGTCGCCGATGGCCATCGGTCGGCGATCGACCTGGCGGACAAGCCGGTCACGCTGGCGCTGGGGCTGCCGGTCGGCGACCTGCACCCGGCGGCGATGTCGCGCGCCCTGTACGAGGCATTGGCGCCGACGGCTCCGCTGCGGGTTCCGGACATCCCGACACCGGGCGGGCCGGTCAGTTACGCCAGTGCGGCATTGCCGTTGGTGTCGGGGAGCGTCATGAAAGTGTCTGACGTCACCGGTGATCCGCAGTTCTTCGTTGCCCTGCCCGCCGGGGTGCAGCGCATTCCTCAGACGGTGGCCACCATGATCATCAACGCCGCGGTGGTGCCGGGCGCGCAGGTGATGGTGGCCAAATCGGCGGCGCTGACGGCGATGCCGCAGGCGGTCGGGTTCGACACGAGCGTGTATCCGCCGGGGCTGGTCAAGCTGCTCGACAAGACCAATGAGCCGGTGACGTGCGTGACGTGGCGTCGTACCAACGGCGAACCGCAGGCGCAGGTTTCGACGGTGTCGGGGCGGCGGCTGCCGATCCCGGTCGGCGATGAGCGCCGCGTCGTGCCGTTCATCAGCGCCGGACCCAACACCGCAGATGAGGTCTATGTCAGCCCGGACGCGGCCAACTATGTACAGGTCACGGGCGTGCAGGCCGATTCCAAACGCGGCGAAAGCCTGTGGTTCATCGGGAACAACGGAACCCGATTCGGCGTGCCTGCGGCGGGATCGAACGGCGATGACCAGAGTCGTCAGGCGCTGGGACTGGACAAAGGCAAGGTGACGCCGACGCCGGCGCCGTGGGCGGTGATCAAGTGGCTGCCCGCTGGCCCGGCCCTGTCCAAGTCGGCCGCCCTCACCCAGCATGACACCTTGATGCCCGACCAGAACGCGGCGCCGATCCAGACCCCGAAGGCAGGTGCGTAACACGTGAGTACAACCGGTTTCATTCGGCAGGAAGTCAGTACGCCCTTCGTTCCGCAGGAAGCGATCCAGATCGCCGACCCCGCCGAAATCACCCGCCCGGCGCCGGCGAAACCGCCGACCTGGGTGTGGGTCGTCATGTTTGTGGTCGCGGCGGTCGTGCTGATGGTGTCGCTGTATTTGTCTGGCGCGCGCCAACTTTCAGGAGCCTCGTTCTTCATCTTCCCGATGATGCTGGTGTCGATGGTCGGCATGATGCGTAACCGAATGGGCTCCAACGGCAAAAAGGACCACGGTGCAGCGCTGAACCAAGACCGCGCGGTGTACTTGCGTGGAATCGACGAGCAGCGGGTCAAGATTCATGAAGCGGGCCGCGCGCAGGCAACCGAAATCTCCTACCACCATCCCACCCCGCAGGACGGCTCGCTGGGCACCTTGGTGGGCACCGACCGGATGTGGGAGCGCACCCCCGATGCCCGCAATTTCGGTCACGTGCGCATGGGTGTCGGAATCACCCGGCTACAGACCAAACTCCTTCCGCCGACGAAAGTTCCGCCACCGGAATTCCGGGAGACGGTCACCACGGTGGCAGCCCGTGATCTGCTGCGTGCCCAGAACGTCATCCACGATGTTCCCCGGCCGCTGCACCTGTTTGATCAGCGTGGCTGGAGCTTTTTCGCCGAACCGGAGCTGCGCGAGACGGTGCAGGGGATTCTGCGCGCGATGGTATGCCAGCTGTGCGTGTTCCACGGACCTGACGACGTACAGGTCGCCATCATCACCGATGACATGCAGGCCTGGGATTGGGCGAAATGGCTACCGCACGTGGGCGATGACGAGTTTGTCGACGCTTGTGGGCCGGCGAGGCTCATGTTCTCGGACGTGGGGGCATTCATGGAGCGCTTCGAGTCGTCGTTGGCGTCGCGGCGGCCGTTTCAAGCGCGGCAGGAGGGCGGCGAGTCGCCCGAGCGTTGGCTGGTGGTCGTGCTGGACCTGCCCGGAGCCAATGCCACGCCGATTTTGACCGAAGAGGGCCGGATGGGGTTGTCGGTGCTCGAAGCGACCGGTGACGAGCTCAGTGTGTTGGCTACCGGTGACACGGCGTTTTTCGTGGCGGCCGATGAGCACGGCACGGTCAATCTGCTCAAAGCAGCGAAAGCATAAGGGGGAATTCTCGCGATGGTTGCCATCACCAAGGAAGTACCGTCCGGGCTGCGTTTTGCCGCGGTTCCGGATGTCATGCCCATCTACGAAGCCGAAGCATTGGCCCGTTCACTGGCCCAGTACACCCCGACCGACGAGGCCGAGAAGTTGTTGGCCCAGCAGGCGGCTCAGGCGCGTGCGGGCCAGGACTTCACCGATGCGCTGAACATTTTCGACTTGCGAACGTGGAATCCGCGGCTGACCTGGAATGAACTGACCCCCGCACGCCGGCTGAGAGCTCCCCTCGGTAAGACCCCAGCGGGCGTGGTCGCAGAACTCGATTTGAAGGAGGCCGCTGAGGCGGGCATGGGCCCGCACGGGCTGATGGTCGGCATCACCGGCTCCGGCAAATCCGAACACCTCAAGTCGCTGGTGCTGGCGTTGTGCGCTACCCATTCGCCCGAGCAGCTGCGGATTCTGCTGGGCGATTTCAAGGGTGAGTCTGGTCTGGGTGATCTGGAACGATTGCCGCACGTTGAGGGCCTCGTGTCGAACCTGGAAGGCAGCCGGCACAAGCTGGTTCGATTCCAGTCGGTGTTGCGTGGCGAGTTGGGTCGGCGCCAGGAGATGTTGAAGGCTGCGGGCTTCAAGGGTGTGCGCGAGTATGAGGCGGCCCGCGCCGCGGGCCGCACCGATTTGGAGCCGATCGGCGCGCTGGTGCTGGTCCTCGATGAGTTCGCCCAGATGCTGGTGTTGCTCCCGGAGATGGGCGGCACGATGGACGAGGTCGCCCGGCTGGGGCGTTCGTTGTGGATTCACATTCTCAACGCTTCCCAGCGCGTGGAGGGCGGCAAGGCGCAGGGCATGCACTCGCAGCAGCAGTTCGCGATCGGTATGAAGGTGAAAACCGCCGGTGACTCGCGCGCCGCGATCGGTTCAACGCGGGCGTACGACGAATTCAAGAGCAAAGACGCCCCGCCGGGATCGGCGTTCCTGGTCGTCGACGACGACCACACCCGCTACCGTGCCTTCTACTCCTCCGGTCCGTACACACCGCCGAAAATCAGTGCAGCGGAACGGGATCGCGCCGAAGGCCAGTATCTGCCGGTCACCAAATTCACCAGTGCGATGTCCGCGTTGCCCGACACGATCGGGATGGAGGACGAGGACGAGTTTGATGAGTCCGACGTCGCCGAGGCGGTGGTGCAGACAGTCGACCAACTGATGGTCGACCGCATCTGCGAGGCCGCGCGTACCTTGCCACGCGGGCACCGGATGTGGAAGCCCGACCTGGAAGAAACCGAGAAGCTGCCGATCGACGAGATCGTCACCGAGTACTGGCACCGGGAGCGTTGGCAGGATTTCACCGAAGATTCGGGCCTGGTGGCGCCGTACGGCCGGGAAGACGACTGGTACTGGCATTCTCAGGATGTCGTCGCGGTCGACTTGGGTAGCACCCATGGTGGTGTGGCTGGGGCGCCGCAGGCCGGCAAGTCCACGGCCCTGCGGACGTTGATCATGTCGTTGGCGATGGCCAATTCCCCTGCGCGGGTGCAGTTTTACGGCCTTGATTTCGGCGGTGGCAAGCTGGCGAGCCTGGCCAGCCTTCCCCATGTCAGCGGTATCGCAGCGACCGGCGACGATGAGCGAATCGGTCGGGTGGTCTCTGAGGTCGAGCGGATTCTGCGTAACCGCAAGCGCGAATGGGGACGTTTTGGCGAGTCGGGCTTGGACCTGGCGCGGTACCGGGCGGCCAAGTTCGGCCCGAACAAGATGCCGGTGCCCGATGACCAGCACGGCGACGTGTTTCTGGTCGTCGACAACATCAGCAAGCTCAAGACGGAAATGCTCGACATCCACGACCGGATCATCGCGCTGGCGGACGGGTCCTTGAGTTTCGGCGTGCATGTCATCATCGCCAACGACAAGTGGCTGACGATCAAAAACGAGGACAAGCTGCTGGCCAAAGTTGAACTGAAGCTAGGCGACAAATCCGACTCAAAGATGGACCGGCAGGCCGCCGCGGATGTGCCCAGCAAGCAGAAAGGCCGGGGCCTGGTCGCCTCCGGCAATCACATGCTGGTTGCGGTGCCGTATCTGTCGGAGTTCAGCGAGCTCAGTGACACCGAGGCGACGGAGGCGACCGCCAAGGCCGTGGCAGCCGAGTGGGCCGCCCGTGGGTTCGGTCCCGCGCCGCGGCTGCGGCAGCTGCCGCCCGAGGTCGACTTCGATGAGCTGCCGCCGATGCCTACTACCGCGCCGCGACACGCGCTGCCGGTGGGGATCGGCGAGCGGGAGATGAGCACCGTGTGGCTGGACCTGCAGCAGTATCCTCACGCGTGGTGCACCGGAACCTCGCGGTCCGGTCGCAGTGTGTTCTTGCAGACCGTGTGCGCCGCTATTCAGCAGCGCTACACCCCCGAACAGGCGCAGATTATCGCGTTCGATCCGTCGGAGGACCTGGCTGACGCGATCAGTGACCGTTACCGCACGGTGTACCTGAACCAGCACAAGGAGATCGCTCAAGCCAGCGCCGAGTTGGCGCAACGGCTCGAGATGCGCAAGCCGCCGGCGAATCTGCATCCACGCGAGTTGCGGCAGTGGCGTGCGAACGTGGTGCGGCCGAAATGGTTCATCATCATCGACGACCTGCACCTGCTCACGCCGGCGAACACGTACAGCTCGCTGACGGCGCCGTTGGTCGGGCCGGCCGAATCGGCGAAGAATCTGGACCTGCACATCATCGCGTCGATCACGATCGACAACTGGTACGCCAAGGGACAGTCGCACAAACTGCTCAGCGCCATGAACACCGCCGGTGCCTCGGTGGTGGTCCTGGACGGAAACCCGGCAGAAAAGATCATCGACCAGGTGCGACCGGCGTCGCGGGCACCGGGGCGAGGCGAACTGTACGAGCGCAAAGCCGGCGGCCAGCTCATGCAGATCGCGCTGCCTCCGCTGCTGGTGGAGACAGCCGAGTAGTGCCCCGTGATCGCGGCGCTCGATGCGTAGGGCGTCAGAAAATTAGTGTCGGCAATATGGCGCAGGTATTGGGATAATGGTGGTAAGGGCGGATGTAGGGGGTGTCCATCGGGGTGTTTTTGGGCAGTTGGTGCAGCCAGCATCACCGGTTGCATCATGAGTGAACAATCAGGCGTTTACGTATTCCATTACTTGCATCGTCGTGTGTACACTGACGGCAAGTCCAACCAAACATAGGAGTTGTGATGAGCTTTATTTCTCTGGAACCCGAAGCCGTGATGGCCGCCTCGGGCATGGCGGCGGGCCTGTCCGGCGAGGCGGCCGCCCACGGCGGGCAGACCGCCGCGTCGGCGGCAGTGGTGCCCCCGGGCATTGAAGAAATTTCCGCCGCCAACGCCGCCAAGATCGCCGAATTCGCCAGCCAGGCATCGGCGGTGCTGGAAGCGGGGGCCGCCTTCCACGCCGAACATGGTGTGGCCCTGGGCCTTTCGTCGGCGGTCACCGACCTGACCGACGCCCTCAACTACGCGATCATCGGCGACATCGTCTGATACCGGTCGATGAAAAAGGTTAAGGCGCAACGATGACTGCTCCAGGTTCATGGGGAGCCCTCCCTCCGGAAGACAACAGTGCTGGTTTCTGGCTGGGTCCGGGCGCGGAGTCGTTCATCGCTGCCGCTGAAAACCTGGTGGCCGTGGCTTCGGGGCTGATCGCGAACCTGGGTGGTCAGGAGGCGGTCAACGCCGCACTGGCGGCCTCATGGCCGGACCCGACCGGGGAACTGGCGGTCCTGTCGAAGGTTCCGCTGATGCTGTGGCAGGCGATGGCGGCCGGGCAGATTTCTGAGGCCAGTGCCGCCATCCACGCCACAGCGTTGGCATTTGAGACCCTGAAAGCGGCCACTCCCACGCCCGGGGAGGTGTTGGAGAATCAGACGGAACACGGTGTGCTGCAGGCCAACAACTTCCTGGGCATGTTGACCCCGTTGATCGGGATCAACCGCGCCAACTACGGGCGGATGTGGGTCACGGCCGCCAGCAACAAATACGCCTACGCCGCCGCCTCGGCGACGGGCGTGCAGTCCATTCCTCCGCTTCCGCCGCCACCCCCGGCGACCCAAGGCGCGGCGTCCATGCCCTCGATGCCGACACCAAGTAGCAACAAAGCCGAAGACCTGGCCAGCAGCCCCGAACAGGCTCTCCAGGCCTTCATGGGTCCGCTGCAGCAGGTCGGGTCGATGGGCAGCCAATTGGGTGGCGGAGGACCGTTGAGCAGTATCGGGCAGATGGGGCAGTCGGCGTTCGGCCCGTTGACGCAGATGCTGCAAACCGGCATGGGCGGCAATACCACCGACGCCTTGGCGTCGTCGATGTCGGCGGATTGGCTCTCGGCCACGCCCGGTGCCGGCGGCCCTGTGGCGGCCAACCTGGTCTCCGGGCTGGGCGGCGCCGGCGGGGGAGGCGGAGGTGGTTTGGGTGGTCTGAGTGCATTTCGGGGGCCGGCCGGCTTTGCGTCGGCTCCGACCATCAACGCCGCCACGGCCAATCCGGAGGCGACGGTATCGCGTCTCACTGAGGCGCGCATGGCTTCGGGGGCACCGGCGAGCACCGCGGGGATGGGCAGCAGCGGCGCGATGATGGGGCCGATGGCAGCTCGCGGTGGCGAGCAGGACAAACAGGACGCAGGCAAAGAGCGCCGCAGCACCCCGCTGGCGTCGCTGGCCTCGCTTTACCGTGCGCCAGCAACCGTGCCGGTCATTACCGGCGGTTCGGGGGCGGTTTTCCGGGGGGAGGAGGGCATCACACGGCCGTCGTGATGAACCGACGCACAAACCAGGCGGGTAACCGCACCGATCAACGATTCATCTACAGCTATGAAGGGACATATCAGACATGAGCGACTCCACCATTTTCGGTGATCTTGAAGGCATCGGCCGGGATTCCGGCTCACTTCAGGAAATCTCGGACGAGCAGGCCTCGATCATGAACGCGCTGGGCGCCTCGATGGAGACTCTGTCCACCGCGATGAAAGGCGGCGCCGGCAAGGCCATGCAGATGGTCGGCGAGCAGCTGCAGCACCAGGGGCAGCAGTTCAGCACCACGTTCGCCGACCACTCTCAGAAGATGAGCAACAACGGCCACATCTTGAGCACGGCCGACGACGACGGCGCGTCGATGATCAGCGGCATCAGCAACCTGATCGTCTAGCCCGACCCGCTCGCTACCCAGAACAACCAACACACACGTTCATCGAAAGGACATTCCCGTGCTGATTCATTACGCAACACCGGCGATCGCCGAAGTCGCCGCCCAGATTGGCCATGCCGCCGACCGGACCGAGCAGAACCACCAGCGCAGCATCGCAACGGTGCAGGCCAACGCCGACAACTTCGGCGGCGCCGGTAGCGCGGCGTTCAACGCCGCGATCACCGCGGTCAACCAGAAGTACGCGCAGTCCCAGGCGACCATCCAGCAGGCGGGCAAGGTGCTGATGCAGGCCAACGAGGAGATGACCCACGCCGACCAGAAGTCGGCAGGTCAGTACGTTTAACTGACCTGCTGGTCGATTCACCTGCGGCCCGGCGAAGGGCTGGATACGCCGGAAACGGCCACTTCCAGTTTCCTTTGCCGGGCCGTTGCGTGAACACGGCCGGGACCACGCCAGGACAGCACAGAGAAAGCAGCCGCACGATGACGCGCCCACCGACTTTCATCAAGCGACAGGCCGCCGCTCCGCGCGGCCCACGGCCGATCACCGCCATTGAGACCACGTGCGAAGGCACGTGGTTGCTGCAGGCGTTGTGCGGAATCGAGCACCTTCCACCGTCGATGCTGTTGCGTCCCTACGTTTCTGCTTCAGGCCGGCCCACGTGGCACCCAGGCATTCCGATTCTTCGCGAGGCCGGCGCGATCACCGAGGACGACGAGGTGCATCCGACCGTGGCGCGGTGGCTGGAAATCCTCAGCGCCCCCGACATCGCCTTGGTGGTCGATGTGCGCCGCCCCGGCGTCGAATGCCTCCGGATGGTGATCGCGCGGCGCGACGGTAAGCATGCGGCGATTTCCCGTGGCGGCCCCGGTAACGCTGACAACGTCACGATCGAGGAAGTCGGCTCGGTGCCATCGATGCGTGTGTTGTTCGAGCGGATCATGGATCTGTGCGACCGGGGGTTCGGCCCGGTCGCCCCTGCCGCCTTCGCCCCGGTCACCGTGCGCACCGCGGCGCTACTGGATGGCTTGAACAAGATCGTGCAGGGCGACCACACCCCGGCTGCGGCGCTCGGGTCGATGGACCTGACCCCCGAACAGCGGCGCATCCTGACGCTGGCCGCCGATGAACCGCTGATGGAGGTGGGTTTCGCGTTGCAGGTGCACGATGCCCGGGGTGATCACTTCGCACTGGCATCGGTCGCGGTCACCGACACCACCGAGGGCCGCATTGTCACCGGACCCGTCGTCGGGGAGGACCGGACGTGGTGGACCCAGATTGTGCCTGGTACCGCAGATGCCGGCGGGAGCGCGCTGCGTGCCCTGCTGGCGACAGTGGGGACCACCTGGGAGGGCCACTCGCGGTACAAGTAAACACACAATTCATGTGTTTACGTACTGCCTCTATTGCTTCAATTGTGTTATTTTGACGGTATGGATATTGGGGGTGTCCGGGCCACCGGCTCTGGCACGAAACTTGTGGGAGAGCCAGTGAGCCAGAGCAACGATGACGATTTCCTCTCGCGGTATGTCGGGGACGAATCGTCGGCACCGCAGGGCGGGGAACAGGAACCCGACGCGGAATCAGTCCAACCGAACCCCTTGGGCCTGTCGGCCGATCCTGAGGGCACCAACATTCTCGACCGGGCGACGCACGCGCGGGTGCTGCGCGAGGCCGAAGAACTGGCCGCCCAAGAACTGGCCGCCCAGACGCCCGGGGGCGCCGACGCGCCCTGGCCTGGGCGCAGTGCCGACGAACCGACGACCATCGGCGGGTTTCCCCCGATCAGCACGCCGCGACACGGGCAGCCCGAACCCGAGCATGGCCGGCACACTCAACCTCCGCAGGCGCCGCAGCACCAGCCCGCGCCACCCCAGCCCGCGCCGCCGCAACACCCCGGCCTGAACCGTCCCGTCCCCCGGGAGCAGGCCCCTGCTGCCCCGCAATGGCCGGCGCCGCAGTGGCAGCAGGGCCCGCCCCCGCCGCCGCAACCGGGTGGACAACCCGGTTTTGCGCAGCCGCCGTTCGGGCCCGCTGGTGTGGGCGCCCGCCGCGACGATGAGTTGTTGGACGATTCGGCAAAGTCTGTGGGCCGCACGCGAGCGGAGATTCACGAAAGCAACGTCGTTGCGCCGTACAAGCCGGTACCACAGACCGGGTGGCGCAAAGGTCTCTACAAGGCCACCCGGATCAACCTCGGCCTGTCGGCGAGCGAAGCGCATTGGAATGACCTGAAACGGCGGCTCAAGGTGAACCTGCGGGGCCGCTACGTCATCGCGGTCATGCAGGAGAAGGGTGGGGTCACCAAGACCACGACGTCGGCCATCATCGGCGCCGTCCTGGCGCAGTACCGCGACGAGAAAGTCGTGGCCATCGACGCAAATCCGGCCTCGGGCAACCTGGCCGAGCGGATCGATGAACCGTCCACCGAGTCCTGGCGGGGTCTCAACAACGACCAGCACCTCGTCAACTACAGCGATTTCCGCAACTACCTGGGCAAAGACTCGCACTCGGGGCTGGAGGTGCTCGGCTCGGATTCCGGCCCCGTGCCGATGTCGGGCACGGATCTGTACGAGGCGTGGGGCAGGCTGCAGAAGCTGTATCCGATCGCGATCGTCGACTGCGGTACCCAGCACCTGGATGATGTGACGCGAGCCATTTTGGACTATCTGCCGGTCGATGCGCTGGTGGTGCCCTCCACGACGTCGCTGGACTCGGCCAAAGCGGCCAGCCGCACCTTGAACTGGCTGATGGAGCACGGCTATCCGCACCTGGTCCGTGAGGCCGTGGTGATCGTGAGCAACACCAAAAAGGTTGACGCCGGCGCACAGGTCAAGCAACTGCACAAGGACTTCGAACGTGTCGTACGTTCAGTTCACACTGTCGGTTTCGATCCGCATCTGAGCGATGCGGTGGCCATCGACATCAGTCGGCTCCAGCCGCAGACGTGGCAGGCGTACGTCGAAGCGGCGGCATCGCTGGCCGATGGTTTCACCCGAGCCGCCGAACGCACCCCCCAGCAACCCCAGCACCCCCAGCAGCCGGTGCAACCGCCGCGGGCGCCGCAGCCGCCCACACCCGGCGGCCCGTGGCAGGGTCCGGGGCCACACGCCGGTCCCGGACAATGGAACGGCGGAGCCCAAGGTCCATGGCAGGGCGGCGGTCAGGGCCACGGCGGTGGCCAGTGGCCAGCTGACGGTCGCTGGCAGGGCGGTCAGCCCCGATGACCGCGACATCCGAACGCGCCGGAACCAAACCCAGCGCCCATGTCAGATTGCGCGAGCAGGTCCGCGTCGCGGTGCTGTACGGCGGACGGCAAACCGACCTGGTGCTCCCGGCAACCGAAGTGGTAGCCACCGTCGTCAGCGAAGCGCTGCGACAGGTCATCGACCAGGCCGACGAGCTGCGTCCGCGTGACGATCAGGACATGATCACCCCCGGCAAGGTGGTGCTCAAGCGCGTCGGCGGCGCAGCCTTGGCACGCGGCGAATCGCTGCGTGAACAGGGCGTTACCGACGGCACCCTGCTCATCCTCGACGTCGAAGACGCCGAAGTTTCCTTCACGCCGGTCATTGAGAACGCGTCCTCGGCCATCGCCGACATCAATGCGCGACGCTTCAAATCGGTCACGCCACAGACGGCCACCACGGTGGCGGCGGTCACGGCGGCGATCGGAGCGGCGCTCGTCTCGGCGTTGTTGGTGCGGGTGTGGGCGTTGGCTCATGCGGTCGGGGTGTACTGGCCGCTGGTCCCGCCGGTTGCCTGCGCGACGATCGCGGTGCTGCTGGTGGCCGGGGGCGCGATCGCCTGGTGGCGCCAGCACCTCACGGTGGTCGCCAACGGGTTGTGGGCCGGGGCATTGGTGACTGCGGGCGCAGCGGGATACACCGCCGTTCCCGGCCCGGCTGGGGCGTGGAATGTCGTGTTCGCGGCAGCGCTGACCGCAGTGCTGGCGGTGGCCTTATGGGTTCTGGGGCCGGCTCCGGCGGCCCTGCTGTGCTGGCTGGCAATGGTGTCGATCGGTGCGGGCCTGATGAGTCTGTTGCATGCGCTCGGCGTACCGATGATCTACCTGTGGACCGGTGCCCTGGTGGCAGCGCTGGTGGTGCTCAAGAAGGTCGAAGCGCTGTCGGCCATGCTGGCACGGGTGCCGATGCCGTCGTTCCCCACGGTGACGGGCAAGCTCACCTTCGATGATGCGGACGAGATGGCATCTGAGGCGCTGGTGGCGGCAGAAACGGAAGGAACGCCGAGCGTTGACGAACTCAGTCGCGCGCAGGTCGCCGCGAACGGTTATCTGCAGGCGATCGTCGCCGCCATCGCTCCCTTCTTCGTACTCGGCGCTGCCGGCGCGGTATCACCGGGGCAGGGCCGTTGGATATGGGCTACGGGCTTCGTGCTTGGGATTGCGCTGATTCTGGTCTTCGGCGGCCGAGCACTGGACGACCGGGCAGCTGCGGTCACCGTCGTGGGCACGGCGTTGGCGATGAGTGCTGCCTTGGGCGTGAAATATGCACTGTCCAGCCATAATCCGGCGGTCAGCTTGATCGTCGCCGGATTGGTCGCCGCGCTCGGCCTGTCAGCGCTGGTGGTTGCCGCTGTCGTGCCGCGGCGCGCGTTCTCGGCGCCGGTACGCAAGGGCATCGAATGGTTCGAGTACGCGTTGCAGGCCGCGGTGTGGCCGCTGTTGCTGTGGCTGCTGAACATCTACGCGCTCGCCAGGAACTGGGCATGAGCGGCCGGCGTTGCGGCCAGGCGCTGGCCATTGCGGGGGTCAGTGCGCTGGTGATGGTCAGCCCGTTGGTGACCGGTACCGCCGCGGCGGTCAACCCGCCGGTCGTTGACCCGGGGGCGGTACCCAGTCCCGATCCGGTCGGCCCGGCTGAACCGCTGCAGCAGAGAAAGCAATGCACCCCCACAGGGGTGCTGCCCAATTCCGACCTCGGAGCGCCGACCGCATCCCAGGCGTTCATGGACATCCCCGCCTTGTGGCGCTCCGCCGGGCGGGGCGCTGGGCAGACCATCGCGATGATCGACACCGGAGTCAACGTCGCGCCCGGACCGCCGGGTGCGCCGCCCCGGTTGGCGCACGTCCACGGCGGCGGCGATTACGTCGACCCGGCGGCAAATGGGTTGCAGGACTGCGACTCTCACGGCACCGTGGTGGCCAGTATCTTGGGCGCCCAGCCATCCCAGACCGACGGTCTGGTCGGTGTGGCACCGGACGCCGACATCATCTCGATCCGGCAGTCGTCCGAAGCGTTCGTGCCCGCCAACCCGACCTCGGCCGATGTCGAGAACGACCGCCGGGCGGGAACAGTGTCCTCGCTGGCGAAAGCGGTTGTGCTGGCTGCGAATTCGGGCGCCAAGGTGCTCAACATGAGCATCGTGGCATGCATCCCGGTCCTCAAGCCGGTCGATCAAACCACGCTGGGCGCAGCGATCCGGTACGCCGCCGTCGAGAAAGATATGGTCATCGTCGCGGCCGCGGGCAACCTGGCCAACCAAGGCTGCGCGCAGAATCCCGACATCGATGCCACCAGCACGAAGGATCCCCGCAACTGGGCGCGGGTGGTCACCATCTCAACGCCGTCGTGGTTTTCGCAGTATGTGCTCTCGGTGTCTGCGACCGACGGCAGCGGTCAGCCCGCTGTCGATCAGCAGGGCCGTGAAATCAGCCTGGCCGGCCCGTGGGTCGGCGTCGCAGCGCCCGGCACCTTCGTCGAAGGACTCGACGGTAAGGGCGCGGTGATCAATGGGACGTTCGATGAGCAGGCGGGGGTGCTCAAGGCCATCAACGGCACCAGCTTCGCCGCACCGTACGTCAGCGGCGTGGCCGCACTCATCCGCGCCAAATACCCCAATTTGACTGCCGCCCAAGTGATCGCGCGCATCGAAGCGACCGCGCACTCCCCAGCGGCAGCACCACAGGACGTGGCCGGCGGCGCCGTGGTGGACAACCGGATGGGCTACGGGGCGATCGACGCACTCGCCGCCATCAACGATGACGTCCCGGTGGGGCCGCCCACACCGGCCGAACACCTGACTCGGCCGCTGCATCCACCGCCACCACCGCCACCGCCGGATCGACGGCCGATGATCGTCGCGCTCGCCGGCTCCAGTATCGCCGTCGCCGTCCTGGTGGCCGCGTTCTTCGCTAGCCGTGTGATGAGGGAGCGCCGACAGTGACCATGCCGAGAGTGGACGTGACCGACCTGAGCACCCTCGATGCTGAGGACCTCAACGACGACCAGCCCGGGCACCGGCTGCCCCGATGGCAGCTGCGGCTGCCGATTCGCCGCGCCATCATCGCCGAGGTGCTCGCCACGGTTCTGGCCGCCCCCTTGGTGGCTGTCGCACCGTGGTGGGCACTGATCCCGATCGCACTGCTGGTCCTCGTGATTGCCGCACTCAACTACCGGGGCGCCACTGCGATCGAATGGGCGGCGCGGGCCTGGCGGCTGCATCGCAACCGCCGCAGCGCGCGGCGCCGCGAATCCCGCGCAACAGTCCCCACGCCGTTCGCGACTGAGTTGCCCAGCGTCGGGGCAAGCGCCCTGACCTGGGATGGCCAGTACGCAATCGCGATGATCGCCCTGCACGGCCGTCCCTACGCGCCCACAGTGCTGGTGTCCGAAGGCGCGGACTCCCGCGATACCGTCCCGCTGGAATTGTGCGGCGAGCTGCTCGAGCAGTTCGGGGGACTCGAGCTGGAGTCGGTGGATGTGCTCAGCGACGGTGCCCGCACCGCGCCCGATGGGCGCTTCACCGCACGGTACGACGAGATGGTCAGCGACCGCTCGGCCGTCGGTTCCCGGCGGACCTGGCTGGTGCTGCGCCTGCGCCCCACCGGCTGCCTGGACGCTCTGCGCTACCGCGGCGACGTCGGTGAAGCCATCGCCGCCGCAACCGAACGCATCCGGCAAGCCGTCGTCCGATCTGGATGCCGCGCAACCACCTGCAGCGTCGAACAGATCACCGCCACGACCACGGCACTGCTCGGCGGCCGGGAGCTGTCCGCCTATGAGGAAGGGTGGACCGATTTGAAGCTGGGCAACGACTATGTCACGCCGTATCAGATGTCCGGCGCGGACCTGAGCACCCGCGTCCTCAATGACCTCTGGACCATCCGGTCAACCAAAACCGTTGTGCTGGTGCGGATCACGCGCGATAAGCAGACCGGTGAGCTCCTCGTCGGCGCGTTGGTGCGCATCCACACCAGCGCACCGCAAACCCATCCACCGCTCTCGACACTCAAGACGGTACCGGGGCAGGCATTCGAGGCGCTGGCCGCGACCCTGCCGATGGGGGACCGATCCATGAGCCTTCCGCTGTCGACCCGGCCCCTGGGCGCGCCGCTGGCCGTCCAGGTCGGCCCGACCGGGTTCCTGCACGGCATGGCCGAACTCTCGGGTGTGCCACTGCTGATGTCGTGGACCGATCCGGTCAAGTTTCTCCGCGTCGCGGTCGCCGCCGACCTCGACGTCGTGCAAGCGCTGGTGCTGCGCGCGACGTCGGCGGGCTGCACCGCCGAGATTCACACCGAGCGGCCGGGGCTGTGGCGGCCGATCTGCGATGACTTGCGTATCGCCATGGCCCGGGGCCAGGAACGGTCCGCGACCGCCACCCTCATCGTGGCCGACGGAGCCGAGCCTCAGCGGGTGCTGCGCGAAAGCGGCGAACGCGGACACTCCCTGGTCACGGTCCTGCCGGTCGGTGAAGCGCTGCCCTCGGATTCGGACATTCGCATCCGTCAGATCGGCGCCAACCGGATTGCCATCGACACTCCCGCACGATCGCGGCCTATTGAGCTGGGCATCATGCGCCCCCGCAACGAAGCCCACATCCTGTCCCACCTGCGCGTACAAACCAACGGGAGTCCCGGCCGATGAGTCCTCGGAGCATTCAAGCACTACGCGCAGGGGTCAAGGCCTTGACCACCAATCCCCGCAAGGCGCTGGAAGTGCTGCGCCTGGCCACCGAAGACGATCCTGGAATGGCAGACGCTTGGCTGGCGCGGATGGCCGCCGGCGACTGGTCGGTCGGCACGGTGTGCAAGCTCGCCGAGACCAGCGACCGGCTGGGCTCGGATCTGCGCATCAGCGGCGCCGGCGTCACCCTTGGGCAGTTGGATGTGACGTTCAGCGTCGAATACGTGACCTGGGCCATCAGCGATGTCACCACGGCGCGGCTGGCCTATGTCAGCCTTCTGCTCACAGACCGCAAGTTCGACGAAGCCAGCCGAGTGCTGGCCGGGCTGCGCACCGACCCGCGGGTCCAGTTCACCCGTGCTGTCCTGATGCAGATGACCGAACGCTGGCCGGACGTGCTCACCGCCCTGGCCGGGCGTGAAGCCTGGACGCACGATGACGTGCTGTCACGGTCGAGTGCCCTGTTGGAAGCCAAAGCAGCCGCGCACCTTGGCAAGTTCGACCGGGCCAGCGCCGCGGTGGACGCCGCCACCGATTCGCCCTTCCCTCTCAACACCGCGGTCCACGAAGACCCGGTGGCACGTGACGGCACCTATCTGCGGGCCATGATCGCCCGAGCACAAGGCGATGAGGACACCGCCCGCACGATTCTGGGCGATGTGCTGCTGCGCTGGCCGGATTACGAACTGGCGCGTACCGCCCTTGCGGACCCGACGTTCGGCATCTCCGTCGTCGATCAGGCCACCATCGAAACCCGCGACGATCCCTGGGACCCGGCTACCGGGCGCACCCCCCAGCAGCGGCAAGACGACAAGGACGCGGCCGACGCCCGCGCACAGCTCGCCGAAGCCCAAGCGACGTTGGACCGCATGGTCGGCCTTGATGACGTCAAGAACCAGGTTCGCATGCTCAAAGCGAACACGCTGGCGCGAATCGTGCGGGAACGCAAGAACTTACGCAACCCGGTGATCAGTAACCACCTGCTCATGACCGGTCCGCCCGGAGTGGGCAAGACCGAGACATCCAAGGCGATCGCGAAGACGCTCTGCGGGCTCGGTGTGCTGCCAACCTCGAAAGTCGAAGAGACGAGCAAGGAGAAGCTGGCGGGGCCACACGTCGGTGATGTCGAGTTCCAGACCAGCACGATGCTTGAGAAAGCGCTCGGCGGCGTGGTGCTGTTCGACGAGTTCCATGAGCTCTTGCACGGTGGGTTCGCCGGCGGCGACCCGATCGGCCAGGCCATCATCGGTGCGATCGTCCCGTGGATGGAAAACAACAGGGACAAGGCGGTTTTGATTGCCGCGGGCTACCCGGCGGCGGTCCAAAAAGTCATCGACTACAACCGCGGATTTCAGGGCCGGTTCTCCACAACCATCCGGTTCGAGACGTATCCGCCCGATGTCCTGCTGGAGATCACCGCGTCGATCATCAAGCACGGCGACAGCACCGTTCATCCAGGCGCCCTAGCCCGCGTCCTGATGGAGCCATTCACCAAGTTGTACAACAAGATCACCATCACCGAGGACGGCGACACCATCCGGGGAATCGACGAGCTCAACAACGGTCGATTCGCCCGCAACATCGTCGAACGCGCCATCACCATCCGGAACCTGCGCATGATGGACAGTTTCGGCCTCGACGCTGTCGACATGGCCGATCCGGACATCGGGTCCGATATCCCGGACGACGCGGTCACCCTCATCACCGAAGACGACTTGGCCGACGGCCTGTACGCGACCCTGCCGGCCGAGTACAAGAACTTCATCTAGGAGCAGACAGTGGGCCGCATCGAATCCAGCGCGTACGGTGCTGGCTCTCCGACATATGAGAACGCAGATCTGCAAAGGCAGCAGCTTGAGGGACGGTTGCAGGTCGCTCGGGGAGTGGCTACTCGCTACGTGGCGGCTGGCGATAGCGACCGCGCCGCGAAGTGGAATCGAACCGCCGACGAATTACTCGACCGACTGCTCGAAGTGCGCGGCCGGTAACTGCCGGGCCACGTCCCGCACGTCGCCTCGGCGACCGTGCACCTCAAGGCTGGACGTTACGCAGGAGTGTTGCGGGTGTGGTGTTCGGCGGTAGCGGCGTCAAAGCGCGGGCCGCGCACAAATGGTGCACGGTTACCTGGTGTTCGCGGTTTCCAGTGGGAATATCGACGGTAACCAGCGCCAGCCAGCTGCCCCGGGCGGATTTAACCCATCCGTGGACGAGGCCGGTGACCTCGCAGCTGACGTCCAGTCCGTCGAGTTTCGTCCACATTGGCACGGTATCGAGTCGGAACGCGTCATCGGGCGCGGGAATCATTCGGGTGAGGTCGATCAGGACCCGTCGTGGCGGGCTCACGGCCCTCCGGACGCTGGGAGCCAGCGAACCCGCCCAACTATCGAACATAGGTACGAATGGTATTGGTCGGGAGACGGCCCTGTCTATCGGCGCACCACGTCGTCGACTACACGCGCGGGCCGTCCAAGTCGACGACAGCGACCGGGGGCGGATCGTCGGGAAGGTCGCTGGCGGGGTCAGCCAGGCGCCACGACGCGGACAGCCCGCCCGCGTGAGCCGGGTACCACTCGATGATGCCGAGCGCGGCGAGTCGGCGTAGCTGTGGATATGCCTGGGCGTACCAGCATTGACCCGGGCAGTCGTTCCCGAACTTGCAGTCACGGGGGAGTGAGGCAGGAATGTGTTGCGGGGCGTCGTTTTCCCGGCGGTAACGGTGGTTGCAGCCGAACTTGGTTCGCAGTCGTTGCTGGATGTCGTTGGTGATCAGGGTGTTTGGGTATGCGTCGGCGAGGACGGCGAGTAGTCGTGTGCGCACACCCCGCGTTACCGGCAGGCAGTTGGACAGCACGTCGTCGTTGCGGTCCATGCGTTCCCCGCTCCTGTTTCGGTTCAATGGTTCTGGCGTGAATGGGTTGTGGCAGAACGTCTTTGGGCGAACGCGCGGTTCGTGTTTTGTCTACAGCCCGATGGAGTTATCCGCGCTGAGCGCATGGAGGGTTCGCTGCTCGCGCGTCTGGAGGTAGTTGCGCAGCCAGGCTTGGTCCTCAGGGCTTAGCCCGGAGGCTTCCTCGTCGGTGTGGATGCTGTCCGCACCGCAGGTGTTGGCCCGCCCGTCCAGTGCCAAGCCGGCGCTCAGGAAGAACCTCGCGGCTACCACTTCGCGGCGGATCGCGGCGGGGTCGAGCAGCGTGGTGGCGGCGCTGTCGATGGCTGCTTGGGCGTACTGGGTTCGGCGAAGGTCGTCGCCGTCGCGGAGCGCGTCTTGCGCGGCGGCGATGTCCAAGCGGGCCTCGTCGAGCGCTTCACGAGCAGTGGTGGTGGGTTCGACAGTCATGGTGTCCTCCACGGCGGTAAATCAATCAATTCTGCGTAAACATTAGCATGTTTACGGGTTGTGTTACCTGCTTCTCTCTGACATCATGAAGTGATGAACACACCACGCGCGGGCGCCGAGGATTCCAGCGCTCTCGCGCAGGGAGCTCCTGGTGTTGATTCGAATAGCACTGTGCCAGTTCGAATTCAGTTTCTGTCACGGGCGTACCGACCTTTGGCTGCGGATGCCGGGCGGCCGCTTCGACCCCGCGTGAACAACCCTGGATTGCAGCGTCGACGTGAACAGCTGCGGCCAGGCGGTAGCGCTCGATCACTCTCCTCAGCGAGGCGACAGCGATGACCGTGTGCACCGTGCCGCACGCCGCACCCGCGGCGCGCTCGGTGCACCAGACCATCTTGACCCGCGACGGTGTATCCCTGTCCGTACATGACAGCGGCCCAGTTGATGCCGAACACACTGTCGCGCTTCTGCACGGCCTGTGCCAGGGCGCCGGCAGTTGGCAGGTGATCGAGAAGGCGCTGCACGAACTGCTCGGCGGCGCGGTGCGGGTCATCCGATACGACCACCGTGGTCACGGCGACTCTAGCTGCGCGCCCATGAGCACGTATCACGTCGATCAGCTCGCCGACGACTTCACCGATGTGCTCATGGCGCTGCGGGTGAGCGGCTCTCTCACGGTCGCCGGACACTCGCTGGGTGGCATGGCGGCGATGTCGTACAGCGCGCGATCGGTTGATCGACAGCCTGTGCGCCCGCAGGGGCTGGTCTTGGTGGCCACCGCTGCGGGCAGACTGTGCGATCGCGGATTGGGGCGGTTGTTGTCCACTCCTGCACCGGATTTCCTGTCCGCGTTGGTGGCGCACACCCCCGCTTACGCGGCTGAGCACGCGGTGCGAGCGCTTGCACGGCCGGTCTGCGAGCTGGTCGGGCTGTGCCGGGGATGCGCTCGCGCCGAGCGACGTGTGCTGTGCGCGATGTGCAGTGCGGCGCTGTCGACGACGGCGCTGAGCACCGCTGCGGGGTTCCTGCCGCATCTGCGCCGGTTCGACCAGCGTGCTGTCCTGGGCAATATTGGTGCCGCCACCACCATCTTGAGCGGCGCCGCGGACACCGTGACACCCGCAGCGCATGCGTACGAGATGGCCAGCGCGATTCCCGGTGCCCGGCATCGTCAGTTCCACGGCGCTGGGCACATGCTCTTGCACGAGCGCCCCATGCCGGTCGCGGACGAAATCGCAGCTGTCGTGCGGTCGCTGCGCACTGTCGTGAGCGGGGTTGGCGCGTGACTATGGCCCTTGCTGAGCGTCCCCGAGCTGATGCTCAGGTACCTAACGCGGCGCCCCGCACGCCAACAGCGTCGCCGCGCGGGGTGAGTGTTGAGGACGTGTTCGCTGGCGGGGTGAACGGGGCGGTGCGTGATGCGCTGTACCAGTGGTATGAGCAGCGCGGCCTCACCGTGGATGTGTTCGGCCCCTTCACTTTTGAGGCGGTCGCTTATGCGCGGAGGGTGGCCGGCATCGCCACGGGCGGCGAACACCTGCCCGCTGATGAGGCTTACCGCCGCGGCCTGTGCGTGGAGTGCGCCGCCGTGCCCTACAGCCCTGGCATGCTGCGCTGTGAAGTCTGCCATCGCCGATGCATCAACCGGCGAGGTGAGCGCTGATGAGCGCCATTATCAGCACTCCCACCGAAAAACGGTGGCTGCGTACACTTCTCAGTGGACGACCGCACCAGGTTATCCGCTCCGAGCGGGGCGTGTATCTGCACCGATACTTCCTCGTGCCGAGGAATCGTTGGCATAACTTGTATCGCTTCGTTGGCTCCGATGATGCACCTGCCTTGCATTCGCACCCGTGGAGCTTCGCAACGCTGATCGTTTCAGGGTCCTACACCGAGGTCACCGAGCACGGTGCGCGTTGGCGCGGCCCGGGGAGCCTGGCGTTTCGACGTGCCGGTCACCGCCACCGCGTACAGCTTCTTCGCGACGACACCGGCCGAGAGCAGACGTGCCTGACCATCGTTTTGACCGGTCGCCGCACCCAGGCATGGGGTTTCTTCTGTCCCCGGCGTGACGGAACGTGGCGGTTCATTCCGTGGCAGAACTTCGGCGCGGGCGGGTGCGGAGAGTACTCCAACGCCACCGACGGGCAACTCGGCGACACCAAAAGCCGACCAAACCAAGGGATTTGACGATGACAGCTCTGATGACGACGGCGATCGATGAAACGGTCTTTCGATACGTGCGCCCGCTGCGCGGCGACGAACACGGCGACCTGTTGGGGATCTGGTTCGGACACGACATCCTGTTCCTGACGCGGCGCACGCCAGGCTGGGCGCTGCTCGATGCGCACAACCAGGTGTGGGGCTGGCATCGGCGAGAATCAGCCTGGGCAACCGCCACTGCCGCCTTCGACTGCTTCATCGCCGATCCGGTGCTGCGTGATCGTTTGGCGGCAGACGGATTTCATGTCATCGCCGACCACGGGCCGCTGCTGGAAGAGTTCATCCGCGCGAACCCGAGCTATGGGCTGCCGCCCCTGGCCAGCGGCCCCACCGGGCGCCCTTCGGAGCCGATCCTGCCCAACTGGGGGCACCTTCTCGATCTGGCCCAGCACGCGGTCCGCGGCGCAGACGGCCGATACGGCGTGTCGGTGGTAGAGGATCTGCTGCTCGCGGACAGTCGGGGCTTCACGCGGCCGGCAGTCTTCGACCCCTCGGTGATGCGGCGGTGGCTGGCCAGTGAGGACGCACCCGCCGCGCTGAGCGCGATGCGCGCCGCCGCTGGGCGCCAGAACAGCCCCCGCACAGCAAGTGAGGCATTCGCGCTGCTGGACCCCGCAGGGTGCAGCAGCTCTCCCGGCCAAGACCACGTCCTCGACGTCCACCTGTCCGATGCCTGCGGCGACGGCGACTGGCTGATCGGCACCTGCGGGCGGTGCTGGCACCCGATCGTCGAGCACGAACACCCAGACCTGACGGTCACCACCTGGAGCCTGTTCAGCGATCTGCGCTGAGACCCCCGTTCCTTCCCTCCCATAGGAGTTCGCGATGACCGCCGACATCGAACAAACGATCATGAACATCGAAGCCCCGAAAGCGGTCTACGCCTTATGCACCTTCCGGATCGACATCGAGAAGTGGGCTCTACTGCCCGTGGAGGCGGCACCGACCCAGTCGCCGTGGAAGGCGTGCGAGGCGTGGATGGTCTGCGATGACGCGTTTGACTGCGAGCGTCCTTCCTGGTGGTGCACCTGCGGCGTGCGCGGGTACGACAGCCTGAGCAGGTTGCGCGCCGCACACCGGCAGGCCGACACGATCGTGGCCGTGATGCGGTACGACCCCACGACCTCGCTGAACGACGACAACGAGGTGCGCGCGGCCGACGCCACCCTCGTCGCCTACTGGATCAGCCCGGACCTGCCGCTGCGTGCTCAGGCGGCGGCAGTCGTGGGCGACCTCACCGCGCACATGTGCATCGAATACGACGACCTGGACAGGATGCTGGCGCGCTACAACATCATCGAATGGCGGGAAGCGGCAACCGATCCCGACGACGAGTTCCGGACCGTCGGCGCCGCAGACGGTGTCTCTCCCGTACCTCGGTGGGCGGGCATGCTCGGCATGAGCCGGGCCGTACGGACCGCTCGGGCGCTGCGATCCTGGACAGCCGTCATCGGGCGCCCGCTGCTCGAATCATTCTCTGCCGCTGTCCATTACGCCACCAAGACCACTCGGACGATCTTGATGACGATGGTCAGCGCCTGGTGTGCCGTCTTCATGCACGTCTACACCCACACGCACCTCACCCCAGTGGCGTTCATCGATCCAGTGCTGTTGGCCGGCCACAGGCTGATCGGCGCCATCCTCGAGCCGCCGGTGATGCTGCTGGTGATGTCAGTGCTGGGGCTGCTCGCACTGCTCGAGGCCGTGCGTCGGGCGCGGCCACTGCCGCGTCTTGCCGATCCGATCGCCTGGGCGATGACCGTGGTCCTCCCATTCGTGTACCTGTTCGGCGAGAAGACCGTGCTCGTTATCGGCATGCTGGTCGTCCTCGCGACGGCCAATGGAACACCGGAACCCTCCCAACTGGGGTGGTGCTTGGTCGCGATGTTCGTCCTGATCATCGTGGCGCGCAGCGCAACACCGTTCTCCGTCATCTATGGCCACCTGCGCGCACTGCGGGCGCAGTCATCCTGGGGGGCGTCGGCGGATGTATAAGGAGCCCCAGACACCGTATCTCGGCTTCATGCGCCGCCAAGTCAACGGGCGCGACCAGCTCTATGTACCGCGCACGGCCGCGCACTGCCTCATCTCCGCACCGACCGAGACAGGTAAAACCCGCCGCCTTCTCGCCCCGGCTATCTCGTTGTGGGGCGGGCCGGCGCTGGTCGTGAACAGTAAAGACGACATCATCGACTTGGTGATGCAGTGCCGGCACGGGCCGACCGCCGTGATCGACTTCCGGCCCATCGCCAACCCGACCTACCCGGCCGGGGTTCAGTCGATGATCTACGACCCGACCACCACCATTGAAACGCCGCTAGAGGCGCTGACCATCGCTGAAAACATCATGCAGATGGCCACTGTCGGCATGGGTAGCGGCGCTGACCAAGTCTCCGACGGGGGAGTGTGGGAGTCACAGGCCTCCGGCCCGCTGGCCGCCTTCCTCTACGCGGCATCGCCCAACGGTAACGGCATGGGCATGGACTGGGTACTCAAGGCCGTCGACAATATGGACACCACCGAGAAGGGCGCCACCGAACCGGGGTGGTTGCAAGCGGCGGCCCTGTGTCACCAGTATGAAGTGCTCGCCATCGGGATGACAAAAATCCTGAACATGGAAGCGCGGCAGCGTGATTCGGTGGCGATCACGATGCGCAAGGCGATCACCCCCTGGTTGCGCATGAGCCTGAACATTGCCATGGGTAGCGACATCCCGTGGACATTTGATCCCGCGTTCCTTGATCACCCACAAGCGACCGTGTTTATCCTCGCGCCCGCCGACGGCACCGTGGCCGGCGCCGCGGTGACCATGCTCGAATCTCTCTACCGACGCTGGCGAGAAAAGACCGCGCAGCGGGAGCAGATGCACCGGCTCCTCATCGCGATCGACGAGCTACCCAACACCGCGCCGCTGCCGAGTCTGCGCCGCATTATCGGGGAAGGTCGCGGGCTGGGGGTCAATGTACTGGCCTGCGTGCAGGACTCAGAACAGCTCGACACTGTCTATGGCCCGGTGTACGCCAATGAGCTCCGCAAGATATTTCCGGCGAACATCATCATGTTCGGCGCACATGAAGAAAAGCTGCTCACCGGCCCCGAAAGCTGGTCTGGCCTCACCTTCCGCCGATCGGAGAGCTTCGGGCAGGCGGACGGTCACCGCAGCCTCAATAGCGACTTCGGTGCAGGGTTGCGATGGCAGGAGCTGCTGCCTCCCGACCGCGAACACGCCCGACTGATTATTCGCGGCGGTCTCGGGCACTGCGTCGAGATTCCCGATTGGAGCCGGTTCCGGGTCCTATACGACCAGGCGAGCGCCGCCGCGCTCCGACGAGCTGGCCGGGCGCCGCTGGTGCCAGCAGAGTCCACCCGACCCGGCCGAGAGATCAGCCGCATGAACCGATTACGGCAATTCATTGTCGGTGAATGACCGGCGGCACAACCTATCCGATCATCACAACGAAAGATCAACCGTTGAAGAATCTCACCCGAGCCGCCCTCGCCACCGCCATGACCATCACCGTCGCCGGGTGCAGCCAGCTACCCATCCCCGGCCTGACTGGCTCCAGCACAACGGGAATCACCGACGGGCCGTACACCCTGATCCAGGAGCCCCAGGCCGGCTACAGCACCATCAGTTCACACATCGACGGCGCCAAAAAGTCGGTCCGCGTCGTCATCTACCAACTGGCGGACGACACCATTGAGAAATCGCTCGAGAGCGCCAAAACCCGGGGTGCCGACGTCAAGGTGTTGCTGGACAGCGCATTTCACGGACAGCAAGTGAACCAACCGGCCTACACGCGGCTGCGAGCCGCCGGAGTTGACGTCAAATGGGCACCAGCGGGCACCATCGTGCATCAGAAGTCGGTCGTGATCGACGACGACACCGCCATCATCAGCACCGCGAACTTCGACGCGAAATACTACCCAACCGGACGCGACGCCATGATTCTTTCCACTGTGCCCGAACAGGTCTCGGCAGTCGCCGCGACATTCGACGCGGACTACGCCATCACCGACACCGGCCGCCTATCACAAGCCATTGCCGCACCCGGCCTGATCTGGTCGCCCGCCGCCCGGGCCGAATACATCCGCACCATCAACTCCGCGCACGACGTGCTGAACGTGACCAGCGAAGAGCTAAAAGACCACGCTGCCGCGATTTCCATCGCTCAGGCCGCTCTGTCGGCGTCCCGTGCAAAATCGTGCTCAACGCCGACGATGCGGACACGCCCGCCGTCACTCAAGTCAAGGACGCGGGCTGTGCCGTACGCGTCCTGCCCACGTCGCCCAAGGCTCTGTATATGCACGAAAAAATCGTCCTGACAGACGATTCCCTCATCATCGGCAGCCAGAACCTATCCACCAAGAGCCTGACCGAAAACCGGGAGCTGTCCATCCGGCTCGACAAAGCCGCTGCCCCGAACATTGTTGCGGCAGTGCAGAACCAATTCGCCGTCGACTTCGACAAAGCCACGCCAGCGTGAGAACAAGGAGATCATCATGCCCACCGTTGAACCAGCCGCCATAGGAACCGACGACACCGCGCCGAACGTCGTCGCCGGGCGTAATCACGGAGCAGCAGCATGAGCACCACCCTGGCCGCGCCCACGTTCCGCGCCGCGCTCGACGCTGGGCTCTGCTGGCTCTATGCCACCGAGCAACCCGCCACCGCTCTCGTTGAACGCTGCGGCGTCCGGATCATCAGCGGAGACCGGATCGTGCGCTTCCTCCCCGTGGGCATGGAGGGACACCCGCTGATCGTCCTCGATGCCCGCATTCCACGATGGAGGCCACGTCCGACAGAGTGCGGTATCGGCACCCTGCCTGAATGCGAATTAGCCGCTGTTGCTGGACAATTGCGCGAACTCGGTGTCGCATCGAGCCGCTGGCACTACCACAGCACCACGGGCACGATCGTGCTATCAGTCTCCGCTCACCCGTCACTGCGCGCCGCCATCGAACGATTCAGCGCCGGCTGCCCATGGCACCACAGCCAAGTGTGCGATGCGCCGATCAGCGCCGGTGGGCAGGGATGCCCCTGGCATACCGATGGTCACAATGCGGCGGTGTGGCCATCGGTCGCCGCCGACGTCATCGATCCCGCCCGCACCATCTCCCTCCTGCCGTCTAAGTGAGCGACCATGAGCCACCTGCCTGCCACGGCGCTCCTGATCGCCGACGACGACCCCGAGTTTGACGAAGACATCCCCACCATCTCGCCTCCGCACCGCAGCGGCCGGGCCGCCGGGTCAAACAGCACCCACCCAAAGGCGATAAACAACAGCCAATCGCACCACGGAGAACGTATGTCTCAGAACAACTCTGCATCGGGCACGTGCCACGCACGCGGCTGCGACACCCCGTGCACCGGTTTCATGTGCGAGCCGCACTGGAAGCGGGTGCCCCCGGCCATGCGACTAGTCATTGAATCAAGCCCGAACCCCCACGCCGTGCCGCCGGCGATCGCCACAGCCGCCGTTGCAGAGGTCGCCCACCGAGAATCCCGGACCAAACCAGCGGTCCGACAGAAAGTCCGCCGGCATCCGGTCCAGCTCGCCCTGTTCGGAGACGACCAAGAGCTCACGAAAGGAAAGCGCTCATGAAAAAGCCTGGCTGGCTGGAACTTGCCGGCGCCCTCGCCCTCATCGTTATTGGACCGGGCAGCGTCCTGGTCGGCCTCACCACGGCACCTCGGCGCGATGTACCTGCATGGCTGCACGTCAGCGAGACCGACCTGACCCGGTGCACGATCGAGGTGCAGACGGTCCTCGCTGTCGCCATCGTGTGCCTGGGCACCTTCACGGTATTCCGTACCGTGTTAGGAGAATTCGGCTTAGCGCTCAGGAGTGCCCTAGCGCTGGTCGTGACGGCCCCGTTCGTGGTTCTCGCGCTGCCCGAAATCATGCTCGGCACTCGACACGCAGCGCCCGACCCCGATATTCCGTTTCCGACCGACTTCGACTACCGCGCCTATCTGCCTCACCTGTTCGACGCAGTGAAAGAGCCGGCGTTATGGTCGCTCACCGCCGCTGCGTTCCTGGGCGGAGTCCTTGGCGTAGCGGTTCGCTGCTGGCCACGTCCGGCTGAGCACGCACCGCTGAGCGCCGGCCTGCTCATCGACGACCCCGCCGCCGCCGTATTCACACCGGAATTTCCCGCAGGGCAGCGCGATCCATTCTCGTCGCGGAGCGAAGGGCGGCCGTCATGACACCTGCGCTGGACGGCCAACAGTACACCGGGTTTGAGGTAGAGGGCCGCCGCATCGACGACGTGCACTCCTTATCGTCGCAGCAGGTCCTCACTGCTGCCAAAGCACTTCATGTACGGCCGCTATGCCTGTGCCAGTACCCGCCTGTGCCGATGTATATCGCCACCAGCGGGCACGAGCTCATCGTCAAACGGATGCCGGGTACGGCAGGCAGCCATCACCATCGGTGCCGGTCCTGGCTGCCGCCGGAAGAACTGTCCGGATACGGCGCGGTAGCCGAACAGTCCATCGTGGACAACCCTGCGGACGGAACAACGGCGCTGCGCCTTGGGTTTTCGCTGTCCAAATCCGCTGGTCGCGCTGCGCCCGAGCCGTCGGGGACCCCATCGGACACCGTTCAAGCCAGCGGGAACAAGTTGTCTCTAAAAGCGGTGCTGCACTATTTGTGGGACGAAGCCGAATTGACGACGTGGCAGCCAAGTTTCGCTGGACATCGTTCCTGGGCGGTGGTCCACCGCCGTCTGCGAGCGGCGGTGGACGGCAAGCTGGTCCGTAAGAACCCTCTCGGGCCTGCGTTGTTCGTACCCGAGCCGTTCTCGGCCGACCGTAAGGCTGAGCTGGAACAGCGCCGCATCAAGGCGTGGGCACCAGCACGGCGGCAACCGGGTAAAACCACGCAGCTGCTCATCGGAGTGGGCGAGGTCAAGGCGCTGGAAGCGACCAGTCACGGCTTCAAGCTCCAGATCCGCCACCTGCCGGGGCATCCGTGGTTCCTCGAGGAGGATTTGTACCGCAAGCTCGCCAAACGATTCGCCGTCGAATTGGAACACTGGCAGATGTCCGAGCCGGGCGATGTGCGCCTGGTGGCGATCTGCACGTTTTCGGTGTCGCGGGCCGGGTACGCGACCGTCGAACAGTTGTCGCTGATGACCACGGACCGCAACTGGTTGCCATTCACCGGCGATGCTGACCGCACCTTGCTGAGCACCGCTGTCGACGCGGAACGGTCGTTCCGGAAAGTGCTGGCGTACAATGGAAGCGCGACAACCATGGCGTCGCTCACGTTCACCGACACCACACCGCCGGTAGCGGCGTTCATCGACCGCCCTGCGGGCGACGCTGAGGGCGAGGAGTCGATTTCCGGTGTGTCGGTGTGGAACTGGCGCACCGACGAGGACATGCCGGAGCTTCCTCCGGCAATGTCTGACCGTGCGGCACGGAGCCCGTCGACCGAACTGGGCGAGGCGACGGATGAGGATCATCTTGAACCCCTGTCTGAGGGCTCCGGCTTGTGAGGTGCGCAGCTACCGACGGTGTTGTGCCCGTAGCGCTTCACCGGCTGTGGCAAGGGCGTGGACCGGCGTCTGAGTGTCGGTGTTCTCGCGCATCCAGCGGGCAAGGCGGTCGGGGTCTGCGCCGGCGGCGATGAAAACCGACATGATGTTGATGTCGGAGCTGCTGGGCGTGTCGGAGGGTGTCACGCTGGTCCGCCTTCCCGGTTGGTAAGGGAGTGTACGAGTAGGTTCAGACAGCCAGGGGTCGTTCTCAGTCGGCGCACGGGTCGTCGCCGTCTCGTACCGCCACAGTCACGGCGGCGCCGCCAGGGACCATCGACAGATCAGCCAGCGTCATCGATGCCACGCGTCCGGCTGCCTGATGTGGAACAGGAATCGCGCCGCATTCGGTGACGGTAGCGATACCGCCAGCAACGGGGATGTTCCAGAGCGCGGCTTGTACCTCACATAGGGAGCTACCGACGCCGCTGAGCTCGTGACCGTCGATCGAGACGAACCATCCGTCGCTCGCCAGACCGGCGTGCTCGACTGTCACGCTGGCGACGTGGAAGTTGACCGCGGTTTCACTCATGCTCGGGCTGCCCCCATGGACTGCCGGGGGAGTGCTGGCGGCGGGCCTGGGTACCACCCTCCGATCTGGTCGGCGAATTCGGCTGGAGTGTAAGGGCATCCGTATCTGGCTGCGAGCAGGTGGTCGGAGGCGACGGCGAGGTGCATATTGATTGCGCGGCCCATGCTCGCCAGCTGCGGCAAGGGCTGGAGCGTCCACGGAATGTGGGGGGCGACAGTGATGAGAATGTGCGGTTCGCGGCGCGGGTTGACGAGTTTGTCGCGCGAGCTTGCCGTGACTGTCAGAGTTCTCAGAAGTGAGTGGTCGTAGACGTCCAGTAGGCAGTGCGATTGCCAGCCCGCGGCCGCGGCGTCGGTATGGATGCGGTCGCGGTCGGTGGCCCAGTCGCGTATCCAGGTGTGCGTTAGCCTCTCGCCGTTCTCGGCGGTCGCGAAGGTCCATGGTCGCAGTGGTGTTGTCGGTAACACGGGTTGAACTCCTTGAAGTGGTTGAGGTTTCGCGCTCAGCGCGTGCCCGGGGCTGGCAGTGTCCACGATGTCGTGGAAGCGGTGTCGGTGAGGGCATCTTTGACGCCGACCGCGACCGCGCCAGTCATCCACGCGGCCCCGATGGCGCAGACTGCTATGCCGATCTTGACCAGGTGTAGTGATTGCAGTGACTGTGTGATCTGGGTGACCGGTGCCATGTCGACCGCCGATAGTGGTTCGCCGACGTCGAATATCGGTGGGGCCGTGAGGTCGTCAGGGCCGAACGGCAGATCGAGGTCGACCGGCGGCGGCGGCGGGGTGATTGGCCACCATGTAGCGGAGCCGTCGATGGCCAGCCATCCGTTCAAGATGCCGTAGATGCCGGCGACCGCGAACGTCGCGGGTATCTGCGCCAGCAGGTACGGCGCAAGCAGCGTCCGGTACAGGGAGTCGTCGGGGCTGTAGAGCAGGACCGTGAGGACTCCGATGCCGATGGCGGTACCGAACAGCGCCGGGATGGGATAGGCGCGCAGCCGGGCCGGGATGTACTGGACGGTCAGCTCGTATAGGAGCTTGCCTGCGGCCCATCCAAGGGGCGCGAGCAGGGCGGTGGCCAGGACGATGATTGCTTCCAGGCCGATCTCCACGGTGGACCCTCTGCGAGCCCAGTGGGGGTGAGTCAGGTTGTCGTCGTAGGGATTTGGTCGTGCGCCCGCTGTCATGCGGGTGCGTTTGCGGATCTGCCGGTTCAGTTTCTCGCCGCGCCGTTTTTGGAAGTTCCAGATGCCGGCGTGCTCGGTGATCCATTCGTGCCGCAGTTCGTCGTAACGATCAGGCGTGATCTGTCGCATGTGTGTTTACCTATTGTCGTTGTTGCTTTGATCTGTCAGACTCGACAGGCATAGAGGTGAGGGTAGTCGCTGGAGCGACTGTTGTCGCCAGGCAATCGAGGGGAGCTTTCGTGGGAGTGCCAACAGTCAGTGCACTAATACTGTTTGCGCTGGTATTCGTTATTTTTCTGGTGCTGGCATGCAGTGGTGGTGGGCGGCCGAAGCCACCGGTCACGCAGGCGATGGTCGACTCGAATCCGACTTGGCCGGGACGCGAAAACATGCAGTCACGGAACACCTCGTTGTCCACCGGCGGTGTTCACCAGGTACCGAGTGCGGTGGCGGCGTGGCCGTCGATGTGGGTGGGTCCGGCACCGGTTGCCGCGCCGTCGGCCGTGGTGGTCGACATGGCGCCTGTCCTGGTGCAGCGCCGGCAGCCCAGCGCATCAACGATGCGCGTGATCAGCCACCGGGCGGCCTCATGACCACCTCCGACGCACTCTCCGACGAGGACTGGGGACGCGGTCTGCAGCAGTACGGGCAGAGCACCCCAGACAATGACTACGACGCCGAAGACCTCGGCGATGTCGATGTCGCCGCCCTGATGGCTGACGACGATGACGACGCGCCGACGGGGCCGGTGGACCTCGACGCCGGGCAGGACGGACCGCCCAAAGAGCGGTTTGATCACAAGCTGCTGTGGGGCTTCGGCGGGCTGGTCGCCGCCGGTGTCGTCGCTGCCCTGGCGGGCTCGGTGATCATGTATTCCCATGACGGCAAGCCCGCGCCGAACAGTGGCGGGTCGCTCAGCGAGCCGCAGGCGGTAGCGGTCGCGAAACCACCGCCAAGCCCTGCGGTCCCTACCGACAGCCCCGGTAGGGACCGCTCACTGCCGTACACCGCCGATGCGAACGGATCGTGCGCGGAAGGCTCTACGCCCGCACAGACCATGAGCGGCACCGATCCGCACAATGCGTTCGTCTGCGTCCGGGGCGGCGGCGACGGCCAGGTGATCATGCTTGATCTGGGCCGCACGTACATGGTGACTGCAATTTCCTGCACGTGCGGCTGGGTCGGGCAGGACGCCAGCGGCGTCACGCAGTGGTCGCAGCACCGGGTCGTACGCCTGGTGCAGTACAGCTTTCCGGACAACCCATCGATCACGCCGATCACGCAGGACACCAAGGATGTGCACGGCGAAGCGATTCAGCCGCTCAAGCCCGTGTTGGTGTCGCGGATCAAGATGCTGATCCGCTGGACCGAGCGGCCGCCGGCGGACCCGGCCGCTGCGCCCACAACAGCACCGCGTCCCGGTGGCGGCCTAGCCAGCGTGTTTGGCGACTCAAACACCGCAGGGGCGCCGATCCCGCCGCCGAACGTGTCCCCGCTGGGCGGCCAGGGCAGTGACGGCAGTGACCCTGTTGATGCCACGTTCGCCATCAGCACCCTGAAAATCCTTGGACACGAGGCGGTTTGATGATGGATGAACACGGCATCGACGCTGAGCTCCCGCACCTCATTCGACTTGATCGGAATATCCCGGGATGGATGCACGACCAACGAGCGCTGCAAACCACCGGCCGCGCGCTGACGTTGTGCTCCGCCATCTTCGGAGCGATGGTCGTCGCCGGCGCCGGACCGGAGCTGATGTTTCCCGCGAACATGACACCCGCAACCTTGGGGACGTTGCCCTGGGTCGCACTGTGGACGGTGGCTGCGCTGCTGGGCATGTGGCATGTCAAGGCGGCCGCCATGCAGCACCGGATGCGCGCAGCGAGCCGCGAACTGCGATTCGAATCACTGAGCCGCGCAACTGATTACGCCGAAGACATCCTCACGCTCAGCGGGCACGGACCTGCCGACGTCACCTGGCGCGTTGTGGCAGTGGCACCGCTAACCGCACTCGTCTACGCGGCGTCCACGCGCGGCAACGGTGAAGGAATGCCGTGGGTGCGCGAGATGGTCGAACGCTTGAACACCGAGGGAGCCTCCGGGTGGCACGCGGCCGCGCAGGCGGTCACCGATATCGACGAAAAGCTGCAACCAAGCATCGACCGTTGGGCCGCCGCGCCCGCAGCTCAGCGCGGCAGCGTTGCGCTGGTCATGCGTGAGGCGGTCGGCAGCATGGCGGGAGCGCGGGCATGAAGCTCAACAAGACCTGGCAGGGGCGGGTGGGCGCATCGTCGTCAGCGCTGCGCCGCTACGGCACGATCGCCATTATTGTGCTGGCCGCGATCAGCGGCCTGCACGCGCTGTGGGACTTTGCTTTCGGCCGTCCGACCGATGTCGTCACGCCGGCGCGCAGCATTGTGAACAAGTCTGCGGTGGTCAGTTCGTTCGCCGAGGACTACGTCACCACCTGGCTGACCGCCACCAGCTCCACAGGGAAAGCGCTCGGCCAGTTCGTGTCGGTCGACCCGTCGCATCTGAATCTGCCGACGACCCCGGCTCTGGTGATCGGTTCCCCGACGGTGGTGGCTGTAACGGCCGAAGGCACCGCTGCCAAAGACGATGCTGCCGAGGTGTACTCGGTTGTCGTCGGCATCAACCAGCGGCCCTACGACGCGGCGGCGCCGAGTCGCGCGATGTACCGGGTCGCGGTGCTGTGGACCAAGTTCGGTCCTCGCGCTGCAGGACTGCCTTACCGCGTTGAGGGGCCCGGTCCGGGCGCGGACCTGGCCCAGGCCTACCCGACGACGCTGGCGGCGACCGATCCCGCCTACAAGGTCGTCTCGGGATTCCTCACGGCATACCTGACAGCCTCCACAGGTGTCGAGCAGTTCGTCACCTCGGACTCGTTGTTGACCAGCCTGGGCGCGCCGTACGTGGCCCTCAAAGACGACAAAGGGAACCCGATGTCGGTGGTCACCGCGGTCACCGCGGCCTCGGCCGTGCCCGCCCAGCCCGCCGAGGGGCAGACCGTGCAAGTGCTCGCGGCGGTCACCGCGCTGTCCTCGCAATACGCGAACGTGTCTATGAGCTACCCGCTGACCCTGCGCGGCGTGGGTGGGCACTGGGCGGTTGCTGGGATCAACCGTTCACCGCTGATGTCCCTCAATGACGACATCGTGCCCGTACCGGTCACGAGCGCCCAACAATCCTCGAACTGACCACCGACAGTTCGGGTTTCACCACTAAAGGAGCACAACGACCATGATCGTCACCACCACACTGGCCGCAGGAGACCTCCTCACCGGCACCGTCACATTCTGGAACGACTTTCGCGTCCCCGGCGCGATCGGCCTGCTCATCGTGGGCGTACTGACCGCAATCTTCGCTTACCACAAAGGATTTGGGGCTGCCGCCGGCAAGCTGATCGGCGCCATCGCCTTGGCGGCGATCACGCTGGGAGCCGCTGGTCTGGTCAACTCCGCACAGCAGACTCTCGACAACCACACCGGCGGCATCACACGCGGCCAGTACGGGCAGTAGCGCCTAATCCTGAGGGGGAATGCGCACGTGAGCGACAACTACGACGAAAATAGCACCGCCCGTTCCTTCGGCGGTGTGATGGACTTCCCGATCCGTCTCGGCTATCTGGACGAGCACACCCGACTTCTCTTGGGGCCGTGGGGCAGATACGACGGCGCCGCCGTGGTCGTATTCGGTGGTGGCACCTGCTGGGCCACCTACCACTGGTTCGACTCCGGGCACGCCAGGTCCATCTTCATCTACGGTGTGATCCTCACAGCATTCCTGGTGTACCTGGCCCGGCAAATCCCGATCAGCCGACCCTCACCGGAGTACCGGATGTTGTGGCTGCTCAACAGTTTCATCGGCACACAGAGCCGGGCCGCCGCGGCCGGTAAGCGCGATCCGTGGAAGTCGCCGCCGAAAGCGGTGATCGACAACCTCGTCTTCACCAAAGGTGGTGTCTACGCGGACTTTATCCTCTCCGGTCAGGCCAGTGGCATGGAGCCGTTCGAGCAGCGCCGCGTGCTTGCCAATGCCCATCGTCCCTTGGTCCGTCAGTTGCCGTCGGGCATGGTGTTTTGGGGCATGTCCGCACGGGTTGACCCGACGCTGCTGCTGCAACGCATGCTCAAAGGCCGCGAGCACCAGTCGCGCTGGGTGCGTGAGGTCCGCCAGTGGGAACCATTCGTACGCGAAAACCCGTTCTACGAAGATGTTTTCGGCGTCCGGATACCGGTCGATGCTGGAATGACCGGCCGCAGCGGCGCGGGCGCCGTAGCGAAATTCGCGAGCACAGTCATCGGTCGCGACCACGACGCCCCCGACACCCTCGAAGGGTTCCGCGAGATCGTTGACGAACTGCTCAGCAAGATTCCTGCGCAGTTCCAGGCGCGGCCGGCATCTCCGCAGCAAATCCAGTGGCTGTATGAGCGGCATTGGACCAGGGGAGCGGTGTCCCGGCCTTTTCCGCATGCCGCTGGTGGTCCCCGTCAGTTGACCTCCTCCGATTTCGAGTGGATGCTGCCTGTCGAGTTCGACGAGGGCGACCAGGAAGCCCGCAAAGCGCACCGTTCGTGGTGGCGGCGGAAGTGGCCGTCGCACAAACCTGTTGTCGTGCTTCGTGGTCCCGCCGGTGCGAGCTACCAGACTCTGCTGCCGGTGGCCGAACTGCCTCGCGGCGGACTGCGTTTTCCGGGCGCGGAAATCCTCCAGTCCGCCTATGACGTGCACTTCGGCGCGGACGTCGATTGTGACTGGTACCAGCACGTGAGTACTACGGCCCGGGAAAAGGAGCTCAATCGGGTCGAACGTGCACAGCGCAACCTCAACGACCAGTCGTTTCAGACTTCAGGTGCGCGTGACGCGGACCTGGCAGACCGCTACGCCGCGGGCGAAGACTACGAGCGGGAACTGAACTCGAGCTCGCTGGAACGGGCGACGCATTCGACAACCGTCCTGGCGATCGGGGCGGCGACCGAAGCGGCACGAGCGGATGCTGTGCAGCAGCTCAAGACGCATTTCGCCGAGGAACTGGACACGGTTCTGGCCGCACGTGGCGGCGCGCAGTCATCGCTGTGGGAGATTGGACATCCCGGCAGCGAAGGGCGTGCCCCGCACAGTCAGTTCTCCCAGCCGACCACCACCCGGCAGTGGGCACGCTACGCGCCGCTGGTGTCTTCGGTCCTGGGTCACGACACCGGTATTCCGTTCGCCCGCAATCTGGCCACCCGCCGTAACAAGATGGTGCTGCTCGACTTCGAGGGGATGAAGGACCGGCGCGGAGCACCGGGCATGCTGTGGTTCGGCGCGCCCGGCGGCGGAAAGTCGCAGTCCTGCAAGCGCGTGGTGGACAGCCTCATCAAGCGCGGCCACCAAGCCTCGATCATGGAGCCGGGCACGATGCGCGAGTGGGTGCCGGCGCTGAGGCACCATGGCGACCGCGTGGTTCTGATCGACCCAGTCGCCGGGCAGTGGTCGCTGGACGGACTCAAGATTTTCCCGGGCAAGGACGCGGTGGAGCACACCCTCGATCACTTGTTGCCGATGATGGGCATGGATGCGGTGTCCGTACCGGCACGCCAGTTCGCGCGGCTGTTGCGCCCCGACGACGGTGTCGCACATTCTCTTGGCGGTCTGGTCCGCTGGTTCAAGAACCTGGACCGCAAGGAATACGCCGAGTATGAGGAACTGGCCGACAGCCTGATCTATTTCTCTGAAAAAGACTACTGCCGGGCCATGTTCGACGAGTCGCTGCCCGCACCTCCCCTGTCGGAAAAGGACGCGGTGATCTGGACGCTTGGGGGCCTGCAGCTGCCATCGACGTCCGAGACCGAGGAAGTGCACCTCTATCGGCGCCAAACGCCCCGCGCTAGGGCAGGTTTGGCGGTGTACGGCATGATCGCCTCGCTGACCCGTTTGACCTACACCGATCCTCGCACCCGTCGCCCGGATGCCTTCGGGTTCCTTGTCGCCGAGGAGGCGCGCGAGTATTTCGCGTCCCCGGTGGGACGCAAAGATGCAGAGCGAATGGGGCTACAGGGCCGCAAAGAGAAGTACGGGCTGCTGGCAATCTCGCAGTATGTCGAGCATTTCGAGGGTATCGGCATCCAGAACCTCCCCATGCGGGTCATCACCCCGTTCAAGCCAACCGACCGCGACTATGCACGGGACTCGTTCCGGCGCTTGGGTATTGACCCGGATGAGTACCCGGAGGTGCTCGATACCCGCGTCCAGGAGGGACGCGGGTTGGCGTACCTGTTCGATGACCTGGGCCGCGTTGGGCTGGTGGACATGCTCGCCCCGGTGCAGCGGGAGCTGGTGGACGCGTTCGACACCCGCGACATGGCTGACGAGGGGTGGGCGGCATGAGCGAGACCATCGCAGCGTGGATGTACACGCGGCCGCGAGTCCGGCGAGTGTGGTTCATGTTCCAAGCGATCTGGGCGTTCTCGATCAGCGCGGTGTACTTCGCGCCGAACGCGACCGCCGACACCCTCTCGGCGGCATGGAATTTCACCGGCCTGCATGACAGCTATGGCGTGCCGATCGGCGCGCACTTCGTGGCCGTGGTACCGCTGACGGAGATGATCGGGTCTAACGGCCCGCAGTTCGGCGTCTCACCGGACACCTGGGGTCCGGCGATCATGTCGTCCTTGGCAACCGCCGGCACCTACGCTCAGCTCAACGAGGCACTCGCCGCCGAGACGGCGTTCCTGATTTTCATCTGCTCGGTGGGCATCTGGATCGTCAAGTTCGCATTGGGCGTGGTGTGGCTGGGATGGCTGGCTGCCATCGCCGAGCCGATCGTGGAAACCCTCAAAATGATCGTCGCCAGGACGCACCTGCTGGCCGCCGGCGTCGGTGTCTGCGTCGTCGTCGGCGGATTTATCTGCCTCACAACGGGATACGCGGCTGGCATCGGTATCATCCTCAGCGGCTTTGTCGCGCTCATCCTGTTTTGGGTGTTGCTGCGCGACCCCGTTGGCGACCTCGTCAGCGACAACGGGGTGCTCGGGATGGGCCGGTCCATTGGTTACTCGATCGCCCAGGGCGTGGTCAACAATGGGCCAGTCGCCGCCGGGGGCACCAGCGCCCAACTCGACACGCTGTGCTCCTGGCTGGTGGACGTCCTCGTGCGGGACATCATGCAATTGCTGACCTTTGGGCAGGTGATCGACACCATCCCCGGCTGCGCCGCCAAATACAACGCAGGGCTGCTCAGCGGGATCGGTGATGCCCCCGCGACGTACATCAAGGCGTGCGCGCCGCAGGCGTACGAACACGCCCTGCACCTGGACTTTCTCACCGTCGGGTTGTTCTTCTGCTGCAATCTGGGTATCTGCGTCATCCTGCTCGCAGTCGACTACATGGGCATGGAGGCATTCCGTGTCGGATTCAAAGCCTTCTGGAATGTCCTGATCCTGGTGCCCGCGGCGGCGATGGCAACCTTCCCCGGTCCGCCTCGGCAAGCAGCCAAGAAAGCAGCTGCACGAATGCTGCTGCATGGCGCCGAAATGATCGCCGGCACAGCCGGTTTGGGAATATTGGTACTCATCATGGCTGGCGTGACCCGCGGCACGCTACCCGGCACGATCGGCATGACCGACCCGCTGGCCAAGGTGCTGGTGATGACGCTCATCGCTGTTGCAGGAGCGTTTGCCTTCCGGATTGCCCTCCTGCGGATGTTCGGCGACCGTGGCATTCCGGGCCCGATCCGGGCCGTGAAGGGCACGTACCGCACTGTCACCGGGGCTGCCCGCACCGTGAACGAAGTCGACTACGCCGGGCGGGTGATCAAGGGCGCCGGCGATCGGTTGCGGGACTTCCGCAAGTCGCGAGCCGAAGCCCGAAAGGGCGAGAACGATCCCGACGGCACCGGGCCGAAAGCACCGGGGCGCAAAGCTCATCCACCCACCACTGGACCCGGGCGGGGTACCCCGAGCAGCAGTGCCAGTGGCGCCGGCCCGAACCGTCCGGGCGGCAACACCCCGACCGCGCCCCCCACGGCACCGCGATCGCCCAAGCCTCCCACCGGAGACGGCGTCGCACCGCCACCGTCAAGCGGTTCACGAGCCCGGTCGGCCGCCGCGCAGACGGGTCGTGCCGCCGCCAAGGACGCCGCTTGGGCCGGAGCGACTGCTGTTGCCCCGGAGGTCGCGGTCCCCGCAAAAGCCGCCGCCACGGTGGCTCATCGCCTCCACCACGGCAACGGGCACGGACATGGCAGCGGATCGCACGGTGCGGCACCTGGTCGCGCGGTAGGCAATCAGCCTGCGGCGCACCCCCAGAACCGTGTCGGCCAGCCGCCCACCGGGTTGGGCCACAACAGCAGCTCGGCCAAACCCCAGGCGCCGGCCGTGGACACGCCGCCGCCGGCGCCGCCCGGGCGCCAGACCCCACGACCGGATGAGCGCCAGTGATCGACCATTCGTCACGGACACAGCCATTTTCAGATGACCACCAGATACCCACGCGCGCGACGGCCAGCCGCACCGGACCGGCGTCCTATCGGAAAGAGCGAGACATGACGATGGCACTGACCACTCACGACCGGACCGGCAACTGGCCTTCGCCACGTACCGACCGTGGACCGCAGCCACGCATGCACCGGGCCGGCCAGCCCGCAGCCGTCGGCGCGGTATCGGTGGGCGCTGAAACTGAGTTCGCCAACCCGTTCGCCGCCGAGGCTCGCACCGAGGATCAGCGGCAGTCGGCACTGACCGCCTACGCCGTCTGGCTGGCCGGTCAACCGGACCGAATCGCGGCGACCCGCCAACTAGGCGGCCACGACCTGTCCTGCACCTGCGCTCTCGGTGATAGCACCTGCCACCGCAACGTGCTGCTGGACGTCGCCAACCCGCCACGTGACGCGTTCGCCGCCGAAGGCCACGCCATGGGACTGACGCTGCGGCGGCCGTGGGCATCGCTGCTTCTCATTCCGGAGACATTGGGTGGCAAGACGATTGAAAACCGCACCTGGTCGACCGACTACCGCGGCCCGGTACTGATCTACGGCGGCACCCGCATCGACAGCGCCGGTGTTGCGGCAGCGACTCGAGCAGGCTTGGACACGTCCTGGCACGTCGACCAGCAGGGCTGGCTCGGCGCAGCGATGTTGGTCGATGTACACCGCTCACACGGCTGCTGCCGACCATGGGGACAGCCGCATGTCCGCGAGAATGTGCCCGTTTATCACTGGGTTTTCACCCATCCGCAGCGGCTGGCCAGCCGCACCTGGGGACGTGGCTTCGTTGGCCTTCGCCCCACGTCCTGGTCGGTTCTGATCCGCCGCCGGTTTCTCAACATCGCCACCTCGCAGAAAGGCACACGCTGATGACCGCAATGTTCGATGGCTCCTACGACACCGACGCCGAGCAGCGGATGAATGCTGAGCGGATGGCTGCGCATCGGGAGCGCAAGCGCCGCGACAAGCTTGTGACCCGGATCGGCGTGCTCGACGAGGTGGTCACCGGGCGCACTGAGCTGCGGCGCGCCCGGCCCTCGCTGGGCGAGGTCGCCGAGTTCTTCGGGATCGACTGCGGACCACTGCACACCCTTCTGCGGCTTCGTCGTGAGGAATTCCTTTCCGACGGATGGCGTCACGACCGGTGGACCGATGAGGCCATCATCCGGGCGGCATTGTTGCTCGAAGATGGCGAATCGGAGACAGCCGACGAAATCCGTTACCACCTGCGCGAAGGCGAATTGCCCGTGGTGTATACCTCGCACGCGCGGCGGATTGAGCAGTGCGGCAATGACTTTGCGCGTGCGATGAGTCTGATCGAGGCTGTGCACGGGGGCGAGAGCGCATACGACACGTGGCGGCGCCTTCAGGACACGCCCCGCTACGAGCTGCAATCGCTGGCTATCGCGCTCGCGGCGCTGGTGCCAGAAGATGCCGACAACCTTGGCGCATACTTGAAACACATTTCCGGCAGGAATGGCTCTGTGGCACAAGGCCTTGCTCAGCTCATTCCGCGGCCGTCCAAGCTGTACCGGCGGCGCCGCAACCCCGGCAGGCGTCGGTACGTTGACCAGCCCGGCGGTGTCTCGGTGACTGCGCACCGATGACCACAGCCGACACGTTGCTGCTGCGGGACAAGTTGATTGCTGAACTGTGCGCTAGCCCCGTCGCGCTGGCAACCGCTGAACTGGCCGCGCGGATGCCCGGGAAAGTGGAGCGCAGCAACGATTCCTGTGCACAGCTATGTCACCGCAGCACTCTCGGTCCAGGATTGAAAGTGCTTGAATGCCACCGCAGTTGGCATCTGGTGGAATATCGACGAGCCACCCACGGATACACCGGGATTTACCGCCATCTGCGTGCGCTGGAAGCTCAAGGGTTGATCCGGCGCACCGTCCGTGACGACCGCAAAGGCGTGTACTGGATCTACAACGGCCCCGATGTCGTGGCCGCATCGCATAGCCACACCGGCGACGGTGGTGGTCGGCCGTAACCCGGGCGGCCACCACCGATCACACACCCGCTCTGGAAGGGACCACCCGCATGTCCACCGACGACCGCATGCCCCTGACCCCGTGGGCAATCAACCTCATCCGGGTAGTGGCCGCCCTGCTGGCGATCGGCGTCGGCTACGCCGCGATCAGGCTGAGCTTTAGCACCCTCAAAGACATCGCCACGCGCGCGCACGTGCCGCCAGACCAAGCCTGGCTGTGGCCCGGCGCACTGGACGGCGCCACTGTGCTGGCCACTCTCGGCGTCGTCGTCGGCAGCAAACGCGAGAAACGCTTCTTTTGGGGCGTGTTGGCCGGCGGCCTGCTCATCAGCATCATCGCCAACGACCTGCACGCGATCCTGCCGCCAAACCAGGAACTGCCCTTGATCTGGCGCGCGGTAGTCGGATGGGTCGCGCCGATCTTCGGCGCACTCACCATTCACGGGTTCACCATCCTGCTCAGGATGAAATGGCACCGCGGCGCCGCGAAACAATCCGGCCAGGCAACCGCACCAGCGACACAGGTCGTTGCCGAACGGGCCGAAGCTGAGGCCGTCGGGCCCACCACGCGGCCCGACACCACCGCCGTAGCCCCGGTCGATGAACCCGCTCCCACCGCGCTGCCCGCCTCCACCACTGAGCCGGGACGGGGCAAATATGCTGATCTTGCGGGCAAAGTGCTGACGGTCGTCAATGTCAAGGACGTTGGCGTTGACGATGTTTCAGAAGTCCTGCGGATGAGCTACGACTTGAACATGGCGAACCGCGACATCGGCCGGAGACTGAGCATCGGGCATCACACCGTGGGAAAGATCATCGACGCCAGCGCGGCTGTCCTGCGCGGCGAACCGATCGCCGTCGCATCCTGACCAGAAAATTGGAGTCCGACGGCCCCCGCAGGCCCGATTATCATCGAGTTAGGGGGGTGCAGTGGCCCCATCCATTTTGTCGACCAGTGATGTGGAGCTACACCGATGACGATCATTCTCGATGCCACGGGTCTGACCGCCGCGGCCGGACAGCTGTCGGGCAGCGCAGGACTGCACACCCCGGCGGTTGCCGAACCACCCGGACTTGACCTCACCTCGGTTTCAGCTGTCGCACAAATCAACGCCGCGTCCAGTGCGCTGGCCACCCTGCTCAACCACGGCAGCGCGCTACGGGAAGTCGGTGGGCTCGCCGTCGCCGGCACCGCTTTGATGCTGCAGGGCCAGGACGACGCCAACGCGTCCTCGATCCTCAACGGCGGCGCCGGCTCGGGTCCGGCCACCAGCGCTCCCACCATTCCATCGGTACCGCACCCGGACGTCCCGGTGATCCCGTCGGTTCCGACGGCTCCGGCTCCGCTGCCGGGCGAAGCCCACTCACAGGCGCTCTACGGTGGTCCGGGATCATCGAGCCTGCACCAATTCGCTGACCAGTGGGCCAACCACGCCCAACAGCTACGCCGGCAGGCCGAAACGATCATCAACGCCGGACACGCCATTGACGCCAGTTGGGATGACGGTCACCAACGCGCCGGCGCGAATACCCGTGAGCATGCTGCCTGGCTGGACTCCATGGGGGATGAGGCTGAGAAGCTGTCGCGCCACGCGCGCACGGTCGCCCAAGGCTTCGATACCGCCAAAGCCAACACCCCTTCTCCCCACGAGTTCGCCCAGGCGCATCAAGACCTTCAAGCCGCGATGCAGCGGTTCGCCGCGACCAAGGGCGCGAACGCCGCGGAAGTGCAGATGCGCACTCAAGACATCGCGCACAAGCAGACTCAGGCAACCACCGCCATGGCCGACTACCACACCCAGGTGGCCGAGGGCAGCCTGTCCTCGGCCACTGAGTCGCTGAAAACCGCGCCGCCTATCGCCAAGGGCGGCGGCAGTGGCAATGCGGACCCCGGCGGGCGCAACACCCCAGGTGTTCAGGCCGTGGACTACAAGCCGGGCGACGAGCACCACTACGCGCCGATCATTCGCGGACCCAACGGGCTGGGTCCGGCGAACACCCCCGGCGGACCGCGTTGGGTTGAGCTGGGGGACGGCACCGGTAATTGGGTGCGTCAAGACGAACTGCCTGGTCTGCAAATCCTCAAGCCCGGCGCGCCCGGGCCGGCCACGGTGTACGACGGGCACGGCAATCCGGTGCCATGGGTTGAGTTGGGGAAGGGTTCCGGCGCCTGGGTTCCACAATCGGCTTTCCCGAAGGCCCAGTTCCTGCCGCCTGGTGCCCTTGGCCAGTACGGCTGGGATGAGTACTTGCCGCACTCTGGCATCTGGCTTCCCAGTAAGGATTTGAAGATTGACCCGTTGGACCCGTCGCCGCCGACGGGGGCAGTGCTACCGGCCTGATCGGTTACCCGACTGGCGCGGCAGTACGTAAAAAAATACGTAAAAAATTACGTAAACCACGTGACACAGCGGGTTTGGCGGCGATAGGGTCGCATCATGCGTATCGACATGAGCGATCTGGTTTCGGCGACCGATCTGGCACGGCAATCATCCTGGATGCTCAAAGAGGTTGCCGCGGGCCGGCGCTTCGTGATCGTCAAAGGAAACACGCCAGCGGGCGCCCTCGTCAGCATCGCCGACCTGGAAAAACTCAAAGCGGCCGAGGGCGACCTTGCCACAGTCGGACAGTCGTGGCAGGCGATGCCCTCCCACGTGGCGTTCGCCGACCTCGCACCGCTGCCCCCTTCGGCGCCGCGGCACGCGCTCCCGATCGGGATCGACGAGGACGACATGAGCACCGTGTGGCTGGACCTGGAGCAATACCCGCACGCCTACTGCACCGGCACCAACCGGTCCGGGCGAACCACGTTCCTGCAGGCGGTCTGTGAAGCGATCATGGCGCGTTACACCCCGCAGGAAGCCCAGGTGGTGGTTTTTGACCCCGATATGCGGCTGACCGATGAACTAACCGACGAGTACCGCACTGTGTACTTGTACGACCCCAGCCGGATCGCGCAAGCCGCGCACGAGCTCGCCCACAAGCTCGATCAGCGCCGTCCGCCCCCAGATCTGACTGCCGCACAGCTCAGAGAATGGAATCCGGTCCGGCCCAAGTGGTTTTTCATCGTCGATGACCTGCATCTACTGTCAGGTAGCAGTTCGCTCTCGACAGTCCTCGCACCGCTGGTCGAGCCCGTTCAAAATGCCCGGCTCCTGGACTTGCACGTCATCGCCGCCATAACATCCGACAACTGGAATGCCAAGGGCCGCAGCAACAAGCTGATCAATGCCATGGACATCGGCGGCGCGACGGTCGTTGTTCTCGACGGCAGCCCCCGAGAAACGATCATCGATGACGTACGGCCAGCGTCACGGCTCCCGGGACACGCCGAATTCTATGAGCGCCGCTCAGGCGGCCGCATGATCCAAATCGTGGCACCATACGCAGCTGCGGAAAGCACGAAACCCGAAGAGTCCAATAGCGATTCGCCGCCGCAGCGGATGCCCGACCCGACCAGCCCGCAGGATTTCCTCGACGCACTAGGCATCGACGATGTGGCCACCTGGCAGCCTCAGTGGTCAGAGTCGGTGGTCAGCGACGGTGATGTCGTCGTGCCTTTCGGCCTCTCCGCCACCGGGCCGGCGGTGCTGAACCTGACCAGACTCGGCCACAACGCCATGCCGGGACTGATCGTCGGACGCACCGGATCAGGCAAGAGCGAGGCGATCAGGACCATCATGTTGGCGCTCGGAGCGAGCTACAGCCCGGAACAGGTACAGGTGATTGTGCTCGAAAAGTGGTCCGAAGAATTCACCGAGGAAGCGAAGCTGCCGCACATCACCGTGGCACAGGACTGGGCCGCATTCGCCGACGTGATTCGTGCGGAACTGAAAAGGCGTGAGCAAGCCGCCACGATGGACGCAGAGCCGGAATTGCTCGTCATTGCCGATGAGTTGGACGACCCGTACTTTATGCAGGACCCCACCCTCCTGCGCGATGTCGTCGAGAGCTACCGACTCAAGGTGCACCTTCTCGTCACGGCACAGACGCTCAGACGACATGTCGAGATGATCTGGCCCGGCCAGCGCGTCGGATCGTCGGCCTTCCGGCTCGCGCTGGCCTCCATCTGGATGGCCGACGCGCGGATTTTGATTGGCTCTACAAACATCGCCGACTCGCGAGCCGACTGCGGCGCAGCGTTCCTGGGCTCGGCCGACGATGGCGAGTCGACACCAGTACGGCTGTTCTTCACCGGCGAACGCCTCGACGCTGATAGCGCACAGACAGTTCGCGATCACCTGATCGAACGCATTGCGACGGTCGGGGCACCGCGGCTGGACCAATAAATATCAACGACGCCTGGGCGTATGTCGAAATGCGCTCGGCTGGAACATGATTCGCCTCCACATTTCCGATGTTCGGAACTCGGTAGTCCAATAGAAGGGGCACCAGGTGCACGTCGACGACTTTGACGAGCCAGAGCGCACGCTAGCGTCGGCATCAGTCTGGCATGTGCCGATGGTGACGGCGTCAGATTTCGCTGCCATGCTGGGTGTGACGACGCGCAGCATCGACAACTATGTGTGCGGCGACAACAGTTTTCCCGCACCCACAATCGGCAGTCGAGGAAAAAAGCGGCTGTGGACGTTGGCGCAAGCGTTCGACTACCGCGCACAATCGCGGGCCAACCGACGGGTACCGTATCGCGGCATCCCGCGTGTATATCCACTGTGCTCGCCTACACCCACCAGCTTCGGTGGGGCCAGCCACTTGCTGCGGGCGCAATTCGTTGCGGCCGAGCCTGTACCCGACATCTACCGCTATCTGAGGCCGCCGATCAGCGCTCGCCCAGGCAGGACGCCGATCGTGCAGTACTGGACCCCGGGAGACACCCAGGGGACGCTAGCGGTCGTCTACCTGACTGGTCAGGCTGAACTGGACCGCTGGGATGCACGCGACCTGGCGGTGAGCGCCGCGCGCTTCCTGCACGCCCGGGAAATTGCGTCGGTGGCGGCGGTCATCACCGACGAGAATGATCGACCGGTCCCGAATCGTAAAGATGAACGTCAGCAGACAGTCATCGTGGCCGAGATCGCCGAACACCCCGTGTGGTTGCCGCAGAACTCTGTGGCACAACCGACCACTCCGGGCAGATCGTGGCGACCCAGCCGACTTGATCTGGACGCCGATCCGCCAACGTCGGTGTACGACATCGGCTGGCACGACCTGCGGTACCTCCTGCGCAGCAACCTGTTCTGGTGGCCGGCAGACACGCGGCACAGTGATGTGGTCAGGGGTTGGCGCCCGTAAGGGCCTGTTGGACATCGAGGTGATCAGCGCTGAATTCGGCGCCGCAGGTTTAGCGTTCGCGGCCCGCGTCGCGTGTGCGGTCTTGGTCCTTGTCAGCGAGACGCCAGCGTTCGTTGTGGAACCGGTTGCCGGATTCGTGGTCCCGGCGTAGGCGGCGGCGTTCTTCCAGAGCCTCGGTGACCTCGCTGGTCAGGATTGCCGGGTCGCAGCGTTCGGCCTGGTCGAGCAACGGGTCTCGGTCGGGTTGGAGGGCGCGGCGGGCCGGGGTGGCCGACTCGACGGACAGGGTGACCGACCAGGGCAGGTCGCGGTGCAGCAGTTTGAGCATCGGCGCCGACGGGGCTGGCGGCCAGCCGCGCTCGTCGCCGTCGACCAGAACGACGCGTGCACGGCGGTCGTCGGCCTGCTCGGCGAGGTCGGCCAGCACGTCAGGCGATGCCAGACCTGCGCGGTCCACGACGATCGTGGTGTCCGAGTCCAGTTCGTACTGGCCGGTGGCGATCTGCTGGTGAGCCTGCTCGACGGTGAGCACCGAGTCTGCCTCGTCGGGGCCGACGATGCGGGCGGCCCGTTCGGCGGAGGGGCTGCACCACAGGATGCGGCGGCCCTTGGTCGTCGCGGCGGTATGCAGCACACCGAGCGCATCGAGGGCGACGTTGTCGTCGCCGGCGTGCACAGCGGTCACGGTGAACCCGCTGCGGGTGATCGCATTGAGGCGGTGCAGCGTATCGCTGGTGAGTGTGTCGGTGTTGGAATCGGCGATGGTGAATCCTCGCTCGACGACGTAGGAACCGGCGGAGCGGAGCATTTCCATCTCGGTGTGCAGCGCCGCGACGTTATCCAAAACGTGTGCAGCATTGCGGGTTTCGGCTTCGGCGAAGGCTATTGCGGTGGCGCTTTCGGCGCGGTCGAGTTCACCGGCGAGGCGGTCGCGCTCAGCCCGTGCGGCGGTGACGGCGTTCCAGTCTTGGGCCATGGCGCGGCGGCGTTCGGTGTCCACGTCCTCGGCGGTGACGATGCGGTCAGCGCCGCCGGCGGCCTCGGCGCGCCGCGTCAACGCCTCGGTCAGGTCGGCGTGGAATTGTTCGGCCGGGGTCTGCTCGGGGAGGTTCGACATCGCCAGCGTTACTCCCGAGCGGGCGAGGTCCACGGCGACCTCGTCGGCGTTCGGGTCAGCCTCCAAACGGGACAGTTCGGCACGTTCGTGCGTGACCCAGGCCATGATGCTGTCGTAGTGCTGCTCGGCGTCCGCCCACCGCGCCATGACATCTTGAACGGCGAGCATGTAAGGGCGATCGGCGTCGGCGCGGGCACGCAGATCACGCAAGGTGTCCTGTGCGGCGGTCATGGCCGGTCCTTGATCGGCCATGACCGCCCGGCGCAGGCGTTTGAGCTGTTCGCCGGCAGCGTGGTAGCGGCCGCGCAGCTCGATGACATTGGCCAAGACGTCGGCCACGGGTCGGGTGGGCGGCCGTTCGGTGAGCAGGTCCTCGAACGCCAAGGCGTCCTCGCCGGCGTAGCCGTCGTACTCGTACGGGTCTGGCGGGATGTCGTCGCCCAGGTCCGGGGGAATAAGGCTGCCGCCGTAGCCGAGGCCGAGTTTTTCCAGCAGGGCGTCATCGGAGAGGCCTGCGTGCGTGTCTGGATGCTCGAGCGGGTGTTCGGGATCAGGGAACCGGTGGGCCAGTTCCTCGTGCTCTTCAACGCTGAGCGGTTCTTCGTGGGGGACCGGGATGTCGATGTGGTCGTACGGATTCGCGGTGGCGAACAGGTCGATCGAGTAGGTGAGCAGCAGGGCGTACTCGTCGGGCCGGATCGGGGTGGAGTGCTCAGCGTCGACGTCGCGCAGATGGTCGTGCGCGACGTGCAGGAGGTCGATCGGATTCCAGCGCAGCGGGTCAGCGTTGTCCACGGCGGCGACCAAGCGGCCGAATGCGGGGTCGGCGATGATCGTTTCGGCGACTGCTGTCCCAAACACGGTGTGCAGATCGGCAAGCCATGTGGGCTGCAAATAGGGAGTGGACGCTTCCAGGGCCGCGGGCTGCACCCGCCCGGCCAGGCGCCACCACAGGGCAGCGCCTGGCATCAGGTCCGGGAGCGGCCCATCGGAGGCTGCATCGTCGATGAGCTGGGCCAAGTCGATGTCGGTGCGGGCAATCTTGGCCAGGTGGGCGGCCAGTTGTGGCCAGTACGGGTCGCGGCGCACGCGCGGGTCGACCTTGTCGACGAGGTCATTGAACCGGGTGGTGTCGGGTGCGGTCCGGCCGATTTCGGCGGCAGCGAGGTCTTCGAGAAGGCGCTGAATCTTGCGGTCGCGTACCGCGTATTGGTCCGGGCCGGTGAGACGGGTATCGGCTTCGGGGACGTCGTGCGCGGCGCGGAAGACTGCGATTTCGCCGCGTAGTTGGGGGTTGGCGGCCAGCAGTGGGCGTGCCCACGCGGGCGCAGTGGTCGCGTCCCATCCGGCGGCGGTTGTGCGGATCGCGTCAGCGAGTTCGGTGACCAGATCGGCGCGCGCCCGCAGGTAGATGTTCTCTTCGTCGGACATTCCTCGGGGCAGATCGGGCAGCCAGCGCAGCGGGCCGGTGTGCGCGGAGTGGGCACCGCTGGAGTCCAGGCGCCAGTCCAGCACCGCGGCCACGTCCCAGGCGCTGCCAAGTTCGCGGCGGGCGGCGGCTTGCTGCAGGGCGATGATCGGGTCGTCCCCGGCGACGGCGATGGTGGCCAAGTGCATCCGCAGGGTGGGCCACGCCGGCATGCGCGTCAGTCCGGGGTGAACCTGGTCGGCGGCGGCGTCGATCGTCGCCATGGTCTCCGGGCCGAGCTTGTTCTCGGCGAGCGCGCCGACCGAGTGGGTGTAGTAGCGCGCCACGCCGGCCAGGCGGCTGAAGGGGTCTTTGGCAACGTTGTCGGCGGTGGTGGCCGAGACCTGGGCGCCGTCAGTGGCGAGCACCTTGGTCAGGACGTCGATGGCGGTGTCCGGGTGGGTGGCGCGCGGGGTGAGGACCTTATGGGCGTCGGTTTCGGCGGTCTCGACGTAAATGTGGCTTTCGTCGGTCGCCCGGGTCATTGCGACGTACATCTGCTGGCGAGTGAGGTTCGCTGATCCGATGACGTGGCAGGTGCCCTTGGTGGTGCGCGAGCCGATGGTCATGCCCTGAGAGGCGTCGATGGTGGAGGCGTAGCCCAGGGTCACGTAGGCATTGACGTACCAGGCAGGAAGCGTTGTTTTTTGCCCGTTGTCCAAGCGGGAGACCTTCAGATCGCCGCCGCTTGTGACGGCATCAACGCGCCAACGCTGTCCATTGCGGACGTAGTCTTTGCCGCCGGCCAGGCGCAGATAGCGCTTGTTCTTACGGGTGGCGATGATGTCGCCGGCTGATGCTCGCAGACCGTCCGCGAGAGAGGTTTCCCTCATCTTGGCCGGGGAAAGGGCGGCTGTTTCCGGGTCGGCAGCGAGCGCCTCCAGGCGGTCCAGGCGGGCGCGTTGGTTGAGTTGGGTGACGATCGGGTTCGTGGGAGCCAGCATCGTGGAGTCGTGCCCGGCGGCAACATCGGCGGCCCAGCGGCTGTAGGCGTCATCAATGATGGTGTCGCCCGACCCGACGTGGATTCGGCCGGCATCGGCGTAGAACGCCAGCGCGGACGGATCACCTTCGCGCAGCGCCAAACCGGCTTGGGCTTCGGCGCGCGACTTGAATCGCATGACCTCGGTGAGGCTCAGCGCGCCGTAGATCCGCTCGACATCACGCAGGACGCCGCCAGCCGAGATGGACCCGAGTTGGCGGTCGTCGCCGATGGTCGCGATGCGCGCGCCGCGCGCTTCGGCGAGGGTGTTTACTTCATCGAGTTGCAGTGTCCCGGCCTTACCGGCCTCGTCGATGAGGATCAGGGTGTTCTCGTCGATCTTGTCGAACCACTCGCGGGCCGGATCGTCAGTGGCGTATGGGCGGCGCAGCAGCCAGATGAGCTTGTCGATCGTGTCGGTGGTGGTCCTGATGTCGTCGCGCAGAATTTGCGCCGCGCTCGCGCTCGGTGACAGTCCCAGGACATTGCCGCCGGATTCCTCCCATGCCCGCGAAAGCACCGACATGGCGGTGGTTTTGCCGGTTCCAGCGGGTGCCAACGCCAGCTGGAAGCGTGCACCGGAGCACGCCATCTCCCGCACCATCGCGGCCTGGCCGGCGTTCAATGTTCGCCCACGCTCTGCTGTTTCAGCCAGCAGCGCCATTTCGACGGTCTCACGATCCACGGTGCGTCCGTCGGTGCGGCCGGCTGCGGCCAGAATCCGCTTCTCGGCGGCCAGGATTTCCGGAGAAGTGAACAGTTCGGTGCGGTGCGTGGTGTAGACACTGGCCCCGTCGCGGCGGCGCAGTACGTCCGGTTCGTTCAAGTCCGCGTCGCCGACGCGGGCATGGGCGAGGCTGTTCGGTTCATCGAGCGCGGCGGCGGTCACTGCTTCCACAAGCCCAAGGTCGGTGGCCCAGCCGGCGGCCCGTACCGCGCGCAACGCTTCGGCGTAGATGTGGTTGTACTGCCAGCTTGAGCGTGACTCGGACACGGTCTCGACGACCGCGGCGGCCGTCTCGGACACCCACTTGTCGGTGATGTCGTCGACAGAGCGGCGGCCGGGGGTGCGGACCTGGACCAGCATGGAGGCGAGGGCGTGTTCGCTGCCGAGAACCTCGATGGCTTGGGTTCTCCACTGCTGGCGCTGTTCGGCCAGAGAGCGCGGTTCGTGCTTGGCAACACGGGTTTCGAGGTTGGCTCGCTCGTGCAGGGCGATTGCTTCGGCAGTGGTTGGTTCGCGGCCGTGGTCGGCCTGAAATGCTTTCGCCAGCTCGGTGTAGCGGTGATTGATCATGTGGCGGCGCGACGAAAATTCTTCGTTCAGTTCGCCGGGTACGCCAACAATCTCGCGGACTGGACGCTTGCTTCGTTCAGTTGGCGGGCGCTCGGCAAATTGCAGCCCAGCCCGTTCGATACTGAGCGCTTCGATGCGAGAGTTGTAGAACTCCGATGCCGCGACGGTGCCCTTGAAAAGCGGACGGCCGTCGATGGCCAGCCACCGATAAATGCCGTCATGGCCCTTCGCGCGGACTTTGTTGCTGATCGGCACGTGCGTGTGCAGATCAGGGTCTCCAGCGCGGCTGTCGCGGTGAGTGAAGGTCGCCGCGATGATCCCCTCGGTGTCTAGTTGGGCCACTCCCTGCGCGCCCATACGCGTGAACACCATGTTGTTTTCGATGTATTCAATGGTGTCGGCGACGGCCTGATCATGAATACCTTCAAGGATTTTCGCGAACTCTGGGGGTGCCACCGCCCACAGCACCGAGAAGCTCTTGACGGGGCTGAACGTGAGGTCATAGCCCGCAGTGGAGGTGGTTTGATCGCGTGTCTGGGTGGCGATGAAACCGGTCAGTTCGCGTTCGTCCAGCGGTGGACGGTCGTACTCGGCCTCGAACATTTCGCGGGCAATGCTGGTGCGCATCTGGGCGCGCAGCGTCTCGTCGATCGGAGAGTTCCACGGCAGGGACTGGCTCAGATTGTGGTCCCGGTACGCCACGGCCAGCCGCCGTTGCAGCTCGGTGGCTGCGTCGTTGATGACGAACGGGCGGCCAAGGCTCACAGCGGCTTTCGCGGCGGCCTTGCCGCTGCCTGCCATGATCATGTGTTCGGCGATCCTGCCAGCGTTTGGGTGCAGCCCCAGCCCGTAGAGGGCCTTCATTTGGTCCTCGGTGACCATCGAACCGGGGTCCACGCGCCACATCGCGTCTTCCGCGTCCGTGGTCAGGGTTCGCGAAGGCAGATCGGACAGGCCGGCGAGTCCTTTGCCGACCCAACGCCCCGGTGACTCGCCTTTTTCGGCGTAGTAGTCGCCAAGTGAAGTGCGGCCACGGGTTTCGGCATCCTGCGCGGCAGTTTGGCGGATGAGGTAGAGGTACCCGTCGCCCGCTGAGAGCTTGTGAATGCCCATCATGGCCGCATCACGAGGTGACCATAAGGCCACCCCCGCACGCTTTTTCCCTGTCTTGTAACGGGCTACCGCAAACCCGACCGTTACCGTTTCGTGACCTTAGTGCAAGAGGTGTGTGGTGCGAAGCGGGGGGCAAAAAGGTAGGAGCAGGTCAACGGCCCGATGGTGGAAACGGGGGGTCAAAGCGAAAGGTGACGGCAGGGGATGAGAGAACGACAAAAGGTGACCGAAATTGATCACCAGCAAACGACTGCTGGGGGGGTGAGGTATGACGCGAGAGGCGTGCGGGAAACCGGGCGGTCGGCGGTCGGCGGCAACATCGAGAAAAAGTGTGCGGGGGTGGCTTTATCATCGGCACCCATGGAGAAGACCACGAGCCGCAAGGAGGCGCGCCGGCGTCTCATGGAGCGGCAGCAGAGCATCGCTGAGGCGCGAGAAGCGCGCGAGCGGGCCAACATTGGCGATCTGACGGAGTTCACGGTGCGCGTTGCGCAGGTGGATGAAGTGGACGCCTGGCTGGCCGATCGGATCGAGAAGCTCAAGGAAGAAGCCGATCGCAAGCGCCAGGCGCACCGCACGGCAGCCGGAAAGGCATTGCAGGCGATGCGGTTACGCGGGGAGACGTTGTCCAACATCAGCACGGCGACGGGATATGGCGTGAGTCGGGTGCGGGAATACCTCAGGTACGCCACCGAAGCCCAGGCCGCGGACGTCGCCGATGCACCGAGCACTGAAGCTCAGGTGGTGCCGCTGCCCAACCGCACATCGGTCGACGCGGACGGGACGCCGGCAGGCGATGCCGTCGTGGGCGCCCAGTAGCGCGGAGCATCGAAGGTGTTGGGCAACGGTAGAATTCAGTCGGTGACGCGCCCTCGGGGGTGTTCGCAACCGCTACCGTTGCGCGTCGACCCTATCGAGCATGCCGACGAAATCGCGCGGTTCCGCAGTCGGATTGTCACCGGCCCACTCGACAGCGACTGCTGGGTGTGGTCGGGTGCATTGAGCGACGACGGCTATGGCGTCTTTCGAGTCAGGCGCGATGGCGTGCGACGCGTCGTGCGCAGCTCCCGGTACGCACTTGCGCTCTCGCTGGGCGGGAAGGTATTGGAACCAACGGTTTTCGCGCTGCACACCTGTGACAACCCGGTGTGCGCGCGAACTGTCTCACTGCTCGAGGTGGAGCGCGGCATCGCCGAGCATGTCGTCGGCGGCAGCCAGCGCGACAACATGGAGCGGATGGTACGCATGCGGCGCGGCGGCGGCAGACCGGCCATCGTGGCGCGCGGCGCCGGCGTGAGAGCCCGGGCCGAGCGCTCGCGCGCGATACGCGCGGCCGTCGCCGACGGCTGGGACGCTAGCCGGGTGAGCGCGGCGCTGCTCGGTACGGCTCAACCAACGCTGTGGTGAACAGGGACTGCACTATTGGCGCGTGGCAGCCTGATGTACTGCGCAAGGATTACGCGGGCCGGTCGGAGCTGTAATGCGCTTCCGCCAGCTGACCGAGCACCCAGGTGGTCAGTTCGTCGCCGGAACCCGCGGTGACATCGACGTAGCCGTGTAGCCAGCCATCGACGAGGTACTCGTGTCGTATCCACGTCGCGAAATCCTCGGGCGCCAGGCGCTGCAGAGTGGCGGCGGCTCGGTCCAGGGCGGCGCGAGCGACGCCATTGCGTTCGGCGTTGGCGTAATGCCCCTCGAGGTCGCGGCCGGCAGTGCGGTCGGCCAGCAGATCATGCGCCAACTCGAAGGTGTACGGGCGATTGTCGATCATGGCAGTACTTTCCTGGGGTCGGTTAGCAGTTGGTTGGCTTGATCGCAAATGGTGGTGAGGTACCGCCACAGTGCGTCGCGTGGCTCGTCTTCGGGATCAGGGAAGGTCAGGTGCGTCCAGCCGGTGGTAAGTCCGGGGAGGGCCGGGTTGCCGCGTGGGCGCACGATCAGCACGTAGCCAGGGCCGGGTGGGTCGTCGGCGACGATGAGTTGAATTTCGACGCGGCGGTCGCCGACGAGCGGGCCGATGGTGGTGGCTTCCTCGACGAGTCCGCCGAGCAGCGCCGCGGGGCCCGGTAGCGCTCCGAGGGAGGGCAGCTCGTTTTCGATGGTGTCGGCTTTGAGGTCGATCCAGTCGTCAAAGGCGGCGTCATCGACTCGAAAGGGTGCCAGCGCCGTGTGCACGTCGGTCATCGTTGCCCCCGTGTGCTCCTGGCGCCACCGAGTGCGCTGCCGTCGGTTCTAGCCACGATCACGCCGCCCTGGCGTCGGGTTGGTGGAATTCGATGGTGGCGGTGGCGATGACGCGTTGCTCGGCCAGGCTCACCAGGTCGTAGCTCTGGTGAGCGTCGGTGAGCTGGTTGGGCACAGGGTCGCAGTCGTGAGCGGTCAGGTAGTCCGCGAGTGCGGCGGCGGCCGTCGTGCGGTCTGAGTGAATGCTCACGACTGCGGGCCGGTGGGCGGCCTGGTCGATCGTCAGTCGGTACATGGCGTGGTTTCCTTCCGGTCGTCAGGCGATGTCGGCCAGATCGAGCAGGGCAAGCTGGGGCTGCTGGCCGCGCGCTTCGGCGATGATGTCGGCCATCGCGAGGTCAGCGCGGAACTTATGGCCGGCGGCGGCTTCAACGGCGGCGTACCGGTCGGCTAGCGCAGGGTTAAGGCGCGCTGAGCACACGAGGTCCGCGCGGGAAGCGAGTACGCAGAACCGGCAGGACAGTCGGGACATGCCTGCGGCGTAGGCGGGGTGTGGCCGTGTGCCGGCTGCCGTGATCCGGTCCCACACGTCCACGACGGTGTAGTGGTGGATGGGGTACCAGTCATCGACGTGGCGGCGGCCGTTGGATGCCGACGGGTTGGCTGTGTAGGCCGTGCGGCGGGCGCGGGCGGTGCTTTCCTCGGCACGCAGCCCCATGACGTTGAGTAGCCGCACCGGGCGGCTGGTGACGGTGCCGCTGTCACGCAGCTCGGCGACCAGTTTGGTCATCACCGTGCGGATCGGCCCTCGCTTGTGGTCGCTGGTGCACCAGCGACGGGCGGCATCGGGCCACATGCCGCGCGCGGCGACGCGCTCAAGGATCGTCTCGGTATGTCCGTCGGAGGCGGTGCGGCCGGTGAGCTCGAAGCGCAAGCCGTAGTGGGCGGCGTGTTCGGCGGCCAGTTCGGGGACGCCATCCCATTCGGCGTCGCCGAGGTCGGCGTGAACCACCACCACGCGCTCAACGACACCTGCGGCGCAGGCCTGCTCGACCACGACATCGAGTGATGCCTGACTGTCCTTGCCGGCGCTGGAGTTGACCAGGATGACGTCGTAGTCGGTCAGGTTGGGGGTTGGCCCGGCGGTGACGGTTGCCGGGGCGGTGTCGCTGGGCGTGGTGCCGAGTTCGTCTGCGGCGCAGCTGAACGGCAGGTGAGCGTGAGTGGACATCGGCGTCACCACGTTCCGTCGCCAGTGGTGGTGTCACCGATCAGGGTCAGGACTCGCTGGCGGTCTGCTGCCGGGAGGTGCGTTGAGGCGCTGCGCAACTCGGTCGAGAGCGCGTTCACGTAGCGGTCCAGCGCCTGGATTTGACTGCGGTTGGCCATGGCGTGTTGCCGCCATGTGTGGCGCGGAGTGAATCCCATGATCGGCAGCACCGGGGGCGTGGCCTCGGGGATGTATACGGCGCCATCGCTGGTGCGCATCACGCCGCCGTCTTGAGGCCGGTATGGAGCGACGTCGTGACCGATGCGGCGACGGTCGAATACGCGAGCGAGCAGCTTTTCGATGATGCCCGTGCGTGGTGCGGGGAACCCGGGCGGTGGGGGGAAGGGGTAGGAGCGCATGTCGAATGACATGGGGGCGCTGGTGCTCATGCCGAGACCGCCCTTACATCAGATGACAACATTTGCGTTAACCCCACAGTTCGTCGTAGGGCTGGATGATGACGTCGACGAAGAAGCGCAGGTTATGGCTGCGGTACTGCCGGTCGTGTGTGTGCCTCCACATGAAAGAATGTGAGGCTCGCCAGGTTTCGCGTTGGGCGCGTAGGTCGTAGCTGATTTCCCAGTTCGCCGGATCGTCCTCGGCGAGGCCGGTCCACGGAGGGGTTTGCTCACGAGGGGGCATTTCGGCTTTGCATTGATCGCAGATGACGCCGTAGAGAAACTGCAAACCCCTGCTGGCCCCGGCGAGACGGTAGATGGTCTGCCCGTTGTGGATGATCTGATCATCATCACTGAGGGGTCTACCTGAGGCACTGGACACGTCGATCCTCACGTCTCCCTCGTCGGGATGGTGCTCGCCGTCGCACCCGCGTTGAAGCCGGTCATTGACGTAGACGGCTGGGGTTCCGGGGATGGTCAGCACCTTCACACCGAACCGCTGCGTGGTCAGGGTGGGGCTGGTCATGCCGACACCGCCTCGGGGACTGGCGGACGGTCTATATTCGTGTGTGCTGTATTCGGCACTGTTCTCCTTCATTTCATCGGGCCTGCTGGCGTGCGAGTAGATATTCGGATTGGTCTTGTTGACCGAACTTGGCCCACATCGTGG
>NZ_JXST01000039.1 GCF_000878195.1 Mycolicibacterium llatzerense | reverse complement strand
GCCGAAGCCGACCCGCAGGCGGCCGCGGCGGTGCGGCGGCTGTATGCCCAGCCGGGTACCAACAAGTTGGTCGCGATGGAATCGACGGCGCGGACCTTCCCGAAAGGGCTGGCCCGGTTCATCGCTCTGCGGGACCAGATCTGCCGGACGCCATACTGCAACGCCCGGATTCGTCACACCGACCATGTGAAGCCGCACGCCCACCACGGACTCACAAGTGCAGACAACGGGGATGGGTTGTGCGAGCACTGCAATTACGTCAAAGAAGAACCCGGCTGGCAAGCAGCCGCGAGCTACGACCGGTACGGCCGGCACACTATCGCGTTGACCACGCCATCGGGAGCGGTTTACACCTCGACCGCACCACCGGGGCCCGAGGGGCTACGCATCTTCACGCGCGACGTGTATATCGCGCGGATCAACCCTGCGGCCTAGCCCAGATCCTGTGCGTTGTACGTGTCGCACTGCTTGGCGTCGCCGGTCTGGTAACCGGTGGTGAACCACTTCTGTCGTTCGGCAGACGATCCGTGCGTCCACGACTCCGGATTGACGCGGCCGGTGGCCTGCTTCTGGATGCGATCGTCACCGACCGATGAGGCGGCCGACAAGGCGTCGGCAATGTCCTTGTCGCTTAACGGCTGCAGAAACGGGACGCCCGTGCTCTTCTGCTTGACCGTCGAGGCGTAGTGCGCCCACACGCCGGCGTAGCAGTCGGCCTGCAGCTCAGTGCGGACGCTGTTGCCCTCGGCACCCTTCGGCCCCCGCTGCGCCTTGCCGATGTCACCGAGCAGATTCTGGACGTGGTGGCCGAACTCGTGCGCCACCACGTACTCCTGCGCCAAAGGCCCGCCGCTGGAACCGAATTGGTCGACCAAGGTCTGGAAGAAACTGGTGTCGAAATACGCCGTCTTGTCGCCGGGGCAGTAGAACGGGCCCACCGAGGTGTCGGCCGGACCGCACGCGGTACTCACTTGACCGCGGAACAGCCGGATCTTCGGCGGCGTGTAGCCCTTCAGCAGCTGCGACCACACGCCGTCCACCGAGTTGCCCGTGGCCACGATGCGGCACTCCAGGTACTTGTTGGCGTCCGCGCCCGTCTTGCACTTGCTCAGGTCGTAAGCGCTGGATCCCTGGCTGGACTGGGGCGCCTGGTTCTGCTGGCCGAGAATCGAACTCGGATCCACCCCGAGGAACATGGCGACCACCACGATCACCAAGCCACCCATGCCGCCGCCGATCGCGATGCCACGGCCGCCGAAACCGCCACCCCCGCTGGTCGACGTATTGCTCGTGTCGATCTGCATACCTTCGTTGAAGGTCATCACCGCTCCGTCCGGGCCTCGAATACGACTGGATGCCAGCTTTCCACACTGGATCGATTGGTCGCACTCCTCAGCGCGATTCGTTCCTCATCGCTTGATCGTCGTACGACTACGATTTCCAGTGTGGCCGTCCAGCCCGAAACCATTGACCGTTCGACCATCGTTCACACCGTGGCGGGCGCCCTCCGTGGCACCACCGAAGGCAACGTGCACGTCTGGCGTGGCGTCGGCTATGCCGAGCAGCCTGTCGGGCCGTTGCGGTTCCGCGCTCCGCAACCGCTGATCCCGTGGTCCGGCATTCGTGACGCCATCGACCACGGACCCATCCCGCCGCAGGGCAAGTCGTTCGTCGGCGGCGGGCGCGACGACCCCAAGATGCGGGACGAAGCCTGCCTGACCGTCACTGTGTGGTCACCCGATGTGACGGGCTCACTGCCGGTGATGGTGTGGATTCCCGGCGGCGCCTTCGTGTTCGGGGCCGGTCAGTTGCAGCTGTACAACGGATCCCGGTTGGCGGCCAACGGCGACGTGGTGGTCGTCAACGTGACCTACCGGCTCGGCGTGTTCGGCGGTTTCGAACTCGGTGACCTCGGCCCGGGATTCGACGACAACCTGTGCCTGCGGGACCAGATCGCGGCACTGCAATGGGTGCGCGACAACATCGCCGCGTTCGGCGGAGACCCCGACCAGGTCACCGTGTTCGGCGAATCGGCCGGTGCGACATCAGTGCTGGCGCTGCTGGCCAGTCCCGCGGCCGACGGACTGTTCGGCCGGGCCATCGCGCAGAGCCCGGCGCTGCCGCTGATCGCCGACCGCGAGACCCGGGCCCGCCAGGCCCATGAATTCGTGCGCCGCCTGGACGTCCCCGTCGACCAGATCGTCGGGCTACCGCAGCGCCAACTGCGCCGCGCCGCCGGGCAGCTACAGGGGGAGAGCGCGGCCAACAGTCCGAAGCTGGCCTACGGGCTGACCTACGGCGTCGACCTGCTGCCCGCACATCCGGTGTCGGCCGCGCTGGCCGGGGCCGTGGCGAAGGTGCCGCTGATCGTCGGTACCAACAGCCGCGAGGCGTCGATGTTCGCGTGGGGCAAGCCGCCGATGCTGCCCACCACCGTCCCGATGGTCGACGACTACTTCGCGCGCATCGCACCGGACGCGAAAGATGCTGTGCTGCAGGCCTATCCGAGCTATCCGCGGCGCCGGGCGCTGATCGGGATCGGCTCCGACGTCATGTTCGGCGCCCCGACGTGGGCGTTCTCGGATGCCTACAGTCAGCATGCGCCGACGCACGTCTACCGGTTCGACCACACCACGTGGACGCTGAAAGTGCTGGGTCTCGGCGCGACGCACGGCAGCGAGATCGTGCATATCCAGCACAGCTACGGCTCCTACATGGGCCGGATACTGCACCCGCTCGGCCGTCAGGTGCAGCCGTCGGTCGGCCGGCGGATGCAGCGGCTATGGCTGGACTTCGCGTCCCGCGAGCGGCTGGACTTCGCCACGAAGAGCGACAGCATGGCCGATTGGCCGGCCTACGACACCGATCGGCGCGCCACCAGGGTCATCGGCTCGATGCGCGACGAAACCATCGATGACCCGGACCAGGTGCGCCGGCAGGTCTGGGCAGGGCTCTACGCGCCGTAGCGCTCGTCCCCGTAACGCTCGTCGGTGTAGCGGCGCAGGTTGTGCAGGAACCGCTGGAACAGCCACGCCATCATCGGGCGGCCGGCCCGCATGCCCAGCTCACCGGCAAGGCCGCTGGGCTTCATGGCCATCACCCACGTCAGGTGGCAACCGCCCGGGGTTTCCTCGACGGTGTAGCCCTCGGCGAAGGCGGAGAGCATGTTGGAGGTGCTGGTGTTGAAGCGGAAAGCCATGTAGGAGAACGGCTCCCAGCCGATGAACTCCTCATCGCCGACGATATGGCCGCGCATCGTCACCGTACGGGTGGTGCCCACGCCGTACGGTTTCGGGCTGGTCCACTCCACGTTGGTGATCAGTGTTGCCCAGCGCGGCCAGGACGTCTCGTCGGAGAAGACCTCGAACAGCTGCTCCGGTTTGATCGCCAGCTCGACTTTGCTGACGAAGCGGAACGGTGCGCTGTCGATGAAGTCGACGCCGACGGGCTCGCACTGGTAGATCTTCATGAGTAGACACCCTAGAGCAGGGTGTCTACTGGTTCACGGCGTCCAGACCATCAGGTCTTCCATGCCGTTGTTCATCGTCACCGTCGTGGGCGCGGCGCCGGTGACGTCGAAGTGAATCTTCCCGGTCGACTGCCCGCCCTGCGGAATGGTTGCGCCGCTGATGTTGATCGGGCTGGCGACCATCCACAGCACGCGGTAGCTGGCCTGGTTCGGCGCGACCGCGTTGAACTGCGAAACACCGGGGGTGACGGGACCACTCAGCGCGCGGACAGTCGCCGTGGCCTCCCAGAGCTTTCCGGCGACCGGATAGCCCGGCATGACATCGGAGCTCGGCTTGAGGTCAGAGACCTGCCAGCTCAGCTGGACCTGTCCGACGCTGTCGGTCATCTTCAAGGTGCTGCCGAGCTTGCCGACGAGCGGATAGCCGGCCGACGACGCGATCGGCGCACTGGCGATGCCGACCACCGAGAGAACCGCAACAGCTGTTCCGGTGAGCTTCACTTCTGCCTCCTCGACGCTATTAATTTGGCTTGTGTCAATTACGGATTACCACGCGACGGCGCTGATGGGAATAGGATCTGAGGCACGCGAAATCATCTATCGAGACGCGTCTTTCGTAACCGTGCAGAGGCGGGGCGCGTACTGGCCGGTCTGCTGACGGCGTACCGCGGCAGACGCGATGTCGTCGTGCTCGGTCTGGCCCGCGGCGGGGTGCCCGTCGCGTCGGAGATCGCGGCCGCTCTGAATGCGCCGCTGGACGCCTGCGTCGTCCGGAAACTGGGCGTGCCCGGTCACGAGGAGTACGCCATGGGCGCGCTGGGCGGTGGCGGTCACATCGTTGTCAATCAGGATGTGGTTGGGCCACTGCAGATTTCGCAGCAGACGCTGTCCGAGGTCGCCGAAGCCGAGGGCCGCGAGTTGGTGCGGCGCGAAACCGACTACCGCCGGGGGCGGCCACCGCCCAACGTGACGGGGCGGACCGTGATCCTCGTCGATGACGGCATGGCCACCGGCGCCAGCATGCGGGTGGCCGCGGAGGTGGTGCGGGAGAGCGGACCGCGGACGTTGGTGGTGGCGGTACCGGTCGGCACCGAGTCGGCCTGCCGGCAGCTGACCGGGATCGTCGACGACGTGGTCTGCGCCGACCTCCCGACGCCGTTCGCCGCAGTGGGGGAGTCCTACCGTGATTTCGACCAGGTCAGCGACGACGAGGTGCGCCGGCTGCTGCGTTAACCCGGTCCGTCACTCGCCGCGGCCAACAGTGGCACCAGCACGTCGCTGATCGGGGTGGCGATGCCGTGCGCGGCGCCCTTGCGTTGGATGACGCCGTTTCGGATGTCCCATTCCAGCGGGCGGCCGGCTTCGCGGTCGATCAGCATGGACGTCGCCATATCGGTGGGCGCCTGCTTGAGCATGTCGGCGATCTCGTCGACGACGCTGTCGGGCAGTGCCGCGCCCTCGGCGCGCGCGACCGCCAGGCATTCGGCCAGATACCTGCGGGCCACTGCGGCGACGTCGTCGCGCCGGAACATCCCGGAGCGCCGGCCGGACAGCACCATGAAGCCCACCACGGCGTTGACCAACAGCTTGCGCCACGCAGCGCTGAGGAAGTCCGGATCCAGTTCGATGCTGATCCCACTGCCGTCCATGGCCGCCGCCAGCCTCGTCGCGGCGAGGTCGTCGGGCAGCACCAGCCGCGGGGCCTGCAGCACCTTCACCCAGCCTTCGGGTTGGGTCTCCGCCGCAATCCAGATCGCCGCAGCTACGACGGCAGATTCGGGGCAGTAGGGGCGAAGCCGGTCAGCTTGTTCGACGCCGTTCTGCAGCGCGCAGACGACGGTGTCCGGACCGCACAGCCGGGCCAGCCACGGAGCCGACGCTGCGTACTGGGTGTCCTTGACCGCCAGCAGCACCACGTCGACCGGTCCGGCGACGGTATCGGGATCGGTGTGCACCGGGCCGGGCACCACGATCGGCGCGCTGCCGTCCACCCGAACCTCGATGGCGCCGCGGGGCGTCCGCCCGCACAGCAGCACCTCGCGGCCCGCCGCGTACAGCAGCGCGGCGATCGTCGATCCGATGGCACCCGGTCCTACGAGGGCAAAGCTCACTGTCGCCAAATTACCGGTCGAGGCGCCCCTCTAGACTTAGCGCTCGAATTCAGACTTCTTGAGGAGATATTCGTGTTGCGCAGTCACGCCGCCGGTTCGTTGCGATCCACCGACGCCGGTCAGACGGTGACCCTGGCTGGATGGGTGGCGCGCCGGCGCGACCACGGCGGCGTCATCTTCATCGATCTGCGCGACGCCTCCGGGGTCTCCCAGGTGGTGTTCCGTGACGCCGCGGTCCTCGAGCAGGCACACCGGCTGCGCGCCGAGTTCTGTGTTCTGGTCACCGGCATCGTCGAGGTGCGGCCCGACGGCAACGCCAACAAGGACATCGCGACGGGCGACATCGAGGTCAACGCGACGACGCTCGAGGTGCTGTCCGAAAGTGCCCCGCTGCCGTTCCAGCTCGACGAGACCCCCGGCGAGGAAGCCCGGCTGAAGTACCGCTACCTGGACCTGCGCCGGGAAGGCCCGGGCAACGCAATTCGCTTGCGCTCCAAGGTCAACGCGGCGGCCCGCGGCGTGCTGGACAAGCACGACTTCGTCGAGATCGAGACCCCGACGATGACCCGCTCGACTCCCGAAGGCGCCCGCGACTTCCTGGTGCCAGCCCGCCTGCAGCCCGGCTCGTTCTACGCGCTGCCGCAGAGCCCGCAGCTGTTCAAGCAGCTGCTCATGGTGGCCGGCATGGAGCGCTACTACCAGATTGCCCGCTGCTACCGCGACGAGGATTTCCGCGCCGACCGCCAGCCGGAGTTCACCCAGCTCGACCTCGAGATGAGCTTCGTCAACGCCGACGACGTGATGGGCGTGGCCGAAGAGGTGCTGGCGGCGTTGTGGAAGTTGATCGACGTCGACCTGCCGCTGCCGTTGCCGCGCATCAGCTACGAAGAGGCCATGCGCCGCTTCGGCTCGGACAAGCCGGACCTGCGCTTCGCCGTCGAGCTCGTCGAGTGCACCGACTACTTCAAGGACACCCCGTTCCGGGTGTTCCAGGCGCCGTACGTGGGTGCGGTCGTCATGCCGGGCGGTGCATCGCAGCCGCGCCGCACGCTGGACGGCTGGCAGGAGTTCGCCAAGCAGCGCGGCCACAAGGGCCTGGCCTACGTGCTCGTGGGCGAGGACGGCGAGCTGGGCGGCCCGGTGGCCAAGAACCTGACCGACGCCGAGCGTGCCGGTCTGGCCGAGCAGGTCGGCGCGAAGGTCGGTGACTGCATCTTCTTCGCGGCCGGTCCGGCCAAGGGTGCCCGAGCCCTGCTGGGCGCGACGCGCATCGAGATCGCCAAGCGCCTCGACCTGATCGACCCCAACGCCTGGGCGTTCACCTGGGTGGTCGACTGGCCGCTGTTCGAATCCGCCGACGCGGCCACCGCATCGGGCGACGTCGCCGTCGGCTCCGGCGCCTGGACCGCCGTGCACCACGCGTTCACCGCGCCGCAGCCCGACTCGATCGGGACCTTCGACACCGACCCGGGCGCGGCAATGGCCGACGCCTACGACATCGTCTGCAACGGCAACGAGATCGGTGGCGGCTCGATCCGTATCCACCGCCGCGACGTCCAGGAGCGGGTGTTCGCGATGATGGGCATCGACCAAGCCGAGGCGCAGGACAAGTTCGGATTCCTGTTGGACGCCTTCACCTTTGGCGCGCCGCCGCACGGCGGCCTGGCCTTCGGCTGGGACCGCATCACCGCGCTGCTCGCCGGGGTGGACTCGATCCGCGACGTCATCGCGTTCCCAAAGTCCGGCGGCGGCGTCGACCCGCTGACCGACGCCCCGGCGCCGATCACCGCGCAGCAGCGCAAGGAGTCGGGCATCGACTTCAAGCCTGAGGCCAAGAAGACCGAGGCTCAGAAGGCCGAGGCTAAGTAGTCAGGAACCCCCGCAACGCCGCGGCCATCTGGGCGCGGATGGGGGCTCCGGACACGACGAGGTCGACCATCGTCGTCGACAGGTGCGTGTGGCCGCGGGCCTGGACGTGCTCGGTGGGCACGCCCGCGGCGGCCAGTGCGGCGGCGTAGGCGTTGCCTTCGTCGCGCAGCGGATCGAATTCGCAGGTCACCACCATCGCCGGCGGCAGGCCGGTGAGGTCGCCGCGCAGTGGGGCCCGTCGCGGATCGTCGGCGGGGGCGTCGTACAGGGCGGCGAACCACTGCATGAGTGGTGTGGTGAGTCCGTAACCGTCGGCGTTCTCCACGTATGACGGGTAGGGCTGCGCGTCGGTCGCCGGGGTGAGCAGCAGCTGCCCGCGGATGCGCGGGCCGCCATGGTCGCGGGCCCACTGGCAGACGACCGCGGCGATGTTGCCGCCGGCGCTCCATCCGGCCACTGCCAACTGGTCGGGCAGGCCGCCGAGGGCGGCGGCCTGGTCGGCGACCCACCGCAGCGCGGCGATGCCGTCGTCGACGGCCGCGGGGAACCGATGTTCCGGCGCGTGCCGGTAATTCATCGAGATGACCAGCGCGTCGGTGCGTACGCACAGGTCGCGGCACAGCGGGTCGTCGGACGTGGCGTCGCCCAGCACCCAGCCGCCGCCGTGGAAGTACACGACCACCGGGTGCGGGCCGGGGCTCGCCGGCCGGTACAGCCGGTAGTCGAGTTCGCCTGCCGCCCCGGGAAATCCGCCGTCGAGGACCTCACCCACCTCCGGTCCCGGCGGCCGGGTGCTGTTCGCCTCGACCATCGCGGCCCGGGCCAGCTCGACCGGAAGTGATTCCAGCGGCGGCGGATTCATCGCCGCGACCATCTCCAGCACCAGCTGGACATCGGGCTGCAACCGCCGGACCACGCCGTCGTGGCACTGCGAACCGGCCGGCCCGGTCAGATGGAAGCCCAGATAGTCCTGGCCGACGACGTCGGCGCAGGCGGCGGCGTAGAAGTCGACACCCGCCGCGTAGGGCATGAAAACCCGGGGCTTGCCCGGGATGTTCGCGCCGACGTACCACGAATTCGCTTGCGGGAACATGGTGATGGCGCCCGCGTCGGCGACGTGCTGCATCCAGCCGGCCTCGGCGGTCGGGGTCGGTTCGATGGTGTCGAAGCCGTGCGCACGCAGGTACGTCAATGTGTCGGCGACGAGCTCGACGTGCTGCTCGATGGACACCGCCATGTTGGACAGCACCGACGGACTACCGGGTCCGGTGATCAGGAACAGGTTCGGGAACCCCGTCGTGGTGAGGCCGAGGTAGGTCGACGGCCCTTGTGCCCATTTGGTTTTCAGCGCGAGTCCGTCGCGGCCGACGATGTCGATGGCCGCCACCGCGCCGGTGATGGCGTCGAACCCGGTGGCGAGCACCAGCGCGTCGAAGTCGAAGGATTCACCGACGGTCTCGACGCCGGTCTCGGTGACGCCGACAAGTGGCTGGGTCCGCAGGTCGACCAGGCGCACATGGGATTGGTTGAAGGTGGCGTAGTAGTCGGTGTCGAGGCAGAGGCGCTTTGCACCCACCGGATAGTCGTTGGGACACAACAGTTCTGCGGTCTGTGGATCGCGCACCGCGGCGCGGATCTTGCCCCGGACGAAGTCGGCGAACGACTCGTTGGCGGCCGGGTTGCTCATCAGGTCCGAGAACATGTTGAGCGTTTCCAGCAGCTCGCCGATCTGCCAGGCGCGTTCGTAGCGCTGCTCGCGGTAGGCCTCGGGCACCGCGAACGTCGGGATCAGCGTGCGCTCCTGCGGTACCCCGCCGAACGACGCGCGTGCGGCGGCGCGGTAGGCGGGTTCGTCGGCCAGTGCGGCCTGCTTCTCCTCCGACACCGGGCCGTTGTGCGCCGGGATGGAGAAACACGGCGTGCGCTGGAAGACCGTCAGCCGCGCGGCCTGCGCGGCGATCAGCGGAATCGACTGGATGCCCGACGATCCGGTGCCGATCACCCCGACCCGCCTGCCGGCGAAGTGGACGGGTTCGTGGGGCCAGCGATTGGTGTAATACGTTTCGCCCGTGAAGGTTTCGATGCCCGCGATGTCGGGTTCTTTGGGGATCGACAGGCATCCGGTGGCCATCACGAGGTGACGGCAGGTGACGTCGTCACCCTGGTCGGTTCGCACCCGCCAGGTGCCGTCGTCCCAATGGGCGCTGGTGACCCGCGTGCCCAGCGTGATGTCGCGACGCAGGTCGAACTTGTCGGCGACGTGATTGAGGTAGCGCAGGATTTCCGGCTGGGTGGCGTACTTCTCCGACCACTGCCAGTCCCGGTGCCAGTCCGGGTCGAAGCTGAACATGTAGTCGAGGCTGGGGATGTCGACCCGCGCGCCGGGGTACCGATTCCAGTACCAGGTGCCGCCGATGTCGTCGGCCGCCTCGAAGACGCGAACCGAGAAGCCGTGCTCGCGAAGTTTATGGATCAGGTACAAGCCGGCGAATCCGGCTCCGACCACGACGGCGTCGACCTCTGGCGTCATTGGCACCTCCGTCAAATATCAGACAAGTATCGCGGAGGAACGGGAACATTTGGGTCAGTTCACGAGGTTGGGTCAGTCATGACCGAATTCACGGACGCTGAATCCTTCCACGCCTTCAATGCCCGCATCGTCGACGAGTTCCGCGCCAAAGGCGGCAAGGTGGGTGGCCAGTTCGCGGACGGCAACCTGCTGCTGTTGCACACCACCGGTGCCAAGTCGGGCCAGCCGCGGATGTCGCCGCTGGCCTACCTGCCGGTCGACGGCAAGATCATCATCGTCGGCTCGAAGGCCGGCGCCGATACCCATCCCGACTGGGTGCACAACCTGCGCGCCAACCCCGGCGCCCGCATCGAGATCGGTGCCGGCGGGGCGAGCGAAGCGACGGGGAAAATCGACGCTTACGACGTCGTCGCCCGCGAACTGCCGGACGACGAGCGCGAGGCCACGTATCCGTTGATCACGGCCGTGGCCCCCGTCTTCGCCGACTACCAGGCGAAGACCTCGCGCGTCATCCCGCTGTTCGAGCTCGTTCGCGCCTGAGCGTGGCCGCAGCCCCGGCAGGACAGGGGGACGGACTGCCGGGGCTGCGTCATTCAGAGGGTCTTTACAGCCGCTCGATGATGGTGGCGTTCGCCATGCCGCCGCCTTCACACATCACCTGTAGGCCGTAGCGTCCGCCGCGCTGATCGAGGGCGTTGACCAGGGTGCTCATGATGCGGGCGCCGCTGGCGCCGAGCGGGTGGCCGATGGCGATGGCGCCGCCGTTGACGTTGGTCTTGGCCAAGTCGGCTCCGGTATCGGCAGCCCAGGCCAGCACCACCGGCGCGAACGCCTCGTTCACCTCGAACAGGTCGATGTCGGACAGCGACAGTCCGGAGCGGGCCAGCACCTTCTCGGTGGCCGGGATGACGCCGGTGAGCATGTACAGCGGATCGGAGCCGACCGCGGTCATGGTGTGGATGCGGGCCAGCGGCTGCAGGCCGTGGCTACGGGCGAAGGCGCCGCTGGTGATCATGACCGCCGCGCTGCCATCGGACAGCGGCGACGAGTTGCCCGGCGTGATCTCCCAACGGATTTGCGGGAAGCGCGCGGCGTAGGCGTCGCTGTAGAACGCCGGCTTCAGCCCGGACAGGGTTTCGACGGAGGTGCCCGGCCGGATGATCTCGTCGGCGGCCAGCCCCGCGACCGGCACGAGCTCGTTGTCGAACAACCCGTCCTTGGCGGCGCGCGCCGCCTTCTCGTGACTGGCGGCCGAGAACTCGTCCAACTGGGTGCGGGACAGATTCCAGCGTGCGGCGATCAGCTCGGCGCTGATGCCTTGGGGGACAAGGCCGTCGGGGTAGCGCTCGGCCAGGCCGACGCCGAACGGGTTGCTGCCCGGCAGGACGGCGGTGCCCATCGGGACGCGGGACATCGACTCGACGCCGGCGGCGATCACCGCATCGTACGAGCCGGCCAGCACACCCTGTGCGGCGAACGAGATGGCCTGCTGCGAACTGCCGCACTGGCGGTCGACGGTGGTGCCGGGGACGCACTCGGGGAAACCAGCTCCGAGCAAGGCGTTGCGGGCGATGTTGGCGGCCTGGTCACCGGCCTGTGTGACGGCACCCGCGATGACGTCGTCCACCAGGACCGGGTCGATGCCCGTACGTGCCACCACGGACCGCAGGCTGTGGGCCAGCAGGTCGGCGGGCAGGACGTCGTGCAGCGCGCCATTGGCCTTGCCCTTGCCGACCGGCGTGCGTACCGCGGCCACGATCACGGCGTCGCGGTCTGTGTAACCCGACATGAGAATCCTCCTGTAACTCCACGCTGAGTACTGCTTCCTATACTCAGATCTAACACCTGAGTATGGCAAGAGCAACCCAGCGGTAGAGTGATTCGCATGACAGCGCTACAGGGTGTCCTCGCCGAACGCGACAAGTGGTCGGCCGTCGGTCAGTGCGCCATCGAGAAGACGATGTCGTTGGTCGGCACCAAGTCCGCCATGCTGCTCATGCGCGAGGCCTATTACGGCACAACGCGTTTCGACGATTTCGCCCGACGGGTCGGCATCACCAAGGCAGCCACGTCGGCCCGGCTGGCCGAACTCGTCGAAGCCGGCCTGCTGACCAAACAGCCGTACCAGGAGCCCGGCCAGCGCAGCCGGGACGAATACGTGCTGACCCCGGCGGGCACCGACTTCATGCCGGTGGTGTGGGCGATGTTCGAGTGGGGCCGGCACCACCTGGGCGACACCGGCCTGCGGCTCACCCACCTGGGCTGCGGCGCCGACGCCACCGTGGAGATCCGGTGCGCGGCGGGACACGAGGTCCCGCCGGATGAACTCGGGATGAAGTTGGCCCGTCGCCGCGGTCGGTAATCTTCGGCGGTGCTGCATCTACGTGTGATCACCCCGCCCGAGCTGACCGAATCGGTGCTCGACCTCTATCGGCACCGTGGCGGCATCGCCAACGTGGTGGCTCACCCCGGCGCGGCGATCGATCCGCGAGGTGACGTCATCACCGCCGACATCGCCCGCGACGCCGCCGACGGGCTGATCGGCGGGCTGCGGGCGCTCGGCATCGACCAGGACGGCGCCATCACGATGGAGGTGCTCGACACCGTGCTGTCGACCGCCGCCTACCGTGCCGAGGGCGAGATCGACGGTGACGGCGAAGACGCCGTCGTCTGGGACGAACTGGTGTTGCGCACCCGCGAGCAGAGCAGCCTCGGCATCTCCTACATGGCGTTCCTCTGCATCGCCTGCCTGCTGGCCGCCGTCGGCGTGCTCACCGACTCGGCCATCACCGTGGTCGGCGCAATGGTCGTCGGCCCAGAATTCGGCCCGCTGGCGGCGCTGGCGGTCGCGGTGGTGCGGCGGAAGGGCTATCTGGCGAAGCGTGCGGCGCTGGCCTTGCTCGTCGGATTCCCGGCGGCGATGCTCGTCACAGCACTGGCCACGCTCGGATTCGAAGCACTGGGCTGGGTGGCGGTGCGCAGCATCCACGAACTGCAGAACGTCGACTTCATCTTCCAGGTCGGGCCGTTCTCGTTCGTCGTGGCGCTGTTGGCCGGAGCCGCCGGGATGCTGTCCTTGGTGACGTCGAAATCGGCTGCGCTGGTTGGGGTTTTCATCTCGGTGACGACAGTTCCGGCGGCCGGTATGTCGGTGGTGGCGGCCACCACGGGCGATTGGGATGTGGCGTTGGCGTCGGCCGGGCAGCTGGCGGTCAACATGATCGGGATCGTGGCGGCGGGGGTGCTGGTGCTCGCCGGATACAACCGGGGCCGCCGCAGCTAGCTTTCTCCGCCCTGCGACCTGCCGGTTCCGGTGCGCAGCGGGGTACCGGTTCGGTCGCATGAACTCGGAATCAAGCCGGTCCGTCCGGCTCGGCAGATTTCGGCCTGAGAATTTGCCAGAGGCGCTACAGTACCGGCGGCTGCCACACTAAGTGCCGCAGCGGCACCTTCGCCAGAAAGGCCTCCGCGCGCTATGAAAGATCCGGCTGACAGCACGCTGGCCTACATGGACCAGGCGTCCTACCTCGCGCGCCGGGCGCTCGGGCGTGGTCCCGTGATCCAGTACGTCTGGATCTACGAGCGGGGCGTGGACCTGGACGGACTGCGGCGCTTCCAGCGCAACTTGGCGGACGGGCTGCTGGGCAGACGCGTCGAACGATCATCGGTACCACTGGGCCGTCACCACTGGGTGTCCAGCCCGCCGACCGGCATCGACATCGCCACCACGGAACGCGCCCGCGACGCGATGTGGGAGTTCGCCGACGAGCGTGCCGACATCGAGGTGGACCCGGAGCACGGACCGCCCTGGCATCTCGGAGTCCAGCCGCTGGTTGGCGGCGGTTCCATCGTCTCGCTCGTGGTGTCGCACACCGTGGCCGACGCCGGCGCGCTGATCGAGTCGATCACCCACGCCGTCGCAGGCACCGGCCGCGACCTGCGCTATCCCGCGGCACGGTCCCGCACCCGCAAGCAGGCGCTCGGGCAGGATCTGCGCATCTTGGCGCGCGCCATCGCGGAGATACCGGCTGCTGTCGTCGGCGCGGCACAGCTCGCGCGTGCAGAGTCGGCGGACCTCGCCGCGTCGGCCAAGGCAGCGCCGGTGTCGCTCGGTGTCCGGTCGGAGCGGCCGGTGCATCTGCCGACGGTCGCGGCGCGCGTCGGCCAAGGGGAATGGGACGACCGGGCCCGCGCACTTGGTGGGAGCAGCAACGTCTTGCTTGCCGGGATCGCGAGCCGCATCGGCGCCCACATCGGCCGTGTCGACGCCGACGGCAAGGTGCTGTTGTCGATCCCGGTCAGTGAGCGGGTGGAAGGTGACACCCGCGGCAACGCGCTGAATGCCATCACCGTGACCGTCGATCCGGAGTACGTCGCGGCCGACCTCAACGGACTCCGGGGTGATGTCAAGGTCGCGTTCGCCGAGATGACCGCGAAGCGGGACCTGCTGATGGCGCCGCTGCCGCTGACGCCGTACACCCCAAAATTCCTGGTTCGCCGCCTGGAGAAGATGGTGATGCGGATCGGCAAACCGATCGGCTCATCCAACGTCGGTGTGCTCCCGGAAGCGGTCAACTGCCCGGACGGCACGCCCGCGGACTACTTCATGTCGCGCTCGCCCGAGCCCGGGGTCACCGGCTCCGACCTGGACCGCATGGACGGGCGTCTGATGTTGGCCGCCGGCACGATGGCAGGCGCGGTGTGGATATCGGTGGCGTCCTGGGAGGTCGGCTCGGAGAACACCCGCGACCAACTCATGCAAGCGGTCAAGGAAGCGTTCTGTGACTTCGACCTCGCGGTGGAGCTCACGTAGCTTCTCCATCCTGCGACCCGCCAGTTGTTGTGGTGGGATCGGCTATGGCAATAAAGGTGGCGCTGGAGCATCGCACCAGCTACACGTTCGACAGGCTGGTCAAGGTGTACCCGCACGTGGTGCGGTTGCGCCCGGCCCCGCACTCGCGCACCCCGATCGAGGCGTACTCGCTGCAGGTCGAACCCGCCGATCACTTCATCAACTGGCAGCAGGACGCCTTCGGTAACTTCGTGGGGCGCTTGGTCTTTCCGAACCGGGCCACCAGCCTGAGCATCACCGTCGGACTGATCGCCGACCTCAAGGTCATCAACCCCTTCGACTTCTTCATCGAGGAATGGGCCGAAACCGTCCCGTTCACGTATCCGGACAACCTGCTCGAGGATCTCAAGCCCTACCTGCGCCCGGTCGACGACGCCGACGAGTTGACCGCGGCCTGGGTCCGCGACTTCGAGGTGGTGCCGGGGACGGGCACCATCGACTTCCTGGTAGCGCTCAACCGGGCGGTCAATGCCGACGTCGGCTACAGCGTCCGGCTCGAACCTGGCGTCCAGGCACCGGATTTCACCCTGCGCACCGGCATCGGGTCCTGTCGGGATTCGGCCTGGCTCCTGGTGGCGATCCTGCGGCGGATGGGCTTCGCGGCCCGCTTCGTGTCCGGCTATCTGGTGCAGCTGAGCGCCGACATCGAGGCGCTGGACGGGCCGTCGGGACCGGTCGCCGACTTCACCGACCTGCACGCCTGGACCGAGGTGTACATCCCGGGCGCCGGCTGGGTCGGCCTGGATCCGACGTCGGGCCTGCTGGCCGGCGAGGGCCACATTCCGTTGTCGGCCACGCCGCATCCGGAATCGGCCGCGCCGATCACCGGGGCTGTCGAACCGTGCGAAACCACCCTGGACTTCGTCAATGTGGTGACCAGGGTGCACGAGGATCCGCGGGTCACCCTGCCGTACACCGCATCGGCCTGGGAGTCGATCCGGGCCCTCGGCGCGGTCATCGACAAACGGATGGCCGAGCGCGACGTGCGGTTGACCGTCGGGGGCGAACCCACCTTCGTCTCGATCGACAACCAGACCGATGCGGAATGGACCACGGCCGCCGACGGACCGCACAAGCGCACGCTCGCCTCCGCGCTCACCGCACAGCTCAAAGATGCGTGGGCCCCGGACGGGCTGGTGCACCGGAGCCAGGGCAAGTGGTATCCGGGAGAACCGTTGCCGCGCTGGCAGATCGGTCTCATGTGGCGCACCGACGGGACACCGCTGTGGACCGACCCGGCGCTGCTGGCCGACCCGTGGTCCGGGGAAACCCACACGGTGGCGCCAGATGCGGACCGCCGGTTGCTCGCCGAGATCGCCGCCGGGCTCGGGTTGCCGGACAGCCAGGTGCGTCCGGCGTACGAGGATGCGCTCGCCCGGCTGGCCGATGCGGTGCGCCGGCCGGACGGCGATCCGGTCACCGAGGATCTGACCGACGACGCTGCGGCACAGCGGAAAGCCTTGGTGGACAAGCTCGATGCCGCGGTGACCGAACCCGCCGCGCACGTGCTGCCGCTGCATCGCCGGGACGACGACACCGGGTGGGTCTCGGCCGACTGGCAACTGCGCCGCGGTCGGCTGGTGCTGACCGCGGGCGATTCGCCGGCCGGGCTGCGGTTGCCGCTGAGCTCGATCAGCTGGCATCCGCCGCAGCCGGTCCCGGACGCCGACCCGCTGGCGGGGGAGAGCAGCGCCACGGTCCCGAACCGGCCCGCCGCGGTGGTCAGCGCCGACGGCGCACCACCCACCGCGCTCGTGGCCGAGGTGCGCGACGGTCTGCTGTACGTATTCCTGCCGCCCACAACGACATTCGACGACTTCACCGACCTGATCGGCCGCATCGAGCAGGCCGCCGCCCAGCTCGGCGTCCCCGTCGTGATCGAGGGATACGGGCCACCGTCCGACCCGCGACTGGAGCAGATGACCGTCACCCCCGACCCGGGCGTCATCGAGGTCAACGTGGCACCCACGGCCACCTTCGCCGAACAGGCCGCACAACTGGAGACCCTGTACGAGGCCGCCCGGCAGGCCCGCCTCGGCACCGAGGGCTTCGACGTCGACGGCACCCACGGCGGTACCGGCGGTGGCAACCACATCACCCTCGGCGGCATCACGCCCGCCGACTCACCGCTCCTGCGTCGGCCCGACCTGCTGGTGTCGATGCTGACGTACTGGCAACGTCACCCGGCCCTGTCCTACCTGTTCTCCGGCCGGTTCATCGGAACGACGTCGCAAGCGCCGCGGGTCGACGAGGGTCGGGTCGAGGCGCTGTACGAGCTGGAGATCGCGTTCGCCGAGATCGCGCGGGTCGCCGATGACGGCGAAAACCGCGCCTGGGTCACCGACCGCGCCCTCCGGCACCTGCTCACCGACATCACCGGCAACACGCACCGCGCCGAGTTCTGCATCGACAAGCTCTACAGCCCGGACAGTGCGCGCGGTCGTCTGGGCCTGCTGGAGCTGCGTGGTTTCGAGATGCCGCCGCATTTCCAGATGGCCATGGTGCAGTCGCTGCTGGTGCGGTCGCTGGTCGCCTGGTTCTGGGACGAGCCGCTGCGGGCCCCGTTGATCCGGCACGGCGAGAACCTGCACGGCCGATACCTGTTGCCGCACTTCATTGTTCAAGACATCGCGGAAGTGGCTGCCGACCTGCGGGCGCACGGCATCGCGTTCGACACCAGCTGGCTGGACCCGTTCACCGAATTCCGTTTTCCGCGGATCGGCAGCGTGATCGCAGGCGGCGTCGAGCTGGAACTGCGCGGGGCCATCGAACCGTGGAACACGCTCGGTGAGGAATCCACCGGCACCGGGACTGCCCGCTACGTCGACTCCTCGGTGGAGCGGCTGCAGGTCCGGGTGATCGGCGCCGACCGGCACCGCCACCTGGTCACGGTGAACGGCCACCCCGTGCCGCTGTTGGCCACCGACAACCCGGACGTCCAGGTCGGCGGGGTCCGGTACCGGGCCTGGCAGCCACCGAGCGCGCTGCACCCCACCATCACCGTCGACGGCCCGCTGCGCTTCGAACTGGTCGACGGGTTCACCGGATTCTCGAAAGGCGGCTGCACCTACCACGTCTCGCACCCGGGCGGGCGTGCGTACGACACCCCGCCCGTCAATGCCGTCGAGGCCGAGTCCCGGCGCAGCCGGCGTTTCGAGGCCATCGGCTTCACCCCCGGCACGGTCGATCTGGCCGATCTTCGGGAGAAGCAGGCCCGCCAATCCACCGATGGCGGAGCGTCGGGCATCCTCGATCTGCGCCGGGTGCGTACCGTTCTGCGGTAATGGTTCTCCGTACACACAGTTCCCCAGCCCTGGCCGAGGATGCGGCGCCCGTCGGCGACCCACTGGCCGGGTATCGGGCCGACCGCGCCCAGGAGCCCTTGTTCGACGTCCGTGACCTGGCCGCCAGTGCGGGCTACGACGAGCTGGTCGACGAGTCGGGCGCGATCCGGCCGGCCTGGCAGGAGTTGACCGACTGCGTTCGGGACCGCGGTCGGACCGGCCTTGATCAGCTGCGTGGGGTCGTGCGCGAACTCGTCGACAACGACGGCATCAGCTACGTGCAGGTCGACCGGGATGGCGCGGCCGTCATCGATGTCGACGGCACGCCGGTGGTGGACACCTGGCAGCTCGACGCCCTGCCCTTGGTGTTGTCCGCGGCGGACTGGTCCACCCTCGAATCCGGACTGGTGCAACGTTCCCGGCTGCTCGACGCGGTACTGACCGACCTGTACGGGGCCCGCCGCTGCATCACCTCCGGCGTGCTGCCGCCGGAGTTGTTGTACGGCCATCCCGGTTACGTGCGTGCGGCCCGCGGTATCGCGGTGCCGGGTCGGCACCAGCTGTTCCTGCACGGCTGCGACGTCAGCCGCCATCGCGACGGTGGCTTCGCGGTGAACGCCGACTGGACCCAGGCGCCGTCCGGGGCCGGGTACGCCCTGGCCGACCGTCGGGTCGTCGCGCACGCGGTGCCCGAGCTGTACGAGAAGGTGGCCCCGCGACCGGCGTCGCCGTGGGCCCAGGCGCTGCGGCTGGCGCTGATCGATGCCGCGCCAGAGGCCGCGCGGGAACCGGTGGTGGTCGTGCTCAGCCCCGGCAGTCATTCCGAGACGGCCTTCGACCAGGCCTACCTGGCCAGCGTGCTGGGCTTCCCGTTGGTGGAGAGCGCCGACCTCGTGGTGCGCGACGGCAAGCTCTGGATGCGCTCGCTCGGCACCCTCAAGCGGGTCGACGTCGTACTGCGCCGCGTGGACGCCGAGTACGCCGATCCGTTGGATCTGCGCCCGGACTCCCGGCTCGGCGTGGTCGGACTCGTCGAGGTACTGCGCCGCGGGGAGGTGACCGTGGTGAACACGCTGGGCAGTGGCATCCTCGAAAGCCCGGGCATCACCCGATTCCTGCCGGAACTGGCCGAGCTGCTCACCGGGGAGACCCCGGAACTGCCGAGCGCCCGATGTTTCTGGGGCGGTATCGATTCCGAGCGCTCGCATCTGCTGAGCAAGATGTCCGCCCTGCTGATCCGGCCGGTGAACGGCGGCCCGGCGATCGTCGGGCCCGCGCTGTCCGCGGCCAAGCGGTCGGAGCTGGCGGCCCGGATCACCGCCGCGCCGTCGCAGTGGATGGGCCAGGAACTGCCCGAGTTCTCCACGGCGCCGATGGACCTGCTGCCCAGTGGCTTGTCCGCGGGCAGCGTCGGGATGCGGCTGTTCACCGTCGCCCAGCGCGGCGGCTACGCGCCCATGATCGGCGGGCTGGGTTACGTGCTGGCGCGAGGACACGCCGCGTACGGCATGGAAACCATTGCGGCCAAGGATGTCTGGGTGCGTTCGCCCGACCGGGCCGCGGTGGTGCAGGCGCAGCCGGTCGACCTACCGGGTATGACTCCGAGCCCGACGCGCGCGGTGAGCTCGCCTCGGGTGCTCTCCGACCTGTTCTGGCTGGGCCGGTACGCCGAACGTGCCGAGTTCACGGCGCGACTGCTCACCGTCACCCGCGAGCGCTACCACGAATTCCGTTACCGGCGGGACCTTGCCGGCAGTGATTGCGTGCCGATACTGCTGACCGCACTCGGCCAGATCACCGGCACCGACACCGGAGCCGACGGAGACTACGCCGAACAGCTGGCCATCACGCCGACGACCTTGTGGGCGCTCACCGCCGACCGGCACCGCCCGGGTTCGCTGGCGCAATCCGTCGAACGGCTGGGCCTGGCCGCGCGCGCGGTCCGCGACCAGATGTCGAACGACACCTGGATGGTGCTGGCCGCCGTCGAACGTGCGGTGCTGCAGCCATCCGACCGAGCGCGGCAGCGCCAGGGCACCACACTGTCGCCCCCGAATTCGAAGACCAAGGGCGAGGCGTACCTGTCCACCGCGCCCAGCCAGACTCTGGCCGGGATGCTGGCCCTGTCCGGCGTGGCGGCCGAATCCATGGTCCGCGACGTGGGCTGGACCATGATGGACATCGGCAAGCGCATCGAGCGCGGCCTCGGCTTGACGGCGCTGCTGCGGGCCACCCTCACCACCGGCCACAGCGCCGAGACCGAACGGACCGTCAGCGAGTCCGTGCTCGTGGTGTGCGAATCGGCAGTGATGTACCGCAGGCGCATGCTGGGACAGGTGAGCGTGGCCGCCATCGCCGATCTGGTGTTGTTCGACGAGGAGAACCCGCGGTCACTGGCCTTCCAGTTCGAGCGGCTGCGCGCCGACCTGCGGGCGCTGCCGTCCTCGACTGGGTCCACGCGTCCGGAACGCATGATCGACGAGATCGCCGCCCGCCTGCGACGTCAGGATCCGGCCGATCTGGAGCACGTCACCGAGCAGGGGCGGCGCGCCGAACTGGCCGAGCTCCTCGACGGTATGCACGCCGATCTGCGGGAGTTGTCCGAGCTGATCCGGGCCGCGCACCTGGCCCTCCCGAGCGGCATGCAGCCGCTGTGGGGTCCTGACGAACGGCGGCAGATGCCATGACCCGCGAGTACCAGATCACCCATCGCACGCGGTACCGCTACTCCGACGTCGTCACCAGCTCGTACGGCCGCGGGTTTCTGACCCCACGCGACAGCGATCAGCAGCGCTGCCAGTCGTATCGGTTGAACATCGATCCCGAGCCGGCCGACCGCTCCACCAGTCGGGACGCCTACGGCAACATCAGCTCGTATTTTCATGTGACGCAACCACATCACGAACTCGTCGTGACCGGGCGCAGCATCGTGGAGGTCGACCCGCCGCCGGTCGAGTGGTATGGGGCAGGGGCTGCCGTGGCACCGTGGGAGCACGCCCGCCCGGCCGGGCCCGACGGGGCGCTGGCGGCCGAGTTCGTGCTGGATCTGAAATCCGCCGAGATCACCGAGGCGGTAAAGGATTACGCCGCACCGAGTTTCGCTCCGGGGCGGCCGCTGATCGAGGTACTGCGCGACCTGAACTCGCGCATCTTCACCGACTTCACCTACCGGTCCGGGTCGACGACGGTGTCCACCCGGGTCGCCGAGGTGCTGGCTGCCCGCGAGGGGGTGTGCCAGGACTTCGCCCGCCTGGCCATCGCCTGCCTGCGTGCGAACGGACTTGCCGCCAGCTATGTTTCGGGCTACCTGGCCACCGATCCGCCGCCGGGCAAGGAACGGATGGTGGGCGTCGACGCCACCCATGCCTGGGCCTCGGTGTGGACACCGGGGAACCAGTGGCTGGGGCTGGATCCGACCAACGACCAGATGGTCGACGAGCGCTACATCGTGGTCGGGTTCGGCCGCGACTACGCCGACGTCCCGCCGCTGCGCGGCATCATCTACACCGACTCCGAGCGCAGCATCATCGACGTTTCGGTGGACGTCGCACCGCTGGCCGGAGGCTCACTGCATGCGTGACTTCAACTGCCCCAACTGCGGTCAGCGGCTGGCGTTCGACAATTCGGTGTGCCTGGGCTGCGGCAGCGCACTGGGCTTCTCGCTGGAGAACATGGCGCTGCTGGTGATCTCGCCCCCCGACGGCACCGGTAACAGCGACCATGCTGGCTCGGTGGCCTCGACGGACTACCAGCTGTGCGCGAATCTGCATCTGGCCGAATGCAATTGGCTGGTTCGGGTCAGTCCGGTGCCGCAACTGTGCGTGTCGTGCGCACTGACCCGCACCCGTCCCGGTGACGATGACACCAAGGCCATGTCGGCGTTCGCCGATGCCGAGCAGGCCAAGCGCCGACTCATCGTCGAGCTGACCGAACTGGGCCTGTCGATGGACGGGCTCGGCTTCGACCTGCTGTCCAGCGAGCACCAAACGGTGCTCACCGGGCATCAGAACGGGATCATCACCCTGGACCTGGCCGAGGGTGACGACGTGCACCGCGAACAGCTGCGCGTCGCCATGGCCGAGCCGTACCGAACTCTGCTGGGCCACTTCCGTCATGAGATCGGGCACTACTACTTCTACCGGCTCGTGCAGCCGTCAGCAGAGGCGAGCGCACGCTTCACCGCGCTGTTCGGGGACCCCGACAGCGACTACCAGGCGGCGCTCGACCGGCACTACCGCGACGGCGCACCCACCGGCTGGGAGCAGCAGTACGTGTCGTCCTACGCCACCATGCATCCGGCCGAGGACTGGGCCGAGACGTTCGCCCACTATCTGCACATCCGTGATGCCCTCGACACCGCGGCGGCCTTCGGTTTCGCGCCTGCCGGGGCCACCTTCGACCGGCGGGTGCTGGGGCCCAGCGGATTTGACACGCTGATCGAGCTCTGGCTACCGCTGGCCTGGGCGTTGAACATGGTCAACCGGTCGATGGGCAAGGATGATCTCTACCCGTTCGTGCTGCCGGCCGCGGTACTGGAGAAGATGCGGTTCATCCACGCGGTGGTGAACGAATCGGCCTGATCGCCGGCACTGTTCTGCGCGGCGCGTTGACGCGGCCCACAGCGATAGAGCACGATCGCGCCCATGATGTGCGTAAGGGTGGGGGCAGCGGTACTAATGGGTCTGGTGGCCCTCTCGCCGGCTGCATGTAGCTCGAAAACCACGGTCAAAGCGGATGACGCCGCCAAGCAGGTGGTCAAACTGGTCTCCGATCAGAACAAGTTCACGCCCACCGACGTGAAGTGCCCGTCCGATGTGGTGGCCACCAAGGGCGGCCAGTTCGACTGCCACTTCACCGGACCGCGCAAGGTGCAGTACGTCGCGCACATGAAGATCGTCAAGGTCGACGGCGAGCGCATCACCTGCGACATCAAGGTCGAGAAGGCCCCGTAACCCGTCATTCGTGACCGGGCCGTGACGAAAACGCGGGTGGCGCAACCGGATCTGGCCCGCGCGGGTTTCTAGGATCGGTCCTGTGAGCGACCGATACGGATCCGATGTGCTGGCCCGCAACCCGAATGCCAAGAAGCGTTCGACCGAGCAGCCCGCCGAGAAGGGGCTCGTGGTCGAGTGCGCCACGACCGGCTTCGTGGGCGCTGTGGTGCAGGTCGAGTACGGCCGGATGGTCCTCGAGGATTTCGACGGTTACCGCAAGCCGTTCCCGATCGGTCCGGGCTACCTGGTCGATGGCAACCCCGTCATCCTCACCGCGCCCAAGCGCACCGCATCCGCCGCTCCCACCCGCACCGCATCGGGTTCGGTTGCGGTGCAAGGACATCGCGCCCGCACCGCGCTGGCCAGCCGAATCTACGTGGAAGGCCGCCACGACGCCGAACTCGTCGAGCAGGTGTGGGGCCACGACCTGCGAGTCGAGGGCGTCGTGGTCGAGTACCTCGGCGGTGTCGATGACCTGGCCGCCATCGTGCGCGAATTCGAACCAGGGCCGGGCCGCCGCCTCGGCGTGCTCGTCGACCACCTGGTGTCCGGGTCGAAGGAGGCGCGCATCGCCGAGCAGGTGCGGCGCGGCCCCGGTGGCGAGCACACCTTGGTGGTCGGCCACCCGTTCATCGACATCTGGCAGGCCGTCAAACCCGCCCGCATCGGGCGCGAGGCGTGGCCGGTGATCCCGCGCGGCATCGAGTGGAAGCACGGGGTCTGCGATGCGCTCGGCTGGCCACACGCCGACCAGGCCGACATCGCCCAGGCGTGGCAGCGGATCCGCGGCCGGGTGCGGGACTGGAACGACCTGGAACCCCAGCTGATCGGACGGGTCGAGGAGTTGATCGACTTCGTCACCGCACCCGCCGATTGAGCCGGGCGCTCACTCCGACCGTGCGATCAGGATCGAGTTGGAGCTGACGGCCAGCATGGCGGCCCGGTCCAGCAGCGACTCCTTCGTCATCCCGGCAGGACGGTCGATGGCGATTCGCAGCGCGAGCTGGAGCATCATGCCCATCCCGAGATAGAGGATCTCGTCGACCGCGGTGTCGGGGAGATGCGGGTAATGGTGCAACAACGCCAGGCGCGCAATGTGATACAGGTGCTCCTCGATACCGGGCAGCACATTGCTCTGGCTGCCCAGCGGGAGGTCGTTGATCACGGCGCCCATCACGCCCCGGTGGTCCTCGAGCGCGTCGACCAGTGCCGAGAGCACATGGCGGGCGCCCGTCACCATGTCCAGCGACAGACCCTCGGCGAGCGCCGCGACCAAGCGGCGCATGATGTCGTCTTCGGTGCGCGCCCGCAGCGCGACGATGATCGCGTCCTTGTCGGCGAAATACCGGTAGACGGTGCCGATGCTCACGTGGGCGTTCTTCGCGATCTGGTTGGTGGACACAGCGTGATAACCATCTCGGTCCAAAAGCTGAGCTGTCGAATCAAGGATCTCGTTGATCGATTGCTGCGAGCGCTTCTGCACCGGCACACTGCGGCCTGAACTGGACATTTCGTGAACCTCTCAACCCATCCTGATGGATGAAAAAGTGAGTAGAAGGCGAGTTCCGCTCGATTCTAGGCTGAATGTGATGGCGAACACAGCCACAGAGAGGTGGCCAGTCATGATGCTGCTCGATGACCTGATCCGCATGGTGGTGCCACTCGACGACGGGTCGGTGCCCGACCTGTCGCCGGTGTGGGCCGAACTGCGCAGGCGCCCGACAGCGCTGCTCAACCCCATGGATCTGTTCTTCGAGATCCAGCGGCCGGAGTACTTCAAAAAGGCGCGGTTCGACGGCCCGGCCGGCGACCCGGGGTGGTTCGGTCCGGACAGTGCCGCCTGGTACGTGCACACTCACACCCCGTCGGTGGTCGTCGGCATGGTCAACACCGCGATGATCGACATCCTGCATCAGGACATCCAGTACTCGGTCTATGACCACTCCAAGCTGGTCGGACGCCGTCCCGACGGCAGCGTGCGGTCCGGAACCTTTTCCAGCAGCGGGCTCATCGTGCGTGCCGGACATACCTTTTCGTTCTTCACCGGGGTCATCTACGGCTCCACCGACACCGCCGAGTCGCTGTGCCAGACCGTGAAGGCCATGCACCACCGGGTCAAAGGGACGCGGCCGGACGGCAAGGCGTACGACGCCGATGAACCGGAGTTCTTCCGGTGGACGTACGCCAGCGTGGTCGACGGCCTGGCGGGAGCGCACCGCCGGTATCACCCGAAGCCGTTGCGCGGCAACGATCTGGACGATTTCTATCGCGACTACGCGCGGGTCGGGGAGGCCTTGGGTGGCACGAACCTGCCGCAGACCCGAGCCGAATGCCGCCGCGTGCTCACCGAATCCCCGTCTGCGGCCGAGGTGGGGCTCAACGCCGACAACATCAAATATCTTCAGCTGCTGAACCCGCCCGGCATCACGCCGCTGCGCCCGATCTACGACTTCGCGTACTGGGTGATCATGGACATGATGCCCGAACCGGTACAGCAAGCGGTCGGCTTCGAGCAACCGAATCTGCTGGTGCGCAATGGATATCGGCAACTCGCTCGAACGCTGCTCAATGCCCCGCGGATGCTCGGTGAGATCCGCGAGGTGGAAGCCGCGAACCGGCGGGTGCGATCCGTTCGCCCGGTCGAAAGGATCGCGTCATGACCATCCCGGCGCAGCAGGTCGTGCACCCGTACGACTACTACTACCGGCCGGGCATGCCGCTGCGGCCGGCGCCGCCGCGGCTGCGTCGCGACCCCGCCTGGGCGGACCGGCCCGTGTTCGACGAGTTCCGGCCGGAGACGCTGACCGACGCACAACGCGACCTGCTGGAGCTGTTCATCGACCATTACTGGCAGGGCGACCCACTGATGGATGCCGTGGTGGAACGGTTCCGGGTGATCAGTGTCGCGCGCGGCCGCCGACTGCTGGAGCAGGCGCTCGATCACGGGATCGACAGCCTCGACGACCCACCGAGCGAACTCGTGGATCTGTTTGCCAGCCTTGACAATCCACCGGACTGGCACGATCCGGTGGTGTGGGAGCGCGGTCGGCGGCTGTGGATCGACTGCTCACTGGCCGGCAAGGTCGGGATGGGCATCCAGGACGCGATCGGCACCTTCGTCGGCGCCGAGGTCTCGTCGGCGACCGGCGCCACCAAACGCTTCGTCACCGCTCCGCTGGTGCGCAACCTGGAGTCCGCGAAATGGTTTCACGATGCGACCAAACCGGGCTTCATCGAGCGGTACAGCCCCGAATTCAAGGAGACCGTGCGCGTCCGGCTCATGCATTCGCAAGTCCGGCTGGGGCTGCGCAGGTCATGGGGTGACGAGCATTTCGCCATCCACGGCAACCCGATCTCGACCAGCACCACCATGGGGGCGGCGGTGACGTTCGGCTTGCTGCCGATGCTGACCGACCACAATCACGGCCGACGACGCTCGGTCGCCGAGTTCGATGCCGTGATGCGGTACTGGGCCTACATCGCGTACGTCTTCGGTGTCACCCCGGAGATCATCCCCACCACCGCGCAAGACGGAATCATGTTGGCGGACTACATGATCTCCACCGCAGGCGGCCCGACCGACTGGACCGCGCAGATGACGCAGGCGGCAGCCGACGGCCTCGCGGGTATCCCGGGTCTGCCGGGCCTGCTGGCTCGCGCCGCCGTCGCGCCGGTGGTCGGGATGGTCGCGTACTACAGCGGCGACGCGTTGGCACGTGCCCTGGTGTCGGCGACGCCGTACCGCGATGTCGCCATCCAGCCGTGGAAAGCGCTGACCGGTGTCGCTGTGCACGCCGGCGTCAAGTCCCGCATGGTCCTGGACCGCATTCCCGGTGCCGGGCTGCGGCGTGTGCTGCGGGCCCGCCACAGCGATCCGTTCTGGGCGGTCAATGTGCAGATCGCCACGATGCTGGCCCGGCGGGGCGGGATCACCGGCACTCCCTACCGGCACCACGACCGCACGCCCGACGTCCCGCGTGGTTGTCCGATGCACTGAACTCGCGACGTGGCACGCTGGACCCGTGTCTGACGGGCTGTTCGATGTAGGAGGCGATGCCGAGCCGGCATCCGGTTCCGTCGTGGCCGCACCGCTGGCCGTGCGGATGCGCCCGGCCGGACTCGACGAGGTCGTCGGCCAGGACCACCTGCTCAAACCGGGGTCGCCGCTGCGCCGGCTGGTCGAAGGATCGGGCGCGGCCAGCGTAATCCTCTACGGGCCGCCCGGTACCGGCAAGACCACGCTGGCGTCACTGATCTCCGGGGCCACGGGGCGTCGGTTCGAGGCGCTGTCGGCGCTGTCGGCGGGCGTCAAAGACGTCCGCGCCGTCATCGACGAGGCCCGGCGCGCCGCGATCCACGGCCGCCAGACCGTCCTGTTCATCGACGAGGTGCACCGCTTCTCCAAGACCCAGCAGGACGCGCTGCTGGCCGCGGTCGAGAACCGCGTGGTGCTGCTGGTGGCGGCGACCACGGAGAACCCGTCGTTCTCGGTGGTGGCGCCGCTGCTGTCGCGGTCGCTGATCCTGCAATTGCAGCCGCTGACCGCCGACGCCGTGCGGGCCGTGGTGGAGCGGGCGATCACCGACCCGCGCGGGTTGGGCGGCGCGGATGTCGACGACGACGCGGTGGAGCTGCTGGTCAAGCTCAGCGCCGGGGATGCCCGGCGGGCCCTGACGGCGCTGGAGGTCGCGGCCGAAACCGCCGGCGAAGAGCGCGTCACTGTCGAGGTTGTCGAGCAGTCGCTGGATCAGGCCGCGGTGCGCTACGACCGCGACGGCGACCAGCACTACGACGTGGTCAGTGCGTTCATCAAGTCGGTGCGCGGCTCCGACGTCGACGCGGCACTGCATTACCTGGCGCGGATGCTGACCGCGGGGGAGGACCCGCGGTTCATCGCCCGTCGGCTGATGATCCTGGCCAGCGAGGACATCGGCATCGCCGATCCCACCGCGCTGCCGACGGCGGTGGCCGCCGCGCAGACCGTGCAGCTCATCGGGCTACCGGAGGCCCAGCTGACGCTGGCCCACGCGACGGTGCACCTGGCGACGGCGCCGAAATCCAACGCCGTGACCGTCGCCCTGGGGGCGGCGATGGCCGATATCAAGGCCGGCAAGGCCGGTCAGGTACCGACGCATCTGCGCGACGGGCACTACGCCGGTGCGGCCGCACTCGGCCACGCGCAGGGCTACAAATACGCACACGATCACCCGGGTGGTGTTGCGGCGCAACAGTATCCGCCCGATGAGCTGGTCGGCGTCGACTACTACCGGCCCACCCCGCACGGGGCGGAACGGGAGATCGGCGGCCGCCTGGAGAAGCTGCGCGCCATCATCCGGCGGCGTCGTTGATGGCTGCCCCGGGCCGGCGCTAGACGAGTTCGGGCACCCGCAGGTGCGCGATGGCCAGGTCGAACGCGCAGTCGGCGATCTCCGACGCGCCGGCGGCCTGCACCGATTCGATCTTGAGTGCCGTGGCCTGCTCCCAGTAGTCCGCCATCAATTCACGGGTGCGGAACGACGCCGACGACACCGCGCGGCCCGAGCCGCGGTCGACCAGCAGGCTGGCACTGCAGAACCCGGGCAGGTGCTCGATCTGCCGCAGCACGGTGTCGCGGAAGTAATCGATGCCGGCCTCCATCAGATCCGGCGGCACGGTGAGCCAGGTGGCCCGCACGCACGCGCCGTTGCCGCGCTCGCGGTGCAGGACGGCGATCTCCCATTCCTCGACCATCGGGGCGCCCGCGCCGAACCGTTCGGCGGCCAGGTTGCGGAGCCGTCGGCCCTCACTGGCGCTGTAGTGCAGGGCGTCCTCGGACTCCCATGCGCTGGTGGCGATGCACCGACCGGTTTCCCGGTCGACCATCAGAGACAGGCCGATGGAGCCGGGCAGTTCCTGCAGCACAGGCATGACCTCGTCGCGGATATGGGCGATGCCGGCATCGATCTGGTCAGGGCGCGCCATCATCGTGGTAGAACGTGCGAACACGGTCCACCCCCTTGTTGTTCAGGGCGGCGCTCCGGTGGCGCCACCGGGATAAAGACAACTGTCCTCCCCGGCGGTACGACGCACAATGGATGTACGGGCTGGGGTCAAAGTCGTGAACCTGCAGACCGGTACTGTTATGCGGGCAACTACCCGGTCGATGAAGGACAGCAGCACGTGCAGACACACGAGATCAGGAAACGATTCCTCGATCATTTCGTGAAAGCGGGCCACACCGAGGTGCCGAGCGCATCGGTGATCCTGGACGATCCGAACCTGTTGTTCGTCAACGCCGGCATGGTGCAGTTCGTGCCCTATTTCCTGGGCGACCGCACCCCGCCCTACGACAAGGCGACCAGCGTGCAGAAGTGCATCCGCACGCCGGACATCGACGAGGTGGGCATCACCACCCGGCACAACACCTTCTTCCAGATGGCTGGCAACTTCTCGTTCGGCGACTACTTCAAGCGCGGCGCCATCGCGCTGGCCTGGGATCTGCTGACCAACTCGGTGTCCGAGGGCGGCTACGGCTTCGACCCCGAAAAGCTCTGGGCCACCGTCTATCTCGATGACGACGAGGCCATCGCGCTGTGGGAGGAGATCGCCGGACTGCCGCCGGAGCGCATCCAGCGCCGCGGCAAGGCCGACAACTACTGGTCCATGGGTATCCCCGGCCCGTGCGGCCCGTGTTCGGAGATCTACTACGACCGTGGCCCCGAGTACGGCATCGAAGGTGGCCCCGAGGCCAACGAGGACCGCTACATCGAAATCTGGAACCTCGTGTTCATGCAGAACGAGCGCGGCGAGGGCACCAGCAAGACCGACTTCGAAATCCTCGGCCCGCTGCCGCGGCAGAACATCGACACCGGCATGGGTGTCGAGCGCATCGCCTGCCTGCTGCAGGGCGTCGACAACGTCTACGAGACCGACCTGGTCCGTCCGGTGATCGACATGGTCGCCTCGGTGGCGCCCCGGCACTATGGCGCGGGCAACCATGCCGACGACGTGCGCTACCGCGTCATCGCCGACCACAGCCGCACCGCCGCGATCATCATCGGCGACGGCGTCACCCCGGGTAACGAAGGCCGCGGCTACGTGCTGCGCCGCCTGCTGCGCCGCATCATCCGCGCCGCCAAGCTGCTCGGCGTCGAGCAGCCGATCATGTCCGACCTGATGGCCACCGTGCGCGACACGATGGGTCCCTCGTACCCGGAGCTGGTCACCGACTTCGAGCGCATCAACCGCATCGCGGTCGCCGAGGAGGTCGCCTTCAACCGCACCCTCGCGGCGGGTTCGCGGCTGTTCGAGGATGCCGCCGCCGCCACCAGGGCCGCCGGCAAGACCGTCGTCTCCGGCAGTGACGCCTTCACGCTGCACGACACCTACGGCTTCCCGGTCGAGCTGACGCTCGAGATGGCGGCCGAAGCCGGCCTGTCCGTCGACGAAGAGGGCTTCCGCGGCCTGATGGCCGAGCAGCGGGCGCGTGCCAAGGCCGACGCCGCCGCTCGCAAGCACGCGCACGCCGACCTGTCCGCCTTCCGCGACCTGGTCGACGCCGGCCCGACCGAGTTCACCGGCTTCGACGAATTGACTTCCGAGGCAAGGATTCTCGGCATCTTCGTGGACGGTAAGCGGGTGCCGGTGGTGACGCACGGCACCGAGGGTTCCGACAGCGTCGAACTCGTGCTGGATCGGACCCCGCTGTACGCCGAGTCGGGTGGCCAGATCGCCGACACCGGAACGATCACCGGCACTGGGTCTTCGGCCACGGCCAAGGCCGCGGTCACCGATGTGCAGAAGATCGCCAAGTCGCTGTGGGTGCACACCATCAACGTCGAGTCCGGTGAGTTCGTCGAGGGCGACACCGTGACCGCCGCGGTCGACCCGACCTGGCGCCGCGGCGCCACCCAGGGGCACTCGGGCACGCACATGGTGCACGCGGCACTGCGACAGGTGTTGGGCCCCAACGCCGTTCAGGCCGGCTCGCTGAACCGTCCGGGTTACCTGCGGTTCGACTTCAACTACCAGGGCGCGCTGAGCGACGAGCAGCGCAGCCAGGTCGAGGAGGTCACCAACGAGGCGGTGCAGGCCGACTTCGAGGTGCACACCTTCAACGAGAAGCTGGAGAAGGCCAGGGCGATGGGCGCCATGGCGATGTTCGGCGAGTCCTACCCGGACGAGGTCCGCGTGGTGGAGATCGGTGGACCGTTCTCCATGGAGCTGTGCGGTGGTACACACGTCCAGCGCTCGGCGCAGATCGGCCCGGTGACCATCCTCGGCGAGTCGTCGGTGGGTTCGGGTGTGCGTCGCGTCGAGGCCTACGTCGGGCTGGACTCGTTCCGGCACCTGGCCAAGGAACGTGCGCTGATGGCCGGGCTGGCCTCGTCGCTGAAGGTGCCCTCCGAAGAGGTGCCCGCCCGCGTGGCCACCCTGGTCGAGAAGCTCAAGGCCGCCGAGAAGGAACTCGACAAGGTCCGGCTGGCCGGCGCCAAGGCCGCCGCCGCCAACGCCGCGGCAGGCGCCGAGGTCATCGGCAAGGTGCGCCTCGTCGCGCAGCGGATGGCCGGTGGCTTCTCCGGCGGTGACCTGCGCACCCTGGTCGGCGACATCAAGGGCAAGCTGGGCTCGGACCCGGCGGTGATCGCACTCATCGCCGATTCGGGTGACTCGGTGCCGTACGTGGTGGCCGTCAACGCCGCCGCGCAGGACCTGGGATTGAAGGCCAACGAACTGGTGCAGCAGCTGGGCACCGCAGTCGATGGTCGTGGTGGTGGAAAGGCCGATCTGGCACAGGGTTCCGGTAAGGGGGCAGCGGGTATCGACGCGGGTCTGGCCGCGCTACGCGCTGAACTGGGCCGGAGCTAGCTTTGGCCGATTCCGACCGCATGCCCGACCGCCCCGGGGCCGACGACCCAGGTCGCGGTCGCCGGCTCGGCATCGACGTCGGTACGGTGCGGATCGGCGTCGCGGTGTGCGACCCGGATGGCATCTTGGCGACGCCCTTGGAGACGGTGCGTCGCGACAAGACCGACAAGCACCTGGCTCGGTTGGTGAAACTGGCCGGTGAGCAGGACGCGGTGGAGATCGTGGTCGGACTGCCTCGCACACTCAAGGACAGGGCCAGCAGCTCGGCGCTGGATGCGATCGAGGTGGCCGACGCGCTGGCGCTCCGGGTTGCTCCGACCCCGGTGCGGATGGCCGACGAACGCTTGACGACGGTCACCGCGCAGCGCTCGCTGCGGGAGGCCGGTGTGCGCGCGAAGGGGCAACGTCAGATGATCGATCAGGTCGCAGCCGTCGGCATCCTGCAGAACTGGCTGGACATGCGCCGCACTGTGCTGGCCGCCGCGGCACGCAGTGAGGCCGACGAATGAGCCCGGCCGAGGACATGATTCCCGACGCTCCCGATGACGACGACGAGTGGGGCAGCACCCGCATCAAGCCGGAATCGGTGGGCCGGCCCCGCCGCGGCATGAGCCGGGCCGAGCGGGCCCGCGCCGAGCGCAACCGCAAGCGCCGCCGTCGCCGCAGCATCGTGGCGTTGACGGTGTTCATCGTCGTCGTGGTCAGCGCCGTGTTCCTCGGATCCCGGCTGTGGCACGGCGTCTTCGGATCGGGCAACGACTACTCCGGTGACGGTGGCAGCGACCTCGTCATCGAGGTGCACAACGGCGACTCGACCACGGCGATCGCGCAGACCCTGCTCGATCACGGCGTCGTGGCGAACGTGAAGACGTTCGTCCAGGCTGCCGAGGGCAACAAGGCGATGACCGAGATACAGCCCGGCTTCTACAAGATGCGGACCGAGATTTCGGCGGCGAACGCGGTGTCCCGGCTCACCGAGAAGAACAATCGGGTGGGCCGGCTGGTGATCCCGGAGGGTCGCCAGCTCGACGACACCACCGACGTCAAGACCAACAAGATCAACCAGGGCATCTTCAGCCTGATCTCGGCAGCCTCGTGCGTCGACCTCGACGGCAAGCGCAAGTGCGTGCCCGCCGCGGAGCTGAAGAAGGCCGCCGGTGCCGCCGATGTCTCGGCATTGATGGTGCCGAGCTGGGCGGCGGCGCCGGTGAAGGCGTTGGGCGCCGACCACCGCAGGCTCGAGGGCCTCATCGCGCCGGGCACCTGGAACGTCGACCCGGCCGGCACGCCGGAGTCGATTCTGGCGAGCCTGATCAGCTCGAGCGGCCACCAGTACGAACAGGGCGGCCTGCTCGACGCCGGCGCGACCGCCAACATGACGCCGTACCAAATCCTGATCGTGGCGTCGCTGGTGCAGCGCGAGTCCAACCCGCAGGACTTCGCCAAGGTGGCCCGCGTCATTTACAACCGGCTGGCCACTCCTGACCATCGCAAGCTGCAGTTCGACTCGACGGTCAACTACCCGCTGGACCGGCAGGAGGTGGCCACCACCGATGCCGACCGCGAGCAGGCCACGCCGTGGAACACCTATGCGCGCGAAGGCCTTCCGGTCACGCCGATCTGTTCGCCCGGTCAGCCCGCCGTCGTCGCGGCGCAGGACCCGGCGCCGGGGGACTGGCTGTACTTCGTGACCATCGACCTGCAGGGCACGACGGTGTTCACCCGGGACTACCAGCAGCACCTCGCCAGCATCGAGCTCGCCAAGCGCAACGGCGTGCTCGACAGTGCCCGATGAGAGCCGCGGTACTGGGTTCGCCCATCGCGCATTCGCGGTCCCCGCAGCTGCATCTGGCGGCCTACCACGAGCTCGGTCTCACCGACTGGACCTACGACCGCATCGAGTGCACCGAGGCCCAATTGCCTGGCCTGGTAGGCGGTTTCGGCCCGGAATGGGTCGGTGTCTCGGTCACGATGCCCGGCAAGTTCGCGGCGCTGCGGTTCGCCACCGAACGCACCGCGCGGGCTGAGCTGGTCGGTTCGGCCAACACCCTGGTGCGCATCGACGGTGGCTGGCGGGCCGACAACACCGACGTCGACGGGGTCGTCGGCGCGCTGGGCGAGGTGTCGGGCGCCGCAGCGGTGCTGGGCTCCGGTGGCACGGCGCCCGCCGCGATGGTGGCCTTGGCTGCTCTGGGGATCGCCGATATCGCCGTGGTGGCCCGCAATGCCGACAAGGCCGCGTCTCTGGTGGAACTGGGGGACAAGCTCGGTGTGCAGGCTCGGTGGGTGGCGCTGGGTGAACGACTGAATTCCCTTGGCGTGGTGGTCAATACGCTGCCGGCGGACGTGGCGGGCGAGTTCTCGGGGACTGTCGCCGGCACTGCGGTACTGCTCGATGCCATCTACGACCCGTGGCCGACGCCGCTGGCCGCCGCCGTTGCCGCCGCCGGTGGCCGCGTCGTCAGTGGCCTGCAGATGCTGCTGAACCAGGCCTTCGCCCAGGTGGAGCAGTTCACCGGGATGCCCGCGCCGCGCGAGGCCATGGCCGCGGCGCTCGCTGCTTCCTGAGAACTAGAGCCGCAGGCACTAGTTTGTGTCGAGGGTGCGTACAGATCATCAGGTCCGCGGGTGAAGCGCTCTGATTGCACACTCGCGAGCTTTCGCCTGCTGAGCACTCGACAAGCAAATGCCCTGTGGCCGGTCGGTCCAAGCTTCTGTCCGTGACTCACGGATCAGCGAGCAGAGCCGAAAATGGAGTGGAAAGTACGTGAGTGCAGTCGTGGTGGTGATCCGCCGGTGGTTATTGCACTCAGGGACGTCGGAGGGCCTGAAGAAGTACGTGGCTTCAACCATGGTGGCTGCGAGTGTCTCGTGTTTGAAGGTACGTATTTCTCTCGCCGGGCACGCACCACCAGAAGATTTGTGTCGGGACGCCCCGCGCAACTCACTTAGCCTCGAAAGATGGGGGCGGGCTTGATCGTTGGGGCCTGGATGGTGGCGCTGTGTGTCTACGACTTCCGGGAGCGACGCCTACCGAACTGGCTGACGCTGCCCGGCGCCGCGGCGCTCTTGGGCGGTGGTCTGATCACCGGCAAGGGGTCAGCGGCGGCGCTCGGCGCAGTGGCCCTCTTCGGCCTGTATCTTCTGGTCCATCTGCTCAACCCCAAGGCCATGGGCGGCGGTGACGTCAAACTCGCGCTCGGACTGGGCGCGCTGACCGGGATGTTCGGCGCCGACGTGTGGGTGCTGGCGGCTCTCGGGGCGCCGCTGCTGACCGCGGGCTATGCCATGGTCGCTCTGATGCGGCGGGCGGGACGGACCGTGCCGCACGGCCCGTCGATGTGCCTCGCGAGCGCCACGGCCGTCGCACTGGCGATCGGTTGAGTTAGCCTGTCCCGCATCATGAGTACCCGCGTTGCCACCACTGCTGATCTGTCTGCCATCGCCGACATCTACGCGCATTACGTAGTCAACAGCGTGGCGTCGTTCGAACTCGAAGCGCCGGCAGCTGCTGAGTGGCAGACGCGGTTCGCGAAGGTCGCCGCCGCGGGCTTGCCCTTCCTCGTGGTCGAACGTGACGGCCGGGTCGCCGGGTACGCCTACTGCCTGCCCTGGAAAGCCCGGCCCGCATATCAGGGCACGGTGGAGGACTCGATCTATCTGGCGCCGTGGGCCACCGGACAGGGTGCGGGCTCGGAACTGCTGCGCGCGCTGCTGGAGGCGTCGCGCGCCGCGGGCGTGCGCGAGGTGATCGCCGTCATCGCCGACAGTGGCGATCCGTCGTCCATCGCGCTGCACAAGAAGCTGGGATTCGACGACGCCGGCCGGCTGCGCAAGGTCGGCCACAAGCACGGCCGCGACATCGACACCGTGCTGCTGCAATGCAGCCTGCGCTGACGGATTTCAGCCGGTAAACCCCCTCATGGGACAATGGGACACGTGTTGCGATGGACCACAGCAGGTGAATCCCACGGCCGCGCCCTGGTGGCCATGCTCGAAGGCATGGTGGCCGGTCTTTCGGTGACCTCGGACGACATCGCCACGCAGTTGCAGCGGCGTCGTCTCGGCTACGGTCGCGGTGCCCGGATGAAGTTCGAAAAGGACGAAGTCACGCTGCTCGGCGGCGTTCGGCACGGCCAGACGCTGGGCGGCCCGATCGCCATCCAGATCGGCAACACCGAATGGCCCAAGTGGGAGACCGTCATGGCCTCCGACCCGGTCGACCCGGCGGAGCTGGCCAACACCGCGCGTAACGAACCGCTGACCCGGCCCCGGCCCGGTCACGCCGATTACGCCGGCATGCTCAAGTACGGCTTCGACGACGCCCGCCCGGTGCTCGAGCGCGCCAGCGCCCGCGAGACCGCGGCCCGCGTCGCCGCCGGCACCGTTGCCCGCGCGTTCCTGAAGCAGGCCCTCGGCGTCGAGGTCGTCTCGCACGTCATCTCCATCGGTGCGTCCAAGCCCTACGAGGGTCCGGTGCCGGGGCCGCAGGATCTCGACGCCATCGATGACAGCCCGGTGCGCGCCTTCGACAAGGACGCCGAGGCCGCGATGATCACCGAGATCGAGGCCGCCAAGAAGGACGGCGACACCCTCGGTGGTGTGGTCGAGGTTGTCGTCAGTGGCCTGCCGATCGGCCTGGGCTCGTTCATCAGTGGCGACAACCGGCTGGACAGCCAGCTGGCCGCGGCCGTGATGGGCATCCAGGCCATCAAGGGCGTCGAGATCGGTGACGGCTTCGAGACCGCACGACGCCGCGGCACCGTCGCCCACGACGAGATCTACCCGGGCCCCGACGGCATCACGCGCTCCACCAACCGCGCCGGCGGCCTGGAAGGCGGCATGACCAACGGCCAGCCGCTGCGGGTCCGCGCCGCGATGAAGCCGATCTCGACCGTGCCGCGCGCGCTGGCCACCGTCGACATGGCCACGGGCGAAGAGGCCGTCGCCATCCACCAGCGTTCCGATGTGTGCGCCGTGCCCGCGGCCGGTGTGGTCGTCGAGGCCATGGTGGCGCTGGTCGTGGCCCGGGCCGCGCTGGAGAAATTCGGCGGCGACTCGCTGACCGAGACCCGCGCCAACGTCGAGAACTACCTCCGTGCGGTGCATGAGCGCGAACCGCAGATGTCCGGATAGATCTATGACTCCCAAGGCTGTACTGGTCGGCATGCCCGGTTCGGGCAAGTCGACGATCGGTCGGCGGTTGGCGAAGGCGCTGCAGGTGCCGATGCTCGACACCGACGCCAAGATCGTCGAGACCACCGGTCGCAGCATCGCGGACATCTTCGCCGAAGGTGAACCGGTGTTCCGCAAGATCGAAGCCGACGTCATCCGCGATGCGCTCGCCGAACACGACGGCGTCGTCTCGCTGGGCGGTGGCGCGGTGACCACCCCGGAGGTGCGCGAAGCGCTCGTCGGACACACCGTCGTCTACCTGGAAATCAGTGCGGCAGAAGGTGTTCGGCGTACCGCGGGCGGCGGCCGTCCGCTGCTCGCCGGTGACGACCCGGGCGCCAAGTACCGCGAGCTGATGGCGCAGCGCGTGCCGCTGTTCCGGCAGGTCGCCACGCTCCGCGTGAACACCAACCGACGCAATCCCGGTGCCGTGGTACGCCACATCGTGCACCGGCTCGAGCAGCCGCGCTGCGACGAGCACTCCCGGCGCCGCCGTCGTTCGGCGTGGCGCCGGCTGCCCACGGTCCTGAACCCCGGACCGACCACCGAGGCCCCGCCGAGCCCTGCGGCACTGGCCAAACGTTTGAAAGGCTCGCAATGTGACTGACGCTGTCGTCGACCCTGTAGTTGTGAATGTGAACGTCGACCGGCCGTATCCGGTGATCATCGGAACCGGTCTGCTCGGTGACCTCGGCCGGGTCCTGCAGGGACGGCACCGCGTCGCGATCCTGCACCAGCCGGTGCTGACCCAGACCGCCGAAGCGATTCGTAGTTACCTGGCGGACAACGGAATCGACGCGCACCGCATCGAGATCCCGGACGCCGAGGCGGGTAAGGAATTGCCCGTCGTCGGCTTCATCTGGGAAGTGTTGGGGCGCATCGGAATCGACCGCAAGGACGCCGTCGTCAGTCTGGGCGGCGGTGCGGCCACCGACGTCGCCGGGTTCGCCGCGGCGACCTGGCTGCGGGGTGTGGACATCGTGCACGTGCCGACGACGCTGCTCGGCATGGTCGACGCCGCGGTCGGCGGCAAGACCGGCATCAACACCGACGCCGGCAAGAACCTCGTCGGCGCCTTCCACCAGCCGCTGGCGGTCCTGGTCGACCTCGCGACGCTGGAATCGTTGCCGCGCAACGAGATCATCGCCGGCATGGCCGAGGTCGTGAAGGCCGGCTTCATCGCCGACCCGGTGATCCTGGACATGATCGAGGCCGATCCGGAGGCCGCTCTGGATCCGACCGGCACGGTGCTGCCCGAGCTCATCCGCCGTGCCATCGCCGTCAAGGCCGAGGTGGTCGCCGCCGACGAGAAGGAATCGGCACTGCGCGAAATCCTCAACTACGGCCACACCCTGGCGCACGCCATCGAGCGGCGCGAGCGCTACCAGTGGCGCCACGGCGCCGCGGTGTCGGTGGGCCTGGTGTTCGCCGCCGAGCTGGGCCGGCTGGCCGGTCGCCTCGACGACGACACCGCTGATCGCCACCGTCGGGTGCTCACCGCGCTGGGTCTGCCGGTCAGTTATGACGCCGACGCTTTCCCGCAGCTGCTGGAATCGATGGCGGGGGACAAGAAGACCCGTTCGGGCATCCTGCGTTTCGTGGTGCTCGACGGGCTGGCCAAGCCGGGCCGGCTCGAGGGCCCGGACCCGTCGCTGTTGGCGGCGGCCTATTCAGTGGTGGCGAAGGACTGACCTCGAGACCAAAAAAATCGCGGCCCGTCTGATGACGGGCCGCGATTTTTGCGTGGGTGCTTAGGACTGCTCGTCGTTCTTCTCGGCGGCGACAGCGGCGAAGACGTCGGTGTCGGCGCGCTCACCCTCACCGGCGTGGTCGTGCTTCGGCGGCGGCGGGGCGTGGCGGTCGACCAAGTAGCGGCCGAGCGACACGCCGCAGACGCCACCCACGAAGACGATCAGTGCGGTGAACGCGGCGAACGTGGTGACCTCGGCGGCCAGCGCGTCGACGTAGATGTTGTCGTAGACCTGTCCGATGAGCCAGGCGACGAAGCCGCTCACGACGCCGGCGAACAGGCCGCCGACCAGCCATGCCATGGCCAGGTCCTCGCGGCGGTCGGGGTCGGGCTGCGCCTTCGCGTCGTTCTGTCCATCGAACACGCCCCAGGCGAATGCGGCGATGACGTACAGCACGACCAGCGTGATGCTGATCATCAGAGACTGTTTTTCCCAGGCCCCGATCATCGCGCCTTGCAGCAATCGGACGATCACCATCAACGCCGCAAAGACGATTCCGCGCAGCAACCACTTACTCATGAGCAGACAGCGTAGCGAGTAGCGTCACATATCGTGACAATTTCCCACCGGCGCCACATTCTGCGTCGCCAGCTGGCGGCCGCCGAGCTGGATGCGATCCTGGTAACCGACCTGGTCAACGTGCGTTATCTGTCCGGATTCACCGGATCCAACGCTGCCCTGCTGATTCCCATTGACCAGGACAACGACGGGGACACCTTTGTCCTCGCCACCGACGGGCGGTACCGGACGCAGGCTGCACAGCAGGCCCCAGACGCACAGATCGTCATCGAGCGGGCGTGCGCACCGCAATTGGTGCGCGCTGCAGAAGCCGCCGGAGTGAAGCGGCTCGGCTTCGAAAGCCACGTCATGACGGTCGACGCCCATGCGGCACTGCAACGGGTCAGCGGGGACATCGAGCTGGTCCGGGCGCCCGGCATGGTCGAGTCACTGCGGGAGGTCAAGGATGCCGGCGAGATCGCGATCCTGCGGCTGGCCTGCGAGGCCGCCGACGCCGCGCTCAAGGACCTGATCGAATCCGGCGGACTGCGGGCCGGCCGTACTGAGAAGGAGGTCGGCCGCGAACTGGAAGCGCGGATGCTTGACCACGGTGCCGACGGGCCGTCGTTCGAGACCATCGTCGCGACGGGCGCCAATTCGGCGATCCCGCACCACCGCCCCACCGACGCGGTGCTGGCGGCCGGTGACTTCGTGAAGATCGACTTCGGCGCGCTGGTCGAGGGCTACCACTCGGACATGACCCGCACCTTCGTCCTGGCGCCCGTGGCGCAGTGGCAGCGCGACATCTACGACCTGGTCGCGACGTCGCAGCGCGCGGGCCGGGAGGCGCTGGTGCCGGGCACCACGTTGTCGGCCGTGGATCGGGCGTCACGGCAGGTCATCACCGATGCCGGCTACGGCGAGCAGTTCTCCCACGGGCTCGGGCACGGGGTCGGCCTGCAGATTCACGAAGCGCCGGGAATCAACTCCGCCGCCGCCGGTACACTGCTTGCTGGCTCTGTGGTAACCGTGGAGCCCGGTGTCTACCTGCCCGGCCGGGGCGGCGTCCGAATCGAGGACACGCTGGTCGTGGGCAGCGATACGACACACACACCTGAGTTGCTTACCCGGTTCCCCAAGGAACTGGCCATCCTCTGATGACAGAGAGCTAGGAGCAGTACCGACCGTGGCATCTACCGCCGACTTCAAGAATGGTCTCGTCCTCAACATCGAGGGCCAGCTGTGGCAGATCACCGAGTTCCAGCACGTCAAGCCCGGCAAGGGCCCGGCCTTCGTGCGCACCAAGCTCAAGAACGTGCTGACGGGCAAGGTCGTCGACAAGACCTTCAACGCCGGCGTGAAGGTGGAGACCGCGACCGTCGACCGTCGTGACGCCACCTACCTGTACCGCGACGGCAGCGACTTCGTGTTCATGGATGCCGAGGACTTCGAGCAGCACCCGCTGTCGGAGACCCTGGTGGGCAACGCCGCCGGCTTCCTGCTGGAGAACCTGCAGGTGCAGATCGCGTTCCACAACGGCGCACCGCTGTACCTGGAACTGCCGGTCAGCATCGACATCGTCGTCGCGCACACCGAGCCGGGCCTGCAGGGCGACCGCTCGAACGCCGGCACCAAGCCGGCCACCCTGGAGACCGGTGCCGAGATCCAGGTCCCGCTGTTCATCAACATCGGCGACAAGCTGAAGGTGGACACCCGCGACAGCAGCTACATCAGTCGGGTCAATGCCTGACCGTCGTTCCGACAAGGGTCGGCACCAGGCGCGCAAGCGCGCCGTCGATCTGCTGTTCGAGGCCGAGGCCCGCGGGATCACCGCGGCCGAGGGTGCGAAGCTGCGCAACACCATTGCCGAGAGCGACCCCGAGGTCTCGGCGCTGAACCCGTACACGGTGACCGTTGCCGACGGTGTCACCGAGCATGCCGCACACATCGACGACCTGATCTCCGCTCACCTGCAGGGCTGGACGCTCGAGCGGCTGCCCGCGGTGGACCGGGCGATCCTGCGCGTCGCGGTGTGGGAACTGCTGCACGCGACGGACGTGCCCGAGCCGGTGGCCGTCGACGAGGCGGTCGAGCTGGCGAAGACGCTGTCCACCGATGAGTCACCCGGTTTCGTCAACGGTGTCCTCGGCCAGGTGATGCTGGTGACGCCGCAGATTCGGGCGGCGGCCGCGGCAGTGCGGGGCGAGTAGCAGTGGACGAACCGCAGGACTGGGCGCCGTACTCGAGTGTCGAGGACGCGGCGAAGGTCTACCTGCGGGATCCGGAGCTGGCGCTCGAACAGCTCCGCTCTGTGGTCGATTTCCGGTCGATCAAGTCCTTCATCATGTCGCGCGGCGCGTCCGAGGAGTCCTGGGGCGACGCCGTGTGGCAGGAGGTCGTCCTCACCGACGGTGAGCGGTTGATCATGTGGCGGGCCGACGACGACGCCAGCGGCGAGGACGAACAGCTGCGCCGGACGTTGGACACCTCGGTGCGGACCATCCTGCTGTCCACCATCACCGACCACATCCTGACCACCCAGTTCGAAGTGTTGGCCGACGGCACCCGGCGACTGGCCGAGGTCCGGCTGCGGATGTACACGCAGCTGGTCACCCGCAGCCGGCAGAAGTCCGCGATCGACACCGATTTCTTCTGCGAATCGTTCCGGTACACGAAGTCCGTCGACGACGGCGGCCTGGCGCAGATGCAGCGGCTGCTGCAGTTCGGCCGGGAGCTTTCACACGCGCTCTAACCTGGCCGGAAACGGTCGCGTGCCCGTCTCTCCCGGACACTGGGACCATTCGTGACCCACGTCTCAGTAACGCCGTTACAGTCGAATGATGGGAACTCAGCCGCGAGTGATCGCCGAAGTCGGCGAAGACGGACTGCACCTGCACGCCTGCTGCTTGTGTGAAGCCATGTGCGGCTTGGAGATTCAGGTGACCGATGGCAAGGTCGCCGGCATCCGGCCCAACAAGGCCGACGAGTGGAGCGCGGGCCACATCTGCCCCAAGGGCGCCTCCCTGGGTGCGCTGCACCAGGACCCGGACCGGATTCGCCGGCCGATGATCAAGGTCGACGGCCAGTGGCACGAAGTCGACTGGGACACCGCGTTCCGCCGCTGTACCGAACTGCTGGCGCCGGTCATCGAGAAGCACGGCATCGGCGCGGTCGCCGCGTACACGGGAAACCCACTGGCGCACTCGTTTTCGCTGTCGCGGTACGCCGCGATCCTGCTCGGCCTGTCCGGCATGCCGATCACCTATTCGCCCGGCACCATCGACCAGTGGCCGAAGAACCTGTCGTCGCACCTGATGTACGGCAGCTGGTGGGCCTTCCCGACCCCGGACCTGCAGCGCACCGACCTACTCGTCGTGATGGGCGCCAACCCCGCGGCCTCGCAGGGATCGCTGCTGGCCGCCCCCGACATCATGGGCATCATCGGCGGAATCCGGAAGCGCGGCAAGGTGATCGTCATCGACCCCGTGCGCACGCAGACCGCCGCCAAGGCCGACGAGTGGCTGCCGATCACCCCGGGCACCGACGCGGCGCTGCTGCTGGGCGTCATCCACGCGGTGTTCGACGAAGGGCTGGTCAACCTCGGTCAACTGGAGCAGCACCTCGACGGGGTGCCCGAACTGCAGCAGGCCGTGGCCGACTGGTCGCCCGAAAGAGTCTCTGCCGCAACAGGTATCGAGGCGCAGCGAATTCGGGAACTGGCCCGCGAGCTGGCCGGCACGCCCCGCGCCGTCGTCTACGGCCGCATCGGCACCTGCAACCAGGAATTCGGCAGCCTCGCCAGCTGGCTGATCGACGTCGTCAACATCGTCACCGGACACTTCGACGTTCCCGGCGGCGCGATGTTCGCCACCCCGACCGCCTGGACCGTCACCAGCCAGACCATCCCGGGCCTGGAGGACGGGGCCGCCAACTTCGGCCGCTACCAGACCCGGGTCCGCGGCGCCAAGGAAGTGCTGGGCCAGGTACCGGTCTCGTGCATGCTCGAAGAGATCACCACACCGGGCGAGGGCCAGCTCAAGGCCCTGATCACGGTCGCGGGCAACCCCGTGCTGTCGACGCCGGGCGGCGACAAACTCGACGAGGCGCTGCCGCAGCTGGACGCGATGATCTCGGTGGACCTGTGGCTCAACGAGACCACCCGGCATGCCGACGTGATCCTGCCCGGCCCGTCGGCACTCGAGCAGGCGCACTCCGCGGACCTCCTGCTGGGCGCGGCCATCAACAGCTTCGCCCGGTACTCGCCGCCGGTGTTCCATCGCGAGGACCCCGATGCGCCGGAGGAGTGGGAGATTCTGATCCGGCTCACCGGGCTGTGCACCGGCACCCCGGCCGAGGATGTCGACATCGCCGCGCTGGACGACGGCTGGTTCGACTACCTGTGCTTCACCCAGGGGCTCGACGGCGCCGAGATCCGCAAGAACTACGACCGCGGCGGACCGGAGCGCATGCTCGACCTGACCCTGCGGACCGCCGCGTTCGGCGACCGGTACGGCGAGAACCCCGATGGGCTGACGCTCGAGAAGCTCAAGGCCCACCCCGACGGCATCAACTACGGCCCGATGGTGCCGCGGGTGCCCGAGGTGCTGGGCACCGCGGACCAGAAGATTCGCCTGGCGCCGCAATATCTGCTCGACGACCTGCCGCGGCTGGCCGCGCGGCTCGACCGTGCCGACGACGAGCTGGTCCTGGTGAGCCGGCGGCATCTGCGGTCCAACAACTCCTGGCTGCACAACGTCGGTGCGCTGATGAAGGGCCGCGACCGCTGCACGCTGCTGATGCACAGCCGCGACGCCGCCGAACGGGGCATCGTCGACGGTGACGCCGCCGAAGTGGCCTCTGGCGCCGGGAAGATCGTCGTACCCGTCGAGGTGACCGACGCGATCAAGCCGGGCGTGGTGTCCATGCCGCACGGCTGGGGGCACGGACAGCCGGGCACCCGGCTCGGTATCGCCAACGCGTCGCCCGGGGTGAACACCAACATCCTGTCGCTGCCGGACTTCATCGACGAGCCGTCGGGTAACGGTGCGCTCAACGGGATTCCGGTGACGGTGCGTGCTGTGGGTAGCTAGCGGCCGGCTATGTGTTGACTGCGCGTCTACGCAGACCGCTACTCGAACTTTCCCTGCGTAAGCGCAATCTCAACTGCTGCAAGTGTTTTGTGCCCCAGGTGCTGTCGGTCGAGTGCGCGGAGCGATACTTGGCTTCAATCGCGAGGAATCGTCATACGTCGTGATTGAAGCGAGGTATTTCTTCGGGGCGTCAGCGGTCCCAGAGTTCAATCACCACGGCAGATTGTCATCACGATTGAACTCATGCACTTTCGCGGAGCCGAAGGTTGTGGCCACAGGTAAACGCGGTTCAATTCATCGAGATTCGAACTACCTGGCGTTTCCGAGGTGGCGCAATTGTGGTTGAAATGGGCATTTACCCAGGTCAAGCCTGTGGCAAGGCGGCGCAATGCGGGTACTGTCGAGCCACCTGATTTGCGGGGGCAGACCTGACACCGGCAGGTCCCTACGGTCAACCGCATGTCCACGTCGTCCCCGTCGCTTCGCTCGCCCCAGCCGACCGACCCGACCCCGCTGCGCCGGCGCGCCGACCGCGCCCGGCAGGTGGCCGACGTGCTGCGACATCAGGTGCGCGACGGGGTCTACTCGGACGGTCTGCCCGGCGAGGCCGAGCTGGTCGCCGAGTTCTCGGTATCCCGCAACACCGTGCGCGAAGCCCTGGCGATCCTCAAGGCCGAAGGGCTGATCGACCGGGGGCCGCGGGTCGGCACCCACGTGGCCCAGCGCAAGTACGATCACGGGCTGCACGCGCTGGTCGGCCTGAAGGAGACCTTCAAGGACTTCGGCGAGGTCCGCAACGAGGTCCGCGCCGCGACGCAGCTGCCGGCGCCCGCGGCGGTGGCGCGCCGGTTACAGCTGGGTCCCGGTGAGCCCGTCGTCTTCATCGAGCGACTGCGCTACCTGGGCGACCTTCCGCTGAGCCTGGATCTGACATACCTGGCGCCCGATATCGGCGCTGCGGTGCTCGAGCACTCGCTGGAGACCAACGACGTGTTCGCGTTGATCGAGCAGGTCACCGCACAGCGGCTGGGCACGGCGGACATTGCGCTGGAAGCGGTTTCGGCCGATCCGCACACCGCGGCCACCCTCGACATCCCGGCCGGGGGAGCGATTCTGATGCTCGAACGGCTCACCACCCTCGACGGCGGGCGCCCCGTCGACCTCGAATACATCCGACTGCGTGGTGACCGAATCACCATGCGCGGCAACCTGTTACGGAGTGAATCATGACACTGGTCAACAACCAACGAGCCGATGTCCCGGTGACGATCGACGAGTCGCTCTGCATCGAGGGCTGCACCCTGTGCGTCGACATCTGCCCGCTGGACTCGCTGGCCATCAACCCCGACAACGGTAAGGCCTACATGCACGTTGACGAGTGTTGGTACTGCGGGCCGTGCGCCGCACGCTGCCCAACCGGCGCTGTCTCCGTCAACATGCCCTACCTCATCCGCTAAGGACTCGAGCCCAATGACAAGCAAGCATCTCGCCCGGTTTTCCGCCCTGGCCGCCAGCGTCGTGCTGGCCGCCACCGGCTGCTCGGTCGATTCGGCCGGCAAGGACGACAACGTCGTCAATGTGGTCGTCGGCTACCAGTCCAAGACCATCAACACCGTCACCGCAGGGACATTGCTTCGTGCGCAAGGCTATTTGGAACATCGGCTCAGTGACATTTCTGCCAAGACCGGCAAGAAGTACCACGTCGAATGGCAGGACTACGACACCGGCGCACCGATCACCGCCCAGATGGTCGCCGAGAAGATCGACATCGGTTCCATGGGCGACTACCCGATGCTGATCAACGGATCCAAGACCCAGAGCAACGAACGCGCCAAGACCGAGCTGGTGTCGGTGACCGGATCCAGCCCCACCGGATCGCTGAACATGGTTGTGGTGTCACCGGATTCGCCGGTGCAGTCGCTGAATGAGCTGGCCGGCCAGAAGGTCTCGGCCAGCGTCGGCTCGGCCGGTCACGGCACGCTGGTGCGGGCCCTGTCGAAGATCGGCATCGACCCGAAGACCGGCGTCGAGGTACTCAACCAGCAGCCGCAGATCGGCGCCTCGGCACTGGAATCCGGCCAGGTCAAGGCCCTTTCGCAGTTCGTCGCCTGGCCGGGCCTGCTGGTCTTCCAGAACAAGGCGCGGCTGCTGTACGACGGGGCCGAGCTGAACTACCCGACCTGGCACGGCGTCGTGGTGCGACGGGCCTACGCCGGCGCGCATCCCGAGGTGCTCGACGCCTTCCTGCAGGCGCAGCTCGACGCCACCGACTTCCTCAACACCAAACCGCTCGAGGCCTCGCGCATCGTCGCGCAGGGCAGCGGCTTGCCACAGGAAGTCGTGTACCTGTACAACGGCCCCGGCGGCACCCGGTTCGACACCACGCTCAAGCCGTCGCTCGTGGATGCGCTGAAAGGCGATGTGCCGTACCTGAAGTCGATCGGTGACTTCGCCGACCTGGACGTGGCCAAGTTCGTCGAGGACGGACCGCTGCGCAAGGTGCTGGCCGAGCGGGGTCGCGACTACAACACCGAGGTGGCCCGCACCGCGAATCCGTCTGTGGTGCACGGTACCGACCCGGTGTGCAACATCCCGGCCGACAACCCGGCGCTGGCCGGTGAGCTGTGGCTGGACGGTTCGGACACCACGCAGCCGGCGGCCAACCCGACCTGCCTGCTGAAGGCGATCCGCGCGGCCGAGGCCACGGGCACCAAGGTGCGTGCCGCCTACGTGCCGGACGCCGAATTCGGAACCCGTTGGCTGGCAGACAAATCCGTGTGGGTCCAGCAGGGTACCGACTTCGTCCCGTTCGACACCGCGGCGGGTGCTCACCGCTACCAGGCAGCCCATCCCGGTTCGTCGGTGGTGACCTACCAGCAGGCTCTGATCGGTGTGGCATGACGGCGATCGCCGCGGTTGCTGCGGCACCTGCCCGCACCGCCGAGGCTGAGGTGGCGCGGCGGCGGGTTCCGGCCACCTGGCGCAGTTACGCCATCAAGGCGCTGTCGGTCGCTGCGGCCGTGGGCATCTGGCAGCTGCTCACCGCGGGCCACGTCCGGTTCTGGCTGCGGTTCGACAACCTGCCGACCGTCACCCAGATCGCCGCCAAGTTCGTCGCCTCCGTGGGCACCGGCCAGTACTGGCTGGACCTGACGCAGTCGGTGATCCGGATCGTCAGCGGCTTCGGACTGGCCGCGGTGATCGGCGCCGGAGTCGGGATCGCGCTGGGCCGGTCTCGGCTGTTCGCCGACATCGTCGGACCGTTGACCGAGCTGGCCCGACCGATCCCGGCCATCGCGCTGGTTCCGGTGGCCATCCTGCTGTTCCCGACCGACGAGGCCGGCATCGTGTTCATCACGTTCCTGGCGGCGTTCTTCCCGATCATGGTGAGCACCCGGCACGCGGTGCGCGCATTGCCGACGCTGTGGGAGGACTCGGTGCGCACCCTCGGCGGTTCGCGCTGGGATGTGTTGCGGCAGGTGGTGTTTCCGGGTGTGCTGCCCGGGCTGTTCGGCGGATTGTCGGTCGGTATGGGTGTGGCCTGGATCTGTGTGGTGTCCGCGGAGATGATCTCCGGCCGGCTCGGTGTCGGCTACCGCACCTGGCAGGCCTACACCGTGCTGGATTACCCGAGCGTCTTCGTCGGCATCATCACCATCGGAGCCCTGGGCTTCGGCACGTCGGCCGCGGTGGAACTGATCGGCCGGCGGCTGACGCGCTGGCTGCCGCGTGGTGAGGAGAACGGGCGATGAGCGCTGTAGTGACCGAGCCCAGGATTGCGGGCCTGCGCCTCGAACTCGACCGAATCCGACTGTCCTACACCGGCGAGCCGGTCGTGGACGGGCTGAGCCTGACGGTGCAGCCGGGGGAGATCCTGGTGCTGACCGGGCCGTCGGGCAGCGGCAAGTCGACGGTGTTGCGGGCGCTGGCCGGGCTGCTGAAGCCCGATGCGGGGCGGGTCCTCGCGGACGGCGCGCTCGTGACCACCACGTCGCGGGACCGCGGCATGGTGTTCCAGGACAGTGCGTTGTTGCCCTGGCGCACAGTGCGATCCAACATCGAGCTGGCGCTGCAGCTGCGCGGCGTGCCGCGTGCCGGGCGCCGCGAACGCGCCGAACGCTGGATCGACGAGGTCGGGCTCACCGGGTTCGCCGACTTCCTGCCGAAGAGCCTGTCCGGCGGCATGCGCCAGCGGGTCCAGCTGGCCCGTGGACTGGCCGGGGCGCCGCGAGCCGTCCTGATGGACGAGCCGTTCGGTGCGCTCGACGCCAAGACCCGGAATGCCATGCAGCACCTGCTGATCGACACCTGGCAGGCCCATCCGACCACCGTCGTGTTCGTCACCCATGACGTCGACGAAGCCCTCGCGCTGGGCGACCGCGTGGCGGTCCTCGGCCGCGCCGGGCAGCCGCTGCGCGCGCTGCTCGACGTTCCCAGTCCCCGTGACGCCGATGTTGCCCGCACCGAGCTGCGGGCCGAAATCCTTGGAGCACTACACCAATGAGCACCCTCGAGGTCCCCGACCTCGCCACTCCTGTCCGCCTGGACTGTGACGTCCTGGTGATCGGCGGCGGCACCGCCGGCACCATGGCCGCGCTGACCGCCGCCGAGAACGGCGCCCAGGTGCTGCTGCTGGAGAAGGCCCACGTACGGCACTCCGGTGCACTGGCCATGGGCATGGACGGCGTCAACAACGCCGTCGTCCCGGGCAAGGCCACCCCGGAGGATTACGTCGCCGAGATCACCCGGGCCAACGACGGAATCGTCAACCAGCGCACCATCTATCAGACCGCGACCCGCGGCTTCGCCATGGTGCAGCGGCTGGAACGCTACGGCGTCAAGTTCGAGAAGGACGAGCACGGCGAGTACGCGGTGCGCCGGGTGCACCGCTCGGGTTCGTACGTGCTGCCGATGCCCGAGGGCAAGGACGTCAAGAAGGCGCTGTACCGCGTGCTGCGGCAGCGGTCGATGCGCGAGAAGATCCAGATCGAGAACCGGCTGATGCCGGTGCGCGTACTGGTGCAGGACGGCAGGGCGGTCGGGGCTGCTGCTCTCAACACGCGCACAGGCGAATTCGTGACCGTCGGGGCCAAGGCCGTCATCCTCGCGACCGGAGCCAGCGGCCGGCTGGGCCTGCCGGCCTCGGGATACCTGTACGGCACCTACGAAAACCCCTGCAACGCCGGTGACGGCTACTCGATGGCCTACCACGCCGGGGCGGAACTGTCGGGCATCGAATGCTTCCAGGTCAACCCGCTGATCAAGGACTACAACGGACCGGCCTGCGCCTACGTTGCCAATCCCTTTGGCGGATACCAGGTGAACGCGTTGGGCGAGCGGTTCGTCGACTCCGACTACTGGTCGGGCCAGATGATGTCCGAGGTCAAGAGCGAGATCGAATCCGCCCGCGGCCCGATCTATCTCAAGGTCACCCACCTGCCGGACGAAACCATCACCGCGATGGAGAACATCCTGCACACCACCGAACGCCCGACGCGCGGCACGTTCCACGCCAACCGCGGCCACGACTACCGCACCCACGACATCGAGATGCACATCTCCGAGATCGGTTTGTGCAGTGGGCATTCGGCGTCCGGGGTGTGGGTCGACGAGCACGCCCGTACCACCGTGCCGGGGCTGTACGCGGCCGGTGACATGGCGTGCGTCCCGCACAACTACATGATCGGTGCATTCGTCTACGGTGACCTGGCCGGCGAGCACGCCGCGTCCACGCTCGCGGACGTCGACGCACCCGTGGAGCTTCCGCAGGATCAGCTGGCCGAGGCGCATGAGCTGATCTACCGCCCGCTGCGGCATCCGGACGGCCCGCCGCAGCCGCAGGTCGAGTACAAGCTGCGCCGCTTCGTCAACGACTATGTCGCCCCGCCCAAGACGGCGACCAAGCTGTCCATCGCCGTGCGCACCTTCGAGCGGATGGCCGAGGAGATCGAGCAGATGGGCGCCCGCACCCCGCATGAGCTGATGCGGACCGTTGAGGTGTCGTTCATCCGGGACTGCGCCGAGATGGCGGCCCGGTCGTCGTTGACGCGCACCGAATCGCGGTGGGGTCTGTACCACGATCGCGCAGACATCCCCGAGCGCGACGACGAAGAGTGGCGCTATCACCTGAACCTGCGCAAGGACGCGAACGGGGAGATGGAGTTCCTGAAGCGGCCGGTGGCACCGTATTTCGTGCCGGTGCCCGACCTGGACCACCTGCCGTCGGACCACGCGGTGCAGCACGTGCACCAGCCGGACCTGGTCGGCGGCAAGGCGCCGGCGACCGCGGGATCGCGCCTGCGGCCGACCGAACTGGCGACGCCGCCGTCGCCGCGTATCGCACAGGTGATCGCGCTGGAGGAACCGGCGCTCGACGATCTGGCGGGGTTCCTGCAGGACACCGATGCGGGTGTTCGCCGCGCCGCTGTCGCGGTGCTGGTGGAGAACCTGCCGGACGGCTACCAGCCGCCGCTCGTCGCTGCCCTCGGAGACGACGACGCCGCGGTGCGGGCCACCGCGGCCGATGCCTTGCGAGAACTGGTCGAGATGGTGCCCGACCCGGCGGCAATTGCCCCGTACCTGGCCTCCGCTGACCCGGTGGTGCGGGCGGTGACGCTGTACGTGCTGAGTTCGCGCCGCGCTGGTGCGGCCCCCGATTACCGTGCCGCCGTGACGGATTCGGACCATCGCGTGCGCATCGAAGCGGTGCGGGCGCTGGTCTCGGTCGATGACGTCGACGGAGTCGCCGCGGCAGCGGCCGACGACAACCGTGAGGTGCGGATCGCCGCGGGCAACGGGCTGGCGACGCTGCGGTCCGGCGCCGACACCGTGCGGGAGTTGCTGGCCGACCGGGACCCGCTGGTGCGTGCGGCGGCGCTCGCCGCCTTGGCCGCCGTCGGCTGCGCCGAGCAGGATGTGCCGGAAGTGCAACGCGCCCTGCGGGAATCAGCGTGGCAGATTCGTCAGGGCGCGGTGCGGGCACTGTCCGGCGCGGCGCCGGCGGTCGCGGTCGAACCGCTGTCGCAGGCGCTGCACGACCCACACTTGGACGTGCGCAAGGCCGCGGTGCTCAGCCTGACCCGGTGGGCCGATTCCGAGGAGGCTGCCCGGACCGCGCTCGGTATCGCGCTGGAAGACGGCGATGCCGACGTGCGGGCCTACGCCCGGCACGCGCTGGCGAGCTCCTGAATCCGGGCGAACGGCCGCTCGGACTCCAGCAGGAAGGCCAGCTCGAGCAGGGTGCGCTCATCCCCGTAGGCGCCGGACAGCTGGACGCCGACGGGTAGGCCGTCGGGGGACCGGTGCAGGGGCAGCGAGATCGCCGGGGTGCCCGCGATGTTGTTGAGTGGGGTGTACGCGACATACCGGCGCAGGCGGTCGATGAGCTCGGGGAAGTCCACCGTCGGCGCGAGGTAGCCGATTCGGGGCGTGGTGTGCGAAAGCACCGGCGAGAGCACGACTTCGTGCCGCGCGAACATCCGCGCGTACTGGTCGGCGATGCCGCGCAGCCGCAGCAGCGCGCCCGGGGTGCGGTGCAGATTCCGGCGGTGGTGCGCGCGCAGCCCCAGGCTCAGGCCGTCGGCCTTGGCGGCGTCGAAGGACCGGTCCAGGATCAACCGGCCGGTGCCGACCGCGAGATCGGCCAACAGTGCCCAGTATTGGACGAAGTCGTCGGCGAACTGGGCGGTCACGGGCAGCGAGATCGGCTCGACGACGTGGCCGGCGGCCTCCAGCAGCGCCGCGGTGTCTTCGACGGCTGCGCGGGTGGCGTCGTCGACCGATTCGCCGGTGACGCTGTCGAACAGCACGCCGACGCGAAGGGTGCGCTGTGCCGGTCCGCTCACCCGGCCGATCGGCGCCAGTTTCGGGTTGCGCCAATGGTTCTCGCAGGCGGCGAGGTACGCCGCGGTGTCGCGGACGCTGCGGGTCAGGACACCCTCGGAGATCATGTTGATCGGCAGGTGGCCGGCCTGCTCACCGTCGCGGTGTCGGCCCCGGCTCGGCTTGAGCCCGACCAGGCCCGCGCAGGCGGCGGGAATGCGGATGGAACCGCCGCCGTCATTGGCGTGCGCGATGGGCACGACGCCCGCGGCGACCAGGGCAGCCGAGCCGCCCGACGAGGCACCGACGGAGTATTCGGTGTGCCACGGGTTCCGGACGGGCTTCTCGGTCATGTATTCCGTGGTGGCGTTGAAACCGAATTCGGGCATTCGGGTCTTGCCCATCAGCGTCATGCCGGTGCTGAGCAACTGTGTCGTGTAGGCGCCGTCCTTCTTCGCGGGCCGGGCCGTGAACGCCTCCGAGCCGTGCGTGGTCGGCAGGCCGGCGACGTCGGTGTTGTCTTTGATGAACGTTGGGACACCGAAGAATTCGGCGTTCGGGTCGGTGCTGTGCCGCGGCGGCGTCTCGCACGCCACGGCCTGCAGTTCGGGGTTGACGAGCCGGGCGCGGGCCGTGGCGGCGGCGGCCAGTTCATCCGGGCTGACCTGCATGCCGCGAACCAGTTGGGCGAGGGCGACGGCGTCGTGGTCACCGAGCGCGTCATCACCGAAGGCATGGATCGTTGTCATGGGTGGTCTCACTCTCCGAGTACTTGTTGTAGGTAGTCGTTGGCGAAAGTCCGGCTGGGATCGAGCTTTTCGCGGACCGCGAGGAAGTCGTCGAACCGGGGATAGCTGTCTCGCAGGTCTGCGGCGGTGCGGCCATGCATCTTGCCCCAGTGCGGTCGCCCGTCGTAGCGGCGCATGATCTGCTCGACCGCGGCGAAGTACTCGGTCGGGTCGTCACGTACATAGCGGTGCACCGCGAGGTACGCGCTGCGGCGCCCATACGCGGTGGACAACCAGTTCTCGTCGGCGGCGGCTGCCCGGACCTCGATGGGAAAGCCGATACGCCAGCCCCGTTCGGCGATCAGGCTGCGCACCTCGTCGAATGCGGCGCCCACCGACTCGTAGGGGACGGCGTATTCCATCTCGCGGAACCGCACCCGCCGCGGTGAGGTGAAGACGCGGTCGGAGCGCTGCGTGTGCTCACGGTCGGACAGGAACCGGGTGACGGTGCGGTTCAGCGCGGGCACGGCGGCCGGCAGTGCGCTGCCCACCGCGCAGATCGCACCCAGCACACCGTTCTCGACCAATTCCTCCTCGATCCATTGCGAGACCCGGTTGGTGGGCTCGAGCTGGGTGTAGGCGGGCAGCCGGATGTTGGCCTTGGTGAACGCGACGTCGGTGTGCGGGAACCAGAAGAATTCGAAATGGTCTGTCTGCGTGGAGCGTTCATCGAACGCGGCGACGACGTCGTCGACCGGTTCGACGCGTTCGATGGCGTGGATCGCGAAACCGGGGACGCACTGCAGCGTCACCTCGACGATGATCCCCAGCGCGCCCAGGCCGACCCGGGCGGCCGGGAGCAATTCGCTGCCCTGCTCCTGATCGATCCGGACCAGCTCGCCGGTGCCCGAGACCAGGGTCAGCCCCACCACCTGGGTTGCCAGGCCACCGAAGGTCAGACCGGTGCCGTGGGTGCCGGTCGAGATGGCTCCCGAGATGGTCTGGCGGTCGATGTCGCCCATGTTCTCGAGTGCGAGTCCATGCGTCGCCAGCAGTTGCGTCAGCTGCCACAGCGGTGTCCCGCCGCCGACGGTGACCTGCTCGCGGTCCCGGTCGACCCCGATGACACCGGCCAGGGCGCCCAGGTCCATTTGAATATCGGGCGCGACGGCGATGCCGGTGAAGCTGTGCCCGGAGCCGACCACCTTGACCCGGCGGCCGGCCGCGCCGGCGCGGGTGACGGCGTCGCACACCTCCGTGGCGGTGGTGGGCCGCAGCACCTCCGTCGGCTGCGCGGTCGCGCACCGACCCCAGTTCGTCCACTGCTGCCCGCTCATAGGAACGTCTGCCCTTCGCCTCGGTAGGTGAGCGCCGCGCCGACGGTTTCTCCGTTGTCGACCAACAAGAATCGGTCGACGTGCTCGCTGAGCTCACCGGCCTTGCAGTGCCGGAACCACACGCGGTCGCCGACTTTCAGTGCGGCGGCGGCCTTTCCGGTGACCGGCGTCTGCACCTCCCCGGCCATCTCGGCCGGCAGCAGACTCAGCCCCGGCGGCCAGACCGGCAGCGGCACGCGATCCCGGGCCGGCGGTCCGGACGCGATCCAGCCGCCGCCGAGCACCGTCGCAATCTGCGGTGTCGGCTTGCGCACCACGGACAGCGCGAACGCGGCAGCCGGCGCGGGTGTGAACCCGCGATATGTGTCGAACAGGTGTGGGCCGAAAAGACCACTGCCGGCCGCGATTTCGGTGACCGCGGGATCCGAGGCGGTGAACTCGATCGATCCGGTACCGCCGCCGTTGACGAACTCCAGATCCGTCACCTGCCGGACCGCGGCCACTGCGAGACCGCGACGTTCGAGCAGTTCGTCCTTGGAACGTCGCTGCATCCAGCGGACCAACTGCGACCGTGCGGCCTGGCCCCGGACATCGTCACCGACCCCGGCGATCTGAGCTTCGTAGGACATGAGGCCGACCAGCGAGAAGCCTGGGCGGGCGGCGATGGCCGCGGCCAGGGTGCGGGCCTGAGCGGCGGTGTGGACGGGGGAGCGGCGCACCCCGAGATGCCCGAGCGCGGGTGCCTGCCATGAGGCGTCCAGATCCAGGCAGACCCGCAGCGCGGGCCGCGCCGCCGGTGCGGCGACGTCGTCGATCAGATCGAGTTGGGCCGGGTCGTCGACCATGAGTGTCACCCGTGCCGCCAACTCCGGCGACGACGCCAAGCGGGCGATCGCGGCGCGGTCAGCAGTCGGGTAGCCGACGACGACGTCGTCGTGCGGCGGGTGCTTCTCGTCGCCCTGGGCCAGCCACAGTGCTTCGGGCAAGGTGAAGGCCAGCACGCCCGCATAGCCGTCGAGGGCTGTGACGGCGTCCAGGATCGCCCGCGACCGAACTGATTTGGACGCCACCCGGATCGGTGTCCCCGCCGCGCGGCGGCGCAGGTCGTGCACGTTGTGGTGCAGCGCGCCGAGATCGATGGCCGCGAGTGGCGGGTCCAGATGTGCAGTTGCCGCCGTCAATGCCGGCCAATACGTGTCGGAACGCGCCCACGACCCCTCGACAGAGGGCGGCTTCGACAGATCGACCGGCAGTGACGTGACCATGGATCGGGAGCTAACCGCATGTCGGTGGGTGCGCACGAGGGCATTGGTGACCACAATGGGGGGAAAACCGGACACGTGTGGGAGGTGAGATGGGCCAGGAAAGCGCGGCGTTGATCCCGACGTCGGTGCTCGTCAACGTCGTCGACGTAGCCGATCGGGCGGGCCTGCCCGCCGACCGGTGGCTCGCGACGGCCGGCCTGTCCGCAGAGACGCTCAATTCCCCCGACGCCCGGGTCTCCTTCCGACAAGCGGCGCACGTCCTGCGTCATGCGGTGCGTGCCATGCCGGACCGGGGTCTCGGGATCGAGGTGGGGTCGCGGGACATGTTCTTGTCGTTCGGGGTGCTGGGCCTGGCCATTCGTTCCGCGGAGAACCTCCGCGCCGCAATGGAAGTCGGCGTCGAACTGCAACTGGCCGCCGGCGGCCTGATGGACGTTGCCGCCGAACGGGTCGGTGAGACCTTCGCGCTGCGGGCCTATGAGCGCCATCCGGAACCGGAGCTGCTGCCATTTCTGTGCGAGGAGCTGTTCTGCAGCGTCGTGGTGACCGTCAGGACCGTGCTGGAGCTGCCACGGCTGGCGCCCGCGTACGTCCAGGTCAGTTACCCGCCGCCCGCGTACGCGCAGCGGTACCGCGAATTCTTCGGCTGCCCCGTCCTGTTCAACGCCGATGCCAACCGGGTGGCGCTCCCGGACGCACTCTGGACCCGACGTCTACCCCGCGCTGATCCGGCGACGCACGCGGTCGCGGTGGCCGCCTGCCGCGACATGGTGGCCGGGGGCGAGCAGCCCAATGACGTGGTGCAGACGGTCGAGACCATGTTGCGCGACAGCTTGCGCGATCCGCTGACCATGGCTCAGGTCGCCAAGCGGCTGGGCGTCACGGAGCGCACCCTGCGCCGGCGCCTGAGTGCCGGCGGGCAGCAATTCATCGCGTTGCGCGACAAGGTGCGCAGTGAACGGGCGCGCTACCTGGTCCGGGAGACGGCGATGCCCATTCACGCCATCGCCACCGAAGTCGGGTTCACCGACCCGCGGGAATTCCGCCGGGCGTACATCAAATGGACCGGACATCCGCCGACGCGTGACCGGACGACCACCTAGGCCGGTTGATAATCCGGCAGGTCGATCGACTCGGCAGTGGAGAACCACTTGCGGCCGGCGTACAGGCGCAGCGGCCAGCGCTGCACCCATTTCATGGCGGACGCGGCCCCGGCGATCTTGCGTTCGGACATCGGCGCGTACCCGTCGAGTCCGCCGGGCAGGGCCTGGCACCGGTCGACGTACGGTCGCATGACCGTCTCGTATCGCCGCAGCGCGGCCTCGATGCCGGCCGCGTCGAGCGTCGCGGCCGGTCCGAGCTCTCCGGCCAGCACGTAGGCGCCGACGAGGGCCAGGCTGGTACCCATGCCGGACAGTGGCGACGCGCAGTAACCGGCGTCGCCGCACAGCGTGACCGGGCCCGCCGACCAGGTGTCCATGTGCACCTGGACGAAATCGTCGAAATAGAAATCTTCGGATTGCTCTGCGGCCCTGAGTAATTCGTCGCAGTACCAGCCGGCGTCGCGGAACCGTTCGGCCAGCAGTGCCCGCTGCGCGTCCGGGTCTCGGCGGTCGTATTCGAGTGGTTCGGACCGGAACGCCAAACCGGCCTTGGCTGTCGCCGCGTCGTGCGCCGGCCGCAGTGACGCGTTGAGCCCGCCGGCGGCCTGGAACATCAGGAACCAGCCATCCAGGCCGATCATGTCCGGCGCGGTGAACCAGGCGTTGTAGCCGCCCAACCGCCGGATGAACTGCTCTTCCGGTCCGAATGCCAACTGCCGCACCGCGGAATGCGGGCCGTCGGCCCCGACGACCAGGTCCGCCTGGATCACGTCGCCATCGGTCAGCGTGGCCCGGACACCGTCGTCGTCCTGTTCGATCGCGGAAATCCGCGTGCCGAATCGGTATTCGGCCGATTCGCAGGTGGCCTGGTAGAGCACATCAGCGAGGTCGCCACGCAGGATCTCGAGTGCGGAGACGATGCCATTGCCGTCGAAGGCCTCGACCGGCATCTCCGCGCGCCGAGTGCCGTCGGAACGCACCCAGGCGATGCCGCGCTGAAACAGGCAGCGCTCGGTCATTGCCGTCAACAGTCCCATCCGGGCGACCACGTCACGCCCGGCGCCGCGCAGGTCGACCGTCTGCCCGCCCGGGCGGATGGCCGGCGCCGCCTCGACGATCACCACCCGGTAGCCGTTGCCGGCCAGCCAGTGGGCCAGTGCAGGTCCGGCGATCCCGGCGCCGCTGATCAGTACGGTCGGCTGGGTCACAGCGAAAGCCTATGGCATGTGGCCCATCCCGGCATTCACAGCCCGCTCTAATCGATGCCTCTTAGGCTGGCCCCATGGCGGACATCGACCGGCGCACAGT
>NZ_JXST01000038.1 GCF_000878195.1 Mycolicibacterium llatzerense | reverse complement strand
GGGGATGGGTGCGGGTGCCGCCGGCGGGGTGGCGACGTGCGGCGCGCACAACGGCAGCAGCGAGCTGCGGCTGAGTTCCTTGAGCTGACGGATGGCGTCGTCGACGGTGCCGGTCGGCAGGCCGGCGGTGACCTGGGCCCGGCCGGACTCGCGCAGGTCGGAGACCTTCATGGGCTGGCAGCCCGCGCGGGTGTCGTCGACGCCGATGATCGTCATCTCGGAGTGGGTGTCCAGGCAGGCCAGCAGGTAGGGATCCTGCAGCGGCAGTCCGAGCAGCGAGCCCGGCACGCCGCGCATGATGTAGACCGAGCCGTTGTAGCCGGCGACGTAGTAGTTGCTGCGGATCATGTAGCGCCCGACGGCCAGTCCGCTGACGAGCAGCAGGATCAGCAGGATCGCGCCGATGATCAGGTTACGCCGGATGTGGCTCTTCCTCGGCGGCGGATCAGGTTGCGGCACAGGCTTTTTCGCCGCTGCGGCCGTGCGCTTCGGGTTGAAGGCGGAGGCACGTCCGGCCGCGGTGTTGGGCGGCAAGGTGTCGTCGTCCTGACCCGACACCGCGCCCGCCAGGATGGGTGCGGTCTGGCCGTACTCGTAGTCGACGACGTCCGCCACGACGACGGTGACGTTGTCCGGGCCGCCGCCGCGCAGCGCCAGCTCGATGAGCCGGTCGGCACAGTCCACGACGTCCGGGATCTGCATGGCGGCCTGGATGGTCTCGTGGCTGACCGGGTCGGACAGTCCGTCCGAGCACAGCAGGTAGCGGTCACCGGCGCGGGCCTCGCGCATGGTCAGCGTCGGCTCGACCTCATGGCCGGTCAGCGCCTTCATGATCAACGAGCGTTGCGGGTGGCTGTGGGCCTCTTCGGCGGTGATCCGGCCGTCGTCGACCAGGGTCTGGACGAAGGTGTCGTCCTTGGTGATCTGGGTCAGCTCGCCGTCGCGCATCAGGTAGCCGCGGGAGTCGCCGATGTGCACCATGCCGAGGCGCGTGCCCGCGAACAAGATGGCGCTCAGGGTCGTGCCCATGCCCTCGAGCTCGGGATCGGCTTCGACGTGGGCGGCGATGGCCGCATTGCCGTCGTGGACGGCATCGTTCAGCTTGGCCAGCAGGTCGCCGCCGGGTTCGTCGTCGTCCAAGTGGGCCAGCGCTGCGATGACCAGTTGCGAGGCAACTTCACCCGCGGCGTGGCCGCCCATGCCGTCGGCCAGCGCGAGCAGGCGGGCCCCCGCGTAGACGGAGTCCTCGTTGTTGGCGCGGACCAGGCCGCGGTCGCTGCGCGCGGCATATCGGAGTACAAGTGTCACGGGCGCAGCTCAATTACCGTCTTGCCGATTCGAACCGGCGTTCCCATTGGAACCCTTACCGCCGTCGTCACTTTCGCCCTGTCCAGGTATGTACCGTTGGTCGATCCTAGGTCTTCGACGTACCACTCGGAGCCTCTCGGCGACAGCCGGGCGTGCCGTGTCGAGGCGTAGTCGTCGGTGAGCACCAGGGTGGAGTCGTCGGCCCGGCCGATCAGAACGGGCTGGCTGGTCAGGGTGATCCGGGTGCCCTGCAGGGCACCTTCGGTCACCACCAACTGGCGCGCGTACCGGCGTCGGTCCCGGTTGGGCAGCAGGGTGCCCCGGAACGCCAGACCGCGCCGCACCATGACGGCTCCGGTGGGTGCGTAGATGTCGGTGCGCAGCACGCGCAGCACCGACCAGATGAAAAGCCAGAGCAACAGCAGGAAACCGACCCGCGTCAGCTGCAGAACTAACCCCTGCATCCGACGTCCTCTCCGTTGCCGCGTCGAGGCTGGGCCCGGTGCCCGGTAGCCGTCGGCATCGTCACGATACTTTGGCGGTCACCGGCCGGTGCGCACATGATCCGGCCGGTGACGGAAACCGAGCTCAGTGAACGCGGACCACGATCTCGGAATGACCCACCCGGATGACGTCGCCGTCGGCCAGCTGCCACTCCTGAACCGGGGCGTTGTTGACGGTGGTGCCGTTGGTCGAGTTCAGGTCCGAGAGCAGCGCGGTGTGGCCGTCCCAACGGATCTCGAGGTGCCGGCGCGAGACGCCGGTGTCGGGTAGGCGGAACTGCGCGTCCTGGCCACGGCCGATGACGTTCGCGCCTTCGCGCAACTGGTAGGTGCGGCCGCTGCCGTCATCGAGCTGCAGGGTGACGTTCGCACCGGCGGCACCGTAGCCACCGGCGTATCCGCCCGGCTGGCCGTACTCGGGCTCGGCGTAGCCGGCACCCGCGCCGCCGCCGTAACCCTGCTCGCCGTAACCGGCCTGGGCCGGAGGCTGGCCGTAACCCTGATCGGGCTGCGCGTAGCCCTGATCGGCGGGGGGCTGTCCATAGCCCTGCTGCGGCTGGCCATAGTTCTGCTCGCCGTAGCCGCCCTGGCCCGCAGGCTGGCCGTAGCTCGGCTGGCCGTAGTTCTGCTGGGGCTGGCCGTAGCCCTGGTCGGGCTGGCCGTAGTTCTGCTGGGGCTGCTGGCCGTAGCCGGGCTGGCCGTAGTTCTGCTCGGGCTGTCCGTAACCGCCCTGCTGGGGCTGCTGGCCGTAGCCGCCCTGCGGGCCGCCGTAACCCTGCTCGGGCTGCTGGCCGTAGTTCTGCTGTCCGTAGCCCTGCTCGGGCTGGCCGTAGCCGCCCTGCGGGCCGCCGACGGGCGGCGGTCCGGGAGGACCACCCTGCGGGCCGCCGTAGCCGCCCTGGCCGTATCCGGACGGGCCCGCGCCGTAACCGGCCTGGTCACCCGGCTGTCCGTAGCCGCCCTGCTGCCCGTAACCGGGGCCACCCTGCGGTGCGCCGTAGCCGCCCTGCTGTCCGTAACCCTGCGGGGGCTGGCCGTAGCCCTGGTTCGGGTCCTGCGGGTACTGCTGACCGCGCTGCTCTTCGGGCTGCCGTCCGTAGTCGTACTCGTCGCCTGGCTGGCCCTGTCCCTGGCCGGGGCGGTGGGTCGGGTTGTCAGTCATCGTTGGTACTCCTGGTTCTGCGGTGTGCACGCGGTCGCTGGGTGCCGCCGGCCGCGCTGGCCCGGCGGTTGAGTCGGGGTTGACCACGCCGTGGGCGCGGAATTGGCCGGTGTGAAGGCCAGGTGACGGCTCAAACCTGACGACCACCTCACCATACGTTTGCCATCCCCGCTCATGGACGAATCCCTCAAGGTGTTTGGCAAAAGCACTGGGTGTGAGGTCAGGATCGGCGTTTACCTTCTCGAAATCGGTGTAACTGAGCGTAATGACGTATTCGTTCGGTGCCAAAATACGGCCGCCGCCGACATCGTGGGCACGCGATTCGGCTTCCCGCTGTAACGCGGCCTCGACTTCCGGGGGTGCGATCGACCCCCCGAAGACGCGGGCAAAAGCGTCTCCGACCGTGGTCTCGAGCTTGCGCTCGAACCGGTCGACCAGACCCATGTCCCCCTGCCTCGCCTCGTCTCGGTACTCCAGATGTGATGCGCGCAATAACTCCGGACACCACCGTTACGCATGGTATCGGCCTGACCTTGTAATACGTGACCAACAGAATCGTGAGAATTCGAAAGGCGCTGGTCAGGCGGTGTGGGGCGTGCCGCCAGGCGATCCGCTCGTGCGGTCTCGAGCTCTCGCGGCACCCTCGGCGCCCAGGTTGGCTGGTCCGGAAGCCACTGGTCAGCGGCGGATTTGGAGCCGGGGGTAGGGGTGGTGATAGTCTCTCCCAGTTGTTTGGGGCGAGTGGCGGAATGGCAGACGCGCTGGCTTCAGGTGCCAGTGTCCTTCGGGACGTGGGGGTTCAAGTCCCCCTTCGCCCACTCAACGAAAGCCGCGAATCCGGTTCGGATTCGCGGCTTTTGCTTTGTCGAGCATGACTGTGAGGGCTGTGCAGGTGAACCGGCCCGAATTCGTGCACAGCCCTCACACTCGTGGGCCTGACGTGAAGCGGCCTGCCGGGCGGTACTGATCGATAGGATCGCGCCATGAAAGGTGCGGTTACCGTGCACATGAATGCGCCGGCCGATCAGGTCTGGAACCTGATCGCCGACATTCGCAACACTCCGAAATACTCGCCGGAGGTGTTCGAATCTGAATGGCTGGACGGGGCGACCGGACCGGCACTCGGCGCGCGGTTCCGCGGCCACGTCAAGCGCAACGAGATCGGGCCGATCTATTGGACGACGTGCCGTGTCACGGCTTGCGAACCCGGTCGTGAGTTCGGCTTCGCGGTGCTTGCCGGCGATAAGGCGGTAAACAATTGGCATTACGCTCTCGCGTCTGCCGGTGACGGCACGGATGTCACCGAGTCGTTCTGGATGACGCCTGGCCTGCTCGACACGGTGTTCGGCATCTTCGGTGGCCAATTGCGCACCCGGCGCAACATCCGGGACATGACCACCACGCTCAACCGGATCAAGGCTGAGGTCGAGACGGCCTGACGGTGTCGTGGGCATCTAGGTCACGAGCGGCTGACCGTCTCTAGTGCAATCAGCGGAATCGTCCGTGAAGGTCGAACTCGTCGGGCGTATCTGCGCCAGTGGCTTTCGGGTGGCCGCCATTCGCCGCGACGAGGATGTATCGATCCCCTCGTCCTACGCGAGCACGACGGCTCGCACTTGACGTTCTCTGCCTGGCCGAGGGGATCGAGCTGTGGGAATGTGAAGGCCCGCGATCGGAGGTCCGAGGTGAAATGGGCAGCAAGGGCATTGTGCGCGGCGGTGACGGGCGCGGTGCTGGCCGCATCGGGGTGCAGCCTGGAAGGTGCACGCGGCAACTATGGCACCGGCCCGGACGCGATCATCACCGTCAACGGTGGTGAACCGCAGAACGGCCTGGTGCCCACCAACACCAACGAGAACATGGGCGGTCGCGTCGTCGATTCGTTGTTCACGGGGCTCTACAGCTACACCGCCGACGGCACGCCGATGTTGGCGAACGCGGAGTCCGTGGACACCACCGACAACCAGCACTACACGGTTCACCTCGTACGGGACTGGACCTTCACCGACGGCACCCCGGTGCGGGCCGAAAACTACGTCCGCGCTTGGAATTTCGGTGCGGCCACCGTCAATGGGCAGCTGCAGCAGAGCTTCTTCTCGCCGATCGAGGGATACGACGGCGTCGCCGCCGAGGGGTCCGCGCTGACCGAGATGTCGGGCTTGAAGGTGGTGGACGACTACACCTTCACGGTGCGCCTCACCAGCCCCAACATCGACTTCAAGCTGGGGCTCGGGTTTACGCCCTTCAAGCCATTGCCCGATGTGTTCTTCACCGAGGGCGCGGCCAAGTTCGGCGAGCATCCCGTCGGGAACGGCCCGTACATGCTGAAGGGCCCGGACGCCTGGCTGCACAACGTCAAGCTCGACGTGGTGCGCAACCCGAATTACAAGGGTCCGGACAAACCGAAGAACGGTGGCCTGAGCTTCATCTTCTACAGCAGCTTCGACACCGCCTACACCGACCTCGAGTCCGGCAACCTCGACGTGCTCGACACGGTGCCGGTGAGTGCGTTGGGCACCTATCAGAAGGTGCTCGGGAGCCGGGCGTTGACCAAACCGACCGCCCAGAACATGCAGCTCGGAATCCCGTATTACCTACCGCATTTCAGCGGCGAGGAAGGTCGCCTACGGCGCGCGGCGATTTCGATGGCGATCAACCGGCCCGAGATCATCAAGGCGATCTTCCGCGGCGCCCGCGGCGCGGCGCAGGACTTCACCGCCCGGTCGCTACCGGGCTGGGACCCGAACATCCCGGGCAACGATGTGTTGAAGTTCGATCCGGTCAAAGCCAAGCAGCTGTGGGCGCAGGCCAACGCGATCGCGCCGTGGTCGGGATCGTTCGAGGTCGCGTACAACTCCGACGGCGATCACCAGACGTGGATCGACGCGGTGTCGAATCAGGTGAAGAACACGCTCGGCATCGACGCGCACGGCGCTCCGCAGCCGACGTTCAAGCAGGTCCGGGACGCAATCACCAAGCGGACCATTCGGACCGCGTTCCGAAGCGGGTGGCAGGGCGACTACCCGTCGATGATCGAGTTCCTGCAGCCCCAGTTCGTCACCGGCGCAGGCTCCAACGACCCCGTCTACAGCTCACCGGCTTTCGACGCGAAGCTGATCGAGGCCGAACGGGCGCTCGATCCGAACCAGTCGTATGCACTGGTCAATCGGGCCCAGGCGATCCTGATGCACGACCTCCCGGTGATCCCGCTCTGGGATTACACCGCTGCCGGCGGCGTCGGGCCGGGAGTGAAGGCCCAGCTGACCTGGAACGGTCTGGCCGATTTCACCCAGATCACCAAGGGCGACGTTGCCGAGAGCACCAAGGGGTAACCGATGCTGAGATACGGATTGAGCCGGCTCGGGCAGCTGGTGATCGTGTTCTTCGGCGCCACTTTCCTGATCTATGCGCTCGTCTTCCTGCTGCCCGCCGACCCGATCTCCGCGCTGGGCGGCGGCAAGCCCATGTCGCCCGCGCTGATCGCGACGCTGCGCGCGCAGTATCACTTGGACCAGCCGTTCTACCTGCAGTACTGGCACTACATCAGCGGAGTGTTCCGGTTGGACTTCGGCACCTCCTTCTCGGGCCAGCCGGTGTTCGACGTGATGAAGCGCGCCTTCCCCGTCACGGTCGACCTCGCGCTCATCGCGATCGCCGTCGAGGCGGTGTTCGGTGTGACGTTCGGCGTCCTCGCGGGTTTGAACAAGGGCAAGTGGGTCGACACCACGATCCTGATCGTGACGCTGCTCATCGTCGCCGTCCCGATCTTCGTGATCGGCTTTGCGGCTCAGTACCTGTTCGGTGTGCGCTGGCAGATCTTCCCCGTCACCGTCGGCGGCCACCTCGACCTCTATCACCTGCTGCTGCCCGGATTCGTGCTCGGTGCGGTGTCGTTCGCATATGTTGTCCGGCTGACCCGCTCGTCGATCGCGGAGAACCTCTCGGCGGACTACGTGCGGACCGCCACGGCGAAGGGGCTGTCCCGCCCGCGGGTGATCGTGGTGCACGTGCTCCGTAACTCGCTGATCCCGGTGGTGACGTTTCTCGGCGCCGACCTCGGTGTGCTGATGGGCGGCGCGATCGTCACCGAGGGCATCTTCAACATTCCGGGAGTGGGCGGAACCATCTATCAGGCAGTGATCCGGGGCGAGTCGTCGACCGTCGTGTCCTTTGTCACCGTGCTCGTGCTCATCTACCTGGCGTCCAACGTGGTGGTCGACCTGCTGTCCGCCGCCCTCGACCCGAGGATCCGCTATGCCTGAGACCCCGACCCAACCCACCCGGTACCCCGGCCAGGAGCGTTTCGTCGCGGGCCCTGACGCGGTGAGCGTCGCCGCGGTCGACGCGGTTGCCGCCGACGTGCATCCCGCTGGTTTCTGGAAGTCGGCGTGGCTGGAGCTGCGCAGCAAGCCGGAGTTCATCGTGTCGATGGTGCTGCTGGCCATGATCGTGGTCGTCGTGCTCTTCCCAGGACTGTTCACCAGTCAGGACCCGCACTATGGTTCGCTCGAGCAGTCGCTGCTCCCGCCCAGCTCCGAGCACTGGTTCGGGACCGACCGGCAGGGTTACGACATCTACACCCGAACGATCTACGGCGCCCGTGCTTCGGTGGCGGTGGGCGTACTGACCACGATCGTCGTGGTCCTGATCGGCGGCCTGCTCGGCAGCGTAGCCGGGTTCTTCGGTGGCTGGATCGACTCGGTGATCGCGCGGCTGGCGGACATCTTCTTCGGTATCCCGCTGATCCTGGCGGCGGTGGTCACGATGCAGATGATCAGCTCGCGCACCGTCTTCACCGTGGTGATCGTGCTCGCGATCTTCAGCTGGCCGCAGATCGCACGCATTGCCCGATCGGCCGCGATCGCGGTCCGCAACGAGGAGTTCATCACGGCGGCGCGGTCGCTGGGAGCGTCCCGGGTTCGCACCCTGTTCACCCACGTCATACCCAACGCGCTGGGTCCGGTGATCGTGGTCGGCACCATCTCGCTGGGCATCTTCATCGTCACCGAAGCGACCCTGTCGTATCTCGGCATCGGATTACCGTCCACGGCGGTGTCGTGGGGCATCGACATCGCGGCCGGGCAGCAACTGCTCCGCGAGGGCACGCCGATCCTGTTTTACCCCGCGGCGGCGCTGGCGATCACCGTGCTCACCTTCATGATGCTCGGTGACGTGCTGCGCGACGCGCTGGACCCGAAGGCGAGGACCTGCTGATGCCCCAGACGTCGAAGGACGGATCCGCGCCGCTGCTCGACATCCGCGACCTGCAGGTCGAGTTCCGGGCGCAGAACAAGTCGGTGCCCGCGGTGCGAGATGTGAGCCTCACCGTTTACCCGGGGCAAACGGTGGCCATCGTCGGGGAGTCCGGGTCAGGCAAATCCACCACGGCCGCCGCGGTGCTCGGTCTGTTGCCGGGGACCGGCAAGGTGACCGGCGGTCAGATCCTTTTCGACGGCCAGGACTTGGCCGTCGCGTCCCGCCGCGACTTTGAGAAGGTCCGGGGCAGCGGCGTCGGTCTGGTCCCGCAGGACCCCAACACCAACCTCAACCCGGTGTGGCGCGTCGGATTCCAGATCCGCGAAACCCTGCAGGCGAATGGTGCGGGGAAACGGGGCGACGCGCGCAAACGCGCGATCGCGCTGCTCAGCGAGGCAGGCATGCGCGACCCCGACAAGCGAGTCAATCAGTTCCCGCACGAGTACTCGGGCGGCATGCGGCAGCGGGCGCTGATCGCGATCGGACTCGCGTGCCGGCCGAAGCTGCTGATCGCCGACGAGCCGACCTCGGCCCTGGACGTGACCGTGCAGCGGCAGATCCTGGACCATCTCGAGGATTTGACCACCGAGCTCGGCACGGCGGTCCTCCTCATCACGCACGACCTCGGCTTGGCCGCGGAACGCGCCAGCCACCTGGTCGTCATGTACAAGGGGCGGGTGGTGGAGTCGGGACCCGCCCTGCAGATCCTGCAGGACCCACACCACGAGTACACCAAGCGGTTGGTGCGCGCGGCGCCCTCCTTGGCTGCCCGGCGTGCCCACACCGATTTGGACCAGGGTGCACTCCTTGGCGACCAGGCGCTGGAGGTCAAGGTGACCGGCACCATCGCCGAACCCGAGCGCCCGTCGTCGGGTCCCCAGGACGTCGTGGTCGCGGCGAACCTGGTCAAGGAATTCCCGATCCGTGGTGCCGTCCCCTTCAGCGGCGGCTCGACCTTTCGTGCCGTGAACGATGTGAGTTTCACCCTGCGGCGCGGGACGACCACCGCGGTGGTCGGCGAGTCCGGCTCGGGAAAGTCGACGGTGGCGCGCATGGTGCTGGGACTGTTGGAGGCGACCTCGGGCACGGTGCACTTTGACGGGAAGGACGTCACGTCGCTGCGCGGCGCCGAAGCGAAGGAGTTCCGACGCCGGGTACAGCCGGTGTTCCAGAACCCGTACGGGTCGCTGGATCCGATGTACTCCATCTACCGGGCGATCGCCGAGCCGCTGAACATCCACGGCATCGGAGACAAGTCCTCCCGCACCGCCCGAGTGAAGGAACTGCTGGACCTGGTCGCGCTGCCGCAGTCGGTCATGCAGCGCTTCCCCAACGAGCTGTCCGGCGGTCAGCGGCAGCGCGTCGCGATTGCCCGCGCGCTCGCCCTCAACCCGGAGGTGGTGGTGTGCGACGAAGCGGTTTCCGCGCTGGACGTCCTGGTGCAGGCGCAGATCCTCACGCTACTGAGCGAGCTGCAGAACGAGCTCGGCCTGAGTTACCTGTTCATCACCCACGACCTGGCGGTGGTGAAGGAGATCGCTCACAACGTGATCGTGATGTCCCGCGGCGAGGTGGTGGATTCCGGGCCTACGGACCAGGTGTACGAGAACCCGACGTCCGACTACACCCGAATGTTGATCGACGCGATCCCGGGCGGGACGATCGAGCTCGCCGGCTGATCCGTCCTGTGATCGGTTGCTGTCCGCCCTCACACTCGCGGGCCCAATCTTTGATTTGTGCGAGGAACCGGGCTGATCGAGCCGGCAACTCTTCCTCGACCACGGGACCAGTGCCCACACTCGGTACACGAATTTCGGTCGGCGAGCGGAGTGATCGGCGTGGAGACAAAGATCGTCTACGAAATCCCGGCGCCGACCCGGGTCGCGCCCGCCGCCGGCGTCGATTGGTACACCGGGGTCGAGGCGACGGCGACGTCCTGGCGCCGGCCGTCGGTGCTGCAGTGGACAGCCAGTACTGATCACCGCGGGACACACCACCGCTGCGAGCGGTACGACATCTCCGAGCAGTTCACGCCGAGCCTGCCCGCGTATGTGCTGACCGGGTACGGACTGGATTTCATGAGCGGCAGCGTGGACTTCCTGAAGTCGGTCGCCGACGAGCACTACGACCGGATGACGCGCCGTCAGCGCTGGAGTGCGATGAATCCGCACGCTGCGCTCGGCGACCACTGTGAGCCGCCGCTGTGGATGGCCGGGTCCGTCATCGGCGCGGCGTAGCGCCAGTGCGTGCCACATCAGCAAAAGTGACCGCATGGTAATATCGGCCGAGTCCCGGTGAGAACACCGTGTGGGAGGAAGTCATGTCCATTCGTAATGTCGTTATGGATCTCGTCCAGCGTCGGACGCTGCTGCCCGAGCGGCTCGACGCCGCGCTGGCCGGCCCGGGTCGCGACGTCAGTGATCTGACCATCGTGCTGACGGGCGCCTCGGCCGGAATCGGCCGACAGGCGGTCACCCAGCTCAGCGCCCGTGGCGCCACGGTCATCGCCGTCGCCCGTCGCGAAGACGAACTGCGGAGCCTGGCCGCCGAGACCGGATGCTCTTGGCGCACCTGCGATCTCGCGGACCAGGACGCCACTGCCCGACTGCTGACCGAGCTTGCCGATCAGCGGGTGGACGTCCTCGTGAACAACGCCGGCCACTCGATCCGCCGCAGCATCGCCGACGCCACCGACCGGTTGCACGACTACCAGCGCACGATGTCCCTCAACTACCTCGCGGCCGTCCAGCTGAGCCTGGGCCTGCTGCCCGGCATGATCGAACGCGGCCGCGGTCAGGTCATCAACATCTGCACGTGGGGCCTGCACGCCAACACATTTCCGCGATTCTCCGCCTATGCGGCCTCGAAGAGCGCGCTGGCGATCTTCGGCCGCAGCCTCAACGCCGAGCGGCCCCACCCCGGCATCAGCGCCACCAATGTCTACTTCCCGCTGGTCCGCACCGAGATGATCGCGCCCACTGCCGAATACGAAAGCGCCGCAGCACTTTCGGCGGAAGAAGCGGGACGCTGGATCGTCCGCGCGGTCACGCATCAGCCGGTGGAAGTCAGCCCGGCGGTCCTGCGTGCGGTCCTACCGACGATCGATCTCATCTCCCCTGCTACGGCCGACCGTGCCCTCGCGGCGCTCACGTAGCCCCGGCCGCAACTCGAAGGATCCGATGAACAAGCACCTGGTCTCCCGCGCGCTGTCGCGCGTCGTCATCGACGGCCTGCTGCCGCTGGTCGACAGCCGGCTGCCGGCGTCGCGCCTGCCGTTCGATGCCCCTGAGATTCTCAAACCCCATGATGTCTCGCGCGCCTGGGGCGTAACGCATTTCGGGGTGTTCGTCCCGGACCTGCCGGAGCCGTACCGCTACCTCAACACGATGACGCTGCTGGGCGCATCGGGTACCGAACTGTTCGACCTCGACCACCTCGCGGCGCCCGATGCGCGCGATACGTCCACGGTCTTCTCGTCGACGGCACATGCGGACCAGCGCTTCTATCGGGCCTACGACATGCACACTGACTGTTCGTTCACCGCCGACGGCCGCCGGCTGCGCTGGGCCGAGGACCTGGCCATCGATGTGGCGTTGCCCCACGTCGTCGTACGCGGCCGCTACCCGCAGTTCGACGTCGATCTGAAACTCGATGTCACAGATCAGGTTTCGTACTTCGTGAAATCGCCGGTGTACGACCATCTGAGCCTGCTCGCGCCGTATGCGGGCACCGTCGACGGCGTCGACGTCAGCGGTCTCGGCACCTTCGAGTACGCGAGAATCCGTACGCACCAGGCGCTTACCCGCAGTCCGGTGCCGGCCCGGTTCAAACTGCCGATGGACTTCTTCACCTACCAGATCATCAACCTCGATGAGCGCACTCAGGTGCTGCTGACCGACGTCCGGGCCCGGGGCCGGACTGCCTGCAAGTTGGCTCACGTACGAGTCCTCGGTGGTGAAACCGAGGTGTACTCCGACGTCCACTTCGCGGTCACCGAGTACGGCGAGCCACTGGTCGACGACCGCGGCAACACCATGCGAAGGCCCCGCAAGTTCAAGTGGTCGGTGCGCGACGGCGGCCGTGAGATTCTGGCCCTGATCGGCACCGTCGACTCGCCGTGGCGCCACGGCCACGGACCGGGATACGCCGCCGCCTACTCGTATACCGGTACCTGGGGTACCGGATCAGTTTCGGGCAGTGCATATCTGGAGTGGATCGACGTTCAGCCGCACTGAATCGGCCTGTTCGTCCCGGGCACCGGTCAACAACGGTTCGAACACCCGACAAGCCTGATTAGGCTGTCACGATGACCACGCGGCCCGTCAGCGGCAGAACCGGCACCAAAGGGGTGCCGCGCGGCGAGCGTGAGCAGCTGATCGTCGAGGCGGCAATCGCCGAATTCAGCCGGGCCACCTACGCGGGTGCGTCGCTGGCTGCCATCGCCGCGCAGGCCGAGGTCTCCAAGACCCTGATCATCAGCTACTTCGGGTCCAAAGAGGCGGTGTACGCCGCGTGCGTCACCAGGATCGGAAATCAGATCGAGCAGGCGGTCGCCGACGCGCTCCAGTCCCCCGATCACCTGGCCGGGGCCGGCGCCGCGGCCGGTGAGCCGGTGCTGGCCGCGATCTTCACGACGTTCGAGGGGCATCCGGGCGACTGGCATGTGCTGTTCGACCGGTCGGTCCCGAAGGGTCCGGCGCGGGATGCGGCGCGCGAGCAGCGGACGATCTTGCGCCAGCAGGCGTTCGCGGGAGTGTCGCGGTCCCTCGGCGGGGTCGGCCTGACCGATCCCGTCGATCTGGTCGCCGCCACCGGCGTGTGGGAACACATGGTGTCGGCACTGATGCTGTTCTGGCGCAATCATCCCGAGGAGCCCGCCGCTGAGATGGTCGCCCGCGCCCACCGGGTCCTGGCGGCCATGGCCGGGCACACGCTGGACAGCACGACGGGCTAGGTCACGACCCGTCCGTCGATACCGGCCGCCAACAACCTGCGGGGCGGCTCGGTCCCATCGAGGAGCCGGGTGATGCGTTTGACGATCAGCCAGCCGTGCGGTGCCTCGGCTGCGCGGTTCAGCTGGAAGTGGCTGACGCCGGCGCGGATGGCCTCGTAAGTCGTTGCGCGCCTGAGCAATAGCGTCGACTCACAGACCGCGACTGCCTCGTCGCCATGGATGGTGACGACGGCAGGACTCAGGAAGTGGGTGCATCCGGTGGTGATGAAGTCCTGATGACCGGGTGAGCGCACCATCGCGGCGACATCGTCGCGACCTGTCATGAGCCAGTTCTCGACGTCGTACACCCCGTCCGGTGCCCACATCGCGGCGACGGCGTCGGCCGAACCGGCGTCGACGAGCGGTCCGTACGAAGCGATCATCCGCTCGATGGCACGTTCGTCTTCGATGCGGCGCAGACGGGCTTCGAGCTCGGCGAGCCGCTGCTCGGTCACCGTTGCTCCGTGGCCAGCAGGTTCGTCAGGTCCGCCAAAGCGCCGAGCTGTTCGCAGCAGTGCGCGGCGGATCGGGAGGCGATGACGCACGTTGCCGCCGTCGCACCGGCGTCTTCGAGCGCACCGAGTTCGTCGAGTGTCTGTTGCGGTGCGCCCATCGGATCCAGCGGCCCCGTGGCGAGCACGACGTCGAAAGGGTCCGGAAGGTCCACGGCTGCAAGCATTGTCGCTATCTCGGCTGCCGTGAGGCCGAAGGGCATCCAGCCGTCCCCGAGCTCGACGGCGCGGCGAAGCGAACGCCGGGTCCGGCCGCCCACCCAGATCGGTACCCGCAGTTGCAGCGCGCAAGGGTCCATGACGACGGAGTCGTAGTTGTAGTACTTGCCTTGGTGCACTGGGTGATTGGTGGCCAAGGCCCCACGCAAGGCACTCATTGCCTCGTCTGCCCGGGCGCCCCGGTCGTCCCAGGCGGCGTCCAACAGGTCGAACTCTTCACGCAATGACCCGACGCCCACCCCCAGGATCAGCCGGCCGTCGCTGACCTGGTCGAGAGTGCCGTAGCGCTTGGCGATCTCCAGCGGATGGTGGTAGCCCAGCACCAGTACGGACGTCGCCAACTGAATTCGCGATGTCCGCCCGGCGATGAAAGCCAAGGTGGCCAACGGATCCCAGTACGTCGACCCCCGAGTGGCCGCGACATCAACTGGCACGACGACGTGCTCGGAGCAGGTGAGATAGTCGACGCCGAGCAGATCGGCCACGGCGGCGATCTCTCCGATCTCCGCGGCGCCTGCGGTTCTTTCCCACGTCGATGCGGTGGCCGGAACTTGGATGACCACCGGTGTCTGCAGTCCTATCCGCATGCACACGCCCTTCCGTCTTGGCGTCTGGATCGGATACCCTCGGACGCAGAAAACTAAAATGAATTTTAGATATGGGGTGAGAACTTGTCTAGCGAAGACGCGTTGCAGCTGCACAAGTACGGGCCGTGGGCCGTCATCGCGGGTGGCTCGGAAGGCGTCGGCGCCGAGTTCGCGGCACTGCTGGCGCAGGCCGGCATCAACCTGGTGTTGATCGCCCGCAAGCCGGGTCCACTGCAGGCCACCGCGAACCGGTGTCGCGAATCGGGCGTGGCGGTACGCGAACTCGCCGTCGACCTCACCACCGACGACGGCATCGACCAGATCATCAGCGCGACAGCTGATCTGGAAGTCGGGCTGCTCATCTACAACGCGGGCGCCAACACCCACAGCGCGGAGTTCCTCGACGGCGACCTCGGCGCGTTCCAGCGGGTCATCGATCTGAACATCACCACGCCGCTGCGGCTGGTCCAGCATTTCGGAGCGCCGATGCGCGAGCGCGGCCGCGGCGGACTGATGTTGGTCGGGTCGCTCAGCGGACATCTCGGGTCGGCGCGGCACACCGTGTACGGCGGTGTGAAGGCATTCAGCCGGATATATGCCGAAGGGCTCTGGCTGGAGCTGCGCGAGCACAACGTGGACGTCCTCGAGCTCGTCCTCGGCCTCACCAAGACACCGGCGATGGAGCGGGTCGGTCTCAATTTCGACATCCCCGGGATGCCGGCGTCCGATCCGGCCGACGTCGCGCGTGAAGGCCTGGCGAATCTCGCCAACGGCCCGGTGCACATCATCTCGAAGCACGCCGACAGCCCGGCCGTCCACGCCACCGGCGACCGCGGCAAGGTGCTGCTGGCGTCCCACGCGATGATCCAGAAGATGTTGCAGGGCACGCCTGCTGGACCACCGGAGTAGCGATGCCGCGAGCACCACTCGACCGGGAGCCGGCGACCCCGAGGACCCCCGCACAGATCGACCGCTGCGACCGCATCCTCGCCACCGCCGCGCGGCTCGGCGCGCGCCACGGACTCGAAGAAGTCCGGATGCAGGATGTGGCAGACCAGTCCGCGGTCTCGATCACCACGGTCTACCGCTACTACCCCACCAAGCATCATCTGTTCGCGGCGTTGCTCTTTCACTACACACAGAACGCCGCGCCGCCGGGCCCGACGACGGGGTACCCCATCGCCGACGTCACCGAACTCATGGCCGGCATCATTCGGACCATGCTCGCGCGCCCGCAACTGGCGCGCGCGATGATCACTTCGGTCAACGCCCGGCGCGCGGAATCGACTGTGAGCGGCGACTACAACCTGCGGAGCAACATCCTGGGTGTCGCCGGCATCGCCGCGCCGACCGCGGATGAGACGCAGATCGCGCTGCTGCTCGAGCAGTGCGCGTACGGCATCCTGTCGTGGGCCATCACCGGCGAGACGACGCCCGAGCAGGCCGAGCGCGACATGCGCCGCGCCTGTGAGCTGCTCATGGCGCCGTGGCGCCGACGCACCCGAACCAGACGAAATGAGGTCGACCGATGACCACCGACATCACCCTGAGCACCGGCGACCAAGCGCACGCCATCGAGGCATCAAACGCACCTTTGCCCGCCGCCTCCGGTGCATGGACACCAAGCAGTGGGAGATCTATCCGACGCTGCACACCGACGACGTCGTCTCCGAAACCTGGGATGGGTTGCCCGACAACAACAATTGGACACCCAAGGCCGGCAGTGGAAACCGTGTCGTCGGCAAAGAGCCACTGACGCGGGCCATTCGGTCACTGCTCGACGGCGGCACCACCGTCACGACCGTGCACCACGGCCACACCCCCGAGATCGAGCTGACCAGTGACACCACCGCCACCGGAATCTGGGCCATGGAGGACCAGCTGTGGTGGACCAACGGAGACATCGAAGAACATCTGCACGGTTACGGGCACTACCACGAGCAGTACCGCCTGGCGGACGGGAAGTGGCTGATCAGCTACCGCAAGCTGACGCGCCTGCGAGTCGACACCACGCCCCACTTCTTCGACTTCCTCAAGCGGCGGTAGGGCGCACTCTCATTTCAGCTGACTGGCCGCGTAGTCCTCGGGCCGGTTCGTCTTCATCCAGGCGCGCACCGGCCAGAACAACACCCACAGCACGCCGTACCCGACGGCGTAGATGGCCGCACACAGTGGGGCCGCAAACAGCCAGCCGGGGTAGATCAGCAGCAGGCAGAACTGCAGAAACTGTTTGACACCAACGGGATAGCCGTCGGCCATCGAAAAGAAGAATTTCGGGTGCATCGACCTCAGCAGGCCACGCCAGGCCGAGGTCGTCTCTTCCTCCGGTGTATCGCCGTCGGTGACGGCAGTCTGGTCGGGATGGGTCATGGGGCTCCTTGGCGGATCTCGGGATATCAGAGGGTCAGGCAGGGCTTGGCGCCGTCGTACACACCGCGGTGGTAGGCGTCGATGCGTTCGGTCCCCTGGCCGTGGTGTTGGACGTCCCCGCCGTCGGTGCGGTAGAGCAGCAGGGCGGCGACGGCCTTGTCCAGGTCGCCGGGCGAGAGGCTGTATCTGCTGTTGGGGCGGTTGTGGAGCAGGATGCTGGCGGCCCAGGAACCGGCGAGACAGTCTGCGCGCAGCGAGGTCTGCTTCGAGTCCTGCGGCTGGCCCATGCGGATCAGCGCCGCCAGTCCGTACTGTGTCGCGATGAGCGTCGCCACCGAGAAATCGCCGCCGCTGTCATAGATGTCGGGCATCGTCTTGACGTTGTCGAAGCCGACGTAATCGTCGTCCACGCAGTAGTACAGGACCGAACCCTTCATCGACTTGCCGCCGCAATCGGGCACCTTGTCAGGATCGATCTTGCGCGGTGCCTTCAGCGGAGTCCAGTCGTACTTGCCGTCGGTCAGCTCGGGGATCAGCTGCGTGAAGTAGTCCTCGAGATCCGCTGGGACACCATCGATTATCGCGTCATACGGAGCCTCGCCCCCGGAGGCCTGATCGGCGGCGTCGTTGAACGGCAATTCGACCACCACCGGGTCGCCGTTGCGATAGTCCGCACAGGCCTTCGGGCCCTTGCCGAACCCGGTGCGGAACGAGCTCACCCGGTCGAACCCACTGCCGTGCGCACTCAGATCGTGCTTGGCGGTACCCGGTTCATCGCGCAAGAACAAGAAACCGGCGAGGGCGTAGTCCATATCGTTGGCGCTGACGTTGTAGATGTCTTTGGCGTGGGCGGCCCACGCACCGGCAAAGCAGTCGGCCTGGATCTCCTTGGTCACCGTCTCGCCCTGGAAGTTCGCGCGGGCCTGGATCGCATGGCCCCACTCGTGGGCCAATACCAGCGGAATGACGAAGTCTCCGAACTTCTTTTGCAAGTCGGGTAGCAGCCCCGTGGCGTCCCAGGCCACGTCGTCGCCCTTGGAGCAGTAGAACGCATTGCCGGCAACGTCCGCGGGTGAGTCCGCACACGGCGGCACCGGGCCCTTCTTCGGGTCCACGGCGTAGAAGCCGCCCTTGACCGGCGTGTAGTCCTTCTCGTAGAGCTTGGGAAATTCGCTCTTCCAGTAGCTTTCGATGTTGCCGATGGCTTGGGCGACGATCTTGTTCACGGGATCCGATGCGTCGCCGTGGATCTCGGCCGGCGGGGCCATCGGCTTCGTCGTCGACGACGAACCCGCTTGAGGTTTCAGCTGCTTCTCGCCGCAGCCGGCGACGGCCAGGGTGCAGACCGCCAATAGCGCAGATGCCCGCCAGAGGGCTCGGTGCATTCCCATCGCTTACGACTTGGGCTTGTCGTCGACCTTGAACCCGTAGTTCACGTCGGAGCCGTCCACCTTGTTGACGGTGACCGTCACGCCGTACGTCTGGCCGCTGTCCTTGAGCTCGCAACGGAGGGTTGCGCCCTCCGTACCCTTCAGGTTCTCCGGGCACGTCAATGTTTCGGGCTTGGTCCCGAACTGCTGCCCCAGCTCTTCGCTGATCTGCTTGGCGACCTGGTCCTTGTCGATGGTCTGGACCATGTCGAACTTGACCTGCTCACCTTCGATGCTGGTGACCGTGACGTTGACGGTGCTGGTCTTGTCACCGACCTTCATGGTGCAGTTGATCTCGGCACCCTTTTGGCCCGCAAGGTTTTCGGGGCACGTCACCGAATCGGCCTTCTTGCCGTCGGCGCCGGTCATCTTGGTGATGATCTGGCTCTCGACATCCTTCTTGCTCACCGACGGCGTCCCGCTGGAGCAGGCAGCGGCGCCGAACACGGCAACCGTGATCGCGGACGCCAGAACGAGCCTCTGACACGTCGTGTTGGTCATGTCGCCAACCCCTTCCGAGTTTCGGGCGCCACTTACCGGCGCCGCACTGATCAAGCCGGACGGCAAAAGTTAGCTCCGCGGTGTTGGAATCCGGTTGGAAGTCCAGGCCGGTCTGGTTGGCGGCCGCCGGCGTTCCAACCACGTGCCGCGGCGAGTTCAACGGAATTCCAATCGGACGTCCATATCGTGACGCCGAGGACGTGACCGACGTCCGTCGTCTAACCCTGAGGAGTCACGATGCAGATGTCGCATCGGCCTGTCATCGCCGTTGCCGCCGCCGTTTGCCTGAGCTTCACGCTGGGCGCCTGCGGAGGCGACAAGGACAAGAGCACGACCAGCTCGAGCTCCAGTTCCAGCTCGTCGAGCTCGAGCAGCAGCTCGAGCGCGTCGTCGTCGACGAAGGCGGCGCCCAAGCTGAAGCCGCGCAAGGCTGACGAATCCGGGGCGAACCCCACGATCGCCGACTACATCAAGCAAGAGAAGATCCAGGAGACGTCGATCCATCCCGGGGATCCGGGCGCGCCCGCCGTGGACATCGAGCGGCCGACCGGTTGGGACAGCGCCGGGGAAGACACCCCCGATTACGCGTACGGCGCGCTCGTCTACACCGGGCCCGGCGCGCAGAGCACGGATTACACGGCGAACATCATTGCGCTGGTGTCGCGCCTGGACGGTCCGGTGGATCCGGACAAGCTGCTCAAGCTCGCCGGTGGCGAGGTGAAGAACCTCCCAGGTTTCGAGTCCGCCGGTGAGGAGGCGGGGACGTCAGCCGGCTTCCCGGCTTTCCGCATCGCCGGCACGTACAACCTCAAGGGCGGCGGCAAGGCCGCATTCGGCCAGGAGACCGTGGTCTTCAAGGGGCCCGACGGCTTGTACGTGCTGCAGATCAACGCGACCAGCGATGAGAGCCAGGGCAAGGAGCTGTTCGACGCGTTGGATGCGGTGGATAAATCTCTGAAGATCACCTTCTGACGAGATGGCGACGGCGCCACCCCGAAGTAAGGCGTATCTCCTCAAGAGCCGAACCAACACCTGGTGGGTGAACGTCGAACTGGAGTTGACGGACACCCAGGTGCGGTGCCTGGCGTCCGAGTATTCGAAATGGGTCGACGACCAGTTGGACCTGACCGACTATCAGGCGAAGCTGGCCGCGGGCCAGGAGGTGGTGATCTTCGACTACCCGCGGGACGCGGTGACGGTCACCTGGCTGCGTCAGTTGTATCGGGGCGGCTGTGAGGTCAGTCGTGGGAACTCCCGCAAATGGGTTGTCTCCCTGGTGTATCCGGCCGGATTCGGCAGTGTGCTGGATCTGATGACGGACCGGGCGATCTGGCGTCAGTGGCGCGAGGAACTCCCCGACCGGACCGTGCGGGCCTGATTCAGACGGGCTCGACCGACTGGGTCGCCAGCCGCTGTGCGATGCCACGGGCGAAGGCTTGTTCGCCCGTGGCATCGGCCAGGCGGCCGGCCCGGTGCAGCAGGGCGCGGGCGCTGTCGGGCCGGCCCTGGTACAGCTCGATGTCGGAGAGCAGGCACAGGAACATCGTGTTCATCACCGTGGTGCCGTCGCAGGTGTATTCCTCGAACGCCTGGAAGGCGACGGCGGCGTCCCCCTCGCCGGAGCCGAGCACCTGTGCCCAGACCCGGACGATGCGCGCGCACGCGGCCCATTGCGGGCTGCCCGCCGCGCTGAACTCGACGTCGACCTGGTCGGCCAGTTCGACGATGCCGTCGGTGATACCGAGGACGGCTGCGCATTCGACGTAGGTCAGGCGGGCGGCCAAGATGTTGAACACGTCGCCGCGGCTCTGTGCGAGATGCAGTGCGCGGCGGTGGTATTCGCGCATGGCGTCCACATCACCGCGGACTGCCTCGGCGATGGCCATCCAGCAGTAGACGCGGGGATGGAAGAAGTGCAGCGGATCGGTGACGGTCTCGGGCGGCGGGAAGGTGTCCATCATGTGCAGCCCGGTGCTGATCAGCATGTCGGTGTTGCCGCGCAGGGTGTACAGCAGGATGTGCACGAAGTCGTTGACCAGACCGATCACCGGATCACCGGATTTGTCGTACTGGTCCTGCAGACCGATCACGATGATCTCGACCTCGTCGATGCGGCCGTGCGCGCACAGCAACATGGACTGCAGCGCGATGGCGCCATAAAAGTTGCGGCCCTTGACTTCCTGGCCGATCTCGAAGGCCCGCTGGACGGCCGCGGCGGCCGACTCACTGGCCTGCCCCTCGAGGATGTTCTTCGCGCCGGCCAGGTGTAGCCACAGGGTGGCTTGCCGGTCCAGGTGTTCGGGCTTGGCCGGCAGCCGGTCACTGATCTGCAGCGCGTGCTCGGCGAGCCCGGCGACGTCGTGGTACGCGGACCGGTTCAGGGCCCGTTGGATGGACATCTCGAGGATGCCAAGGGCCACATCGGGATTGAGCTCGGCACCGGCCCGCCAGGCATGGTCGGCGGTGGCGATGACGTGTTCGTACGCGGCCGTCGCGAGCGTGGCCGCCCGGGTGGTGGCGATCGCGGCGTGCACGCTGGTGCGGTCGGTGGTGGCGAGCTGAGCGATGAGCGCGTCGCGTACCAGCCCGTGGCTGAATCGGTAGGCACCGGGGCGTGCCGGCAGTTCGTCGAGCAGGCCGGTCTGATACGCCGGACGCAGCCGGTTCTGCACTGTCGACACCGAAAGGTCGACGATGTCCGCCAGGTCGGCGACGTTGAATTCGGGCCCGACGACGGCGGCCGCGCACAGTACCCGCCGGCACGGCCGGTCCAGCACGCCGAGCCGCCGGCCGACGACGCCGACCACCGCGTCCGAGAGGGCGGGATGGCTGCGTTGCGGGCCACCGTCGGTATCGAGCGCCCGGGCGAGTTCCTTGATGTAGAAAGGGTTTCCGCCGGCCTGTTCCCAGACCTGGGCCGAGACGGCCGGCGGGATGGTGCCGCCGGCCACCGCGTCGACGAGGTGTGCGGCGGACGCGCGGTCGATGCCGTCCAGGTGCATCGTGACGGTGTCGTTCGACCGGACGATGCGCTCGAAAGACGACCGGTTCATCGGCCGGTCGGCGCCGAAGAAGGTCCAGTTGCCGATGATCTGGATGGGGATGCGCGGGAATTCTTCAGCGAGCAGGACCAGCGTGTTGATCGAGGCGGGGTCCGCCCGTTGCAGGTCGTCGATGACGAGCACCAGCGGGGCCATCGCCGACAGCTCGCGCAGCGCCGACACGATTCTCTCGACCAAGGCGAATCCTGTTGGCGCGAAACGACTACCGGTGCTGAGGTCGTCGTCGCCGTGCCATTCGGGCACCAGGGCATTCACCACGCCAGGCGCTTCCCGCAGTACCGCCTTGCGGCCGGCGGGTCCGAGCTCGCCGCCCAGCTGGCGCAGCAGCTGGATCCAGGTCCAGTGCAGGGGCAGCTTCACCCCGCTCGGGTGTCCGGCCCAGGCCACGGCGATGCCCGCCGCACGGGCGCGGGCGACGGCCGCCTGCGCCAACGTCGTCTTGCCGATGCCACTGTCGCCGGTGACGAGCGTCAGTCCGCCCGCTCCGCCCTCGGCTCGGCGCACGGCGGCGTTGACCGCACCGAGTTCGGTGTCCCGGCCGACGAATGGCGGCGGTGCTGCCGGATCGGGGTCGAGTGTGTGCAGCGGCGGCGCGACCCGCAGTTCCGCGGCCCCGTCCCGGATCTTCTCGAAGAGAGTCTGCAGGCCTTCGCCGGGCCGGGTGCCTACCTCGCGGTCGAGCGTCGTGCAGGCCCGCTCGAACGCCTGGATCGCGTCGGCGGTGCGGTTGGACCGGTGCAGGGCCAGCATCAGATGGCCCCACAACCGTTCCTGCAGAGGATGTTCCGCCAGTGCCGCCTCGACCTCGGGAACCAGTTCCCCGCCGCCGCCGAGTTGCAGTGCGGCGTCGAATCGCGCCTCGATGGCGGTGGTCCGCAGAGCCGCGAAGCGGATGGCCTCAGGCGCGGCGAACTCGTGATAGGCGAACTCTCCGAACGGATCTCCATGCCAGAGTCCCAGTGCCTCGGTAAGCATCTCGACGGCGGCGCCGGCCGCATGGCGGACCAGTGCCGTCCGGCCTTTGGCCACCAGGCTTTCGAAGCTGAGCAGGTCGATGGCGTCGCCGGTGAGCAGATTCAATTGGTAGCCGTGCGGATGCGAGGCGAGCCGTTGGCTCTGGCTGTCGGCCCGGCGGAGGTCCGGGGCCTGGTCAGGTCCGATATCTGCGCCCGGATCGAGGACCCGACGGAGGTTGGCCACATAGGAGCGGACCGAAGCCAGCGCCTTCGGCGGTGGCTCGTCGCCCCAGACGGCATCGATCAGGCGGTCGATGCTGACCACCGTGCCGTGATGGGCCAGCAGCACCGCCAGTACGCACCGCTGCTTCGGTCCGCCGAGCGCCGCCGGCGTGCCGTCGACCCGGGCCGTTACTGCACCCGAGAGGTAGTACTGGACCATTTCCCCCGATTCACAGCAAATTTGGAATTGGGGAGACGATACATCCGCGCGTGACCTGCGGCAGCCCAGATGAACCTGGCAATCTGCTGGACCGCCCGGTCACATCAGAGGATTTCCGGCCCCCGTTTACGCCCGGCCCGGCTCGCGATCCCGAATCCGGCGCCCACCAGGAGAAACGGGGCGCTGATGATGGCGAGCAGGGTCGGCAGGAACCACACCTGCCAATAGGTGTCGATGGTGGCGTCGTGCGGGTCATCGGGGTGGTAGCGGACGTCGACGTGCTCGCCGACCGTGGCCGGTGGTGGATTGCTGCTGATCGAGCTGAGGAAGCGGATGTGGGTGCCCGTCGAGGTGGCGAATTCGACGCGGGCCCGGTAGCGCGGGCTGCTGCCGCCGCCGCTGGGCACCAACTCGACGACCGTCCCGTCCGCGTGGCGGTCGGACGAATTCGATTGGGCCACAAACCCCGCGCAGATGCCGGCCGCGATGGCCAATGACAGCCCCACCGACAGGAATGCCTTCGCCAGGACCGGTGCCGGGGATTTCTTGGGCACGTCGGCGGTGGCGCCGAGTTCTGTTGGGACGGTCGTGGTGCCGGAGGCCGCCTTCCGGGCGCGTTGCTTGCGCAGCAGCGCAACGAGAATGGCGATGTCCACGATCACGATGACGGCGATCAGCACCACGATGTACTCGACGCGCATGGCCCCTCCGGAAATGTCGACACGGAGAGGGTAAGACGGCAGACGCCTGTGAGGGTTGTGTACGCGTATCTCGGGTTCCGCGTACACAACCCTCACAGGGATGCGGGGACAGGGACGGGCTAGGCCGGCCTAAGCATCCGTCTGCCCCAAGGTCACCTGCACCGAGCGTTCGGCTCCGGAGGGGTCGGCGTAGGTCACGGTGACGTTGTCGCCGGGCGCCTTGGACCGGATCGCCGCGACGAGCGCCTCAGGACCGTCGATCGGCTGGTTGTCGACCTTGGTGATCACCGCGCCCTTGTCCAGGCCGGCCGCGGCGGCGGGGCCGTCGGCGACGACACCGGCCACTGCCGCGCCCTGCGCGCTGGTGTTGGCGGCCAGCTTCACACCCAGCGAGGCGTGCTGCACGGTGCCGGTCGAAATCAGTTGGTCGGCGATGCGTTTGGCCTGATCGACCGGGATGGCGAAGCCGAGGCCGATCGAACCGGGCTGGGCACCACCGGAATCCGGGCCACCACCCAGCGAGGCGATCGCCGAGTTCACGCCGATGAGGTTGCCGTTCATGTCGACCAGCGCACCACCGGAGTTACCGGGGTTGATCGCGGCGTCGGTCTGGATGGCACTCATCACCGACTGCTGTCCGGTCTGCTCGTCACCGGTGCTCACCGGACGGTTCAGCGAGCTGATGATGCCGGTGGTGACGGTGCCCTGCAGGCCCAGCGGCGAGCCGACCGCCACCACGTTCTGCCCGACGCGCAGGTCCTTCGAGGAGCCGATGCTGATCGGGGTCAGGTCGGACACGCCCTGGGCCTTGACCACCGCGATGTCGTCGGCGGGATCGGCGCCCACCACGGTGAAGGGCACCGTGCGGCCGTCGGCCAGGGTGACGGTGGCCTTGGTCGGTCCGCCGGCGGTCATGCCGCGGGGCAGCCGGCCACTCGGGCTCAGCCCGCTCGGCAGTGAATCCTGTGCCGCGGCAGCCTGGTTGGCCTCGGCGACCACGTGGTTGTTGGTCAGGATCAGCCCGTCCGCGGTGAGGACGATGCCCGAGCCCTCGCCGCCCTGCTGGCCGGTCTGGACCTGCAGTTTCACGACGCTGGGCAGCACCTTGGCGGACACCGCTTCGACGGAGCCGGCCGGGGCCGCCGGCGCCTGCGCGGAAGCGGTTGGCAGCGAGCGGTTCTGAATTCCGGTGGCGAGCGGAACCTGCGCGGCCGGCACCACGCTGCCGAAGTGATCGACCGCGGCCATGGTGCCGGCGGCACCGGCCGCGATGGCTACCGCGGCGACGCCGAAGGCCAGCAATCCGGAGCGGGAACGCTTAGCTGGCGCCGGTGGAACGGGCGCGGCGGGGTACTGGTGCGGTGCCCCGTACGGAGTCCGCAGCGGCTGGGTGTGCTCGTCGGAAGCGTAGGGGCGCCGGTAGCGGTCATTGCTCCACTGGACCAGTTTCTCCTGCTCAGTGGCGTACTGCCGCGACCAGAGATGCTGGTTGTCCGGCGTCGGGGGTTCTGACGGGTGTCTCATTGGCGTTGACTACTTTCTCGAAACGTCGGTAAGACATGCGCGTTAACGCTTGATGTCTCCACCGTGCCGTCGCCAACTGAGGCGTTGCTGAGAAAGAGTTCGGGACAGCCCAAGACTTTTCAGATCACAAAAAGTGTCATTCCTGGCCGGGGCTCGGTACCGTCTGCGCATGTTCCGACGCGGCGTCGTGGTGCTTCTGACCATGTGGTTGTCGATCCTGGTCGGTACCGCGCAGGCGTGGGCGGAACCGGGCGTCGACCCCGGCTCACCGGCCGGCGAGGCCATCGTGGCGCCTGCCGTCGCGGCGTTGGCGGCCGAACTCGGCAAGCCCGCGACGCTGGCGGTCGAGACTGTCAACGTCTCCGGGCCGTGGGCATTCGTGTACGGCGGCATCCGCGGCGCTGACGGTCAGCCGTTCGACTTCCGCGGCACACCCCTCGCCGAGGGCGCTGCCGAAGGGTTCGTGTCCCGGACCTACGCGGCCCTGTTGAACCACCGAGGCGATCGGTGGACGGTGACGGAGCAGGCCGTCGGCCCGACGGACGTCGCATGGCAGGACTGGCCGCAGCGGTACGGCGCCCCGGCGTCGTTGGTCGCGGTTCCGTGAACCCCGGCTGAACTTCGGGCCTTGATTCCGGTGTCGGACTCGCGTGACGGTCCGTGCTGGGCCACGATCGACGGGTGCGTCCGACCCGACTGACCGCCGCCGGTGAAATCCCGGACACGGGACTACCCGACGACTTGTCGGCAACCATGACCATCGCCGAGCAGCACGACTGGCACCAGCAGTACCTGCGCCGGCACCGGGTATCGCGGCGGAACTTCCTGCGTGGGTCGGCTGCAGCCGCCGCGGTGGCGGCCCTGGGCCTGGCTCCGTTCGGGCGCCGCGCCTACGCGCAGGACGCGCCGCTGAGCGTGGCCAACCGCCGGGTCGGCTTCGGCGGTGACGCCACCAACCAGCTGAGGCTGTCCGCGCAGCTGTCGCGAAATCCCGGCATTACCAAGGTGTTCGTCGACCACGGACCCACCGATCAACTGGGCGCCACCTTCGAAGCCGAGGTACGCAACCTCGTCACCCAGATTCCGACCAACGACCGCGGCGTGCTGGCGGCCGAGCAGTTCTACGCCCATGTTCCGGTCGACGGCCTACCCGGCGGCACCGCGCACTTCTACCGGTGGCGCACCGAGGACGGTTTCGTCAGCGACGTGCGGTCTGCCAAGACGGCGATGCCCAGCGTGCGAAAGACGTTGGCACCGTTCCGGTTCACCATGATGGGCGACCAGGGCACCGATGATGTGCCCCGTCAGCCTGCGGGGCTCAAGCCGGGCGACTACGACGATCGCTACTACAAGCCGGACAACGAGCCCGACGCTCCGCACACCGCCAACGTGTTCAACCAGATCGTCGCGTCCAAACCCGAATTCCACCTGCTGGCTGGGGATATCGCCTACGCCGATCCGTCCGGCGGCGGCAAGCCGCTGTCGTTCGTCGCGTCGGGCAAGCCCGCGCACGGCTTCGACAAGTACAACCCGTTCGTCTGGGACGTCTACCTGGGCTCCATCGAGGCCAGCGCGGCGAGTACACCGTGGATGTTCGCGACGGGCAATCACGACATGGAGGCCTCGTATCCGAGCCACGGATACGGCGGCCACCTGGCGCGCATGGACTTTCCGGACAACGGCCCGGCGGCCTGCCCGTCGGTCTATTCGTTCACCTACGGCAACGTCGCGGTGCTGTCGCTGGACGCCAACGACGTCAGCTTCGAAATCCGTTCCAACACCGGCTATTCCGACGGCACGCAGAATTCCTGGGTCGAACGCACGCTGGCCGCCTACCGGGCCGACCCCAACATCGATTTCATCGTCTGCTTCTTTCACCACTGCGCCTACTCGACCACCGACTCCCACGCCAGCGACGGCGGTGTCCGGGCGGCCTGGTGCGAGCTGTTCGACCGCTACCAGGTCGATCTCGTGCTGCAGGGACACAACCACGTCTACGAACGCACCGACCCGATCCGCGCCGACCGCTCCACCAAGGTCGCCGGTGACAACTCCACCGTGGACGCGGAAACCGACGGCACCGTCTACTACACCGTGGGTTGCGCCGGCCGGCCGCGATACGGCTTCCAGCCGGGCGAGCCCGAGAGCTACCGCGGCCACGAGACTCCCGACACGTTCGTCCCCAACAGCTATGTCTGGACGTCCGACGGTGAGAAGAAGGCCGAAGCCGTCGGCTGGTCGCGGGTGCGCTTCCGCAACTACGCCTTCATCCGCGTGGACGTCAGGCCCGGGCAGCTGCTCAGCGAAATGGACGTGACCGCGGTCGACGAACACGGCCGGGAATTCGACAAGGTCACCTATCGCCGCAGGGTGCGCGCGTAACCGCGGATCACCCACCTCTGGCAGCTGACGCGGCTGCCTCTTATGGTTAGCCGGTGGATGGGACACCGTTCGGCCGCTACCGGCTGATTGAGCTGCTCGGCCGCGGCGGCATGGGTGAGGTCTGGAAGGCCTACGACACCACCATGAAGCGGGTCGTCGCGATGAAGGTGCTGCCCCCGACCTTCGCGGACGACGAGCAGTACCAGGTGCGTTTCCGGCGGGAGGCCCATGCGGCCGCCGGGCTGGACGAGCCGCACATCGTGCCGATCCACGATTTCGGTGAGATCGACGACCGGCTCTACGTGACGATGCGGCTCATCGACGGCAAGACCGTCCAGGAGCTGCTGGCCAACGGCCCGTTGCCGCCCGACCGCGCGGTCTCGATCGTCGAGCAGATCGCCGCCGCGCTCGGTGCCGCGCACGGTGTCGGCCTGGTGCACCGCGACGTGAAACCCGCCAACATCCTGGTCACCCCAGACGATTTCGCGTACCTCATCGACTTCGGTATCGCCCGCGCCGCCGGCGAGACCAAGCTGACCCACACCGGCGCCACCATCGGGACGGTCGCCTACATGGCGCCCGAGCGCTTCACCAGCGACCGTTGCGACGCGCGGTCCGACATCTACGCGCTGACCTGCGTGCTGCACGAATGTCTGGTCGGGGCCCCGCCGTTTCCGGGCGACAGCATGGAGCGGCAGATCACCAGCCACCTCTACTCGGATCCACCGCGGCCATCGACCATGCGGCCTGGTATCTCGGCGTACATGGATCAGGTGATCGCTACTGGCATGGCCAAAGATCCCGAACTGCGTTATGCCACAACCAAAGACCTGGCTGCCGCCGCCCGCGCCGCATTGGCCGGACCGGCGCAGCCCGCTCAGTTCGGTCAGCCCGCTCAGCAGACACCGCCGCCGGCGTGGGCCGCCCCGTCGGTCCCCTACCCCACGACCGGCCCCGAGTCCTACCCGGCGCACGCACACACGCAGTATGCGAGCCCGGCCCAGAGCCTGGGGCCCGGATCCGCGCAGTGGTCGCCGCCCCAGCTGACGAATGCCCAACCGGCACAGTCGTGGTGGCGCAACTCGGCGGTCGTGATCGTCGCCGCGTTGGTCACGGTGGTCGTCCTCGGAGGCGCCGGCATCGCCTACGTGATGTGGCCCGACAGCGGTTCGAGTGATCAGCCGGCGGCCACCAATGATCCCAGCGCGCAACTGTTTCCATCGATGCCCACCGGCCCCGGCGGCACCGTTGGGTACCCGACCGGTGGCATGTCCACTCCCGCCTCGACTGCCGCGTCGACACCGCCGGGACCCAGCCAGCTGCAGACCGCCGACGGCCTGACCAATCTGATCGGGACCATCAAGGCGAAGTTCGGGGACGCCATGGGATTCAAGCTCGTGGTCTACCCCGACTACGCGATCATGGATCGCGTCTCGCCCACCAACAAGCACGTCGACCAGAGCTTCATGTACCGCGGCGGCAGCTGGAACAAATGGGGTTCGGATACCAGCACCAGTTCGTTCGACGTGCTGGCGGATCTCGGTGCCATCAATGCGCAGGCGGTGGCTGCGACGATGGCCGGCGCGCCCCCACAACTGGGCGCGGAGCCGGGATCGCAGATGTACCTCATCATCGAGGGTGAAGAGGGCGGCGGCCTGGGCCTGGCGATTCACTCCACCGCACCGGGCACCGGATACATGCAGGTCAACGCCGACGGAACCGTCAAGCAGATCTACCCGCCGTAACGGGCTGCGCCCCCGCTGCGTAGTAACGGAGCGATCGCTCTGTTATGGTGTGCCGGTGCCCCGGCCTCGTGTCTACGACCTCGATGCGGTGCTCGACGCTGCCGAGTCGCTGGCCGTCGAGGCCGGACCGGCCGGCGTCACCACCCGCGCCGTCGCGGCTGCGGCCGGGATCTCCAACGGCGCGATCTATCACAATTTCGGCTCGCGGACGGATCTCGTCGCCCGGACGTGGCTGCGTGCGGCACGCCGATTCCTCGATGTCCAAACGGAATTGGTCGATGCGGCGCTGGCCGACACGGCTGCCGACCCGGTGGACGCCGTCGTCGCAGCCGCACAGGCCCCTGCGGTGTTCTACGAACGCCGGCGGCAGTCGGCTCAACTGGTGTGGCGGGTGCAGCGCGACCAGCTGCTCGGCCCCGACCTACCGGTGTCGCTGGCGGCCGAACTCAAAGACCTCGACCGCCAGCTGATCGATCTGATGGTGCGGCTGTCGTCGCACCTGTGGGACCGGCGCGACGGCGCGGCGGTCGATGCCATCACGGTGTGCATCGTGGATCTGCCGACGGCAATCATCTTGTCCCGCAACAGAATCAGTAACAGCTGGGCGCGCGATCGGCTGTCCGCAGCCGTTCGGGCGGTCCTTGCCGACGAACCCATCCCAACCAGGAGGAAACAACCATGACCATCACCGTCAGCTACCAGGACAAGATCGCCATCCTCAATCTCGGCGATGACGAGAACCGGTTCTCGCTGGGCTTCCTCGACGACATCAACGGCGCCATCGACGATCTCGTCGCGGGTGGCGCCCAGGGTCTGGTCACCACCGGTGCCGGGAAGTTCTACTCCAACGGGCTGGATCTCGACTGGCTGATGGCGCACGGCGACCAGATGCAGTCGTACGTCGGGCGGGTGCATGCGCTGTTCGCGCGGGTGCTGACCCTGCCGATCCCCACGGCCGCCGCGGTCAACGGGCACGCCTTCGGCGCCGGCGCCATGCTGGCGATGGCCCACGACTACCGGACCATGCGCTCCGACCGCGGATTCTTCTGTTTCCCCGAGGTCGACATCCGGATTCCGTTCACGCCCGGGATGGCCGCCCTGATCCAGGCCAAACTGACCCCGCAGGCGGCGATCGCCTCGATGACCACGGGCCGGCGCTTCGGTGGTGACGACGCCGCCAAGTACGGAATCGTGGAGGCCGCCGCGGCCGAGGACGCCGTGGTGCCTGCCGCGGTGGAGCTCGTGATTCCGGTGGCGGGCAAGGATTCTCAGACCATGGCCGCCATCAAGGCGACGATGTTCGGCCCGGCGATCGCGGCGCTGCAGGCCGAGTAAGAGCCGGCAGCTGGGGCGGCTGGACAGCTCGCTGCCGGGTCCGATGGGCAGCTCGCTGCCGGGTCCGATGGGCAGCTCGCTGCCGTGGCCTGATAGGCATAAGAGCGTGGGACAGAACGAGCGCAAGAAGATCGTCATGACCGACGACGAGATCGTCGAATTCATCGATCGCAGCCGGACCGCGACCATGGCCACCGTCCTGGCCGACGGCCGGCCGCACCTGGTGGCCATGTGGTACGCCGTGCTCGACGGCGAAATCTGGTTCGAGACCAAGGCCAAGTCGCAGAAGGCGCTCAACCTGCGCCGGGACTCGACCATCACCGTGATGATCGAGGACGGTGACACCTACGGCACCCTGCGCGGCGTCTCGATCGACGGCACCGCCGAGATCCTCGACGACGTCGACACCTGTCTGCGCGTGGGCATCAGCGTGTGGGAGCGCTACACCGGCCCCTACACCGACGAGATGCGCCCGTTCGTCGACCAGATGATGAACAACCGCGTCGCGGTCCGCGTCGTGCCGAGCCGGATGCGCAGCTGGGATCACCGCAAGCTCGGCATGCCCGACATGCCGGTCAGCGGTTCGACCGCGCAGTACCTGGGCCAGCAGTGATCTCGGCGCGCCCCGTATCACTCTCCGATACGGAGCGCGCCCAAACCACTCAGGCCGGATCGACCAGCGGCGCGTACTCGGGATGCTTGGCGATGTATCCGCTGACCATCGAGCATTCCGGGACGATGCGTAACCCTGCGGCTCGCGTGGCGTCCAATGCCTCGGCGACGAGGATTGTCGCCAGCCCGCGGCCACCGTATTCGGGCTGAACTTCGGTGTGCGGGAAGATGCGTCGGCCGCCCTGGTCGAGGTAGTCGATCAGCCCGACAGTCCTGCCGTCGACGGCGATGGTGAATCGTCCGGCTTCGGCGGTGACGGTGGTGGGTGCTCCGGTGTTGTCGGTAACGCTCATCCCGCCACGGTAACCCTCATGCGTAAAACCGCTGCCCGCGCTGCCGCCCCCTCAAACGGCAGCGTGGGCAGCGGGTACTACGCGACTTCGAGGAAGATGCGGCGCTGACGGCGGACCGGGTAGCCGTTGGCTTCGGCCAGGGACCGCAGCTGCTTCAGCGCGAACGTCCGGCCGCGACCCTCGTCGGCCGGAATGACGATGCCGGCCCAGAGGCCTTCGGCGCGGGGCAGTTCGACGGCGTCACGCGCGCAGGCCCAGCGGCGGGGGCACTGCCGGCAGAGGCTCTTGGCTTCTTCGCTGGCGATCGTCGTCCACTGCTCCGGGCTCCGGGTGCACTCGCCGAGCGGCAGGCCGTCCATGGCAATTGCGGTCATCGGGGTACTCCTTAGCTGTTGCGCTGCGACTGTTCCGTCGCGGTTGAGAAGAATCTATAGCACCAGACTGCAGTAACGCAACAGTTAAACCGTAGCGCTAGACATATTCGCAGGTCAGTGCGCTATTGACGCTCAGAAATCATCCGAATGGTCCGGAATAACATTGGTGAAAGTCGCGGTTTGGGGAGGGTGTACGGTCTAACTGAAGCGCTTCCGGGCCTACCGATACGGTTCAGTGACCGTCAACGCAATAGTTATGCGAGACGGAACGGGCTAAGCTGTACCGGACCGCTGACAGCGCTCCGGATTTCTTGTTGAGCGCGGGCCGCAATGAGATGGAGGTGACCTCGGGTGCCGAACATCGATCCCGATGACGTCACCGAGTACATCGCCCTGCCCGCCGTCGATCCCGGGATGGAGCGTGCCGGTGCGGCCGCCGCAGCTCGCCGCCGCGAGCTCGACATCAGCCAGCGCAGTCTGGCGGCCGACGGCATCATCAACGCCGGAGCACTGATCTCCTTCGAAAAAGGCCGCAGCTGGCCGCGCGAAAGAACGCGCCTGCGCCTCGAAGAGGTGTTGCACTGGCCGCCGGGAACCATCGCACGGATCCGCAGTGGCGAGCCCGTCCCGGCGCAGGCACAGTTCGCGGCGGCGCCACAAGCCGCGCCCGCCCCGCCGATGACCAACGCAGGTGAGGTTCCGCTGATCGCCCAGGCGGTCGTCGCCGCGGTGAACACCTTGGGTGCCACCGCCGACGCCCTGCCGGCCATTGAAGATTCCGAATTCACGCCGTGGGTGACGCAGATACTTTCCGACCTGCGGCAGCTCGAAGCCGTCGCCGCGAGCGCCGCCCGGCTCGGGCCGGTATCGCCGCCGCTGATCAAAGCACTGGGATTGGTGCGCGCCCGGATCGACGAACTGACACTGCTCGGCGCCAAAGCACCGACCGCGACTCTCGGGCAGCGGCTGTACGCCGCGCGGCGCGGTGCCAACCTGACCATCCAGGAGACGGCCCTGGCCGCCGGCGTGCCCGAGGCCGTCGTGGTCGGTGCCGAAGCCGAAGCGACCGTGTCGGAGCAGGACAAGCAGCTGGTCGAAAAATTGCTCCTGCAGCTGGTCTAGTTGCAGCTATCAGGAACGCTCGCGGTGCCGGTCGTCACTGGTCGGGAAGTTTGCCGCGAGTGCGGCCGCGATCTCGATGAACTTGCGTCGCGTCGCCGGCGCCAGCTGCCGGGTACCGGCGATGACGCCACCCGGCCGCAGGTGCCCGTCGAACGGGACCTCGACGACGGCCTGACCCTGCCCGGCGAACTGCTGGGCCAGCACCGAGCGCGTGCGCTTGTCGGCATGGCCGTCGGAATCGTTGAGCACCACCACCGTTCGCTGCAACAGACCGTTGAGGCCGTGTGCCGCCAGCCAATCCAGCGTCTGCCCGGCCGCGCCGGCCCCGTCGACCCAGGGTGATGACACGACGATGAGCGCGTCCAGATCCCGGAGCACCTCCTGAGTGACGGGGCTGTCCATCGTCGAGCTGCAGTCGATGATCGAAATGGTGAAGTGACGATCCAGCCGGGAGGCCGCCTCCCGGTAAACCGCGGGGTCCAGCACCCGCCGGCGGGCCGGGCTCGCCTCACCGGCCAGCACGAACAGTCCGGCGGCATTGCTGCCCACGCGGTTACGGATATCGGCGAAACTCTCGAGATGCTGGTCGGACGCCAACTCCCAGTACGAACTCAGGGCCTTGGGATCGACACGGCTGCCGAGCTTGCCGAACGCGGTGTCGGCGTCGACGGCCACGACGCGGTCCTCCTGCCGGAGCTCGGCGAACAGCGACCCGATCGAGGCGGACATCGTCGTCTTGCCGACACCGCCCTTGCCCATGACGCCGACCTTGTAGTGGCCCGACAACGCCGACCGAATCCGGTTGATCTGCTGAGCCTCGTGGATCTCATCGGGTGACGGCCCGAGGTTGACCAGCCCGAACGTCGCCTTGAACAGCGTCTTGCGCCAGCCGCGACCGGGTTCGGGCTTGCGGGCCCGGAGCAGGTCGTCCCGGCGGATGGCGTCGGCGTACGACCCCGGTGCCGTGAACTGACCCTGCGGGCCGTACGGCCACGGCTGCTGTGGCGGGCGACCTGGCTGGATGGGGCCGGGCTGCGGCGGGTAAACGGTCCTGCGCTGCAGCGGTTCGGTGTGCTGCATGCCGGTGTTGCCGCCCGCCGGATTCACGCGTGGCCAGGCCGGCGGCGTGTTCACCGGATGTCCGGCAAAAGCGCTTTCCGGGGGGTTGTGCTGCGGTTCGAAGTGGTCAGTCACCGAATACGCGCTTTCTCTCCTCGGTTGGCTCGACGCAGGTGCCAAGACGCAGATGCCCTCCCAGTATCGACCACGTCAGTGGCGATAGCGGGATGGCCGGGCCCAATACCGTTGCCTGCCGTCCGGCCGACGGTTCGACGGAGGTTCGCGCAGTGCCGTCGAATTGCTTGTCCACCAAGACCTTTCGGCGTGTGACGGTGACGGCCGACCAGGCCGTGGCGGTGCCGAATTGGTGCGGACCTGTGGTCAGACCCGCTGGTAGGCTCGATGCGGGTTGTGGGGAAGCGCTGTGGGGGTGGTGTGGGGCCGCCTGTGCAGGTCAGATGCCGTGACTCGCGTAGGAGTTTGGCCATCGGCCTGCCGCCTGTGAGGTGGCATACCAAGATGGTCACGGAGGACAGCGATGCCCGGCGCTTGGCGCTGGGAACAGGGGGTGGAGCCGAGATGCAGCGGGTGGACACATGTACCGGGCGTGAGGCCAGGTCACTGACGCGGTCGGGGCAGTGGACGTGACCGGCCCGTACACCGCGGCCAGCAGCGCCTCGGGCGGCATCGACGACGTCGTGGCCGTCGAGGTCACCATCGACGGCATGCTCGTCATCGCCGACAAGCTCGGTCTCATGGATTTCCCTACAAGCCTCGGCATCCGGCCGAACATCCCACAACTGGACCTGCGGAACATCGTCTGGGACCAGGTCCGGCGGGATCTGACGGCGCAGGGCGTCCTCGACATCTACGGGAACCCGCATCCAGAAGTGGCCGCGATGGTCGACACCCTCAGCCGCGCCGACCGCACCATCGAGGGTCGTTGGTGGCGCCGCGACGTCGGCGGGAAGATGCTGCGGTTCGTGGTTTGTCGCAAGGGTGAGCGGCATGTGGTCGCGGCCCGTGACGGCGAGATGCTGGTCCTACAGCGGGTTGCCCCGCAGGTGGGACTGGCCGGCATGGTCAATGCCGTGCTCGGCTCGGCCAACCCGGCCAACGTCGAGCCACTGACCGCGTCGAGCAGCCGCCTCACCGAGTCCCGCACCCCCGACCAGCTCACCCAGTTCGGCATCAGCCTGAGTTCGGCGCGGACCTACTCCGAACTCATCGGCAATCCCGACTCATGGGTCGAACTCACCGCCAACGAGCGGCACGCGGGCGGCACCTACAGCCAGGCCGACGTGGCCGCCGGTGTCCTGGACTCCCGGCTGGGCCGCATCGTGTCCCTGCCGCGGAAGGTCAGTGGGGAGCTCTACGGCAGCTTCCTCGCCGGCACCGACGAGAACCTGGAACGCGCACTCCAGGGACTGATGGAGTTCCTGCCGTCGCGCTCGTGGTTCGACACACCGTCCGCGGGCGCCTCCGGCGACGACTACCAGGACTGACGTTGGCGGCCCACCATCCAGACGACGGGTTTGACGACGAGCCGTCGGGCGATGATCCGGACGACGGTTCGGACGACGATCTCGGCGGTGCACTCGACTACCTGTACGCCGACGACGACGTGGTCAGCCCGGGCGCGCTGGCTGCCGAGGACGGTGAGTCGTCCGTCGACGACCAGCCGGTCCCGTTCGGGTACACCGTCGCGAACCCACCGCAGACGGTGACTGTCACGGCCCTCATGGACGGCCGGATCCACCGCGTGCGGCTCGCCCCGGGAGTCACCAACATGACGGAAGTGGAACTGGCGCAGGAAGTTCTCTTGATCGCCGACCTGGCCCGCCAGGACGGGCGGTCGGCGCAGTACGACGTCATGTATTCGGGGCTTCGGGAACTGGGCCACGACCGCGCCGAGGCCAAGGATTTCCTGTCCCGCAGTCTCGACCTGCCGTCGCCCGAAGAGGCCGCCGCGACCCGCGCCCACATCTTTGCCACCAGATATTCAGGGGAAACACTGACCTGGGCACCGAGGTTCGCCGCATGCACGATGGCGCGCGCCAGGCTGCGCAGCGAGCCGGCGGTCTGGGTGGTGTTCGGGTCGTTCGGGTCGCTGCGCGAGTCCTTCGGCATGAAGGCTTCCGAGGTCTGGCGCAGCGACAGGATGCGGGCCTCGGGGGCGACGCCGATGAATGCGTCCGTCGGCGCCGGGCGGCCGGCGATGATCGACGCCGTCAGGGTGCCGTGGGCATCGCAGTCCGACAGGCCGTTGCCGCCCTTGTCGACGAAGTCGCCGCCGGGTTCGGCGGGCACGCGCGGCGAGGCGTTCACGCCCGTGTCGATGACCGCGACGGTGACGCCCGCCCCGGTGGCGAATTTCTGCGCCTCCGCGAGGTGCAGATAGTCGGCCGCCCACGGCTTGTCGGCGAAGTTCGAGTTCGGCAGCACAGTCGGCGCGGAGCAGATCTTGCGCTGCTCCATCGCCTGATCGGGGCCGGTGTCGTCGGGAGGGACGGCGCCGGGGTCGATGGCCGGCGGTTCGATGGCCAGTGCGGGCGGCGCGCTGGCGACAGCCAGCAGCAACGCCGCAGCGACGGCGGCTAGACGACGCACGAGCTACCGCCCCCACCATGGGGACGACCGCTCGTGAACTTCCGAGTCCCCCGTGACATTTTCCCTGCTACGACATCTGCGTGAACCGCGATGCCTTCCCCGTAACCATGTAGCACGAATTCATACTAGTGGTGTGTAGCGGGGGCTCAGTGCGCTTTCTGTGGCCGCTGGGAGTGGCCCCGAGCGGTGCGCGTCAGGCGTCGAGGTCCTGCGACACCAGGTCGGCGACCACCGCGAGCGCGGTTTCGTCGTCCGAAGCCACCGTCACCTGGGCGCCGTTGCCGGCCCCGAGCGTCATGATCATGAGCGCCGAGCCGGCGTCCACGGGTTCGCCGTCGTCGACCGCGAGGGTTACCTGCGCGCCGGAGTTGACGACGGCCTCGGAGATGACGGCTGCCGGACGGGCGTGCAGGCCGATGGCGGATCCGACGGTGACGGTCTTGCTGGGCATGGCTTCTCCTTTGTGGGGTTGGGTTGGTTGTCTGATCTGGAAGTTGCTCAGCTGCCGGCGGGCTGCAGGGACGCGCTGGCCTCGGCCGCCGGGACTGCCCTGCCGGCGCTCTTGGCGACGACGACCGCCAGTGCGCTGCAGACGGCTCCGACGACGACGGCCACGACGAACCAGATGAGGTGGTCGATGGCGAAGAAGACGAAGATGCCGCCGTGCGGTGCCTTGGAGGTCACGTCGAACGTCATCACCAGGGCCCCGGTGACGGCGCCGCCGAACATCATCGACGGGATGACCCGCAGCGGGTCGGCCGCGGCGAACGGGATGGCGCCCTCGGTGATGAAGCACGCGCCGAGAAGCCAAGCGGCCCGGCCATTTTCGCGCTCGGGTTCGGTGAAGAGCCGGGGCCGGACGGCCGAGGCCAACGCCATGGCCAGCGGCGGCACCATCCCGGCGGCCATGACGGCGGCCATGATCCGCAGCGACGCGACGTCGGTGATGTTCAGTCCGGCGGCGGCGAAGGCGTAGGCCGCCTTGTTGACCGGTCCACCCAGGTCGAAGCACATCATCAGGCCGAGGATGACGCCCAGCAGGACCAGTGAGCTGCCGGTCATGCTGCCGAGCCAGTGGGTCAGGCCCGAGGTGACGGCGGCCAAGGGGCGACCCAGCAGCAGGAACATGGACAGGCCGACGATCAGTGAGGCGCCGAGCGGAATCACCACCACCGGCATCAGGCCGCGGAACCATTGGGGCACTTTGAACGAGCCGATCCACAGTGCGGAGAACCCGGCGATCAGCCCGCCGACGATGCCGCCGATGAACCCGCCCCCGACGGCGACGGCCACCGCACCGGCGGTGAAACCCGGTGCGATACCGGGACGGTCGGCGATGGCGAACGAGATGTAGCCCGCGAGGGCCGGGACGAGGAACCCGAATGCCAGCCCGCCGAGCGTGAACAGCACCGCACCGAGGTACTGCAGGAGTCCTCCGGTCGGCAGGTTGGTCAGTGAATTGGTGGTCGCGATGATGTGCGCGAGTGAATCAGATTGCCCGGCAGGCTTGTTGGCGATCTCGTAGCCCGCGAACAGGAAGCCCAACGCGATCAGCAGGCCGCCGGCCGCGACGAACGGGATCATGTAGCTGACGCCGGTCAGCAGGATCTGGCGCAGCCGCGTGCCCCAACCCAACCCGCCGCGGGCATCGGTGGGCGCGGGGGCCGCGGCATCGCCCTGCACCCGGGCGGCCCGCGGATCCTTGGCCGCGGCAACGGCTTCGGCGATCATGGTGTCGGGTTCGTTGATGGCCCGCTTCACACCCGAGGCGACGACGGGCTTGCCGGCGAACCGCTGTTTGTCCTTGACTCCGACATCGGTGGCGAAGATGACAGCATCGGCCGCGGCGATGGTCTCGGCCGACAGTGGGGTCGAGCCGGATGACCCTTGGGTTTCGACGCTGAAGCGAACGCCCGCGCGGTCGGCGGCCAGTTTCAGGGCGTCGGCGGCCATGTAGGTGTGGGCAATTCCGGTGGGACAGGCGGTGATTGCGATGAGTGAGGCGGCGGGTGCCGATTCGGGCGTGGGGGCCGGGGCCGGCGGTGCGACTGGGGCTGCGGGTGCCGGGCTGACGACGCCCTCCACGAGAGCGACCACCTCGGCGTCCGTACCCGCGGCACGGAGCTGTTCGACGAAGTCCTTGCGCACCAGGGCCCGGGCCAGGCTGGACAGCAGCTTCATGTGTTCGGCGCCGCCCGATTCCGGCGCCGCGATGAGGAACGCCAGGTCGGCGGGACCGTCGGGTGCGCCGAACGGGACCCGGGGTGTCAGCCGGGCGAAAGCGATGGTGGGCTCGTCGACATGGGGTGAGCGGCAGTGCGGGATCGCGATGCCACCGGGAAGGCCGGTCGCGGACTGGGATTCGCGCGCCAGTGCCGCCTCGATGAGTCCGTCGCGGTTGGTGGCGCGGCCGGCCGCGGCCATCCGGCCGGCCAGCAGTTCGATCACATTCTGCTTGTCGGGGCCGGCGTCGACGTCGAGTGCGACGAGGTCCGAGGTGATGATCGGCATGGGTGTTCCTTTGACTAGAACGGGATCAGAGAGTGGCTGAGGCGGAGGTGACTGCCTGTACGCGAACGGTTTTCACATCGATCTGCTCGGGGTTGGGCAGCGCGGAACCTGGTAACGAGGCAGCTGCGCTGCCGTAGGCGACGGCCGTTTGGAGCCGCTGCGCGGGCGGGGCGCCGGCGATGGTGGCGGCGAGATATCCCGCCAGCGATGCGTCACCCGCGCCGACAGTGCTGCGCGGCACGATGGACGGGGCCGTTGCCGCCCATACGCCGTCGTGGTCGACCAGGACCGCGCCCGCGCCACCGAGGGTGACGAGCACGGTGTGCGCCCCGCGGGTGACGAGTTGCTGGGCGGCGGAGATCACCGGCAGTGAATCACCTTGTGCGGCAGCCGCTTCCAGCTCATGCGCTGAGCGTCCGGTCAACCACGCCAATTCCTCGGAATTGGGCTTGATCAGATCGGGCGCCGCGGTCGAGAAGGCTTCGGCGAGTGCGGTCAGGGGACGCTCGGAGGTGTCCACCGCGACGCGGCACGGCAGGGCCGCCAGCTGCGCGACGATGTCGGCGTACCAACCGTCGGGAACGCCCGGCGGCAGCGATCCGGACAGCACCACCCAGGTGGCCCGCGCCGCGTGATCGGAGACGACTGCGGTCAGCGCCGCCAGGGTGGCGTCATCCAGATGTGCCCCGGGCTCGTTGAGTTTTGTTGTGGTGCCGTCAGTTTCGGTGATCGTCAGATTGCTGCGCACGGTGCCCGGGATGTCGATGTTGTGGAACGGCACCCCGCGGGTCCGCAGCTCCGCCAGGATCGGATCGTGGTCGGCGGCAGGCAGCAGGGCGACGGTGTCGACACCGTTCTGCGTCAGCGCGCGAGATACGTTGACGCCCTTGCCCCCTGGCTCGGTGGAGACGGGGATCAGGCGGTGTACCGCTCCCCTGGTCAGCGGTTCGTCGAGGGAGAGGGTGCGGTCCAGGCTGGGGTTGAGGGTGACGGTGACGATCACGAGCCGGCCTCCGCGCAGATGACGTCGACTCCGGCGTCGATGAGTTGGCGGCGCTCGTGATCGCGGATCTCGTTGTCGGTGACGACGGTCCGCACGGCCGACAGCGGTGCGAAACTGACCAGGTCCTCGCGGCCGAACTTGCTCGAATCAGCCGTCACCACAACGTGGTTGGCGCACTTGGCCATGGCGCGCTTGATGGCGGCCTCGTCACTGTCGGGGGTGGAGAAGCCGTGCCGGACGGTGATGCCGTTGGTGCCGAGGAAGGCGACGTCGACGCGCAGGGAGTCGAGGGTTCGCAGCGCCTGCTCCCCCACCACGGCCTGGGTCAGGCTGCGGACCCGGCCGCCCAGCAGTTGCAGGGAGATTGTCGGGTTGGACGTCAGCTTCGCGGCCGCGGGAATCGAGTTCGTGATGATGACGAGGTCGCGGTCGGTGGGGATGAGCTCGGCGATGCGCGCGGTGGTGGTGCCGGCGTCGATGAGTACCGTCCCGCCGGTGGCGGGCAGCAGGGCAACCGCCGCGGCGGCGATCGCGGCCTTCTGTTGGGTCTGGGTGGAATCGCGCTGGACCACGCCCTGCTCCACCAGGTGCAGTGTGCGGGCCGGCACCGCTCCCCCGTGCACTCGGCGGATGACCCCCGCTTTGTCGAGGACGTCGAGGTCGCGGCGCACCGTTTCTGTGGTGACGTCGTAGGCGTCTGCCAGTTCGTTGACCGAGGCGCGGCCGTCGGCGAGCACTTGCGAGGCGATGGCCTGCTGCCGTTCTTCCGCGTACATGACCCTCCAAGATTGTGGGAACACATCCGATTCGATCTTTATATTGTTTGTTTTACGCTTGGATATGTTGACTTGTCAACGGTTCGGAGTAATCTACATCACATGAGCCAGACATCTGTGAGCCCGGCCCCGACGCCACAGTCAATGCCGGTCGATGTGGAAACCGGCGGCGCACCGGTGGTGCTGCGCGGAGTTCCCGCAGTCGGCGGAGTGCGTTACGCGCCGGTGCTGTGGCCAGGGGCGCGACCCACGCCCGAGGCCGATGCCGTGCCCGTTGAACTGGGGGAGTCGGAGCGAGCGGGGGAGCGGGAGCGCTTCGCGGCCGCGTCTGTCACCGTCGCGGACCGCCTCCGGACCCGGGCGGCCAAGGCCACCGGAGCGGCCGCGGAGGTGTTGGCCACGACGGCGACGCTGGCGCAGGACCGGGCCTGGGCGGCGGCGACGGACAAGCGCATCGCCGACGGCATGTCCGCGGTGCGGGCCGTGGTCGCCACGGCAGACCAGTTCGTCGAGATGTTCACTCGGATGGGCGGATTGATGGCCGAGCGGGTCGCCGACCTCAGGGATATCCGGGATCGCGTGATCGCCGAACTGCGCGGACTTCCCGAGCCGGGGGTGCCGGTGCCGGACGTGCCGTCGGTGCTCTGCGCCGAGGACCTGGCGCCGGCGGACACGGCCGGGCTGGACCCGCAGCTGGTGGTGGCGTTGGTGACCAGCCTCGGCGGGCCGACCAGCCACACCGCGATCATCGCCCGTCAACTAGGCATTCCGTGTGTGGTGGCCGTTTCCGGGCTCGAGCAGGTGCAGTCGGGCGCGATGGTGCTGGTGGACGGCACCCACGGCACGGTGGCGATCGAGCCCGACGCGACCGCAGCGGCCGAGGCTGTGGCGCAGGCGCGGCGTGAGTCCGACCTTGCCGACAGCTGGCGTGGCCCCGGATCCACCGCCGATGGGCATCGGGTAGCGGTGCTCGCCAACGTGCAGGACGGCGCCGCCGCGCACGCGGCCGCCGCGACCCCGGCGGAGGGCATCGGGCTGTTCCGGACCGAATTGTGCTTCCTGAATCGGGATTTGGAACCGACCGTCGACGAGCAGGCGCAGATCTACGGCGACGTGCTGGCGGCGTTCCCGGAGCGAAAGGTGGTGGTGCGCACCCTCGACGCTGGTTCGGACAAGCCGCTGCGATTCGCCGGTCATGCCGATGAAGCCAACCCGGCGCTGGGAGTACGCGGCATCCGCATCGCCCAGGGCAATCCGGAGCTGCTGACCCGCCAGCTCCAGGCGATCGCGGCTGCGGCCGCGGCGACCGGCCAGCGTCCGTGGGTGATGGCCCCGATGATCGCGACGCCGGCGGAGGCGAAAGCCTTTGCGGCACAGGTGCGGTCTTTCGGTCTGACGCCCGGCGTGATGATCGAGGTGCCCGCCGCGGCGCTCCTGGCCGACCGGATCTTGCGGCACGTCGACTTCCTGTCGATCGGCACCAATGACTTGACGCAGTACACGATGGCGGCCGATCGGATGTCGGCCGACCTGGCGACACTGAGCGACCCGTGGCAGCCGGCGGTGCTGGCGCTGGTGCGCGCGGCGGCCAAGGCGGGCGAGGAGCAGGGCAAGCCGGTCGGCGTGTGTGGAGAGGCCGCGGCTGATCCGGCGCTGGCGTGCGTGCTGGTCGGGCTGGGCGTGACGTCACTGTCGACGGCTGCTGCCGCGGTCCGCGCGGTCGGTGCGGCGCTGGCGGGGGTGACGCTCGATCAGTGCCGGGCGGCCGCCGATGCCGCGCTGGCGGCGGAGTCGTCGGACGAGGCGCGCAGTGTCGCGATTGCGGCGCTGGCCGGGCATTGACCTGCGCTGTTGCCGTCCGGAATTAATCGGACTGCGGTCCGGTTATAGGTGACATGCCTGCTATCACTGCTGACACGATCAGCTTGCCGCGTATCGCTTCCGCCGCACCGAGTGAGACAGAACGCCCGGTGCGATCCATCACCACCGGCCCCCGGGGCTATGAGGGCGAGGGTTTCCCAGTCGTCCGTGCCTTCGCCGGGGTCAGCCCGGCCGACCTCGATCCGTTCGTCCACATGGACCAGATGGGCGAGGTCGAGTACGAGCCCGGCGAACCGACGGGCACCGACTGGCACCCGCACCGCGGTTTCGAGACCGTGACGTACATGATCGACGGCCGCTTCGCACACCAGGATTCACACGGTGGCGGCGGCCTGATCACCGACGGCGCCACCCAGTGGATGACCGCCGGATCGGGCATCCTGCACATCGAGACGCCGCCGGCCGAACTTGTCGAGAGCGGTGGCCTGTTCCACGGCCTGCAGCTGTGGGTGAACCTGCCCAAGAAGGACAAGTTCGCCGCCCCCAGGTACCAGGCCATCGAGGGCACCGACGTGACCCTGTTGTCCTCCGACGACGGCGGCGCGCTGGTGCGCGTCATCGCCGGTGAGATCGGCGACGCCACGGGGCCGGGCGGTACCCACACGCCAATCACCATGGCACACGCCACAATTGCGCCCGGAGCTCGACTCGACGTGCCGTGGAACCGCAAGTTCAACGCGCTCGTCTACATCCTCTCCGGACGCGGCACCGTCGGACCCGTCGGGCACCCCATCCACCAGGGCCAGCTGGCCGTGCTGGGACCGGGGGACCGCATCACCGTCGCAGCCGACGCGGGCCAGGACTCCAACCGGCCCGCGCTCGAGGTGCTGTTGCTCGGGGGCCAGCCGATCCGGGAACCGGTCTTCCACTACGGCCCGTTCGTGATGAACTCCAAGTCGGAGCTCATCGAGGCGTTCGAGGACTTCCAGTCCGGCAAGTTCGGCCAAATTCCGCCGAATGCGTTGAAGCCGCACCGGCCCGGTCGCTGATCAAGCGGGCGCGGGGTCCGGGTAGAGCAGCTCCAATTCGCCGAGGCTGGCCGCGACGGTCACCAGAGGCAGCGCGGCCTCGACCGACAAGGTTCCGCCTCCAGATTCGGCGCGCAGAGCCAGCACGAAGTCGTCACTGATCGGGCTGCGCTCTGCGGCGCCGGGATCTTCGGTGCCCGAGATTCGGGCGCAGATCGACGCGGTGTGTTCTTCGAGTACGGCGCGGGCGGCCGGGTACGGGGCCAGGGGCGGCGGCACGACGTCAGCGATGAGGTCGGCCGCCGCCCGCAACCGGACCGTCTGATTGGCAGCCCGGACCACCGGCGCCCGTAACTCCGTGGCCCCACTGCTCTCCGAAAGAAAGTGGCGCACAGCATCATCCACGGTGCGGGAGGCGGTCAGGGCGTCGTAGCTCAAGGCGTGCACCCGGTCGGTGGCTGCCTCGGATGCGCCGCGGGTCACCCGCCGCACGGCGGCGATCAGGTACCGCGTGCCGGCGGTGCGCGCCGAGTCCAGCGTGCGCTGCACCACCGCCGCTGAACCTCGTGGCCACAGCAGCAGCGACACCACGACGCCCACCGCGGCGCCGACCAGGACATTCTCGAGCCTGATCAGCCCGACCCGCCAGCCCGCCGGACTGAGCAGGTTGTAGATCGTGAGCACCAACATCGTGAACATCGCCTGGCCCGCGACGAACGAAAACACGTCGGGCACATAGGCGGAACCGAACGCCACTATCGGCAGGAGCAACCACAGCAGGACGGGATTCGCCCCGATCAGGTGGATCACCACGGTGCCGAGCAGGAACCCGATCGCGGTGCCGCCGACCGCACGCACGACGCGCGTCCCGGTGGTCAGCGCGCTGCTGCGCAGCACGGACAGGGACGCCATGGCGATCCAGAATCCGTGTTGCAGCGGAAACAGATGAACGACCGCCACCGCCACGGCCAGCCCGATGCCGGTGCGGAGGCTGTTCTGCACCACCACGGCCCGGGTCGCGACGAACCCCGACGGGATGGCGGACACGGCCTGGGATTCGGACAACACCCGATCGAAGTTCCCGGAAACCGGCAATCGCCGACCGAGGACGCGGGCCCACACCGGGCGGGCGTCGGCGTCGGCCGCCAACCCGATGACCCGGCCGGTGGCCCCCACACATGCCGAGAAGGTGCGTAGCCGCAACAGTTTTCGGCCGGCCGCGACAGCCAGCAGGTCGTCGGGCTCGCCCCGGATCAATTCGATGTCCTCGCGGTAACGCCCCCGGGTCGCGGCCCGATGCGCGGTCAACGCCTCGGCCAGATCGGCGCGGTACCGATTGCGGCCCTCGGCCCGCGGCGTGCTCAGCACCCGGGCGCAGTCGTTCAATACCCGAATGGCCGGCCCACGGGTCTCCGCCAGCAGTGAGCCGGTGGCATCGGTGGCACGGTCGCACAGCCAGCGCAGATCGTCGACCACCCGCACCAGGGCGCGACTGCCGGCGGTCAAACCGACCGGACGGAAATCGGCGCCGAGGAAGTTGTCACCCAGCACCTCCATCGCATCGGAGAGCTCCTGAGCCGTCGCCGACCCCTCCAGCCGGGCCGCCAGCAGCCGGCACACCTGCGCCGCGTGCTTGCGCAGGTCGTCGTGATGCGTGGGCGGCAGCAGGAACAACGCGGCCGGGACGGCAATGGCCCAGGCCACCGCCCAGCCGAGCAGTCGATCGGGGACCGGGCCTGCCGGCGTGCACACCGGCAGCACGAACGTCATCAAGGTGGAGCGCTGGCCGGCGGCGATGATCTCGCTGAGGACACCGGAGAACGTCACCAGCACGCCGATGGCGAACATCGCCGGTACGGCGAGCCACGGATGCGGGGACAGCAGCGTGCCCAGGGTGATCAGGACCGTTCCGTTGAAGCCGAGGCCGGCATAGGCCAGCGCCCGCGCCGGCCGGTTGCCGGGAAAATCCACCACCACCAACAGCGCGACCGCGCCGAAGATGGCGAACATCGTCGTCTGTGAACCGCTGCCGACGGCGGTACCGACCGCCAGTCCGACGACGGCGACGACCGGCAGCACCAATCCCGCACGGGTCGCCCGGCGCAGGGCGTCATGTTCGGGATCGCCGTCGTGTGGCCGCGTTCGGAGCTGCTGCCAGCGCACCGCCAGCGACTCTCGCGACACCACGCCCGTCATGGCGCCCAACATTAATTTGGCTGACGTCGTCATGCGCCGGCAACAACACGCCTATGGGCCGGCTTTCTCCGTGCCGTCGCCGACGCGGGGTCGTTCCTGGCCGGGCTACCGATCGGGACCGGCCGGCGGACGCGAACCTGGCGCCGTGCAGCAATCGGTCATTGACATAACTGCAAGTTTGCTGGAAGAAGCAATTTCAGCGGCCATGCTTCGCATACGAGCAGGGTCGGGCCGAGATCTGTGGCACAATTTGACGATGCCGTACATCGCCACCCGAGGCCCGGGTCGCCCTCCCGCGGCGAAGGCGGCCGAAACCCGTGAGCGCATCCTGCGCGCTGCCCGCGAGGTTTTCAGTGAACTCGGTTACGACGCAGCAACATTCCAAGCCATCGCCATCCGCGCGGATTTGACGCGCCCAGCGATCAATCATTACTTCGCGAACAAGCGGGTGCTGTACGGCGAGGTCCTCGATCAGACCAACGCCTTGGTGGTCGCTGCGGGCCGTCGCCGGGCCGAGGAGGAGACCACCTTCATCAGGCGTTTGTCGTCCTTCTTCGTCGCCGCCATCCAAGGTGACTCCGAGGACCGATCCGCCGCGGCGTTTCTGGTGACCTCGATTCTCGAGGCGCAGCGACATCCCGAATTGCGCCAGGAGGAGCACGACGCGCTCGTGGCCTCCCGTGACTTCGTGACCTGGGCTGTCACCGACGCCATCGAGCGCGGTGAGCTGGCCGTCGACACCGAGGTGCCCACCGTGGTGGAGATGCTGATCGCCGTCATGTGGGGGATGGGCTTCTACGCCGGATATGTCGGCAGTCACCAGGAGCTGACGGCCGTCATCGAACGGCTCGAACTTTTGCTCGCCAACAAGTTGTGGCGGGTCACCGAATAGGCCGGCGTCAGCTGGTACATCTAGTACATGGGCAGCGAACGCTCCGACGACGACACCTGGGATATCGCTAGCAGCGTCGGCGCGACGGCGGTGATGGTTGCCGCAGCGCGGGCCGGGGAATCCGAACGTGACGACGCGTTGATCCGCGACCCGTTCGCCAAGATCCTGGTCGCCGGCGCCGGTACCGGCGTGTGGGAGACGATCCTGGACGCCGACTTCAACAACCGGATGGCCGGCGCCGATCCTGAGGTCGCCGCGGTGCTCGAGCACATGGGCAACTACCAGGCGGTGCGCACGCATTTCTTCGACGCGTATTTCGCCGACGCCGCTGCGGCCGGCATTCGGCAGGTCGTGATCCTGGCGTCCGGGCTGGATTCGCGGGCCTACCGATTGGCTTGGCCGGCCGGCACGACGGTCTTCGAGATCGACCAGCCGAAGGTGCTGGAGTACAAGGACCAGACCTTGAAGGCGCACGGTGCGACGCCGGTCGCGGTATTGCACCAGCTGCCGATCGACCTGCGCAACGACTGGCCGAAAGCGTTGCGGGACGCAGGATTTGACGATTCGGCGCCGACCGCCTGGCTGGCTGAAGGGCTGTTGATGTACCTGCCGGCCGACGCGCAGGACCGCCTCTTCGACAACATCACCGCGCTGAGTGCACCGGGTAGCCGCATCTCGGTCGAGACGGTCGGCGAGCACGCCGCCGAACGCCGCCAGCGGATGCGCGATCGGTTCGACAAGCTCGCCGGGCAGTTCGGCATGGGACAGGTCATGAACGTGCAGGACCTGATGTACGAAGACCCCGATCGCGCCGACGTGGCCCAATGGCTCGACTCGCACGGCTGGTCGTCCACGTCCGTCACCTCCCAGGACGAGATGCGCCGGCTGAATCGCTGGGTTCAGGTCGATGCCACCGATGACAAGGCGTTTTCTACGTTCGTGACCGCACTCAAGCGCTGATCCGGAGCGGCCGGCCCTTCTAACCAACCGGCCGGTTGGCTAGGATTCGAATGTTGCCTGGCTCACGTAAGGACGTTCGTCATGACCCTTGATTCAGCTGTATCCGTCGGCCCAACAGCTGCTGATATCCCGGCGGTTGTCGCCGGCCTACGCAAGACCTACGCCACCGGGCGCACCCGTGACCTGCAGTGGCGCAAGAAGCAATTGCTCGCGCTGGCCCAGGCGATGGAAGAGAACGAGACCGCCATCGCCAAGGCGCTCGAGGCCGATCTCGGCCGCAAGCCCTTCGAGGCCTGGCTCGCGGACAGCGTCGGCACCATCGCCGAGGCCAAGGACGCGGCCAAGAACTTGCACAAGTGGGCGAAACGTCGCTACCGCCTGTTGGAGCGCTCGCAGCTACCCGGCCGTGGCTGGGTGGAATACGAGCCCTACGGCACGGTGCTGATCATCGGCGCGTGGAACTTCCCGTTCTACCTCACGCTGGGCCCGCTCGTCGGCGCCATCGCCGCAGGAAACACCGTGGTGCTCAAGCCATCTGAGTTCGCTCCGGCCTCGTCGCGACTGATGGTCGAGCTGGTCGAGAAGTACCTGGACACCTCGGCCATCGCCGTGGTGGAGGGCGACGGCATGGTCAGCCAGGAACTCATCGCGCAGGGCCTGGACCGCATCATGTTCACCGGCGGCACCGAGATCGGCAAGAAGATCATGGCCGCGGCCGCACCGCACCTGACGCCCGTGACCCTGGAACTGGGCGGCAAGAGCCCGGTGATCGTCGCCGCCGACGCCGATATCGATGTCGCCGCCAAGCGCATCGCCTTCGCCAAGGTGGTCAACTCGGGCCAGATCTGTGTGGCTCCGGACTACGTGGTGGCCGAGAAGCCCATCCGTGACGAGCTGGTCGCCAAGATCCGCGACGCCATCGTGGCCTTCACCGCCGACGACGCCGACGGCCTGCCGATCGTCAGCGAGCGGCAGTTCAACCGGCTCAGCAGCTACCTGGGCACCGGCGGGGACGTCGTCACCGGCGGCGGCACCAACCCGGCCCGGCTCACCATGCAGCCGACCGTCGTGGTCGACCCGCCGCTGGACGCACCGGTGATGACCGAGGAGATTTTCGGGCCGATCCTGCCGGTGATCACCGTCGATTCGCTCGACCACGCCATCGCCTTCGTCAACGCCCGGCCCAAGCCGCTGGCCGCGTACCTGTTCACCAAGGCCAAGGCCGTCCGCGAGCGCTTCATCCGTGAGGTGCCGGCCGGCGGCATGCTGGTCAACCACCTGATCTTCCAGGTTTCCACGGCCCGGCTGCCGTTCGGTGGCGTCGGACCGTCCGGCATGGGTGCCTACCACGGCCGGTACGGCTTCCTGGAGTTCAGCCACGCGAAGTCGGTGATGACGAAGCCGACGCGGCCCGACCTGGGCAAGCTGATCTACCCGCCGTACACCGACAAGGCGTGGAAGATCGCGCGCAAGTTCTTCTAGGCCGGTCGATGTCAGACCGGACCCACCGATGCGGCGGCCAATCGGTCGCCGTATACACAAGGGGACGCCCACCGCGGTGTCCCGCTGACCTTCCATGAGAGGAAACCCATGCCCGGAGTGCAGGATCGCGTCATTGTCGTCACCGGTGCCGGTGGCGGCCTGGGTCGCGAATACGCGCTGACGCTGGCCCGTGAAGGCGCCTGCGTCGTGGTCAACGACCTCGGCGGCGCGCGTGACGGCACCGGTGCCGGCCACAACATGGCCGACCAGGTCGTCGAGGAGATCAAGGCCGCCGGCGGCCGCGCTGCCGCCAACTACGACAGCGTCGCCGAGGCCGAGGGCGCCGAAAGCATCGTCAACACCGCGATCGAAGCCTTCGGCAAGATCGACGGCGTGGTGTCCAACGCGGGCATCCTGCGGGACGGCACCTTCCACAAGATGACCGCCGACCAGTGGGACATCGTGCTCAAGGTGCACCTGTACGGCGGGTACAACGTGATCCGTGCCGCCTGGCCGCACTTCCGCGAGAACGCCTACGGCCGCGTCGTGGTCGCCACCTCGACCAGCGGTCTGTTCGGCAACTTCGGTCAGGCCAACTACAGCGCCGCCAAGCTGGGTCTGGTCGGCCTGATCAACACGCTGGCCCAGGAAGGCGCCAAGTACAACATCAAGCTCAATGCCGTCGCGCCGATCGCCGCCACCCGGATGACCGAGGACATCGTGCCGCCGGAGGTCTTCGCGAAGCTGTCGCCGGAGTACGTGGCGCCGGTCGTGGCGCAGCTGTGCAGCGAAGAGCTGCCGGAGACGGGGTCGATCTTCATCGTCGGTGGTGGCAAGGTGCAGCGCACCGCGCTGTTCCAGAACGACGGTGTCACCTTTGACGACGTGCCCAGTGTCGACGAGGTCGCCGCGCGGTGGGGCGAGATCACCGATCTGTCTGCCGCCAAGGCCGCGTCGTTCGCGCTCGGCTGATAGGTGAAAGCGCTTGTTGCACAGTCGCTGACCGGCCCCTCGGGCCTTGCCTACGCCGATATCGATGACGCCGCTGACCCTTCGGGCAACGCGGTGGTCATCGATGTCGGTGCGGCCGGCGTCTGCTTCCCCGATCTGCTGCTGATCCGCGGCGAGTACCAGCTCAAGCTGCCGCCGGGATTCACCCCGGGCATGGAGGTGGCGGGTACCGTCCGGTCGGCGCCAGAGGGATCCGATTTCGTTGCCGGTCAACGGGTTTCAGCCTTCACGATGATGGGCGGCTATGCCGAGCGGGCACTGGCTCTGCCGTCGTCGGTGATCCCCACGCCCGACGGTCTGGATGACGCCTTGGCGGTCTGCCTGCTCGGCAACTACTACACGATGTACTTCGCGTTGGCCCGCCGCGGCGGGCTGTTGGCGGGGGAGACCGTGCTGGTGCTGGGTTCGGCCGGCGGCGTCGGGGTCGCGGCCATCCAGATCGCAAAGGCCATGGGCGCCAAGGTGATCGCCATGGTGCACCGGGTCGAGGCGATGGATTTCGTGGCCTCACTCGGCGCCGACGAGGTGCTACCGCTCACCGACGGCTGGCGCGACGCGGCGCTGGCGGCCACCGACGGCCGGGGAGTGGACCTGGTGGTCGACCCGGTCGGCGGCGACGCCTTCGATGACGCGATTCGGGTGCTGGCCACCGAGGGCCGGCTGCTGGTGCTGGGTTTCGCTGCCGGACAGGGTATTCCGTCAGTCAAGGTGAATCGGCTGCTGCTGCGCAACATCAGCGTGGTGGGCGTCGGGTACGGCGAGTACATCAACCGGGTGCCGGGTTCGGCCGCCGAGATCGGTGCCGGCCTGGCGAAGCTGGTCGAAGCCGGGCTGCGACCGCCGGAGCCGATGCGCTTTCCGCTGGCCGACGGTGCTGCGGCACTGCAGGCGTTGGCCGACGGGAAGATTCACGGCAAGGCAGTCCTGGAGCCCTAGTCGTGCATACCTTGGGAACAGTGCTGGTTGCGCTGGTCATCGCGATCGGCCTGGTCGGCATCGTGGTGCCGGTGCTACCCGGCGGTTTGGTCGTATTCCTCGCGATCGCGGTGTGGGCGGTAGTCGTCCACACTGCGACGTCGTGGGTGGTGCTCGGCGTCGCGGCGGCGTTGTTCCTGGCCGGCGAGGTGATCAAGTACCTCTGGCCGATGCGCCGGATGCGACAGGCTGACGTGTCCACCCGCAGCCTCGTCGTCGGCGGAATCCTTGGTGTCATCGGGTTTTTCGTGATCCCCGTGCTGGGACTGGCCCTCGGCTTCGTGCTGGGGGTCTACCTGTCCGAGTACTCGGCACTACGTGACAAGGGCCGGGCCTGGACGTCGACCAAGCACGCCCTGAAGGGCGTTGCGTTGGCCATGGGGGTCGAGTTGACAGCCGCGCTGCTCTCGACGGTCGCCTGGGTGACGGGTTTGGTGTTGGGCAATTGACCTCTACGCAATGGAGTCTCGGCGAAGCCGATGGCGAGCTGCTGCTGCACACCGGCGTGACCGGCAGTGCGGCCAGGATGGGGCACCGATTGACCATCGCGTTGAGCTCCTGGCGGGCGACCGTGGACTGGGACGGAGACAAACCCGCCTCGGTCGAGGTGACCGTCGAACTGAACTCACTCGAAGTGCTGACCGGTGAGGGCGGGATGACTCCGCTGTCCAGCGCGGAGAAGTCGTTAGTGCGGAGCAACGCGCTGAAGACGTTGCAGGTCAAGCGCTTTCCGCAGGCGACATTCCGTACGTCGTCGATCGAACCCGATGCGGACTCGTGGCGGTTGACCGGAACGTTGGACCTCTGCGGACGCAGCAGCGAGCAGACCGTCCACGTCGAGGCGGTACGGGACGACGCCGGTTGGCGGCTGAGCGGAGCGGCGGTCGTACGGCACAGTGACCACGGCATCAAGCAATATTCGATGCTGATGGGCGCGATGAAGGTGACGGACGAGGTTCGGGTGACACTTACCGCGAGTCGCGGCTAGGCACCGCCTCAGCCTCGCAGCACGCCTCGCAATCGCGTCAACTGCTCATCGGTAACCCCAATGGCCGCAAGGTAATTCGCCTGCGAGCCGTACTCGGCCTCCACGACCCCAAGGGCCGCATCCAGGTACTCCTCGCGGACCCCGAGCACCTCTTCGGTGAGCCGGGCCTCGGCGAACGTGACCACCTCGGCCGTCTGGCCGGCCCGGGTGCGGATGGTCTCCAGGATGCCCTCCCGCAGCTGCGGCACCGCGTCGTTGCTGCGCAGGAAGTCGGTCAGGATCGCGTCGCGCCCGACCCCGACGGCGCCCAGCACTGTCGCCACCGTGAATCCGGTGCGGTCCTTGCCGGCGAAGCAGTGCGCGATCACCGGGCGCGAGTCGGCGAGCATCGAAATGACCTGGCGCACCGCAAGATGCGCGCCCGGCAGGGTGGGGAAGCGGCGGTACTCCTCGACCATGAAGCGACCGGCGGCCGCCGCGACGTCCTCGTCGTCGGGCTTCTCCGTCATCATCTTCTCGAAGGCGTTCTCGTGCGGCGCCTCGGCTTCTTCAGTGCCGGCGGCGGCCAATTCGTGGAACGGCAGCAGGTGGATCGCGACGCCGTCGGGCACCTGCCCGGGACCCCGGCGCTCGACCTCGCGCAGCGACCGGAGGTCGGCGACATCGCTGATGCCGTAGCGCTGCAGGGCTTTACGGCCGTCGTCGTCCAGTCCGCTCAGCTCGCTGGACCGGAACAACCGACCACCGGCGATGCCCGTCTCCTCGGCGACATCGCGGAAGTTCCAGGCGCCGGCGAGTTCCAGGCCAGTCGACCGCATCAGTGACCCAACGCCGCGGCCGCCAGTGCCGACTTCTCTCGGCCGAGTTCGGCGCGCGCGATGGTGCGCATGTGCACCTCGTCCGGGCCGTCGAACAACCGCATCGCCCGGTGCCAGCCGTACAACCGCGCCAGCGGGACGTCATCGCAGATTCCCGCCGCGCCGTGCACCTGGATGGCCCGGTCGATCACATCGCACGCCACCTGCGGGGCCACCGACTTGATCTGCGACACCAGCACATGGGCAGCCTTGTTGCCCTGCTGGTCGATGGTCCAGGCAGCCTTCTCACACAACAACCGCGCCTGGTCGATCTCATTGCGGGACTTGGCAATCGACTCGCGCACCACGCCTTGCTCGGCCAGCGGCTTACCGAACGCCACCCGCGTGGACACCCGGTCGATCATCAACGCCAGCGCCCGCTCAGCGGCCCCGATCGCGCGCATACAGTGATGGATACGGCCCGGCCCCAGCCGCGCCTGCGCGATCGCAAACCCCGAACCCTCCTCGTGCAGCAGGTTCTCCGCCGGCACCCGGACGTTGTCGAAGACGATCTCGCAGTGCCCGTGCTGGTCCTGCCAGCCGAACACCGGCAACGACCGCTGGATGTCCACGCCGGGGGTATCGACCGGCACCAGGATCATCGACTGCTGCTGGTGTGAGGCCGCATCCGGGTTGGTGCGGCCCATGACGATCAGAATCTTGCAGCGCGGGTCGGCGGCGCCGGTGATCCACCACTTGCGGCCGTTGATGACATAGTCCCCGCCGTCGCGCAGCATCGTCGTCTCGATGTTGCGGGCATCCGAGGACGCCACGGCGGGCTCGGTCATGGCGAACGCGCTGCGAATCTCCCCGTTGAGCAGGGGTTCGAGCCACTGCTTGCTCTGCTGTTCGTTCGCGAACAGGTGCAGGGTCTCCATGTTGCCGGTGTCCGGCGCCGCGCAGTTGATGGCCTCCGGCGCGATCTCCATGCTCCAGCCGGAAATCTCCGCCAACGGGGCGTACTCCAGGTTGGTCAACCCGGACTCCGACGGCAGGAACAGATTCCACAGGCCACGCTTGCGGGCCTCGATCTTGAGCTCCTCGACCACCGGCGGCACCGTGTGATCCTTCGGGCCCTTCTCCTCGCGATAGGCGTGGTAGGAGGCCTCGGCCGGCAGCACGAGTTCGGTCATGAACTCGGTGAGCCTGTGCTGGTAATCCTGCGCTTTTGCCGACAACGCGAAGTCCATGACCGCCACGATATGCCACCTGGTTAGACATGTGACAGTGGGTCGGCGGCGTGACGCCCGGCCCAGGCAACAGCGGATTCCCTCCCCGCGACGACTTCGGGGAGGGAATCCGGGTATGGGTCCGGTCAGCGGCCCTGCAAAGCGGCCACCCGGTAGACGCCGCGGTGCCAGATGGCACCGGGCAGCGGCGTCCCCGCCGGCGGCGCGATGACCGACGGGGTCGCGACGATGTGTGGCGGGCGGACGTCGGGTCCGAGGGTGGTGGCGCCCGCGGCGCCGGCCAGGCCGAGTGCCGAGCCACCCAGGACGCCGGCGGCGATGATCGAGAAACCGAAGGTGCGGACGGTGATGCTCATTTGAATTCTCCTGTGTCAGTTAGCTTTTGATGTCTTGCTCCGGTGTGTTCCGGTGATGACTCAAGAGTGCCGGGTTGGGGGTCTGATGTCTGTCCGGTGATCGGCTGGTCCGCCGGTGGATTCGGGTGTCCCCTGATCGGGGGACACCCGGCCGCCAATTGGCGATCTTGTTACTTTTTCGCTGGCCGCCGTGCGACGCTGACGGCATGACCGACGAACGGGTTCGCGTTGTGGTGGGGGACGACCACCCGATGTTTCGCGACGGCGTCGTCCGCGCGCTGACGGCGAGTGGCGCCATCGAGGTACTCGCCGAAGCGGACGACGGGACCTCCGCGCTGGAGGCGATCCGGACCCACAAACCCCAGGTCGCTCTGCTGGACTACCGCATGCCTGGCATGGACGGCGCCGAGGTGGCCGCGGCGGTGCTGCGCGACGGCCTGCCGACCCGGGTGCTCCTGCTCTCCGCCCACGACGAGGCGGAGATCGTGTACCGAGCCTTGCAGGAAGGCGCGGCGGGCTTTCTGCCGAAGGAGTCGACGCGCAGCGAGCTCGTCAACGCGATCCTCGAATGCGCGAAGGGCCGCGACGTCGTCGCACCCAGCCTCGCCGCGGGGCTGGCCGGCGAGATCCGCCGGCGCGCCGAGCCGGACGCCCCGGTGCTCAGCCCGCGCGAACGCGAGGTGCTGCAGCTGATCGCCAAGGGCGCGAGCATCCCGACCATGGCCAAGGAGCTGTTCCTGGCGCCGTCGACCGTCAAGACCCACGTGCAGCGGCTCTACGAGAAGCTCGGGGTCGGGGACCGCGGCGCAGCCGTGGCCGAGGCGATGCGTCGCAAGCTGCTGGACTGACGTGAGCCCGACACTCAGCCGGATCGGCGAGTACCTGGCTGCCGAACCGGTGCGGATTTCGGCCGGGCTGCGGCTTCCGCTGATCGCGCTGATCGGCGTCCTGGTGTGGATCTGGGAGGTCGACCACTGGCTGCCCGTGCTGTACGCGGTGATCCTGGGGCTGTACGCCATCGCCGCGGTGATCTGGCTGGTGGCGGTGCTGCGCGGGCCGGTGCCACGCTGGGCGGATTGGGCGTCCACCGGCATCGACCTGCTGGTCATCCTGGCGCTGTGCCTGGTGTCGGGCGGTGCGACGGCGGCCCTGCTGCCGGTCTTCTTCCTATTGCCGATCTCGGTGGCGTTCCAGGATCAGCCATTGATGACCGCGGCCATCGGCACGTTGACGGCCGCCGGCTATCTGTCGGTGTGGATCTTCTACTCCAAGCACGACGACCGCATGGGCCTGCCGAACATGGTCTACACCCACTTCGGGTTCCTGGTCTGGCTGGCGGTGGCCACCACGGTGTTGTGTTTCGTGCTGGTACGGCGCCAGGAAAACGTGCAGGCCCTGCAGGAGGTGCGTCGCCAGCTGGTGTCCGAGGCCATGCAGTCCGACGAACGGCACAACCGGGAAGTCGCCGAAGGGCTACACGACGGCCCGTTGCAGACGCTGCTGGCAGCCCGTCTGCAGCTCGACGAGGTTCGGGAACGGACCCCCGGGCCGGAACTCGATGCGGTCTACGCAGCGTTGGAAGACACTGCAGCGGCGCTGCGCTCGACGGTCACCGAGCTGCATCCGCAGGTGCTCGCGCAGCTCGGCCTGACCCCGGCGGTGCGGGAACTGGTGCGGCAGTTCGAGTCTCGTACCCACCTGGTGGTGCGGGCCGACCTCGAGGAGGTGGGCAAGCCCGATTCGCAGCAGCTGCTGTACCGGGCGGCCCGCGAGCTGCTGACCAATATCGGCAAGCATGCGCAGGCCACGACGGTGTCGGTGCGGCTGGGCCCCATCGGCAATCGGATCGTCCTGACCATCGCCGACGACGGCGTCGGGTTCGACGCGGCGGTGGTCGCCCAGTACGTGGCCGACGGCCACATCGGCCTGGGCTCGCTGCTGGCCCGCTTGGACGCGATGGGTGGCTCGATGCTCGTCGACTCGGCGGCCGACGGCGGCACCCGCGTGACGGTGACGTCACCGCCCGAGCGCGAGTAGTCCTCTCGCGAGCAGACATAAAACTGTCGGTTTGGCCCCCTACAACGACAGTTTTACGTCTGCTCGGCAGGGAAAACCAGGTCGCTCGAAGCGGGCTCCGGGCGGTAGCGTCGCGCCATGAAGCTACGCATTCTGGTTGGCCTGCTGGTCGCGGCGGTGGTGGCGTTGGTCGTGAACATGGTGGTCGTGGAGCACACCAGCCGGGCGGCGGAACCGTTCGCCGGCGGTCATGTCCTCAAGCTCGATGGCCCCGACCTGAACGTCCGCGAGTACGGGCCACCAGGTGACCGGGCAATCGTTCTGCTGCATGGCTATTCGGCCTCCATCGAGTGGTGGGAGAAGGTCGCGCCGGCCCTGGCCGCGCATCAGCGGGTGATTGCCATCGACCTCGTCGGCCATGGTGGCTCCGAGGCCCCGACCGATCCCGCGCCGTATCACGCCGACGGTCAGGCCGAAGCCGTGCACCGGGCGCTCGAGGCGATGGGTGTCCGGCATGCCGAGCTCGTCGGACATTCGATGGGCGGCAAGGTGGCCGCCGAGTTCGCCACCAAGTACCCGGAAATGGTTGAGCGCGTGGCGGTTTCGGATACCCCGGCCGCGGAGGATCTGGTCGCGATGCCGTTGCTCGGCAGGATGCTGTGCTGGCCGGTCATCGGGCCCGCGCTGGATCGCTTCCGCGGCGTCGACGCGATCAGTGAAAGCTCGCTGCAGACCGGGTTCGCCGCCGACTACCCCGTTCCGCCGCTGGCGTACCGTTCGTTGAAGCAGCTGAACTACGCGGGCGTCTGCGACTCCAAGGAAGCCGGACGTCCCGTCGTGGAGACGCTCAAGGGGCTGGGGAAACCGGTGCTGGTGCTGTGGGGCGACAAGGATGTCCTGACCCCGACGGCGTCGAACGTCGCGCGCTACACCGCCGCCGGCCTGCCGCCGCACCTGATCGCAGGCTCGGGGCACAGCCCCATGGTGGAGAAGCCCGACCAATTCCTCGCCGCGATCGGTGATTTCGTGCGCTGAAGATCCCCGCGAGCAGACGCAAAACTGTCATCTAGCGGGCCAAAACGACAGTTTTGTGTCTGTTCGCGAGGAGAAAGTTTGTCAGACGCAGAAACCCCCAAATCCCTAGGGAATTGGGGGTTTCTGCGTTGGGAATTACAGCGCAGCCAGGATGTCGTTGACGCGGTCGCGTGCGTCGCCGAAGAGCATCTGGGTGTTGTCGCGGAAGAACAGCGGGTTCTGCACGCCCGCGTAGCCCGAGGCCATGGAGCGCTTGAACACGATGACGTTCTCGGCGTTCCACACCGTGAGCACCGGCATGCCGGCGATCGGGCTGCTCGGGTCCTCGGACGCGGCCGGGTTGACGGTGTCGTTGGCGCCGATGACGAGCACGACGGCGGTGTCGTCGAAGTCGTCGTTGATCTCGTCCATCTCGAGCACGATGTCGTAGGGCACCTTGGCCTCGGCCAGCAGCACGTTCATGTGACCGGGCAGGCGGCCGGCGACGGGGTGGATACCGAAGCGGACGTTGACGCCCTTTTCGCGCAGCTTGCGGGTCAGGTCGGCGACGCCGTACTGGGCCTGGGCCACAGCCATGCCGTAGCCCGGCGTGATGATGACCGAGTCGGCGGAGCCCAGCAGCTCGGCGGCGCCTTCGGCGGTGATCTCGCGGTGCTCGCCGTAGTCCTTGTCCTCGGCCGGGCCGGCTTCGATGCCGAAGCCACCGGCGATGACGGAGATGAACGACCGGTTCATGGCCTTGCACATGATGTAGGACAGGTAGGCGCCGGAGGAGCCGACGAGCGCGCCGGTGATGATCAGCAGGTCGTTGGACAGCAGGAAGCCCGACGCCGCGGCAGCCCAACCGGAGTAGCTGTTGAGCATCGAGACCACGACGGGCATGTCGCCGCCGCCGATGGAGGCGACCAGGTGCCAGCCCAGCAGCAGGGCCAGGGCGGTGACGCCGACCAGCAGCCACAGGTTCGGGGAGATGACGAACCAGACGGTCAGCGCGACGAACAGCACCAGCGAGCCGACGTTGAGGAAGTTCTTGCCCGGCAGCATCAGCGGGGAGGAGCTGATCTTGGCCGACAGCTTCAGGTTGGCGACGATCGAACCGGTGAAGGTCACCGCACCGATGAACACGCCGATGAACACCTCGGCGGAGTGGATGCCGAGCATGCCTTCCTTGGCGAGCTCGAGGGCGCCCTGGCTGTTCGGGTCGAACTCGGCGTGCAGGTAGCCGCTCCAGCCGACGAGCACGGCAGCCAGACCGACAAAGCTGTGCAGCAGCGCGATCAGTTCGGGCATGCCGGTCATCTCGACGACGCGGGCGCGCCACAGACCGATGGCCGCACCGACGGCCATGGCGCCGACCAGCAGCGCCAGGCCCAGCGGCTCGATCTTGTTGTTGATGGCCAGGACGATGGTGGCGATCAGTGCCACCCCCATGCCGGCCATACCGAAGGCGTTACCGGCCTTGGAGGTCTCGTGCTTGGAGAGCCCGGCCAGAGCGAGGATGAACAACAGGGCAGCGACGACGTAGGCCGCGTTCGCCACGTTGGTGATGGTTTCTGCGTTGAACATGAATCCGTTCCAAAGGTCTCTGAGGTTCGCAGGCTCTAGCTGCGGGAGAACATGGCCAGCATGCGGCGGGTCACCGCGAAGCCACCGAAGACGTTGATGCTGGCGAGCAGAATCGCGACGCCGGCCAGGGCGGTGATCGGGGTGTTGTGATGCCCGATCTGCAGCAGCGCGCCGACCACGATGATTCCGGAGATCGCGTTGGTCACCGACATCAGCGGGGTGTGCAGGGCGTGGTGCACGTGCCCGATCACGTAGTAGCCGATCACGATCGCCAGCGCGAACACCGTCAGGTGGACCTGCAGGGCGGCCGGCGACGCGGCGATCAGGGCAAAGAGCACGGCTGCGGCGCCGAACGTCACACCGAGGCGACGCTGCGTCGACATCGGCTCCTTGACCTTGGACACCACCGGCGCGGCAGCGGCCGCGGCTTGGGCGGGGGCGGCGGAGACCTGCACCGGCGGCGGGGGCCAGGTGATCTCGCCGTCGCGCACGACGGTCACGCCGCGCTGCACCACGTCGTCGAAGTCCAGGACGACCTGGCCGTCCTTCTCCGGGGTGAGCAGCTTGAGCAGGTTGACCAGGTTGGTGCCGTACAGCTGCGAGGCCTGCGCAGGCAGGCGGCCGGCCAGGTCGGTGTAGCCGATGATCGTCACGCCGTTGTCGGTGACGACGGACTGGTCCTTGACGGTGCCTTCGACGTTGCCGCCGTTGGCTGCGGCCATGTCGACGATCACCGAGCCGGCCTTCATCGAGGCCACCATGTCCGCGGTGATGATCCGCGGCGCGGGACGGCCCGGGATCAGCGCGGTGGTGATGATGATGTCGACATCTTGGGCGAGTTGTGCGTAGAGCTCGGCTTCGCGGGCTTTGTAGTCGTCGCCCATTTCTTTGGCGTAGCCGGTGGCGGAGACTTCGCCGGCGTTGGGGTCGACCGAGACGTATTCACCGCCGAGGGAGGCGACCTGGTCGGCCACCTCGGGACGGGGGTCGGTGGCGCGCACGACCGCACCGAGCGAACCGGCGGCACCGATCGCGGCCAGGCCGGCGACACCGGCGCCGACGACCAGGACCTTGGCCGGCGGGACCTTGCCGGCGGCGGTGACCTGGCCGGTGAAGAACCGGCCGAATGCGTGGGCGGCTTCGACGACGGCGCGGTAGCCGGCGATGTTGGCCATCGACGACAGCACGTCGAGGGACTGGGCGCGCGAGATGCGCGGCACCGCGTCCATGGCCAGGACGGTGATCGGGCGCGTTGCCAGTTTCTCGACCAGTTCCGGCTTCAAACCGGGGGAGATCAGCGACACGAGGGTGGCGCCGTCCTTGACCGCGGCGATCTCGCCGTCGTCGGGGGCGTTGACCTTCAGCACGATGTCGGCGGCCCAGGGGGAGCCGATGTCGGCCCCGGCCTCTACATAGGCGGCGTCGGCGAAACTGGACAAGTTGCCAGCGCCGGACTCGACCACTACCGAATAGCCGAGCTTGATCAGCTGGCCGACAGTTGCAGGAGTGGCGGCAACCCGCGTCTCACCAGCCAGAGACTCGCGGGGAATCCCGATGATCATCGAATTCGATCCGATCTGTGTTGGTTTGCTTGCAAGAGTCTCCCCCATCCACGTCTGGATGGTGCTCTTACCCCCCTGTACGAGTTAGCAATCGCTTATAAATTAGCAGTCGCTCATAAGTCCACCAAAAGCTCACTGCCGGCATTGCCTGGATATGGCTACGTCACCGACGGGGGTTCGGGTACGCAAAATTCGGCCGGTGGGACGACGTGCGTCTGACACCGGCCGGTTGGGTGAAACTGGTTGTACGTCTACACCGGGGGGTACGCCGGGGGCGGGTATACGCCGCGAATGCCCCACGGGACCCAGTTGAAGAAGTACTCGACCTCGTCGCTCGCGTCGTAATCCGGACTCGGATCCATCAGTACCTCCAGCCGACATGCTTGTTACTGCGGAGTTTAGCTGCTGGGGCCCGCCTGCGAGTGGCAGATCGGCTGTCGAGATGCCACGGCATAGACTGGCCAACCAGTTGATTGGGTCCCGGGCCGCGCGCCCGGCTGCATAGAGTTGAGCTGATATGTCCACAGAGTCGTCGGCAAAGGGTTCTGCGACGGGATCGGCCGCCTCAAACGGCTCGTCGCGGCGCGAGGAGTTGCTGGCGGTGGCCGCCAAGCTATTCGCGGCCCGCGGCTACCACGGGACACGCATGGACGACGTGGCCGACGCGGTCGGGCTGAACAAGGCGACGGTCTACCACTACTACGCCAGCAAGTCGTTGATCCTCTGGGACATCTACAAGGCGACCGCCGACTTCACCGTCGACGCCCTGCACGACGACCCGACGGCCTCGGCGCGGGAGACCATCTTCAACTTCACCCGGCGGCTGCTCACCGGCATCGCCACTGACCTGGAACGCGCGGCGGTGTACTTCCAGGAGGGGCCGTACATCACCGAATGGTTCACCGAGGAACAGGTCGCCTACATCCGCCAGGCCGAGACCACGGTCTATGAACACGTCCGCGACGTCATCGACCGCGGTATCGCCAGTGGTGAATTCAGCGACTGCGACTCGCATGTGCTGGCGCTCGGCTACATCGGGATGACGCTCGGCGCCTACCGGTGGCTGCGGCCCCACGGCCGGCGCTCGGCCTCCGAAATCGCCGTCGAGTTCAGCACCGCACTGCTGCGTGGCCTGATCCGCGACGAGAAGATCCGCGCCGAGGACCCCCTCGGTGGCGGAGCATAGGACTGACCGCGCAATCGAGAGGTGACTGAGGTCCGATGAAATCTCTGCTGCTGTCCCGACGGGACCTCGACTTCCTGCTGTACGAGTGGCTCAAGGTCGACGAGCTGACCGGTCGCAAACGATTCGCCGACCATTCGCGCGAGACCTTCGACGGGGTCCTGGACCTCAGCGAGCAGCTGGCCGAACGCTACTTCGCGCCGCACAACAAGAAGAGTGACGCCAACGAGCCCACCTTCGACGGGCAGACCGTCACCATGGTCCCGGAGGTCAAGGAGGCCTGGGACGCGTTCGTCGCGGCCGACCTGATCGGCATGTCGATGGAAGAGTCGGTCGGCGGGGCGCAACTGCCGGCGGTCGTCGCACAGGCGGCGTTCGCCTGGATCGCCGCCGCCAACGTGTCGACGTCGGGCTACCTGATGCTGACCATCGCCAACGCCAATCTGCTGACCAAGTTCGGTACGCCCGAGCAGATCGAGACCTACGTCAAACCCATGCTGGCCGGCCGCTTTTCGGGCACCATGGCGCTCTCGGAGACCCAGGCCGGGTCGTCGCTGGCCGACGTGGCCACCCGCGCCGAACCGCAAGACGACGGCACCTACCGGCTGTTCGGATCCAAGATGTGGATTTCGGGCGCCGAGCACGAGATCACCGACAACATCGTCAACCTGGTGCTGGCCAAGCTTCCCGGCGGACCTCCCGGCACCAAGGGCATCTCGCTGTTCATCGTGCCCAAGTACCTGGTGAACGCCGACGGGTCGATCGGCGAGCGCAACGACGTCGCCATCGCGGGCCTGAACCACAAGATGGGGCAGCGCGGCGTCACCAACACCGTGCTGAATTTCGGTGACACGCAATTCAATCCGGGCGGCGAGAACGGCGCGGTCGGTTACCTGGTGGGCGAGCCGCACCGCGGCATCGTCTACATGTTCCAGATGATGAACGAGGCCCGGCTGGCCGTCGGCATGGGTGCGGTGGCGCTGGGCTACACGGGCTACCTCAAGTCGGTGCAGTACGCGCGGGAGCGGCCGCAGGGCCGCCCGCTGGACGTCAAGGACCCGACGACGCCGCAGGTGCCCATCGTCGAGCATCCCGACGTCAGGCGAATGTTGTTGGCGCAGAAGGCGTATGTCGAAGGCGGGCTGGCGCTGGGCCTGTACTGCGCACGGCTGGTGGACGTGCAGCACAGCGCGGAGTCGGACGCCGAAGCCGACGCGGCCGGTCTGTTGATCGACATCCTGACCCCGATCGGCAAGAGCTGGCCCTCGCAGTGGTGCCTGGAGGCCAACAACCTGGCGATCCAGGTGCACGGCGGGTACGGCTACACCCGCGAATATGACGTCGAGCAGCATTACCGGGACAACCGGCTGAACCCGATCCATGAGGGCACCAACGGCATCCAGAGCCTGGACCTGTTGGGCCGCAAGGTGACTCAGCGCGGCGGAGCCAGCCTGGCAGCGCTGGGACAGGTCATCTCGGAGACGGTCCGGGCGGCGAACGAACTGGGCGGCGATGGCGCCGAACTGGCGGCCGCGCTGGATGCGTCCTGGCAGCGGCTCGTCGCCGTCACCACCGGCATGTTCGGCTCGGGCGACATTCCTGCGGTGATGGCCAACAGCCACGTCTACCTGGAAGCGTTCGGGCACATCGTGGTGGCGTGGTTGTGGCTGGAACAGTTCGTGGCAGCCGCGGGCAAGGACGGCGACTTCTACGACGGTAAGCGGCAGGCCGCCCGGTACTTCTTCCGGTTCGAATTGCCCAAGACCGCACCGCAATTGGACCTGCTGGAGTCGCTGGACCGGACGACGCTGGAGATGCGGGACGGCTGGTTCTAGCCTTCGAACGTGAACTAGATTGCGAAGATTCGGCGAAATCACGCGATCTACTTCACGTTCGGCGACTAGAACTCAACGATCTGCCGCACCGCGTGGCCCGAGGCGAGGGCGTCCATGCCGGTGTTGATGTCGTCGAGGGTGATGGTGTCGGACACCAGCTTCTCGACCGGCAGCCGTCCGGACCGCCACAGGTCGACGAAGCGCGGGATGTCCCGCGCCGGCACGGCCGACCCGAGGTAGCTGCCGATCAGCGAGCGGCCGTCCGCGACCAATGCCAGCGGTGACACCGTGATTCGCGCATCGGGGTGTGGCAGCCCGACGGTGATGGTCTTGCCGCCGGGCGCGGTCATGCCGATCGCGGTTTCGAGCGCCGCGGGATGGCCGGCGGCCTCGATCACCACGTCGGCCTTGAGGTCGCCGGGGTCGGTGACGGCGTCGTGCGCGCCGAGTGCGCGGGCCTGATCGAGCTTGTCGGGCAACCTGTCCACCGCGACGACCCGGACGTCGTCGTGCGCCAGCGCGGTGAGCATCGCGGCCATCCCGACCCCGCCCATGCCCACGATGGCCACCGTCTGACCCGGTTTCGGTTGTCCGGCGTTGAGCACCGCGCCGCCGCCCGTCAGCACCGCGCAGCCGAGCAGCGATGCGACGACCGGAGGGACGTCAGCGTCTACCGGTACCACCGATCGGCGGTCCACCACCGCGTACGTCGCGAAGGCGGACACTCCGAGGTGGTGCAGAACCGTTGTGCCGCTTCGGGATAACCGCGTCGCGCCGCCGAGCAGCGTGCCCGCGCCGTTGGCGGCGCTACCCGGGATGCAGGGTGCCAGGCCGTTCGTCGCGCAGGACCGGCACGCCCCGCAGCGCGGCAGGAACGTCATGACCACCCGTTGGCCGACGGCCAAATCAGAAGTGCCGCCGACCTGTTCGACGATGCCGGCAGCCTCGTGGCCGAGCAGCATGGGAACCGGTCGGACCCGGTTGCCGTCCACCACCGACAGATCGGAATGACACAGCCCGGCGGCCTCGATGCGGACCAGCACCTCGCCGTCGCCCGGCGCGGCCAGATCCAGTTCACTGACGGTGAGCGGCCGCGAATCGGCGTACGGGCGGGGCCGCCCGATCTCCTCGAGTACGGCACCGCGAATCTTCATGGCCCCAGCCTGACAGACTGGCCGCCATGGAGCAGGCACTGACCACCGCAGACTTTCCGGTGCACTGGCCCGTGCAGACCCGGTGGACCGACAACGACATGTTCGGCCACCTCAACAACGCGGTCTACTACGAGCTGTTCGACACCGCGATCAACGCGTGGATCAACACCACGCGCGACGTCGACCCGGTGGCCGCACCGTGGCTCGGGGTGGTCGCCGAATCGAGCTGCCGCTACTTCGCCGAGCTGAAGTTCCCGTCGCAGCTGGTGGTCGGGCTCGCGGTGAGCCGGCTGGGCAACAGCAGCGTCACCTACCGAACCGGGTTGTGGGCGGACGGCGACGGCACACCTGCCGCGGTCGGCAGCTGGGTTCACGTCTACGTCGACCGCGACACCCGTCGTCCGGTTCCCATTCCGGCGCCCATCCGGGAGCTGCTGGAGACCGCCGTCGTCAGTTGACTCTGTACTGAGGGCGCAGAAGTGCGCCCGAGGGACTTGCGCCCGCAGTTCAGGGTCAACGGCTACACGCGCGGGAGCAACGGAACAGTGGCCTCGATATGCTCTGGCCCATGCCGATCGTGAGCAAGACCGTCGAGGTCTCCGCACCCGCAGCGCAGATCCTGGGGATCGTCGCCGACTTCGAGGCCTACCCGCAGTGGAACGAAGAGGTCACCGGCTGCTGGATCCTGCACCGCTACGACGACGGCCGGCCCAGCCAGCTCCGTCTGGACACCAAGATTCAGGGGATGGACGGCTCCTACATCCAGGCCGTCTACTACCCGGGTGACGGCCAGATTCAGACCGTCATGCAGCAGGGCAACCTGTTCTCCAAGCAGGAGCAGCTGTTCTCCGTGGTCGACCTCGGGGCGAGCGCCCTGCTGACCGTCGACATGGACGTCGAGGTCGACATGCCGGGTATCCCGGCGATGATGATCAAGAAGGTCGTGGGCGACGCACTGGACCACCTGGCCGGCAACCTGAAGACGCGCGCCGAGCAGCTCGCCGCCAACTAGCCCGGCCACAACCCGAGCTCGTCCAGACGTCCGGTCAACCGCTCGGCGGCGTCGTCGAACTGGCGGCGGGTCTGCCGCACCACCTCGTCGATGTTCTTGTCCCGCAAGGCCGCAACCAATTCGCGGTGATTGGCAACTGTCGCGGCACCCCACTGCGGATCGGTGGCGTAGATACGGACCGGCAGGTACCGGGCCGCGTGCAGCAGGAACCACGCCAGCTTGGTCCGGCCGGCGGCGCGGTTGAACTCCTTGTGGAACAGGAACTCCGCCTGGGCGATCGCGTCGATGTCGCCCGCCGCGACGGCAGCGGCCAGTTCGTCGGTGAGCCGGTCGAGTTCGGCGATGCCTGGTTCGGTGATCCGCCGGGCCGCGTTCGCGGCGATCTCGGTGGCGATGGTGGCCTGCAACCAGAAGATGTCGGCGATGTCGTCACGGGTGAACGCGGACACCACGTGGCCACGGTTGGGCTCGAGCTGGACCATGCCCTCACCGCGCAGGGTGCGCAGTGCCTCGCGGACCGGCGTGATGCTCACGCCGAGTGCGGCGGCGGTCTCGTCCAGTCGGACGAAGGTGCCCGGCCGCAGGGTGCCCGACATGATGGCCGTTCGGAGATGGGCCGCCACCTCGTCGGACAGCTGTTCGCGCCGGCGCAGGCCGGGTAGCGGTTTCGCCGAGACGTTCACGGCATTCCTTCGGGTGGGC
>NZ_JXST01000037.1 GCF_000878195.1 Mycolicibacterium llatzerense | reverse complement strand
TCAAGCAGTGGCGCGGTGTTGCGACCCGCTACGACAAATATGCCCTGACCTACCTCGGCGGTGTCTTGTTGGCCTGCGCCGTCATCCACTCCCGCGTGGGAACTCTCAAATTGGGAGACACGCCCTAAGTATCATAGACATAGCGTCGGTGATCAGGCGCCTCAGCCGAGCCGGCCGTTCCTCCTCCGACAGTGCGTGGAACTCCGCGAGGAACTCGCTCGTGCCCGCACCTCCCCGCCCGATGTTGGCGAACGACTCGGCAAACTTGCTGGTCTGGGCGAAAGCCACCAGCCAGTCGGCCCCGGCCACCGGCGCGTAGCCGGCGTAGGCACGGTCGTGGCGGATGATCGCGTCGAACGCGTAGGCGCCGTCCTCCGGATCGATCGCCATGGTCTCGTCGGACGCCATCCCCTGCCCGGCACCGATCTTGGCCCAGGCACCCCAGGCGATCGCACCGGCCGGCAGCCCCTGAGCACGTCGCCAGTGGGTGAACGCGTCCAGCCAGCTGTTGGCCGCGGCGTAGGCGGCCTGGCCGGGCGAGCCGACCATCGCGGCAGCCGACGAGAACGAGCAGAACCAGTCCAGGTCGGCACCGGCCGTCGCCTCGTGCAGGTACCACGCGCCGTACACCTTCGGCGCCCAGTCACGCTCGATCAGCTCGTCGGTGATGTTCGGCAACGTCGCGTCCTCGACCACCGCTGCGCCGTGCAGCACGCCGCGCAGCGGCTTGCCGGTCGACTCGGCGGCAGCAACCAGACGGGCGGCGGTGTCGGCGGCGGCAATGTCACCCAACACGACCTCGACCTCGGCACCCTTGCTCCGGACGGCCTCGATGGCCTGCCGGGTCTGGGCGCTCGGCTCCGAACGCGCGTTGAGCACGATGCGTCCGCAGCCGCCGGCCGCCAGCTTCTCGGCCAGGAACAGGCCGAGGCCGCTGAGACCACCGGTGACGATGTAGGAACCGTCGGCCCGGTACACGGGAGCCTGCTCCGGCGACAGCACCGCCTCGAACTCCCCGGTGTGCGGGATGTCGAGCACGAGCTTGCCGGTGTGGCCGGCCGCGCCCATGACGCGGATGGCGGTGGCGGCGTCGCTCAGCGGGTAGTGCGTGGTGTCGGGCACCGGCAGCACGCCGTCGGCGATCTGTCCGAAGATCGTCTCCAGCATGCCGCGCGTGACGTCGGGGTTGGTCAACGTCAGCAGGGCCAGATCGAGCGCGTAGAACGACAGGTTCCGGCGGAACGGGAACAGGCCCATCCGGGTGTCGCCGTAAATGTCGCGCTTGCCGATCTCGACGAACCGGCCGCCGAAGGTCAGCAGGTCGACACCGGCCTTCTGTGCCGCACCCGGCAGCGAGTTCAGCACGACGTCGACGCCGTAGCCGTCGGTGTCGCGGCGAATCTCCTCGGCGAAGGCAGCGCTACGGGAATCGTAGACGTGCTGAATTCCCCAGCTGCGCAACAGGTTTCGACGATCGTCGCTACCCGCGGTGGCGTAGATCTCGGCACCCGCGGCCCGCGCGATGGCGATGGCGGCCTGTCCCACACCACCGGTGGCGGAGTGGATCAGCACCTTGTCACCGGCCTGGATGCGGGCCAGGTTGTGCAGGCCGTACCACGCGGTGGCGTGCGCACTGGGCACCGCCGCCGCGCTGCCCTCAGGCAGGTCGTCCGGAATCTTCACGGCCAGGTTGGCGTCGCAGGTGACGAACGTCTTCCAGGCACCGGTCAGCGAGATACCCGCCACCCGGTCGCCGATCTGGTGATCGGTGACGCCCGGGCCGACAGCGGTGACGACACCGGCGAAGTCCGCGCCCGGCTGCGGCAGCCGGCCCTCGAAGCTCGGGTACCGGCCGTAGGCGACGAGCACGTCGGCGAAGTTCAGGTTGGACGCAGCGACCGACACCTCGATCTGGCCCGGTCCCGGAGCGACGCGCTCGTACGCGGCCAGCTCCGCCGACGACAGGTCGCCGGGGGTCCGGATCTGGAGCTGCACACCGTCGGTCTCCGGTCGCACGACGGTCGTGCGACGTTCCTCGGGCTGCAGCTGGCTCAGGTTCAGGCGAGCGGTGAACCACTCGCCCGACCGCCATGCCGTCTCGTCCTCTTCCGAGCCGGACAGCAGTTCGGCGGCGACATGCGCCACGTCGGCCTGCACGTCCAGATCGATCTGGGTCGGCCGCATCGCCGGGTACTCCATGCCGATGGCCCGCATGAAGCCGCGAATGCCGCCCTGCTCCAGGTTGGCCACATCGGCGGACAGCACGGTGCGGGCACCCCGGGTGAGCACATACAGCCGGGCCGGCTGACCCGGCACGTCCGGCAGCCCGCGCACGATGTGCACCAGCTGCTCGACCTGCGTCACACCGCGCTGCGCGGTGGCCGCCGATGCAGCAGCCGCCGACTCCTCGGGCGCACCCGTGACGATGACGACGCCCTTGAACGGCTTGGCCGTCAAGGTGGCCTGCAGCGCTTCGGAGTTCCCCGCGTGGTCGGCGTCGGCCGGCCACGCCATGGTGGAGACGTCGGCCTCGTCCGACTGCAGGACCTCCGAGAGCTTCTCGGTCAGGCTGTCGGCGTCCGCCGCGGCGGAGATCAGCAGCCAGCGGCCCGGATCCACCACGTTGGCGACCGGTGCGTCCTGGCTGCGCCATTCGATGTTCAGCAGGCGCTCGTTGAGCAACCGCTCGCGCTGGCCCTCCTCCGACACGCCCGTGCCCAGCCGCAGGCCGGTCACGGCGAGCAGCACCGCGCCGTGCTCGTCGAGCACGTCGATGTCGGCTTCGACAGCGGTCGGCGACAGGCTGGTGAGCTTGACGTAGCAGTAGTGCGCGTTGCGGGTCGACTCGTAGGCCCGCAACTTGCCGACGCCCAGCGGCAGCATCAACGCGCCGGTGGTGTCGCCGTGCAGATCGGGATGCGCGGCCACTGCCTGGAAGCAGGCGTCGAGCAGCGCCGGGTGCACGGTGTAGGCGCTCTGCTGCGACCGGATGGCACCGGGCAGCGCGACCGCGGCAAGCACCGTGGTGCCTTGCGTCGTGTGGGCCGCCGTCAGACCGGAGAACGCCGGGCCGTACTGGATGCCGCGATCGGCGAACCAGGCGCGCAGGTCGCCACCGTCGACATCGGCGGTGTGCGCGGCGACCAGCTTGGCCAGGTTGTACGCCGGACGGGCCGCATCGTCTTCGATGGCGTGCAGCGTCGCGCCGGCACGGCGAACCTGCTCGCCGTCCTGGTAGGTCTCGACGAGGAAGTCGATGTCGCCCGACGGGACCGCCGTGGCCACCGCCGACACGGCGGTCTCCTCCTCGAGCAGCAGCATCGCCTCGAAGGTCACGTTGCGCACCTCGGAGGCCTCACCAAGCACCTCACGGGCCGCGCCGAGCGCCATCTCGCAGTACGCGGCGCCGGGCAGTGCCGCCACGTTGTGCACCTGGTGGTCACCCAGCCACGGCTGCATGCCGGTGCCCAGGTCGGACTGCCAGACATGACGCTCGGGCTCCTCCGGGAGCCGGACGTGCGCACCCAGCAGCGGGTGCACCGCCAGCGACGCCCCGCCGGGGGCCTGCTCGTGCGGATCACGCGTCAGGATCAGGTGGTTGCGGGTCCAGGTCGGCAGTGGCACGTCGACCAGTGCGCCGTCCGGGTACATCGCCGAGAAGTCGATGGCCGCCCCGGCAACATGCAGATCGGCCACGACGTCCCGCAGGCCGTTCGGCACGTCCTGCTCGCGACGCATCGCCGCCAGGGCGGCGATGCCGATGTCCTGGTGCGCGGCGTTCTGGTTGACCGCGTGCACCAGCAGCGGGTGCGGGGCCAGCTCGATGAACACCCGGAAGCCGTCATCCAGCGCGGCCTGTACCGCCGCGCCGAAGCGCACGGTGTGGCGCAGGTTGTCCACCCAGTAGTCGGCGTCGTAGTCCGCGGGGTCCCGCGGGTCGTACTGCGTGGCCGAGTAGTACGGGACCGCCGGCTCGCCGGGCTCGAGGTCCTCGAGGGCATCGGCCAGCTCGTCCAGGATCGGGTCGACCTGCGGGGTGTGCGACGCCACGTCGACGGCCACCTCGCGGGCCATGACGCCGCGCTCGTCCCACTCCTTGACCAGCGCGCGAATGGCGTCCTTGTCACCACCGACGACGGTCGACTGCGGTGAGGCGACGACCGCCAGGACGACGTCGCTGACGCCGCGGGCACCGAGCTCGGAGAGCACCTGCTGGGCAGGCAGCTCCACCGACGCCATGGCGCCCGAGCCGGACACCTTGAGCATCAGGTTCGAGCGGCGGCAGATCACCTTCACGCCGTCGGCCAGCGACAGTGCGCCGGAGACGACGGCGGCGGCCGACTCGCCCATCGAGTGGCCGATGACCGCGCCGGGCTGCACCCCGTACGACCGCAGGGTTGCGGCCAGCGCCACCTGGATGGCGAACACGGCGGGCTGGATGCGGTCGATGCCGGTCACCGTCTCACCGGCGCTGATGGCCTCGGTGATCGAGAAACCGGACTCCGCTTCGATCAGCGGTTCGATCTCGGCGATGGCGGCGGCGAAGGCGGGCTCGGCGGCCAGCAGACCGGCGCCCATCGCCGCCCACTGCGAACCCTGGCCCGAGAACACCCACACCGCGCCGTGGTCACCGTTGCCGGCCGCGCGCTGGTGCGGGGTGTCGCTGTCGGCGACGTCGCGGAGCGCCTGGATCAGACCCGTGGCGTCCTCGGCGAGGACCGTGGTGCGGACCGGACGGTGGGCGCGACGGCGGGTCAGCGTGTAGGCGGTGTCGGCGAGATCGAGGGACGCGCCCTGGGCTGCCGCCCAGTCGGCCAGTTTGCCGGCCGTGCGGCGCAGTTCCTCAGCCGAGGTGGACGACACCGGGAACAGCAGTTTGCCCTCAATGCCCTGGCCACCCGACTCGACGACGCGCGGCGACGACTCTGCCGGGGCCTGCTCGACGACGGCGTGCACGTTGGTGCCGGACAGGCCGTACGCGGACACGGCGGCACGGCGCGGATGGTCGGCGGTGGCCGGCCACGGCACGAGGTCCGTCGGCACGAACAGGCCGGTGGTGATCGCCGCCATCTCGGCGGGCATCTCGTTGAAGTAGAGGTTCTTCGGCACCTCGCCGTGTTGCAGGGCCAGGACGGTCTTCATCAGACCGACCGCACCCGAAGCCGACTGCGCGTGCCCCACGTTGGTCTTGACCGAGCCCAGCACGACCGGCCCCTGCTTGCCGTAAATCGTTGCCAGACTTGAGTATTCGATCGGGTCACCGACCGGCGTCCCGGTGCCGTGCGCCTCGACGTAACCCACGGTGGCGGGGTCGATGGCGGCGAGGTCCAATGCGCGGCGATAAACGGCGACCTGGGCGTCGGCGCCCGGGGTCGCGATGTTGACCGTGTGGCCGTCCTGGTTGCTCGCGGTACCGCGGATGACCGCGAGGACGCGATCGCCGTCGCGCTGCGCGTCGTCCAGGCGCTTCATCATGAACATGACCGATGCCTCGCCGGAGACGAAGCCGTCGGCGGCCACGTCGAACGCGTGGCAATGGCCGGTCGGCGACAGCATGCCCTGCGCCGAACCCGACGACATCTTGCGCGGCTCCAGCATGATCGAGACACCACCGGCAAGGGCGGCGTCGCTCTCACCGTCGTGCAGGCTGCGGCACGCGTTGTGGATGGCGAGCAGGCTGGACGAGCACGCCGAGTCGACCGTGTACGACGGCCCGTGCGCACCCAGGTGGTAGGAGACGCGACCCGAGGCCAGGCTGAAGTTGTTGCCGGTGAAGCCGTACGGGCCCTCGATGGCGTGGGCGTCGGCGGCGAGCAGCTGGTAGTCGCCGTGGGTCATACCCACGAACACACCGGTGAGCGAGCCGGCCAGGGTGGCGGGGTCGATGCCCGCGTGTTCCACGGCCTCCCAAGAGGTTTCGAGGATCAGGCGGTGCTGCGGGTCGATCGCCGTGGCTTCGCGGTCACTGATGTTGAAGAAGTCGGCATCGAAGCCGGCGACGTCATCGATGAAGCCGCCCCACTTGGAGACCGAGCGGCCGGGCACGCCGGGTTCCGGGTCGTAGTACTCCTCGGCGTCCCACCGCTCCAGCGGGACTTTGGTAACCAGGTCGTCACCGCGCAGCAGGGCTTCCCACAGCTCCTCTGGCGAACTGATGCCGCCAGGAAGCCGGCATGCCATGCCGATGATCGCGACGGGTGTCGTCGGTGACCCACCCACTTAGCTACCGCCTCTCCGTGCAGTCCGGCCGGACTCCGACACGCTGTGCCGGGTGGCTTTGCAGACCGCGCTCAAAATCTCTGCGAAATCGTCTTTGCCGCTTTAAACAAACTGGCTCGAAATCCTACCGGGTCAAATTAACTGATCCGCCGATTCGGGGCTACCCGTTTCGGTCGAATCGCTACTAGGCGACCATCGGCACTGGATATCCGCAGCACACTCGCCGCGGAAGGCCCCACCCGCCCGGCGCGCCGTTGCGCAGGGGTTTGGTTCGGAGCCTTTTCGAACCAGCCACGGGGCGGAAGCATAGCGGTCCGTAGCGAACATCGTTCACCCCAGCACCGCGCACACGCGGACGCCGTTACAGGGCAAATGTTTGCGTGGATATCGCAATTTGAATTTGAGCAACACCGAGAAAATCGCAGACCTACAGGCTGTGGGCACAAAATCGCTTTTTGGGCAATGCTCGATACGAATGGTATGAAATATCTAGTGTGACGAACTCCGCTCGATGCGGGCAAAAAATCAACACGCCAGTCATCTAGGTGTATTCGAAAGTGCCATGCTGAGGGCGGTCCGCATCGCTTCCGATGCGGCCGCATATCTCGCGCGCGCAAACTCCGTCAGCCCGCAACCGGGGCCGGATCGGCATAGGGCGCCCCGAATTCCGTCACTCGACAGAAACCGTTGCTGCGCGCCTGCGCCACCCCGTGTCGCACCATTGCCCCGAGCGCCACGAAACCGGCCTGATCGGCAACCATCAGCGGCGTCAACAGCCGGTTGTGCACGAAGCCGTAAGCCAGGCCCCGATCGGGGTCTGCCCAGCCCAGCGACCCTCCCAGACCCACGTGTCCGAAGCCAGGCAGGATGCCCGGGAACGGCACGCCGTGATACCCCAGGTTGAAGTCCATCGGCAGACCGAGGCCAAGGTCCGGAAACACACTGCCGGTGCCCCGCAGTTGCGCCACAGTGCCCGCGGACAGGAAGCGCTGGCCGTCGATCTGGCCACTGTTGGCGATCGCGCCGTACAGGCGGCCCAGCGATCGCGCCGTGGCCACCCCGTTGGCGCCCGGCATCTCGGAATCCAGCAGCGGTATGTCCCCTTGCGCCATCGACCGCATACCGGTGAAGTACATCGAGCCGAAGCCACCCGAGAACGGCAACTTCGCCACATGCGGCGCCACCGCGTCGAAAAGCGGATTGCGGATACGGAACTGCGGGCCGATGATCTGCGCGGGCCGCGTCGGCGCATGGCCCGACGGGCGCCCAAGGTGCAGACCGTCGACGCCGAGCGGCTCGGCCAGCTCGGTGCGGAACAGCTCCCGCATGCCCTGCCCGGTCACCGCCCGCGCCAGGCCGGACAACAGCCAGCCGTAGGTGATGGCGTGGTACGCCGGACGCCCCTTCATCCAGCTCATCGGAGCTGCCGCCAACCGCCGCTCCATGTGGCGGTGATCCATCAGCTCGTCCCGCGTGGCGCCGTTCAACTGCGACAGTCCCGCGCGGTGCCGCATCAGCTCCCGCACCGTCACGCCGGCCTTGCCGTTGGCCGCGAAGGCCGGCCAGTAGTCGGCGACCGGTGCGTCGTAGGCGATCAGGCCCCGGTCGGCCAGTCGGTGGATGACGGTCGAAGCCAACCCCTTCGTCGCCGAGAACACCATGGCACCGGTATCCGCCTCCCACGGCTGCGTACCCCACCGGTCTGCCCAGCCCGTCCACACATCGACGACGGGAACGCCGTCGAGGTACACCGACAGGGCGCCACCGCCCAGATAGCGGCTGGGGAACATGGCGGAAAAGGCCCGCACCACGCTTGCGAAATTCGGATCAGCGGCACCTTGAACGCCATGCGGAAGAGGCCCGCCGGCGGACCGGAGAGGCGCTACGTTGCGCTCCCGGCGAATTGCGTTGGTCATTACCAAATAATGACCTGCGCCTGCCGCGGATCATCTCCGACGTTATCAATCTGTTAGCTAAATAGTCTGGATACACAGGTTCAGCGACGCCGGTAAAGCCACTTCAAGATCGCAATTACGCGCGCGTAACTCGTTGCGAGAGCACCTATCAACCCGCAGATTCCCGTGCTCACACGGTATTAATCACACCGAGTTTTGATAGCCAGCCGGGACGGGCCGCATTTTCTCCGGCACACCTGCGAGGCAGCTGAACCAACCCGAAATTGGTTTCGCCAGCGCGCTACCCGAAAACACCCCGGGCCCGTTCCCGATATTGCGCCGACAGGCCCAGCGGCAATCTCGAACCGGAACGCGGCGCGATCAGTTCGCGAGGTCGATGATGCGCTGCGCCGCCAACGCGGGCGTCAGCTCACCTTCGCGCACCTGGCGTTCCACCTCGTCGCGATGGGCCTTGACGGCAGCATTCGACATCACCCGGTCCAGCACGGTGTCCCGCACCATCGTCCAGGTCCAGTCGACCTGCTGCGCCCGCCGACGAGCGTCGAATTCGCCTGCCGCACTGAGGATTTCACGATGTTTGAGCACGGTGTCCCACATCGCGGCCAGGCCGTCGCGGTGCAACGCGCTCATGGTCAGCACCGGCGGCCGCCACAGGGTGTCGCGCGGGTAGATCAGCCGGATCGCCCCGGCGAGTTCACGCGCGGCGGCCTGGGCCTCGATGGCGTGCTCACCATCGGCCTTGTTGACCACGATGACATCGGCGAGCTCCAGGACGCCCTTCTTGATGCCCTGCAGCTGATCACCGGTGCGGGCCAGGGTCAGGAAGACGAAGGTGTCGACCATGTTGGCCACCGTCACCTCGGACTGCCCGACGCCTACGGTCTCGACCAGCACGACGTCGTAGCCGGCCGCCTCCAGCAGCACGATGGTCTCGCGGGTGGCCTTGGCCACCCCGCCGAGCGTGCCCGACGTCGGCGATGGCCGGATGTACGCCTCCGGCTGCACCGCCAGCTGCGCCATCCGGGTCTTGTCACCGAGGATCGAACCGCCGGTGCGGGTCGACGACGGGTCGACCGCCAGCACCGCGACGCGGTGCCCCTGCTCGATCAAGTGCATGCCGAGCGCTTCGATCGTCGTCGACTTCCCCACCCCGGGCACCCCGGTGATGCCGACGTGCAGGGCCCGGCCTGCCTCCGGTGTGAGCTCGAGCAGCAGCTGCTGCGCGGCATCACGGTGGTCGGCCCGGGTGGACTCGACCAGGGTGATGGCGCGCGCCAGCGCCGCTCGATCGCCGGCCCGGATCCTGGCTGCGAGTTCAGGTATTGGTGTGGTCATCGTCGTGTCACGACGAAACGGTATTCCAGCAGGAAAAGTGCGAGTAGCAGCCTGCCGGAATGCCGTTTCGGCGCATCAGAGCTGGTAACCCAGCCGGCCGGCGAGCTTGCCCAAGAGGCCGATCGCGGCGTCGGCGATCACCGTGCCGGGCGGGAAGATCGCCGCGGCGCCCGCCTCGTACAGCTCGTCGAAGTCGCCAGGCGGGATGACGCCGCCGACCACGATCATGATGTCCGGACGCCCGACCTCGGCCAGTGCGTCGCGCAGCGCGGGCACCAGCGTGAGGTGACCGGCCGCCAGCGAGGACACCCCGACCACGTGCACGTCGTTGTCCGCCGCCTGCCGCGCCACCTCGTCGGGCGTGGAGAACAGCGAGCCGACGTCCACGTCGAAGCCGATGTCGGCGAACGCGGTGGCGATCACCTTCTGGCCGCGGTCGTGGCCGTCCTGGCCCATCTTGGCCACCAGGATGCGGGGCCGGCGGCCGTCGGCCTCGGCGAACTTCTCGACCAATTCGGTTGCGGTGCTCACGTTTCCGGCCTTCCCCACCTCGTCGCGGTAGACACCGGCGATGGTCCGGATCTCGGCCTGGTGCCGGCCGTACACCTTCTCCAGCGCGTCGGAAATCTCGCCGACGGTGGCCTTGGCGCGGGCCGCGTTGATGGCCAGCGCCATCAGGTTGTTGCCCAGGCCATCCTCCCCGGCATGACCGGATTCGCCTGCGGCACGGGTCAATTCGGCCAGCGCGGCCTGCGTGGCGGCCTCGTCACGGTCGGCCCGCAGCTGCTCGAGCTTGGCGAGCTGCTCGGCACGCACCCGGCTGTTCTCGACCTTGAGGACCTCGATCTCCTGGTCCTCGTCCACCTGGTACTTGTTGACGCCGATCACCGTCTGGGCGCCGGAGTCGATCCGGGCCTGGGTCCGGGCGGCGGCTTCTTCGATGCGCAGCTTCGGGATGCCTTCACCGATGGCCTGTGCCATGCCGCCGTGCTCGGCGACCTCCGTGATGTGGGCGCGGGCCTTCTCGGCGAGCTGGTGGGTCAGCCACTCGACGTAGTACGAACCACCCCACGGGTCGATGGGCCGCGTGGTGCCGGACTCCTGCTGCAGCAGCAGCTGGGTGTTACGTGCGATGCGGGCCGAGAAGTCGGTGGGCAGCGCCAGCGCCTCGTCCAGGGCGTTGGTGTGCAGCGACTGCGTGTGGCCCTGCGTGGCGGCCATGGCCTCGATGCAGGTACGGGCCACGTTGTTGAACGGGTCCTGCGCCGTCAGCGACCAGCCGGAGGTCTGCGAGTGGGTGCGCAGCGACAGCGACTTGTCGCTCTTGGGGCTGAACTCGGCGACCAGCTCACTCCACAGCAGACGGCCGGCACGCAGCTTGGCCACCTCCATGAAGAAGTTCATGCCGATGCCCCAGAAGAAGGACAGTCGCGGCGCGAACTTGTCGATGTCCAGGCCCGCATCGAGCCCGGCCTTGATGTACTCGACGCCGTCGGCCAGCGTGTATGCCAGCTCCAAATCCGCTGTGGCACCGGCCTCTTGGATGTGGTAACCCGAGATCGAGATCGAGTTGAACTTCGGCATCTTGGTGCTGGTGTAGCCAAAGATGTCCGAGATGATCCGCATCGACGATTTCGGCGGATAGATGTAGGTGTTGCGGACCATGAACTCTTTGAGGATGTCGTTCTGGATGGTCCCGGCCAGCTTCTCCGGCGGTACGCCCTGTTCCTCGGCGGCGACGACGTAGAGCGCGAGGATCGGCAGCACCGCGCCGTTCATCGTCATCGAGACCGACACGCTGCCCAGATCGATGCCGTCGAACAGCTGGCGCATGTCGAGGATGGAATCGATTGCCACACCGGCCATTCCGACGTCGCCCTGGACGCGCGGGTGGTCCGAGTCGTAGCCACGGTGGGTGGCGAGGTCGAACGCGACCGACAGCCCCTTCTGGCCGGCGGCCAGGTTGCGGCGGTAGAACGCATTGGACTCGGCGGCGGTGGAGAATCCGGCGTACTGACGGATGGTCCACGGCTGGTTCACGTACATGGTCGGGTACGGCCCGCGGATGAACGGCGGGGTGCCCGGGAAGCTGTCCAGCGGGTAGCCGGCTGCCATCGCGGCGTCCCTGTCTTGGGCGATGTACACCGGCTTGACGTCGATGCCCTCCGGGGTCGACCAGGTGAGCTGCTCGGCGGTGTAACCGTGGGCCTGGGCCGCGTCGGCGACGTGGGTGCCGACGGCGTCGGCGGTGGGGACGGTCGCGGCCTCACCCTGCAGCGGAACGTCGGCGAAACTGCCGATGGTGGTGACGTTAGAAGCGGTCATGGTCATGCCCCCAATCGGGTGAGCAGGGTCGAAAGCGCTTCGACGGCATCGATTTTCATGGTCAGGTACTCGTCGGGCTGGTCGGCGGCACCGGCCACCGCCTGCTCCGGACCGGCGAGATAGATGTGCGTGATGCCGGCTGCCCGGGCGGCCTTGACGACGCCACTGGCCTCCTCGGCGTACCGGGCGTCGGTGCCGCAGACCACAGCCGCGGCATGGCCGTCTGCCACCGCGAAGACCCCCGCGGCATCGACCGTGCCCGGGTTGACGACCTCGATGCCACCGGAAGCCAGCAGGTTCGAGGCGAACGTGGTGCGGATGTTGTGCTCGGCCAGCGGCCCGACGGGCAGCAGCACTGCCTGCGGCCGCTTGCCGGTCTTGGCCAGGTAGGCATCGGAGCGGTTGCGCAGCGCCTCGAAGGCCGCCGCGTACCGGACCACGCCCGGGAACGAATCAGTCTGCGCCAGTGGGTTTTCCTCGAGGTTCGGGAACTCGTTGACGCCGGTGAGGGCGGTGCGCCGGTGCGCGATGTCGTCGGCGCGAAGGGCCGCGACCTCGGCGATCTGGGCGCCCAGGTGATCACGGGCCGCGACAAAGCCGCCGAGCGACTCCAGCTCCTGGAACTTCGTCCAGGCCTGCTGCGCCAGCTGATCGGTGAGGTCCTCGACGAACCATGAGCCGCCCGACGGGTCGATTACCCGGCCCAGGTGCGACTCCTCCAGCAGCAACAGCTGGGTGTTGCGGGCCATGCGACGACTGAAAGTGACTGCGGTACCGGGCAATCCGCCGTCGATGGCGGCATCGAACGTCTCGACCAGCACGGTGTCCGCGCCGCCCACGCCTGCGGCAAACGCGGCGAGAGTGGTGCGCAGCATGTTCACCCACGGGTCGCGCTGCGACATCATGGCCTTCGACGTGACGGCGTGGATGGTCGCGGCACCCGCGTCGGGGGCGCCGGCCACCTCGGCCACGCGGGCCCAAAGTCGGCGGGCCGCACGGAGTTTGGCGATGGTGGCGAACTGGTCGTCGTCAGCGGCGAAACGGAAGCTGATCTGCCGCAACGCATCAGCGACGGACAGTCCGCTCTCGGTGAGCAGGCGCAGGTAGGCGACACCGGCGGCGATGGCACCCGCCAGCTCCAGCGAGGCGCTCGAGCCGAGGTTGTGCAGGGCGGCGGCGTCGACCGTGACGGCACGCACTCCCCCGACGTACTCGGTCAGCTTCGCCGCGGTGGCGACGACGTCCGCCTCGGTCGCGGCGGCGCGGCCCGACAGCGGTGCCGTCAGCGGGTCGGCGCCCAGGTCGATCGACAGCCGGGCGCGCTGGTCGGCGTCGAACGGCTGCACCAGGGTGAGCAGCTGATCCGCTGCGCCTGCTACGTCGGTGCCGGCATCGAGGATCACCGGGACGAGGTCCAGGAAGACGCCCTCGAACACGCGGTCCAGCTGGTCGACGGGGACGCCGCCGGTGCCGACCCGCACCTCGAGGGCACTGGTGCCGTCGGTGAGGGCGAGCAGGACGGCGCCGTTGACCATGCGGACGTCAGCGACATCAACATCGCCGGCGATCGGGAAGGGCTCGGCCACCTTCCAGCCGGCGAGCACGTCGCGGTGGGCGTCACCGCCGCGGGTGAACGGCCAGTGCCCGGGCAGCGCGGGCTCGGCCAGACCGTCCAGGCTGGTGTAGAGCGGACGGACCGGGAATCCGTCGTACGTCGGCGAATCGAGCAAGCGCTCGGGTTCGGCCGGCAGATCCTCGACAGCCTTCCGCGTGCTCTTGGCGAGCACGCCGGCGACGTTCGTCTGCCACCGCGCGTAGCGGTCCCGAACGGTGGACACGTCGACAGTCACCGGCGACTCCCAATCTTTCGGCCATCGGATATATGGCACTGCATGCAGAAATGCCTATCACACTTGACTTTCAGGCTAAATCACGCAGGTCGCTACTACCCAGTAGCTCCACTGCGCACCGACTGTCCGCATCGTCGGCGCCGGTGGAGGCTGGTGCCGCGGCCCATCCCGTGGACACGCGCCTGACGTCAGCGATCGGCGATGGCCCCGTACCCTTGGAAAGCGTGAACCCCGTTGTCAGCGCGCTGCGCACGGTCCTGTCTGCGGTGCAGACGACTGCGGCGCAGATGCCGTTGCGTCGAGCCGTGGGCATCGGAACGGCGATTGTGATTCTCGTCGCAATTGCCATCTGGGTGCCCTTGCCCAGCGCGGTGGAGATGCGCGACTGGGCTGCCGCGGCCGGCCCGTGGTTCCCGCTGGCCTTCCTGGTGGCCCACACCGTCGTCACGGTGCTGCCGTTCCCCCGCACCGCATTCACCCTCGCGGCGGGCCTGCTGTTCGGTTCCGCACTCGGCGTCACGCTGGCCGTCATCGCCAGCACGCTGAGCGCATTGATCGCGCTCTGGCTGGTTCGGGTGCTGGGCTGGCAGTTGAGCAAGCTCTCGCACCAGCACATCGACAGCCTCGATGCCCGGCTCAAGGAACGCGGCTGGGCGGCGATCCTGTCGATGCGCATGATCCCGGCCGTACCGTTCTCGGTGCTCAACTATGCGGCCGGCGCCTCGTCGGTCCGGGTCGTGCCGTACGCGATCGCGACGTTCTTCGGGTTGCTGCCCGGCACCGCGGCGGTCGTCATCCTCGGAGACGCCCTCACCGGGCAGATTCGGCCGTCCCTGCTGGTCGTATCGGCCTGCACTGCGACCATCGGGATCTCGGGGCTGATCTACGAGATTCGGCTGCATCGCCGAGCACACGCCGCAGCAGTCGCGCCCGACGCGGTGACTGCTCAACCCTGAGGCGCCGAGCGGCCACCTGCTACACGCGAAACGCAAGAATCCGGGTAGCAACTGGCCACTGAGCAGCCTTATGACTCGCGGTCGGGGCCTTTCGCCGTCATCGCGGTGAACAGCGCCAGGAACAGCACGGCGGGTGCCGCGTTCTGGGGCTTGTCATGCGCTCTGATGTGCGCGGTGACCGCCAGCGTGAAGTACAGCGCCAGCATCGCGGTGGTCAGCCGGGCAAGCGCGGGATTGCGCCCCACGGCAAGCAGACCCACAGCCGATGCCGCCTTGGACCCGACCAGAATCCACCGGTACTCCAGCGGGAAGTTCACTCCGGCCAGTGCCTTCTCGATCGGCGCGATGGGGACGGCACAGGCCGCCGCGTCACCTGCCTGCAGCAGCGCCAGCGCCGTGTAGGTCTTCGGGGACGTCAACACACTCATGGTCACCTTGCGTGTTGTCCGGCGGGCGGGTCGATTTCAGGAGTTGGACGCGCCTCGAGCGGCTGGGTCGGGGGTGCCGGGGGCACCGGGGGCGCGGGCAGCGGCGGTGGGGTGCTGTAGCCCGGCTGCTGCACCGAGGCACGCGCCTCGGCTTCGGCCTTGGCCACTGCCCTGGCGATCTCCGGGTCGGTCTGGGTGTTGAACCAGTCGGCGACCTCGTCGGCGTCGTCGTCGGCCTTGGGCAGGTTCTCCTCCACCGGCGACGGCGTGTAGCGGAACACCCCGTCCTCCCCCGGAGCTCCGAGCATCTTGGTGAAACCCTGTAGCGCAGAACCGAAGTCGCTGGGCACCACCCACACCTTGTTGGCCTCGCCCTTGGCCATCTGCGGCAGCGTCTGCAGGTATTGGTAGGCCAGCAGCTCCGGCGTGGGCCGGCCCGCCTTGATGGCCGCGAACGTCTTCTCGATGGCCTTCGCCTGGCCCTGGGCGTTCAGGTACTGGGCGGCCCGTTCACCCTGGGCCCGCAGGATCCGGGACTGCCGGTCCGCCTCGGCGGCCAGGATCGCGGCCTGCTTGGCACCTTCGGCCGACAGGATCTGCGATTGCTTGGCACCCTCGGCCTGCTTGATCGACGCCTCCCGGCTGCCTTCCGCCATCAGGATCATGGCGCGCTTCTCCCGATCGGCCCGCATCTGCTTCTCCATCGACTCCTGGATCGACGGCGGCGGATCGATGCTGCGCAGCTCCACCCGGGCTACCCGCAGGCCCCAGCGGCCGGTGGCCTCGTCGAGCACGCCGCGCAGCTGGGCGTTGATCGAGTCGCGAGAGGTCAGCGTCTGCTCCAGCGTCATACCGCCGACGACGTTGCGCAGCGTCGTGGTGGTCAGCTGCTCGACGCCGACGATGTAGTTGCTGATCTGGTACACCGCCGCCTGCGGGCTGGTCACCTGGAAGTAGACGACGGTGTCGATGTTGACCGTCAGGTTGTCCTCCGTGATCACCGGCTGCGGCGGGAACGACACGACCCGCTCACGCAGGTCCACCCGGGCCCGGATCTTGTCGATGAACGGCAGCAGCAGCGTCAGCTGCCCCGAGACGGTCTTGCTGTAACGGCCCAGCCGCTCGATGACCGCGGCCTCGGCCTGCGGGATGAGCGCCACCGATTTGACCACCACCACGATGGCCAGCGCCACCAGCATCAGCAGAAGAACAAGTGCACCAGTCAATTTCAGCTCCCCTTGCGTTCAGATGGTCCGGTAGACCACCGCGGTCGCGCCGTCGATCCGCATCACGGTGACGTGATCGCCGGGCTCGAAGACATCGTCGTCGGCCATCGGACGCGCCGTCCAGATTTCGCCGTCGAGTTTTACCTGTCCTTCATGGCGCGCCACGCGTTCCAGCACCAGGGCGGTCTTGCCTTCCAGGGCTTTTACCGGCTCGGGCAGGCCGGCAGCACCCAGCCGCTTGCGCAGCGACGGGCGGACCAGGACCAGCAGCAGCACCGACACGATGAGGAAACAGGCGCCGTCAGCCCAGATCGGCCAGTCGGTGGCCCAGCTCAGACCAGCGGTCGCCAGGGCGCCGCCGGACAGCATGAGCAGGAACATGTCACCAGTGAGCGCTTCGGCGCCGGCAAGCCCGATCGCCACGATGAGCCACAGCAACGGCACCGGCATGCGACCAGAGTAGCGCCTTACAGGCGTTCCGGGCCGGAGCGTTTTACACTGCGTGCATCATGTGGTGTCCGAGTATTTCGCTGACGGTGTGGGCCAATGCCTGGCATGCCGGCCTGGCCGCGCCCGACGATGTCCTGGATGCGCTATCGCCGTGGGCGCCAAGGCATTCCATTGCCGCCTACGACGCCGTGGCGGCCAGCCGAACCGGCCTGCCGTGGCCGGACCTGACCAACTACGGCGGCGTCACGTTGCTGCAGACGCTGCGACACGCAGCCGGCGCCGCCCGCTCGGAGCCGGCGCTGAACCTGGTACTGCCCGTACCCGGCGATGTCCGCGGCCTGCCCCCCGGCACCCAGTTCCAGCAGGACGCCGTCGACGTGGGCGAAGCCATCGTCATCACCTCGAACTACGGCGAGGCCGTCGGCCTGGTCCCCGACTTCGAGTACGAGGACGACACCGACGACGCCGAGGTCAAGGCGCTGTCCTGGACGGTGTACTCGCTGCCGAGCGCGCCGGTCATCGGTCATTTCGACCTCGGTGACGAGGAGTTCCGGCTGCGCGACGCGGTCCGGTCGGCGGCCGACGCCCTCAGCCGGTTGCGGGCCGAACCCGGCTCGGACATCGACGATCCGCGCGAGATGGTCGAGCAGCTGCTCGAAGCCGGCCAGCTGCACCGGCTGCCGGACCATGCCCCGACCCGCGCCGTGCGGGTGCTCGAGACCGCGGCCCACATCGACGCGATCATCACCGTCAGCGCCGGGCTGGCGCCCATCGGCCTGCAGAGCGCCTCGGAGATGCAGACCGCCAGCGAGGCCATGCGGCCGCTGGCCGACGTCGTGCGGTCCGCCCGACTGGCCGCTGTGACGGCCATCCTGCATTCGGCCTGGGAGCGCTAGGGACCCGTCAGTCGGCGAAGCAGTGCGGTGAGCAGGGTGCGCCGTCGACGCTGCAGCCGTAGCCGGGCACCGGGTCCGGACCGTCGACCCGCGCCGCCGCCGCGCCCGTGCGCAGTTCCTCGACCAGCGAGGCGGCCAACCGGGCGAACCGCGGGTCCGCGCCCGGAGTTGCAGTGCGCACCAACGTGATTCCAGCTTCGGCGGCGAGCTCGGCAAGCTCGTTGTCGAGGTCCCACACCACCTCGATGTGGTCGGCGACGAACCCGATGGGGCAGACGATGACGGCCTTGGTGCCGGCGGCCGCCAGCGCCGACAAGTGATCGCCGATATCCGGTTCCAGCCAAGGGATTTGCGGCGGACCGGACCGGGACTGCCACACCTGGTCGTAGTCGTCGTACCCGGCGGCCGCGGCGACCAGCCGAGTGGCGTAGCCGACCTGCCGGCTGTACAGCCGCGGGCCGTACCGCTCGTCGGCGCCGACAGGAATGGAATGCGCGGTGAACACCAGCCGCGCGTCGTCACGTAGGTCAGCGGGCACCTGCGCGGCCGCTGCCCCGATGGCTTCGGAGAACATCTCGACGAACAGCGGATGGTCGAAGTACTGGCGCAGCTTGACCAATTCCGGCGCCTGCGCCCCGGCCGCGGCGCGGCCGCGCGCGATGTCCTCGACGTACTGCCGGCAGCTCGAGTAACCGCCCCACGCGGATGTCGTGAATACCGCCGCCCGACGAATTCCGTTGTCCCGCATGGCGGCAACCGTGTCTTCGATGTACGGTTCCCAGTTGCGGTTGCCGAAGTACACCGGCAGCTCCGGCATTGCCGCCTCGAGCTGGGAGATCAACGCCCGGTTGATGCCATTGATCGGCGACGCTCCCCCGAAATGCATGTAGTGCTCGGCGACGGCGTCCAGGCGCTCCGGCGGCACCCCGCGCCCCCGCGTCACGTTCTCCAGGAACGGACGGACGTCGTCGGGACCGTCGGGTCCGCCGAACGACAGCAGCAGCAGCGCGTCAAAGTCCACGTGTTTGGTCCCTCCTCAGACGCGAAACGGCGTTCCGGCGGGAGAGCACACCTGCCGGAACGCCGTTTCGGCGGAAAACAATTCAGATCACATCAGCTGGGTGCTGGCGCCACCGTCGGCGTAGATGATCGACCCGGTGGTGGCGGGCAGCCATTCGGACAGCAGCGCACAGACGGTCTTGGCGACCGGCGTCGGGTCCTTCATGTTCCAGCCGATCGGTGCCCGCTGGTCCCAGCCCTCTTCGAGCAGCTGCATCTGCGCGCCGGCCTCGTCGCCCAGCGCGCCACCGACGATGGCGCTCATGGCCAGGGTCCGGATGGGGCCTGCCGCAACGAGATTGGACCGCACGCCGAACTTGCCGGCCTCACGCGCGACGAACCGGTTGACCGACTCGAGGGCGCTCTTGGCGACCGTCATCCAGTTGTAGGCGGGCATGGCGCGGGTCGGGTCGAAGTCCATGCCGACGATGCCGCCGCCTTCGTTCATGATCGGCAGCAGCGCATTGGCCAGCGAGGCGTAGGAGTACGCCGAGATGTGGATGCCCTTGGCGATGTCCTCGTAGGGCGCGTCGAAGAACGGGTTGATGCCCATGCCGCTCTGCGGCATGAAGCCGATGGAGTGCACGACGCCGTCGAGCTTGTTGCCCTCGCCGATCACCTCGGTGACGCGCTCACCGAGCGAAGCCAGGTGCTCGGTGTTCTGCACGTCGAGTTCCAACAGCGGCGCCGGGTTCGGCAGCCGGTCGGCGATGCGCTGGATGAGCTTCATCCGGTCGAAGCCGGTGAGCACCAGTTCTGCGCCCTGCTCCTGGGCGACCTTCGCGATGTGGAACGCGATGGACGAATCGGTGATGATCCCGGTGACCAGGATGCGCTTGCCTTCGAGCAAACCTGCCATTGTTCTGACTCCTTTAAGTTCTGCTAAGCCAAAGGGTTTCGAGTTGAGCCCGGTGGGTCAGTGACCCATGCCCATGCCGCCGTCGACCGGGATCACCGCGCCGGCGATGTAGCCGGCATCCTCGGACGCCAGGAAGCTGACGGCACCGGCAACGTCCTCGGCGGTACCGACGCGCTTGGCCGGGATGAACTCCAGCGCGCCTTCCTGGATGCGCTCGTCCAGGGCGCGCGTCATCTCGGTGTCGATGTACCCGGGGGCGACGACGTTGGCGGTGACGCCCGCCTTGGAGAGCTCACGGGAGATCGAGCGGGCCATGCCGATCAGGCCGGCCTTGGCGGCCGCGTAGTTGGCCTGGTTGCCGATGCCCCACATGCCCGAGACCGAGCCGATGTAGATGATGCGGCCGAAGCGCTTGCGCTGCATGCTGCGTGACGCGCGCTGGGTCACCCGGAACGCGCCGGTCAGGTTGGCGTTGATGACCTCGGTGAACCGCTCCTCGGTCATGCGCATCAGGAACGCGTCCTTGGAGATACCGGCGTTGGACACCAGCACCTCGACGGGGCCTTGGTGCTCCTCTACCTCTTTGAAAGCGCGGTCGACGGCCTCGGTGTCGGTGACGTCACAAACGACGCCGAACAGCCCCTCGGGGGCACCGGAACCGCGGTGGGTCACGGCAACCTTGTGGCCGTCGGCGGCCAGGCGCTGCGCGATGGCCAGGCCGATGCCCCGGTTACCACCGGTGACCAGCACGGAACGGGAAACAAAGGCCGGACGGCCGGCGACCACGTCGGTGGCACCCCCAACAGCACTTTCCGAGGCAACAGTGTCACTCATGCTGGTCAACTTATCGTCTCGGCCTTTGTTCGCCGAAATCGGCGCGCTGCGGCGAGCCGCACATCGATCTGTGCGACCGTTGACAGCTACCGCGCCGCCATGGCACCACGGCGGCGGCTCGCCACGAACCTCACGACGTCCGCGATCCAGTCCCGGTCGGTGCGCAGGGTCAGCAGCGGGGCGTCGCATCGGCGCAGGGTGCGGGCCACTTCGTCGCGGTGTGCCTGGGCGGCGCGGGCGAAGTCGTCTCGAAGTTGCTCGTCGATGGTGAATTCCTTGGTGATGCCGGACTCTGCGTCCTGCAGCACCACGTCCCCGATCGCGGGCAGCTCCACGTCGCGCGGGTCGATGACCTCGATGCCGAGGACCTCGTGCCGCCCGGCGATGGCCCGCAATGGGCGCATCCAGTTGATGGGTCCCAGGAAGTCGCTGATGATCACCGCCATGCCGCGCCGGCGCTCGGGCCGTCGCAGCGCGTCGATGGCCACGGCCAGGTCACCGCGGACCCCGGCCGGAGCCTTGGGCGTGGTGGCGATGGCGCGCAGCAGCTCCTGCTCGTGCAGCCGGCCCGACAATGCGGGCACCCGGCGGATGGTGTCACCGTTCGAGATGACCGCACCGAGCCGGTTGCCGCCACCGCTGTTGAGGAACGCGATGGAGGCCGCCGCGGCGACCGCCAGATCGCGCTTCTCGCAGCCCGCGGTGCCGAAGTCCAGGCTCGCCGACATGTCGACGACCAGCCAGGTCTCCAGCTCCCGGTCGGCGATCATCTGGCGCACGTGCGGATGCGTGGTGCGGGCTGTGACGGACCAGTCCATCCGGCGCACGTCGTCGCCGGGCTGGTAGAGCCGGGACTCCCCCGGCTCGGAGCCGGGTCCGGGGATCAGGCCCTGGTGGTCACCGTGCAGGACGCCGTCCAGCTTGCGCCGGACAGTGAGCTCGAGCTTGCGCAGCGCGGCCGACAGTTCGGGATCCCGAATCTGCCCGCGCTGCAACGACGGCAGGTCGACGGAGCGGCCTGGCTGCGGCGAAGCCGGACGATCAGACCTGGGCTCGGTCACCGACCTGCGGCCCCAGCTACGCCGGCCATCACGGGCGGAACCGAATGTCCTTGCTGCGGAATGGCATTCACCTGCGGCAGCGCGACGGTCTGCAGGATGCGGTTGACGACGGTCTCAGCGGAGATCTCGTCGGCGAGCGCGTCGTAGGTGAGCACGAGACGGTGCCGCAGCACGTCCGGGATGACCTCGACGACGTCCTGCGGGATGACGTAGTCGCGGCCGCGCACCAGCGCAAGCGCACGGGAGGCGCTGATGATGCCCAGCGAGGCACGCGGCGAGGCGCCGTACGCGATCCAGGCCTTGGCGTCGGGCATGCCGAACTTCTCCGGCTCACGCGTGGCGGTGACGATGCGCACGACGTAGTCGACGAGGGCGTGGTGCACGAAGTTGTTGGCGGCCACGTCCTGCAGGTGCAGCAGTTCCTCGGTGGTCAGGATCTGCTTGGGCTCCGGCGGCTTGACGCCCATCCGGTAGATGATCTCGCGCTCTTCCTCGGGCGACGGGTAGCCGACGTTGAGCTTGAACAGGAAGCGGTCGCGCTGCGCCTCGGGCAGCTGGTAGACGCCCTCCTGCTCGATGGGGTTCTGCGTCGCCATGACGAGGAACGGGCTGGGCAGCGGGAAGGTCTTGCCGCCGATGGAGATCTTGCGCTCGGCCATGACCTCCAGCAGCGCCGACTGCACCTTGGCAGGCGCACGGTTGATCTCGTCGGCGAGCAGGAAGTTGACCATCACGGGGCCGAGCTCGATGTCGAACTCTTCCTTGCCGACCCGGTAGATGCGGGTACCGACGATGTCGGTGGGCACCAGGTCGGGGGTGAACTGGATACGGGCGAACGAACCGCCGACCACCTTGGCGAAGGTCTCCACGGCCAGGGTCTTGGCGACACCCGGCACACCTTCGAGCAGCACGTGGCCCTTGGCCAGCAGGCCGACCAGCATGCGCTCGACCAACTGGTCCTGGCCGACGATGATGCGCTTGACCTCGAAGATGGCGCGCTCAAGGGTGTGCACCTCGGACTGCAACGCCCCGCTGCCAGGCTGCTGCGCGGTGGGTGCGGCGTGCGCCCCGGGCGGGTAGCCCTGTGTGGGGGCCGGGCCTGGGTAGCCTCCGGCGCCCTCCAGCGGCCCACTCGGTGACGTCATCTAGCTTCCTCCCACGTTTTGATTCGGCCGATTGCCCGGCGCAAAGTCGCTGGTCTAGCAGGTAGCCGCCAATATAGCGGCGAACCCGGAATCAACTATTCCAGGCGGCCCCGTATCCGTCGAATGATTGCCGACGGCGGAGCCGTCAGTGCTGCTCGGTCGGACTTTCCGCAAGTCTAGGTCTCGATGATGCGGGACAGGTGTGGCGACATGCCGGCCGTCCGGACCGGGCTGACCGTCACCTTTCCCGCGCTGCCGGAGGCCTCCAGCATCTTGCCGCCGCCGAGGTAGATCGTCACGTGCTGGCTGCCACCCGGACCGTAGAAGATGAGATCGCCGCGCTTGGCTTGCGACGGCGGGATGGCGCGGCCGGTGTCGTACTGGTCGCCCGAGTACTTGGGGATCTGGACGCCGACACCGGCATAGGCGTAGCGCGTGAACCCGGAACAGTCGTAGCCGATCTTGCCGGCGTCGTAGTCGACGCCGGGTCCGGGACCGGTCAAGGTACCGCCGCCCCACGAGTACGGGACGCCCATCTGGGAGCCGCCGCGCCGGATGACGTATTCGATGGCCTGCTTACCGCCGACGCGGCCGCCGGGCATCATCGTGGCGGTCCCGCCGCCACCGCCGCTCGGCTTGCCACCAAGGCCCAGGGCGGACAGGAAACTCTGACCGAGGTTCTGGGTGGTCTGCAGGGCAAGCTGACTGGCCTGGAAGGACGCGTTGGCGATGGCCACCGGGTCCCCGGGGGCGCCGGAGCTGGCTTTCATGGGCAGTGTTGGGTCCCAGCCGCCGTCGGGCTCGGCGATCGCACTCGGCGCAGGCCCGAACACAAGCGCCAGCGCCAGCGCGCCAACGCCCGCGAGGACGTCTCTCCGGTGAAATTCCTTGCCCTGCAATGCAATAACCTCTGTTCTTCCCGTCGCTTCGCTCGCCCTGAATCAGTATTCGATGTAACGGATCACGTACGGCGTCATGCCGCTGGTGCGGACCGGCGAGACGTGCACGTCTGAGCCGGTGTACGGCGCTTCTAGCATCTGACCGTTGCCGAGGTACAGGGTGACGTGCTGGCTGCCGCCCGGGCCGTAGAAGATGACGTCGCCGCGGCGGGCCTGCGAGGTCGGGATCTTGCGGCCCATCTCGTACTGGTTGCCCGAATAGTGCGGCAGCTTGATGCCGACGCCCGCGAAGGCGTACAGGATCAGGCCCGAGCAGTCGAAGCCGACGGTGCCGGCGCCCGAGTCGATGCCCTTGCCCGGGCCGGCCGCGGTGCCACCGCCCCAGGAGTACGGCACGCCGATCTGCGTCATGGCGCGCTTGATCACGTACTCCGAAGCCTGCTTGCCGTAGACGCGCGGGATGGCGCCATTGGTGTAGCCGCTCTTCGTGACCTCCGCGGGCACCAGGCCGAGCTTCTGCAGGAAACTGTGGCCCATCTGCTGGGTGACCTGCGCCGAGGTGGCGGTCATACCGAGCACGTTGTTGATGACGGCGATCGGGTCACCGGGAATATTGGCGCTGGGCAGCTTCGGCAGGGTCGGGTCCCACCCGCCGTCGTCCCACTTGCGGGGGCCGGCGGCGGTGGGAGCGCCGTCCCAGTTGGCGGCGTACCGACCGGGGTCGGCGGCGGGCACACCGGATGCGGCGGCCGGCCCGGTGGTCGTCCCGGTGGTCGTGGCCGCCCACTGCGTGCGCACCGCGTCGAGCTTGGCCTGGGCCGCATTCCGCTGGCTGACCAACTGATCGAGTTGGGTCTGCTGGTCGGCGAACGTGGTCCGGGCATCGGTCAGGGCTTTGACCGCGTCGTCCTGGCTGGTCTGCGCATCTTTGACGGCCTGGTCGGCCTTCTGCTTGGCCAGCCGGGCGGCAGATTCGCGATTGGCCAGTTCGGTCCGGGTGCGCTGCAGGTCGGCGATGGCCTCCTGCGAGCTGATGGTCAGGGCCTGGCCGGTGGCGGCGGTGTTGATCATCTCGCCGGGATCGGTGGCGGTCAGGTACGACGCGGACGGGCCGTTGACGTACGCCGCTTCGGCGTACTTGTCGAAGTGCGACTGCGCGGCGGCGATCGCGGCGTTGGCGTCCTTGAGCCCACTCTGACTGGCGTCGATGTCCTGCTGGGCAGTCGCGGCGTTGTCGCGGGCGGTCTGCACGTCGGAGATGGCCTTGTTGACCGATTCCTGCCGGGTCTGGATGGAGGCGCCGAGGTCCTGCAGTTTCTGGTTGGCGTTGGCCAAATCGGTGACCAGGGCGGCGATCTCGCTGCCGCCGGGTTGCGCGGAGGCGGTGCCGGAACCGAATACGGACGCGGTCATCACACCGAACACGAGCGATCCGGTGCCCACGCGGCAGCCCAGCCCGATGACAAAGGGGCGAATGCCGTGTCCCCTGACTCTGGGTCCCATTGACTCTGGTCTCCTATGGCTCCAGCGCGCTGGTGCCCGCGAAAGGCGTATGCGGGCGCAATCCGTCGGTTCCGTTAGTCGCAGAAATCAAAATTCATCACAACTGCAACATGCGGTACCAACTGCACCGTACGTCACAGGTTGCACAAATGAAACGTTAGTAACAAACCACATCGGTGTAATTGAAAAAGGTGTGACCGAATAGTGATATTCGAATTCGCGGCGCACCGCGCCCAGCTACTCCGAAGGAGTTGCGGCGACAGTCGCCGGAGCGGCCGCGCTGGCCGATTTCCGGGCCCGAACCTGCAAGAACCGGGTACCGACGGCGGCCGCTACCACACCGAGGATGACGACCAGAGTGAACGACGTCCACGGAAAAATCGGCGTTTCCAGCTGGCTCACAAAATTCTTCGACGACTGCACGACACTCGGCGTCTTCGCCAGATCCTGACCCGCTTCCAAGTGCGACCGGTCATAGGTCGGACTGTAGGCACCGGCGAATCCAGGACTCAGGGTGAGCACCGTCGACTCGGGGTACACATGGCCGACGTCGGCGGCGATGTCCCGCAGCGGGGTGTCGATGCCGGGACTCGTCGGCAGCACGACGATCTTGAGGTCGATGCCCTTGGCATGGGCGTCGGCGACCACCTGCCGCAGGGCCGCCGCCTCCGTGGCGGCCTCGGCGGCCTGCTTTGCTTCCTGCGGCGTGGCCGGCGTCTTGGCGGGCGCGATGCCCGGCGCACTGACCCCACCGTCACGCACCTGCGTGATCACCGTCGCCATGCAGACGTCGACGGGGGTCTTGGCCGGGTCCTGCCCGACCGTGGCACAGACGTCCGGCGGAATGAATGCCGCGAAAGTTGTCACGGGGCAAACGGTACTGGAATTTCGGCGAACTCCCTGACGGCACACCCACAACCCGACAACACTGTAGCCACCCCCTGGGCGCTCATAGGACAAGCGTACTGTTAGGGTAGCAACGCGCCGCTGACACAGCCCGTCGCGGCGAGATCTAGCCGGGAGTTGATGTGAGCAGCAATTCATTTGGAGCCCGTGACACGCTCGTTGTCGGGGAAAACAGCTACGAGATTTTCCGCCTCGACGCGGTGCCGGGGACCGAGAAGCTTCCCTACAGCCTCAAGGTGCTTGCGGAGAACCTGCTGCGCACCGAAGACGGCGCGAACATCACCAAGGATCACATCCTGGCCCTGGCCAACTGGGATCCCTCGGCTGAGCCGAACACCGAAATCCAGTTCACCCCCGCCCGCGTGATCATGCAGGACTTCACCGGCGTGCCCTGCATCGTGGACCTGGCCACCATGCGCGAGGCCGTCACCACCCTGGGCGGCGACCCCAACAAGGTCAACCCGCTCTCTCCCGCCGACATGGTCATCGACCACTCGGTGATCCTCGACGTCTTCGGCCGCGCCGACGCCCTCGAGCGCAACGTCGACTTGGAGTACGAGCGCAACGGCGAGCGCTACCAGTTCCTGCGCTGGGGCCAGGGCGCGTTCGACGATTTCAAGGTCGTCCCCCCGGGCATGGGCATCGTGCACCAGGTCAACATCGAGTACCTGGCGCCCGTCGTGATGGTCCGTAACGGCCAGGCCTACCCCGACACCTGTGTGGGTACCGACAGCCACACCACCATGGAGAATGGCCTGGGCGTGCTGGGCTGGGGCGTCGGCGGCATCGAGGCCGAGGCCGCCATGCTGGGCCAGCCCGTCTCGATGCTGATCCCGCGCGTCGTCGGCTTCAAGCTGACCGGCGAGATCCAGCCCGGCGTGACCGCCACCGACGTGGTGCTGACCGTCACCGACATGCTGCGCAAGCACGGCGTCGTCGGCAAGTTCGTCGAGTTCTACGGCAAGGGCGTCGCCGAGGTGCCGCTCGCGAACCGCGCGACGCTGGGCAACATGAGCCCCGAATTCGGTTCCACCGCTGCGATCTTCCCGATCGACGGGGAGACCATCAACTACCTGCGCCTCACCGGCCGCACCGACGAGCAGCTCGCGCTGGTCGAGGCCTACGCCAAGGCCCAGGGCATGTGGCACGACGCCGATCGTGAGCCGGCCTTCTCCGAGTACATCGAGCTGGACCTGTCCACGGTGGTCCCGTCGATCGCCGGCCCGAAGCGCCCGCAGGACCGAATCCTGTTGTCGGAGAGCAAGATCGCGTTCCGCAAGGACATCCACAACTACACCAACGACGGCACCCCTGCTGCGCCCACTCCGCACACGCACCTCGATGAGGCCGTCGAAGAGTCCTTCCCGGCCAGCGACTCGGCCGCCTTGTCGTTCGCCGACGACGGTGCCGTCGACGTCCAGTCCGCCGCCAACGGCGCCGAGGGCCGCCCGAGCAAGCCGATCACCGTGACCGGCGAGCGGGGCACGTTCGTGCTCGACCACGGCGCGGTCGCGGTCGCGGGCATCACGTCCTGCACTAACACCTCGAACCCGTCGGTGATGCTCGGCGCGGCACTGCTCGCGCGCAACGCCGTCGAGAAGGGCCTCACCACCAAGCCCTGGGTCAAGACCAACATGGCCCCCGGCTCTCAGGTCGTCACCGACTACTACGAGAAGGCCGGCCTGTGGCCGTACCTCGAGAAGCTCGGCTACTACCTGGGCGGCTACGGCTGCACGACGTGCATCGGCAACACCGGCCCGCTGCCCGACGAGATCAGCAAGGCCATCAACGACAACGACCTCACCGTCACCGCGGTGCTGTCCGGTAACCGCAACTTCGAGGGACGCATCTCCCCCGACGTCAAGATGAACTACCTGGCCTCGCCGCCGCTGGTCATCGCGTACGGGCTCGCCGGCACCATGGACTTCGACTTCGAGACGGATTCCCTGGGCAAGGACACCGAGGGCAACGACGTCTTCCTCAAGGACATCTGGCCGTCGGCGCAGGAGATCGACGACACCATCAAGTCGGCGATCAGCCAGGACATGTTCCGCAAGTCGTACTCGACGATCTTCGCCGGCGACGAGCGCTGGCAGAACCTGTCGACCCCCGAGGGCGACACGTTCGAGTGGGACGAGAACTCGACGTACGTGCGCAAGGCGCCGTACTTCGACGGCATGCAGATGGAGCCGGCACCCGTCACCGACATCTCGGGCGCCCGAGTGCTCGCCCTGCTGGGCGATTCGGTGACCACCGACCACATCAGCCCGGCCGGTCCGATCAAGCCGGGCACCCCGGCTGCGCAGTACCTGGATTCGCACGGCGTGGCCCGCAAGGACTACAACTCGCTGGGCAGCCGTCGCGGTAACCACGAGGTGATGATCCGCGGCACGTTCGCGAACATCCGCCTCCAGAACCGCGTGCTCGACGGTATCGGCCTCGAGGGCACGCAGGGCGGCTACACGCGCGACTTCACCCAGGAGGGCGGCCCGCAGTCGTTCATCTACGACGCGTCGCAGAACTACCAGGCGGCCGGCACTCCGCTGGTCGTGCTGGGCGGCAAGGAGTACGGCTCGGGTAGCTCGCGCGACTGGGCCGCCAAGGGCACCAGCCTGCTGGGCGTCAAGGCGGTCATCGTCGAATCGTTCGAGCGCATCCACCGCTCGAACCTGATCGGCATGGGCGTCGTCCCGCTGCAGTTCCCGGCGGGCGAGTCGTGGAAGTCCTTGGGCCTCGACGGCACCGAGACGTTCGACATCGCGGGCATCACCGAGCTGAACAACGGCAAGACCCCGAAGACCGTGCACGTCACGGCCACGAAGGAAAGCGGCGAAAAGGTCGAGTTCGACGCCGTGGTCCGCATCGACACGCCCGGTGAGGCCGACTACTACCGCAACGGCGGCATCCTGCAGTACGTGCTGCGGAACATGCTGCGGTCGGGTAGCGAGTCCTGATAGCTGGCTGACACGGTTGGGCGGCCTTTCGGGCCGCCCAACCGTTCACCAGTAGGAGCCCTCGTGCCCAAAGTTAGCGACGATCACCTCGCCGCCCGCCGAGCGCAAATCCTCGACGGGGCTCGACGCTGTTTCTCCGAGTTCGGGTACGAGGGTGCGACCGTGCGGCTGCTCGAAGAAGCCACCGCGATGTCGCGCGGCGCGATCTTCCATCATTTCCGCGACAAGGACGCGCTGTTCTTCGCGCTCGCCGAGGAAGACGGTGAGCGCATGGCGCAGACCGTCGAGAAGGACGGCCTCGTCCAGGTCATGCGCAACATGCTCGCCAAGCCGGACAACTACCAGTGGCTGGGCACCCGGCTGGAGATCGCCCGCCGGCTGCGCACCGACGCCGAGTTCCGCGCCGAATGGCAGCAGCGCTACGAGGAACTCAACCAGGCCACCATCGCTCGTCTGGAGCGCAAGAAGGCCGCCGGCACGCTCCGTGACGACGTGCCCACCGAAGTGCTGCACATCTATCTCGACCTGGTGCTCGACGGCCTCATCGCGCGGCTCGCCTCGGGTCAGACCGGCGAGGATCTGACCGCCGTCCTCGACATCGTCGAGGCGTCGGTGCGCCGCAAGCCCTAGCGGCTCTGTTAGCGGTTGGCGCTCATCACCGACAGCAGTTCATAGCCGACGTGTGCGGCCGCGATCCCCGTCAGCTCGGCATGGTCGTAGGCCGGCGACACCTCGACGATGTCGGCGCCGACGACGTTCAGGCCGGTGAGCGAGCGCAGCGAGTGCAGCAGCTCGCGCGAGGTCAATCCCCCGGCTTCCGGCGTCCCGGTCCCGGGCGCGTGCGCCGGGTCGAGCACATCGATGTCGACGGAGACGTAAACCGGGGCACCGTTTTTCCCGTCGCTTCGCTCGCCCTGGCCGGTCAGCCGCTTCACCATGCGCTCACGCACGCTGGCCAGACCGTCGACCTGGTAGTCGTCCGAGCGGATGACCTGGAAGCCCAGGATCGCGTCGTCCTCGAGGTCCTTCTTGCTGTACAGCGGACCGCGGATACCCATGTGCAGCGAGCGCTCCATGTCGATGAGGCCCTCTTCGCTGGCCCGGCGGAACGGGGTGCCGTGCGTGTAGGCGGCACCGAAGTAGGTGTCCCAGGTGTCGAGGTGGGCGTCGAAATGCAGCACGGCGATGGGGCCGTGGTCGCGGTGCAGCGAGCGCAGGATCGGCAGCGCGATCGTGTGGTCGCCGCCCAGCGTCAGCACGGCGCTGCCGTCCTTGCGCAGCGCGGTCACCTCGGCGTCGATGGTCTCGATCGCCTCGTTGATGTTGAACGGGTCGACGCCGATGTCTCCGGCGTCGGCGACCTGCTGGTTGGCGAACGGTGACACGTCGAGCGCCTGGTTGTAGGGCCGCAGCAGCTTGGACGCCGCCCGGATGTGGCCGGGGCCGAAGCGCGCGCCCGGGCGGTAGGAAACGCCGGAGTCGAACGGGACGCCGAGGATCGTGACGTCGGGTGACGACACCTGGTCCAGGCGCGGCACCCGCGCGAAGGTGGCCGGTTCGGCGTAGCGCGGGAAACGGCTGGCATCGACCTGGCCGATGATCTCGCGGCCGTCGGGCGCGGTGGTCGTGATGTACCGGTCGAAGCTCATCGGTTCTCCAAAGTCGTGGCGTGTGGCTTGGGTCTCATTGTTTCCGGCAGTAGAATTATTGTCAACCTTTGTTTCCTAGGAGGAAATCGTGGGCGGTTCGCCGGCAACGCAACTATCGATCGCCGCACGCTTGAAGGCTGCCCGCAGCGCCAAGCGGATGACCCTCGATGAACTCGCCGCCGCCAGTGGCGTCACCAAGGGCTATCTGTCGAAGGTCGAACGCGGCCAGTCCAACGCGTCCGTCGCCGCGCTCATCCGCATCTGCGAGGCACTCGAATTGCAGGTCGGTTCCCTGTTCGACGAAACGCCCGTCGGCGAGGTGGTCCGCGCCGGGGAGTACCCGCCCATCGAGTTCGGCGGAACAAAGATGAACGAGTTCCAACTGACGCCGAGCAATGAGCGCCGCTTCCAGGTCCTGATGAGCGATATCGAGCCCGGCGGCGGCAGCGGGACCGACACCTACTCCCTGCCCGCCGAGGTCGAGTTCGCCATGGTCATCGAGGGCCGGCTCCACATCGATTTCATCGAGGGCAACGGCAGCCGCATCACCCTCAACCAGGGCGACGCACTGACCTTCGATGCGGATCGTCCCCACGCTTTCCACGCCGATGCGCAGTCCGGGGCGAAGGTGCTGTGGGTGCTGACCCCGGCCCTGGCGCATCGCCGCCTCGCCGAGGCAGCTGAGTAGCCCCGCCGCTAGGCGGCACTCAACTCTTCGCGGCTGCGCTCGGCCGCCGCGTGCTCGCCACCGAGATCGACACCGCGGGTCAGGACGTAGTACGCCAGGCCGGACACCGCCAGCCCGACGATGAACGAGATATCCACTCCCCCAAGCAGTTTGGCGATCGGCCCTTCGTAGAAGTGCAATGCCACGAACGGCACCATCGACACCATGCCGAGGACGTACGCCGCCAGTCCCCGCCAGGACCACCGGCCGTAGATCCCGTCCGGCCGGAAGATGTCGACGATCGAATAGTGCCCGCGCCGAACGAAATAGAAGTCGACCAGGTTCACGGCGGTCCACGGGATCAGGAAGTACAGCATCAGCAGCACGAAGGTGTTGAACGACTCGAGGTAGCCCTCGGGCAGCGACAGCGCGACGACGAACGCGATGAACGACGTGACCGCGATGCCGATCACCCGCAGCCGAATGGTGGGCGTGATCGGCCGGAAGGCGTCGAGGGCGCTCATGCTGGTCAGGCTGGCGCCGTAGGCGTTGACCGACATGATGGTCACCAACGCCACCGACGACACCACGACGGTGAAAGTGCCGAAACCGGGCAACAATTGGTTGCCGACGGTCCGGATCGACGCGATGGCATCCGGTGTCGGCAGCGCGGACGCCAGGATGGCGCCGAACGACATCAGCCACACCGACGAGCCGGCGGCCCCCAGATAGGTCCACCAGATGACGTGCTTGGCCGAGGTGTTCTCGGGCAGGTACCGCGAATAGTCGGACACGTAGACCGCGTACGAAATCTGATAGCCGGCCGCCGCGGCGAACTGCATCAGGAACACCGTCAGCGAGAACTTGCCGCCGTCGGGGATGGCGGCGTTCAGGTGCAATGTCGACAACGCGTACACGGTCAGTACACCGAACACGACGATCAGCAGGTACGTCAGCCAGCGCTGCACGACCATCATCAGGTCGAAGCCCACGACGGCGATGACGATCGCGGCCACCATCAGCCCGAGGTACCAGACCCAGTTCGGGCCGGGGAAGACCGTCTTGAAGCCCGATGTCGCGAGGATCGTGTTGAAGACGTTGAAGCCGATGTAGACGAAGATGACGGCGATGAAGGGAACGAGAGCGCCGCGCGAACCGAACTGGGCGCGCGACTGAATCATCTGCGGCAGGCCCATCGTCGGGCCCTGGTTGGCGTGGAAGCACATGAAGAGCGTCCCGAAGCAGGCGCCAGCGACCGCGGCCAGTACCGACCACCCCGCGGACAAGCCGTTGGCCGGCCCGAGGAAGCCCGTGACCATCGTGGTCAACACGAAGTTCCCGGTAAACCAGAACGGCGCCTGGTGATGCACCTTGCCCTTGCGTTCCCGGGTCGGAATCCAGTCGATAGACCGGGTCTCGATTGCACCTGCCATGGCATCCCCTTTGATGTGGCTCAGATCACTGCCCCATAGGGTAGGCAGCAGGGACCCCAAAGGCAACAATTGTTTCCTAAGTCACTCCGGCTGTTGACAGATGGGAGTGACGTACCGCACTCTGTTACGCGAGTCACAAATCTCGTGGCGCGCCCTCCTCTCCACGGAGCTCCCCTTGGCCATCACCGAGGCCCCCAGGCCGGGCATTCTGCGCGCGATGAGCGCGCAAAAGTCGGTTGACGACATCGTCGCTGCGAACGACGCCACCGACGGCCCCCACCTCAAAAGGTCGATGGGATTCATCCATCTGACCGCCCTGTCCATCGGCGCCACCCTCGGCACCGGAATCTTCGTCATTCTCGGCGCGGCGGTACCAAAAGCCGGCCCCGCCGTCCTGCTCTCATTCATCCTCGCCGCCGTCACCGCGCTGTTCTCGGCGCTGTCCTACGCCGAGCTCGCGGGCACCATCCCCGTCTCCGGCAGCTCCTACTCCTACGCCTACGCCACCATGGGCGAGTTCTGGGCCTGGGTGTGCGGCTGGTGTCTGATGCTCGAGTACGGCGTGTCCGTCGCGGCGGTCGCCGTCGGCTGGGGCGGCTACATCAACACCCTGCTGCACCAGTTGTTCGGCGTCGAACTCCCCGCAGCCATCACCGCCGCACCCGGCGAAGGTGGCGTCATCAACCTGCCCGCCGTCGCGATCGTGGTGCTCGCGTCGATCCTGCTGCTGCGGGGCGCATCCGAGTCCGCGGTCGTCAACACCGCGATGGTCATCCTCAAGTGCGTCGTGCTGGTCTTCTTCTGTGCCGTCGCCTTCACCGCGTTCAAGGCCGGCAACCTGACCCCGTTCATGCCACTCGGCTTCCTCGGCGTCTCCGCCGCGGCGTCCCAGGTCTTCTTCTCCTACATCGGCTTCGATGCGGCGTCCACCGCCGGCAACGAGGCCAAGAACCCCAAGCGGGACCTGCCGCGCGCGATCATGGCCTCGCTGTTGATCGTCACCGTGCTGTACCTGGCGGTGGCACTGGCGGCGCTCGGCGCCATGAGCTGGACCAAGTTCAGCGCCGACGAAGGCGCCACCCTCGCCGTCGCGCTCAGCGGCATCACCACCAGCAACGTGCCGGCCATCATCCTGTCGGTCGGTGCCGTCATAGCCATCGCCAGCGTCGTCCTCGCCGTCCAGTACGGACAGACCCGCATCCTCTACACCATGGCCGTCGACGGACTGGTTCCCGCGCTGTTCGCCAAGGTCAACCCGAGAACCTTCGTGCCGACGTGGAACATCGTCATCTGCGGCGTCGTGGTGTCACTGCTGGCCGGCTTCATCTCGCTGGGCGAGCTGGCCAACGCCACCTCGATCGGCTGCCTGTTCGCCTTCGCCCTGGTCAACATCGCCGTCATCATCCTGCGCCGCACGCGCCCCGATCTCGATCGCACGTTCCGGCTGCGGCTGTTCCCCGTCGCACCGATCCTGGGCTTCCTGTTCTGCTGCTACCTGATGTGGGCGCTGCCTGTCGCGACCTGGATCGCGTTCGGCATCTGGGGTGCCCTCGGCCTCGTGGTCTACTTCGGTTACAGCATCAGGAAATCCAAGCTGCGAGTGGACGCTGCGTAGATGATCACCGTCGGCATGTTCCAAGGTCCGCAGGAATCCGGGACCGTCGCCGAGAACCTGGCCGCCATCGCGTCGGCGGCCAGGCAGGCCGCCGACGCCGGCTGCCGGATCGTCGTCACCCCGGAGATGTCGGCCACCGGATACAACATCGGAACCGACATCGCCCGGCGCGCCGAACCCGCCGACGGCCCGATCTTCCGGGCCGTTCAGCAGATTGCGCGCGACACCGGAATCGCCGTCGTCTACGGGTATCCGGAGTCGGCGCCCGGTCAGCCGTACAACAGCGTGCAGGTCGTCGACCGCGACGGCGAATCCCTGGCCAACTACCGGAAGACCCATCTCTACGGTTTCGACCGGGACTACTTCACCCCCGGTTCACAGTGGATCACGCAGTTCGACCTCGACGGCGTCACCTGCGGCCTCTTGGTCTGCTACGACATCGAGTTCCCGGAGAACGCGCGGGCACACGCCGACGCGGGTACCGAATGGCTGGTCGTCCCAACGGGACTCATGGAGCCATGGAGTTTCGTCGCGACGCACATCGTGCCCGCCCGCGCCTACGAAAGTCAGCTGTTCCTCTCGTACGTCAACCGTGCCGGAGTCGAGAACGACCTCGAATACTGCGGACTGAGCTGCACCATCGCGCCCGACACGACCGAACTGAGTCGCGCTGGTAAAGCCGAGCAATTGCTCATCACCCAGATTGATCCCACCGCGGTAGCCGTGTCCCGCGCAGTCAACACCCATCTCAGCGATCGCCGCCGAGACCTCTACCAGGAGAACCAGATCCGATGACTGTCCCCCAGCCCATCAACGAAACATCGTTGTCGGACCAGCCGGCAGCCAAGCCCATAACGATGTTCGGACCGGACTTCCCCTTCCCCTACGACGACTACGTGTCCTCCGCTGCAGGCCTCGGCGCCATCCCCGCCGACCGCCACGGCACCGAGGTCGCGATCGTCGGCGGCGGCTGCGCCGGCATCACCGCCGCCTACGAACTCATGAAGCTGGGCCTCAAACCCGTTGTCTACGAAGCGGATCAGATCGGCGGCCGCATGCGGTCCATCCCGTTCGAGCACGCCCCCGACGCGGTGGCCGAGATGGGCGCCATGCGGTTCCCGCCCACCTCCACCACGCTCTACGAGTACTTCGACAAGGTCGGCATCGAGACCGTCGAGTTCCCGAACCCGCTGTCGGTTGCGGCGCCCAGCACCGTCGTCGACCTCAAGGGCCAGACGTACTACGCCGAGAAGCTCGCCGACCTGCCGCAGGCCTTCACCGACGTCGCCGACGCCTGGCGCCAGACGCTCGAGGACGGCGCCGACCTGCACGCGATCCAGAACGCCATCCGCGAGCGTGACACCCAGGCGCTGAAGTCGGCGTGGGGCAAGCTCGTTCGCGAACTCGACGACGAGACGTTCTGGGGCTTCCTGACCAAGTCGCACCACTTCAAGTCGTTCGAGCTGCGCGAGATCTTCGGCAAGGTCGGCTTCGGCACGGGCGGCTGGGACACCGACTACCCGAGTTCGATGCTCGAAATCCTGCGGGTGGTGCTCACCGAGGCCGACGACAACCACCGCGGCGTGGTGGGCGGTTCGCAGCAGCTCCCGCTGCGCCTGTGGCAGCGCTCCCCCGAGCGCCTCGCCCACTGGCCGGCCGGCACCTCGCTCGAATCGCTGCACGGCGGCAAGACCCGAGGCGCCGTCACCGACATCCGGCGCACGCACCCCAACCGCTACACGATTACCGACGCCGACGGGGAAACCCGCACCTATGACGCCGTCATCGTCACCGCCCAATCATGGATGCTGCTCAACAACATTCGCTGCGACGACGACCTGTTCCCGTCGAATGTGTGGTCGGCCATCGAGCAGACCCACTACATGGGTTCATCGAAAGTGTTCGTGTTGGTGGACCGCCCGTTCTGGAAAGACAAGGACGCCCAGGGCCGCGACGTCATGTCGATGACGCTGACCGACCGGATGAGCCGTGGCACCTATCTGCTCGATCAGGGGCTCGACGCGAACGGCAACGAGAAGCCCGGCGTCATCTGCCTGTCGTACACCTGGGAGGACGACTCCCGGAAGATCGTGCCGCTGAACGCAACCGAGCGCATGGACCTCATGCTCAAGTCGCTGCAGGCGATCTACCCGAATGTCGACATCCGCAGCCACATCATCGAGACGCCGAAGACGGTGTCGTGGGAGATCGAGCGCAACTTCATGGGTGCGTTCAAGGCGAACCTGCCGGGCCACTACCGCTACCAGGAGACGCTGTACACCCACTTCATGCAGCATGGCCTCGACGAACGGCATCGCGGCATTTACCTGGCCGGTGACGACATCTCGTGGACGGCGGGGTGGGCGGAGGGCGCGATCACCACGGCGCTCAACGCGGTGTGGGCCGTGATGGATCAGTTCGGTGGATCGACCTCGCCGACGAACCCCGGTCCGGGCGACGTCTTCGAGATGATTGCCCCGGTGCGGCTGACGGACGAAATCTAGGGCGCGTTAACGGGTTACGAACCGCGGAGACCGTCTTGTGCGTACCCCCGCACGCGCAGGACGACTCCGCGAATGTCCGTTCGCGGCGAAAGCGGCTGGGCCGCGGGCTATTCAGGCAATCTTGCGGGTGTGGTTGGGGCCGCCGCGGCTGCGCATGACCGCGCCCGACTGCACCAGCATGCTGTGCACCGACCCATAGGATTTGCCAGATATGGCCACCAATGACCTGATACTGGCGCCGCTCTCGTAGGCGTTGCGCAGCTGGGTCATCATCTGGTCGCGAGATGCCTTGGATTGCCTCATCGCCGGTCCCCTGACTCTCCCCCGGCGGTATACCGGGCTGACGGGAATCAGCGTAAGAAACAGCAGTCGCTCGGCGCGGGCGATTCGGTGAATCGGGTCAGGCCAATTCGATGAGATCGCGGTAGGTGTCCGACCAGAAGTCCTCGGTGGCGTCGGGCAGCAGCAGCACTCGCTGCGGATTGAGCGCCTCGGCCGCGCCCGGGTCGTGCGTCACGAGCACCACCGAACCGGCGTAACTGCGCAGCGCATCGAGCACCTGCTCGCGCGATGCCGGGTCCAGGTTGTTGGTCGGCTCGTCGAGGAGCAACACGTTGGCGGTCGAGGCGACCAGGCCCGCCAAGGCCAGCCGGGTTTTCTCGCCACCGGACAGTGTGCCGGCGGGCTGATCCAGCTGCGGGCCGGTGAACATGAACGCGCCCAGCAGGCCACGCAGATCCTGCTCGCCCGTGTCCGGGGCGGCGTGCCGGATGTTGTCCCACACCGTCGCCGCGTTGTCGAGAGTGTCGTGCTCCTGCGCGAAGTAACCGATCTTCAGGCCGTAGCCAGGTTCGATACCGCCGGCGTCGGCGGTCTCCACGCCCGCCAGCAGACGCAACAGCGTCGTCTTACCGGCACCGTTGAGGCCGAGCACGACGACGCGCGAACCCCGGTCGATCGCGAGGTCCACGCCGGTGAAGATCTCCAGCGAGCCATAGGTCTTGGTCAGACCCTTGACGATGAGCGGCGTCTTGCCGCACGGTGCCGGCGTCGGGAACTTGATCTTGGCGACCTTGTCGGCCACGCGCTCGGCATCGAGCTCGGCGATCATGCGCTCGGCGCGGCGCAACATGTTCTGTGCCGCAACGGCTTTGGTGGCCTTGGCACCCATCTTGGCAGCCTGGGTCCGCAGCGCACTGGCCTTCTTCTCAGCGTTGGCGCGCTCGCGGCGGCGGCGCTGCTCGTCGGTGGCGCGGGCGTCCAGGTACTTCTGCCAGCCCATGTTGTAGACGTCGGCCTCGCCGCGTACGGCGTCCAGGAACCACACCCGGTTCACCACGTCGGCGAGCAGCTCGACATCGTGGCTGATCACCACGAGGCCGCCGGTGTGGCTCTGCAGGAACGTGCGCAGCCAGCCGATGGAGTCGGCATCGAGGTGGTTGGTCGGCTCGTCCAGCAGCAGCGTGGTGTTGGAGCCGGTGCCCTCGGATGCGCCGAACAGGATGCGGGCCAGTTCGATGCGGCGACGCTGACCGCCGGACAGGGTCCGCAGCGGCTGGGTCAGCACCCGGTCCGGCAGGCCCAGGCTGGCGCAGATCCGGCCGGCGTCACTCTCTGCGGCGTACCCGCCCAGGGCCGAAAACCGCTCCTCCAGAACGCCGTACCGGCGCACCGCCTTGTCGCGCGCGGCGTCGTCGACGACCTCGGCCATGATGGCCTGCACTTTCTCCAGGTCCGCGAGCAAGGTGTCCAGTCCGCGGGCCGAGAGCACCCGGTCACGGGCCAGGACGTCCAGATCGCCTTCCTTCGGATCCTGTGGCAGGTATCCGACTTCACCGATCCGCTCGACCGAGCCCGCGTAGGGCTGGCTTTCACCGGCCAGGATGCGCAGAGTGGTGGTCTTGCCGGCGCCGTTGCGGCCGACCAGACCGATCCGGTCGCCCGGCTGGATGCGCAGCGCGGAACCCTCGAAGGCCAGCAACGTGCGCGCTCCGGCGCGGACCTCCAGGTCCGTTGCGGTGATCACGCTGCTGCCTCCTTGGCTCGGGGTACTGCCTACTTGTCGACGGTGCTAGCCGATTCCTCGCGCTAGCGCTCGTCGGTGAAGACCGCGGGTCGTTTCTCGGCGCGCGCGGCAACCGCCTCTTCGAAGTTGGCGGTGAGCAGTCGGATGAAGAGCTGACCCAGGCCTTCGGCCTGCATATGGCTCTCCAGACTACCGGCGTCCAGTCCACTCCAGAGAGTCCGCTTGGTCAACTCGATTCCCGGGCGGGAGAACGAGCCGATGCGCTCGGCCATGTCGAAGCAGGTTTGCAGGAGCTGATCGTCGGCGACGGTCCGCGACACCAGACCGATGCGCTCGGCCTCTTGCGAGTCGATGTCCCGGCCGGTGAGCATCGCCTCGAATGCCCGCGACGTGCCGATGGCCCGCGGCAGCAGATAGGACAGGCCCAGTTCGCTGGCCGTGAGGCCGTTGTTGATGCCCGCGGCCCGGAAGTAGGCGCCCTCGGCGGCGACCCGGATGTCGCACGCCAGTGCCAGGCACAGCCCGCCGCCGATGGCCGCACCGTTTACCGCTGCGATCACGGGTTGGTGCAGCTTGCGCAGGGCAAGGATGACGTCGTCGAGCACCTCCATGGAGCGCAGCGCGAACGTCGGGCGGGTCAGCCCGGCCACGTGCGGCACCGACCCGGCCGACTTGTGGTCGGCACCCGACGAGAACCCGCGGCCGGCTCCGGTGAGGACGACCGCGCGCACGTCGTTGTCGTGGTTGATCTCGTCGAGCGCCGCCTTGAGCGGGACCATGACGTCGAAGGCCATGGAGTTCATCCGCTCGGGGCGGTTCAGGGTGACCAGTGCGACGCCTGGGCGCGGCCGGTCGACGAGTACCAGTGGGGTCTGTTCGCTCACGTCCTGCACGCTAGCGGGTGCGCAATGTCACACCCGCCGGCAGTGCAGATTGCTCAGATGTCGGTGGTCGCGCTGTCGTCGGCCATCGCGGCGTCGATGTCGAATTCCTTGATCTGGCTGATGACCTCGTCGAGCTGGTTCGCGGCGAGCATGCCCGAGTGACGGAAGACCAGCTGGCCCTTCTTGAACGCCATCAGGGTCGGGATGGCCTGGATCTCGGCCGCGCTGGCCAGACCCTGCTCGGCCTCGGTGTCGACCTTGGCGTGAAAGACGTCGGGGTGCTTCTCGGACGATGCGGTGAACGTCGGGGCGAACGCCCGGCACGGTCCGCACCATGACGCCCAGAAGTCCACCAGCACGATGTCGTTGTCGCTGATGATGCCGTTGAATTCGGCGGCGGTGATGTCTTTGGTGCTCACGCTTCTCCCAACATTGCGATGTACCTGCTTGTTCCCAGTATGTGGTCAGGCCAACCGGGCCAGCGCACTGGCCGCATCGTAGCCATTGAACCCGTCCAGGGTGCCCGTGCGCAGGCGGTTCACCCATCCGGGATCGGCGAGCAGCGCCCCAGACCATTGAAGTTGGCAAAACCAGGCCATTCCCTGTGAAACTGCCGGGTACCATCCCCGCATGTCGCTAGAGGTCCACGAGCAGTTTGCGGACTTCACAATCATCCGCCGCATCGGGGCCGGCGGGATGGGCGAGGTCTATTTGGCGCAGCATCCTCGATTGCCCCGACGGGACGCACTGAAACTGCTCGCGGGCGAAGCATCCGACGACGCCGAATTCCGCGAACGGTTTCTCCGTGAAGCCGACCTCGCCGCCACACTGTGGCATCCGCACATCGTCGGTGTACACGACCGCGGCGAGTTCCACGGCAAACTGTGGCTGTCGATGGACTACGTCGAAGGAGAAGACGCCAGCACGCTGTTGAAGCGCCAATATCCGAGTGGCATGCCGATCGATCTCGTCGCCGAAATCATCAATGCGGTTGGTGCGGCACTGGATTACGCGCATAGCAAAGGCTTGCTACACCGAGACATCAAACCCGCGAACATCCTGCTTACCGACGCCGACGACAACGGCGGGCGGCGCATTCTGCTGAGCGATTTCGGCATCGCTAGAACAATGGACGACCGAGCCGGACTCACTGCCACAAACATGACAGTGGGCACCGTGGATTACGTTGCACCCGAACAGCTTCTGGGTGAGGCGCTCGATGGCCGCGCCGATCAGTATGCATTGGCGGCCACCGCGTACCACCTGCTGACCGGCACAGTCCTGTTCCCGAATTCCAACGCTGCTGTGGTCATCAGCCACCACTTGCGTTCGTCGCCTCCACCACTACGGGCCATCCGGCCTGATCTCGCGGCGTTTGAGCCGGTGTTTGCCGCAGCACTGGCCAAAGACCCCAATGGACGCTTCGCGAAGTGCACAGATTTCGCGAGTGCATTCGCGGCCCAGCGCGGTACCGACGCGGCGGCACCGACCATGGCCGCCGTGCTCCCCGGATTGACGATGGTTAGAGAACCCGTCGCACATCACACGCTGCCTCCGCCATCAACAGCACAGGCTCCTCAGACTCTCGGCACGCATCGCACTGCATGGATCGTGGCCGCTGCCATCGCAATTGGTGTCGTCGCCCTCGTCGGAGGGCTCCTCATCGTGGCGAAGCAGAGCAACTACACATCCACAACCACCCAACAAACGACGGTGACCGTCGCAGCGCCTCTGCCGCAGTCGCCACCGAATCTCACCGCCGGCAGCGCGCCGCTGCCCCCGTCCACAGTCACCGTGACCCGCCCGTCGCCAGTGGTCGTCACACCAACGGTCAATGCCTCACTACAGCCGGTCGGCGTCGTCGTCGGCACCTGCGATGAGGGAGGTTCGTGCGGGGTGCAGCAGCGGATCGCTCCGCGTACCAGTGCAACTCGCATGTATCCAGATGATCTGAAAGACGGCATGACGGTCACGATCGCGTGCCAGACCACCGGAGATCTGCGAACGAGTTCAGGGCATGGATCCAGCACCACGTGGGTGCGATTGACGAACGGCGCCTACGTGAACTCGGTATACCTAGATATCAGGCCGGCGTGGGTGCCATTCTGCTGAACCCGTCAGTCGACCGAGGACACCGCCGATTGGTGCTGATCTTGCTGTGCACCATGGCGTTAGGCTCGACCAGTTGTCAGGCCCCGCCGCCGCAACCTGCGGGGGCCGAGCCCTCGATCGTGCGCTCGACTGCCGTGCCGTTGGCACCAGCCACAGCAGTCACCACAGTCACCACAGCTGAACCTACCTGGCAGCCGATAGCCACTTCGGTACAAGACCGAAGTATCCAGGCAACGACGGTCGGACATGGCCCGCACCGGGTCCTGTTCGTCGGGGGGATTCACGGCGACGAGCCGGAAGGATCGGTTACCGCCGCCCAACTGCCCGCCGCTTTCGTCGCCGCCGGACTGAGCGAAGCAGCCACACTCACCGTCATCGAGGACGTGAACCCCGACGGCCGCGCGGCGGGAACACGCGGCAACGCGAACGGTGTCGACGTGAACCGGAACTTTCCCGCACGCAACTTCGACTCCACCATCCCGGAATCCGGGGGCGAGCCATTGAGTCAGCCCGAATCCCGCGCGTTGGTGGACACGATCGACCGCGTGCACCCTGACCTCATTCTCGTCGCACACTCCTGGCGGGGCCGGCAGTTCATCAACTTCGATGGACCTGCTCGACAGATCGCCGAGCAGTTCTCGATGACCAGCGGCCTACCCGTCGAAGAGTCGTCGTCATTCGCCCCGACCCCCGGCTCCTTTGGGTCCTACGCCGGACGCGACCGAGGTATGGCAGTGCTCACCATCGAGGTGCTCAGAGGCACGGACCCGACCGTTGTATGGGCTTCGCTCGAAGAAGCACTGCTGCAGGCGATACGCGGTTGACCGACATTCCCGTCCGGAGGCCGCTGGTCAGGCCAACCGGGCCAGCGCACTGGCCGCATCGTAGCCATTGAACCCGTCCAGGGTGCCCGTGCGCAGGCGGTTCACCCATCCGGGATCGGCGAGCAGCGCCCGGCCGATCGCGATCATGTCGAACTCAGCGGCGTCGAACTGCTCGACCAACTGGTCCACCGGGCCTGGCTCGATGACCTGGCCGGGCTTCTCGGACCGGAACGCGGTCTGCAGGCCCACCGAGCCGACGGCGATGACGGGCGTCCCGGTGACCTTCTTGGTCCAGCCGGCCAGCGTCAGGGCCGGGTCGGCGTCGGGGAACGCCGGCACGTAGTGGCGGCGGGTCGAGGGATGTAGCGCGTCGACGCCGGCATCGACCAGCGGGGCCAGCAGTTCCTGCAGCTGCATCGGATCGTCGACCAACGTCGCGTTGTAGTCCGTGCCCTTCCACTGCGAGAAGCGGTAGATGATCGGGTAGTCCGGGCCGACCGCGGCGCGCACCGCCGCAATCACCTCAGCCGGGAAACGGGTCCGGTTCTCGAGCGTGCCACCGTATTGGTCGGTGCGCAGATTCGTTCTGGTCCACAGGAATTGGTCCAGCAGGTAGCCGTGGGCGCCGTGCAGTTCGACCGCGTCGAAGCCGACGTCCTTGGCGTTGCGGGCCGCCTCGGCGTACCACTGCGCGACAGCAGGCAGCTCATCAGCGGCCAGGGCCCGGCCCATCTGCTCGCCGAGACCGTTCACGCCCGACGGGCTGACCGGGGCCACCCCGTCGCGGTCGCCACGCTCGGCGCCCTGGTGCCAGAGCTGCGCGGCGATGGTCGCGCCGTGGCGGTGCACCGCGCTGGTGACGTTGCGCCAGCCGTCGAGCGCCTCGGCGCCGACCAGCGTCGGGATGTCTTGCGAACCGGTCGCCGTCGGGTCACCCAGTCGCACACCTTCGGTGATGATCAGGCCGACACCGCCGGCAGCCCGGCGGGCGTAGTACTCCGCCACGTCGGGCCCCGGGACGCCTCCGGGCGACGCCTGCCTGGTCATGGGAGCCATCGCGAACCGGTTGGGTACGGTCAGGTTCCGCAGGGCCAGTGGAGCGAAGAGTCCAGTTGCATCGACGGTCATGAGCCTATGCAACACCGTGACGGCTCAACCGATTCCGCCGGCGCCCGACTGGCGGGTCGGTTATCGCCTTTTCATGCGGTCTCCGCGTCCGGTGGTGCCGCTCGGAGGCTCGGCGGTTGCACCAGCATCAGCAGGTAGCGCCAACTGAAGCCCGAACGCTGGCCCGGGATGGCGCACCAGACTCGCTGCACCTCGGCGGACAGTTCGTCGTCCTCGGCGACGGCTCGCAGGTCTGCCGCCGTCGCAATGCCGAGCGCCGAGAACTGCTGTGCGATCTCGGCCAGCGCCACCGCACGCAGCGGCGCGTTCTTCGCCGTCGATGTCGGTCGGCGATTCCCGATGTCGGCGGCCCACTGGTAGGGCCCGCCCACGGCGGCAATGTTCGCCAAGAGCTCCGGCACGCCATCGCGATCGGCGTTCCCGCCCTGCCCGGCCCGAAAAGCGCGGTACCGCGCGACGATGTTCTCGACCGTCAGGTGCCGGGCCCCGGTGACGTACATCGCGTCAATCATGCACAGCGCCAGCGAATTTGGGTACTCGTCGCCGGGATCGCGCGCGACTTCGCCCGGCCTGATTTCAGAATTCATGGTGCCTCCGTTCCGCATCGGACCTGATTGGTCCTCTTGCGGTGGAAGCTAGAGAAGGCGACCGACAAGAACGCCGCCAAAAGACGTCAGAATCGCCGGTTATCCACAGGCCTCAGGGCCTGGACTGCGTCGAGCGTGTGGCTAAACGAGATAATTCGGGCAAATCTCCTCGTCTTCCCACACGCTCGACGAAAACTAGCTAGACGGTGAAGCCCAGTGCCCGGAGCTGCTCGCGGCCGTCGTCGGTGATCTTGTCCGGACCCCACGGCGGGTTCCAGACCCAGTTCAGCTTGAGGTCGCTGACCAGGCCGGCGCCCACCAGGGCGGACCGCGACTGATCCTCGATCACGTCGGTCAACGGACAGGCCGCCGACGTCAGCGTCATGTCGAGCTTCACGACGGTGCCTTCGTCGCCCTCTTCGAGCGTCATGCCGTAGACGAGACCCAGGTCCACGACGTTGATGCCGAGCTCAGGGTCGACGACGTCGCGCATGGCCTCTTCGACGGCGTCGAGCAGCTGGGGGTCGTCGACCACGTTGGCCGTGGTGGTTCCTTCGGGTGTGCCTTCAGTCATCGCCTGTCCTCCGCATTGGTGCCGACAGCTGCCAGCACAGTCTCTGATGCACTCGCCTCGGCGAGCGCGGCTTTGAACGCAGTCCAGCCCAGCAGCGCGCATTTCACCCGTGCCGGGTACTTGGCGACACCGGCGAACGCGATGCCGTCACCCAGCACATCTTCGTCCCCCTCGACGTTGCCGCGGGAGGAAATCATCTCGGTGAACGCGCCGACGGTCTTGAGCGCCTCTTCCACGCTCTGGCCGATCACCTGATCGGTCAGCACCGACGTCGACGCCTGGCTGATCGAGCAGCCCTGCCCGTCATACGAGATGTCGGCGACGGTCTCGCCGTCGTCGGACAGCGTCACGCGCAGCGTCACCTCGTCACCGCACGTCGGGTTGACGTGGTGCACCTGCGCGCCGAACGGCTCCCGCAGCCCGCGGTGATGCGGGTGCTTGTAGTGGTCCAGGATCACTTCCTGGTACATCTGTTCCATTCTCATGCAAAGAACTCCACAGCGCGTTTGACACCGGCGACCAGCCGGTCGACCTCGTCGAGGGTGTTGTAGACCGCGAACGACGCCCGGGCCGTCGCGGCGATACCGAATCGCCGGTGCAGCGGGGCCGCGCAGTGATGACCGACCCGGACCGCGATGCCGCCGTCGTCGAGGATCTGGCCGACGTCGTGGGCGTGCACTCCGTCGAGCACAAAACTCACGGGTGAACCGCGGTGCTCGGTGGTGGTCGGTCCGATGATCCGCACCTGCGGAATCTGAGTCAGTCCGTCGAGCGTGGCAGCCACCAACTCGGCTTCGTGTGCTTCGACGGCCGCCATCCCGATCGCGTCGAGATACCGTGCGGCAGCGGCCAATCCGACCACTTGCGAGGTCATCGGGGTGCCGGCCTCGAACCGCTGCGGTGCCGGGGCGTAGGTCACCGACTCCATGGTGACGGTCTCGATCATCGATCCGCCGGTGAGGAACGGGGGCAACGCGTTCAGCAGCGCACGACGGCCGTACAGCACACCGATTCCGGTGGGTCCCAACATCTTGTGACCCGAGAACGCCGCGAAGTCGACGTCGAGAGCATGGAAGTCGATCGGCTGGTGCGGCACCGACTGGCAGGCGTCCAGCACGGTCAACGCGCCGACGGCCTTGGCCCGCGACACCAGTTCGGCGACCGGCGCGATGGCGCCGGTGACGTTCGAATGATGAGTGAAAGCAACAACTTTCACCCGATCGTCGAGCTGCAGAGAATCCAGGTCGATGCGGCCGTCGTCGGTCACGCCGTACCAGCGCAGCTCGGCGCCGGTCCGGCGGGCCAGCTCCTGCCACGGAATCAGGTTGGCGTGATGCTCCAGCTCCGTGGTGACGATGACGTCCCCCGGCCCGACCACGCGGTCGAACCGGCTGTCCCCCACCGCATACGACACCAGGTTCAGCGCCTCGGTGGCGTTCTTGGTGAACACCAGCTCGTCGTCATCGGCACCGACGAACGCCGCGATGTCCGCGCGCCCTTGTTCGTAGGCGTCGGTGGACTCCTCCATCAGCTGGTGCGCACCGCGGTGCACCGCGCCGTTGGAGGTGGTCAGGAACTGCCGCTCGGCATCGAGGACCTGCAGCGGCTTCTGCGACGTGGCCCCGGAATCCAGGTACGCCAACGTGTTTCCGCCGCGCATGACCCGACTGAGGATCGGGAAGTCGGCCCTGATCCGCGTCACATCCAAATGAACCGACACCGTCACCGTCTTGCTCCTCGCGTGCGCGCTATGTCAGGCCTGGGCAGCCGCAGCGGTGTAGCGCTCGTAGCCGTGCTCTTCGAGCTCGTCGGCCAGCTCCGGCCCACCGGACGTGACGATCCGGCCGTCGAAGAAGACGTGCACGAACTGCGGACGGATGTAGCGCAGGATGCGGGTGTAGTGCGTGATCAGCAGGACGCCGCCATGCTCGGCCTCGGCGTACCGGTTGACGCCCTCGGACACCACGCGCAGCGCGTCGACGTCCAGGCCCGAGTCGGTCTCGTCGAGGATGGCGATCTTCGGCTTCAGCAGGCCCAGCTGCAGGATCTCGTGGCGCTTCTTCTCACCACCGGAGAAACCTTCGTTGACGCTGCGCTCACCGAACGCCGGGTCGATGTCCAGCTCGGACATGGCGGTCTTGACCTCTTTGACCCAGTGGCGCAGCTTGGGGGCCTCGCCACGGACCGCGGTCGCCGCGGTGCGCAGGAAGTTCGACATCGAGACGCCGGGCACCTCGACCGGGTACTGCATGGCCAAAAAGAGGCCCGCCCTTGCCCTTTCATCGACGCTCATCTCCAGCACGTCCTCGCCATCGAGGGTGATGGACCCGGAGGTGACGGTGTACTTGGGGTGGCCGGCGATGGCGTACGACAGCGTCGACTTGCCAGAACCGTTGGGGCCCATGACCGCGTGGGTCTCGCCCGACTTCACGGTCAGGTTCACGCCCTTGAGGATCGGGACGTCGGCACCGTCGGGTGCGGTGACCGAGACGTGCAGGTCCTTGATTTCCAGTGTGGTCATGAGTTGTTGCGTCCTTCAGTCAGTTCAAGTTCGTGTTCGATGGCGGCGGTCAGGCGGTCGCGGACTTCGGGCACGGCGATCTTCTGGATGATCTCGCCGAAGAAGCCCCGGACCACCAGGCGGCGGGCCTGGTCCTCGGGGATACCGCGGGCCTGCAGGTAGAACAGCTGCTCGTCGTCGAAACGTCCGGTGGCACTGGCGTGTCCGGCGCCGACGATCTCGCCCGTCTCGATCTCCAGGTTGGGCACCGAGTCGGCGCGGGCGCCGTCGGTGAGCACCAGGTTGCGGTTCACCTCGAAGGTGTCGGTGCCGGTGGCCGCGGCCCGGATCAGCACGTCGCCGATCCACACGGTGTGGGCATCGGGCTTCTTTGAATCCGGATCCCCTTGCAGCGCACCCTTGTACAACACGTTGGAGCGGCAGTTCGGCTGCGCGTGGTCGACCAGCAGGCGCGACTCGAAGTGCTGGCCGTCGTCCGCGAAGTACAGACCCAGCATCTCGGCGTCGCCGCCGGGAGCGAGGTAGCGGGTCCGCGATGTCAGGCGCACGACGTCGCCGCCGAGGGTGACCGCGATGTGCCGCAGCACGGCGTCCTTGCCCAGGGTCGCGTGGTGGGTGCTGATGTTCACCGCGTCGTCGGCCCAGTCGGCGATCGACACGACGGTCAGGCGGGCCGCGTCGCCGACGACGAATTCGATGTTGTCGGCGTAGGTTCCGCTGCCGGTCTGGTCGATGACCACGACGGCCTCGCCGAGTTCGGCGACCCGCAGCTGCAGGTGGCCGTACGCGGTCTTGCCCTCGCCGGGGCCGGCGATGGTGATCTCGACAGGCTCGGCGACCTGGACGTCGCGGCCGACCGACACCACCGTCGCCTCGGCGAACGACGAATAGGCCTGGGCGGCAACCCGGTCCGCGGGCACACCGCCCTGGCCCAGGCGCTCGTCATCGCGACCGACGGTCTCGACGGTGACGCCGGCGCGTTCTGAAACCTCAACGCGCGCAGCGCCGGTGGCGACCGCGGAGCCGTCGTGCAGACCGTGCAGGCGCTTCAGCGGGGTGAACCGCCACAGCTCGTCACGGCCGTGCGGCACCTCAAAAGCGTTGACGTCGTAGGACGTGAACAGCTCACCCTTATTGGTGACAATGCCCTCAACGGGTTCAGTCAAACTCACTATCCGACAGCGCCTTCCATTTGCAGCTCGATCAGCCGGTTCAGCTCGAGCGCGTATTCCATTGGCAGTTCCTTGGCGATGGGCTCGACGAAGCCGCGCACCACCATCGCCATGGCCTCGTCCTCGGTCAGACCGCGGCTCATCAGATAGAACATCTGATCCTCGCTGACCTTCGAGACGGTGGCCTCGTGACCCATCGTGACGTCGTCCTCGCGGATGTCGACGTACGGGTACGTGTCCGAGCGGCTGATGTTGTCGACAAGCAGCGCATCGCATTTCACGCTCGACTTGGAGCCGTGCGCGCCCTTGTTGATCTGGATCAGTCCGCGGTACGACGACCGGCCGCCACCACGGGCCACCGACTTCGACACGATGTTGCTCGACGTGTTCGGCGCCAGGTGCACCATCTTGGCGCCGGTGTCCTGGTGCTGGCCTTCGCCCGCGAACGCCACCGAGAGCACCTCACCCTTGGCGTGCTCGCCGGTCATCCAGACCGCCGGGTACTTCATTGTGACCTTGGAACCGATGTTGCCGTCGATCCACTCCATGGTGGCGCCGGCCTCGGCGCGGGCCCGCTTGGTGACCAGGTTGTAGACGTTGTTCGACCAGTTCTGGATGGTCGTGTACCGAACGCGCGCACCGGGTTTCACCACGATCTCGACGACGGCCGAGTGCAGCGAGTCCGACTTGTAGATCGGCGCGGTACAACCCTCCACGTAGTGCACGTAGGAGCCTTCGTCGGCGATGATCAGCGTCCGCTCGAACTGGCCCATGTTCTCGGTGTTGATCCGGAAGTAGGCCTGCAGCGGGATGTCGACGTGCACGCCCGGCGGCACGTAGATGAACGAGCCACCCGACCACACGGCGGAGTTCAGCGCCGAGAACTTGTTGTCGCCGGCCGGGATCACGGTGCCGAAGTACTTCTTGAAGATCTCCGGGTGCTCCCGCAGTGCGGAATCGGTGTCCAGGAAGATGACGCCCAGCGCCTCGAGGTCTTCGCGGATCTGGTGGTACACGACCTCGGATTCGTACTGCGCGGCGACACCGGACACCAGGCGCTGCTTCTCGGCCTCGGGGATGCCCAGGCGGTCGTAGGTGTTCTTGATATCGGCCGGCAGGTCGTCCCAGGTCGCTGCCTGCTTCTCGGTGGACCGCACGAAGTACTTGATGTTGTCGAAGTCGATGCCGTCGAGGTCACTGCCCCAGCGCGGCATGGGCTTCTTGTCGAAGATGTGCAGCGACTTCAGCCGGAAGTCGAGCATCCACTCCGGCTCGTTCTTCTTCGACGAGATGTCGCGGACGACAGCCTCATTCAGCCCACGGGTCGCGGCGGCGCCTGCGGCATCACTGTCAGCCCAGCCGTAGCCGTAAGTGCCCAGGGAGGCAATGGTCTCCTCCTGGGTCAACTGTTCCGGGGTGGTCGTCATTGCGACACTCCTTCTTCTTGGGTCGCGGTGTGGATGGGTGTAGAAGCCGTTGAGACTGCGTGCTCCGGCGTGACCGGTACGTGCGTCGTACACGCACAATCCCCGTTGACGATGGTGGCCAGGCGCTGCACGTGCGTACCGAGCACCTCGGCGAACGCTTCACGTTCGGCGTCGCACAGTTCGGGGAACTCCTCGGCGACATGCGAGACCGGGCAGTGGTGCTGACAGATCTGCACCCCGCCGATGGGTCCGGTCACCGGAGTGGTCGTGGTGGCGTAGCCGGCCTGGGTCAATGCCGCGGCCAGCTGGTCCGCGGTATCGGCGATGTCCGGTGTGGTGGTGACGCCGGACAGGATCGAGTCGATACGACGACGGGCGAAGGTCCGGATGGCGTCGTCGCCGCCGATCTCGCGCAGCTGGCGCATGGCGGCCGCGGCGAGGTCGTCGTAGGTGTGGCCGAGCTTGGCGCGTCCCGCGGCGGTCAGCCGGTACCGCTTGGCGGGCCGGCCGCGGCCGTTGTGCTGCCACGCTGCGGCAGCGCTGGATTCCGCGTCGCCCGCGTCGATCAGCGCGTCGAGATGCCGCCGGACTCCGGCCGCGGAAATGCCGAGCTGCTCACCGATCTGGGTCGCGGTAACCGCGCCTTCCAGCAGCAATTGCACGATCGCCGACCGGGTGTGTCCGTCTGAGACGGCCGTCGCCGACGTCACCGCGGTCGCGGTGCCGACAGCTCCGAGCGCTTCGGACGGCAATTTCACAACACCATTGTGACGGAATTCGGAACCCGAATCTAGGAAGGTAACCCTTATCACCGCCGCCGCGGACTTGGACGATCCAGAATCGGCCTACGGCTAATCTGCTCTGATGCCCGACCGCCTTCAGCATCTGAGCACGGCCGTCGCGCATTGGCACGCCGACGAGCCGCCCGTCGCCTCCCCGCTCAACGCGTCCGAGGTCGCCTCGCTGCGCCGGACCCGGCGGTTCGGCGCCACCGGAACGGTACTGATGGCCATCGGTGCTCTCGGCGCCGGCGCCCGGCCCGTCGTGCAGGATCCGACGTTCGGGGTGCGCCTGCTGAACCTGCCGTCGCGCATCCAGACCGTCTCGCTGACCATGACGACCACCGGTGCCGTCATGATGGCGCTGGCCTGGCTCATGTTGGGGCGCTACACGCTGGGCAAACGCCGCATGTCCCGCAGCCAGCTGGACCAGACGCTGATGCTGTGGGCCTTACCTCTGCTGATCGCGCCGCCGATGTACAGCAAGGACGTGTACTCCTACCTGGCGCAGAGCCAGATCGCCAGCATCGGCCTGGACCCATACCGCGTCGGCCCGGCCACGGGCCTCGGGCTCGGCCACGTCTTCACCTTGACGGTGCCGAGCCTCTGGCGAGAAACCCCGGCCCCGTACGGTCCGCTGTTCTTATGGATCGGACGCGGCATCTCCGAGCTGACGGGCGACAACATCGTCGCCGGAGTGCTCTCGCACCGGCTGGTCGTGCTGCTGGGCGTCGCGGCCACCGTGTGGGCAACGCCGCGCCTGGCCCGCCGCTGCGGCGTCGGCGAGGTGAGCGCCCTGTGGCTGGGACCGTGTAATCCGCTGCTCTTCATGCACCTCATCGCCGGTATCCACAATGAGGCGCCGATGCTCGGGCTGATGCTCGCCGGCACCGAATTCGCCATGCGGGGCATCGATTCCGGCCGGCCACTCATCCCCCGGCCCTTGAGCTGGCCACGGCACCGCGAGGAGTGGGCCGCCTGGTGGCCGCTGGCGATGCTGTTCACCGGCACGGTGCTCATCGCCATGTCGTCCCAGATCAAGCTGCCGTCCCTGCTGGCGCTGGGGTTCGTGGCCATGGCCCTCGCGCGCCGGCTCGGCGGGACGGTCAAGGCCTTCTTCCAAGCCTGTGTCCCGTTGGGCGTGGTCGCGCTGGCGGTCATGGCGCTCATCGGCTGGGCCAGCGGCCTCGGCTTCGGCTGGCTGTTCACCCTCGGCACCGCGAACGTGGTGCGGTCCTGGATGTCACCGCCGACGCTGGTCGCGCTCGGTACCGGACAGGTCGGCATCCTGCTGGGGCTGGGCGACCACACCACTGCGGTGCTCGGGCTGACCCGTGGGATCGGCGTCTTCGTCATCGGCGTGCTGGTGAGCTGGCTGCTGCTGTCGGTGCTGCGCGGCCGGCTGCATCCGCTCGGCGGCCTCGGGGTCGCCATGGGTGCGACGGTTCTGCTGTTCCCCGTCGTGCAGCCCTGGTACCTGCTGTGGGCGATCATCCCGCTGGCCTGCTGGGCCACCCGGCCGGGCTTCCGCGGCACGACCATCGTGGTGACGTTCGTCGTCGGCGTCTTCGGCCCGACGGCCAACGGAGACCGGTTCGCGCTGTTCCAGATCCTCGACGCCACGCTGGCCAGCACCGTCATCGTGGTGCTGCTGATCGCGCTGACCCGCAATCGCCTGCCGTGGCGCGGATTGCCGGATTCAGACGACGGTGACGCCCCTGGTAGCGCCGCTGCCAGGCCCGACGCTTACGCTGAATCCCCGTGAGTTCCACTGAGACGCCCGTATTGCTGCGCGGCGTCAGCAAGCGCTACGGCGAGATCCAGGCCGTGAACAACCTGGATCTCGAGGTGCAGCGCGCCGAGGTGCTGGCCCTGCTCGGACCCAACGGTGCCGGTAAGACCACCACCGTCGAGATGTGCGAAGGCTTCATCAAACCCGACTCGGGCGCCATCTCGATCCTGGGCCTCGACCCGACCGCCGACAACGCCAAGCTGCGCGCACGCATCGGCGTGATGCTGCAGGGCGGCGGCGGCTACCCCGCCGCCAAGGCCGGCGAGATGCTGAACCTGGTCGCGGCGTACTCGGCCAATCCGCTCGATCCGCAGTGGCTGATGGACACCCTCGGCCTGACCGAGGCCGCCCGCACCACCTACCGCCGGCTGTCCGGCGGCCAGCAGCAGCGCCTGGCGCTGGCCTGCGCCATCGTCGGACGCCCAGAGCTGGTGTTCCTCGACGAGCCTACCGCCGGCATGGACGCCCACGCCCGAATCGTGGTGTGGGAGTTGATCGAAGGCCTGCGCCGCGACGGCGTGACCGTCGTGCTCACCACGCACCAGCTGACCGAGGCCGAGGAACTGGCCGACCGCATCGTCATCATCGACCACGGCGCCGCGGTGGCGGCAGGCACGCCCGCCGACCTGATGCGCGGTGGCGCCGAGAACCAGTTGCGCTTCTCCGCACCGCCCAAGCTGGATCTGTCGCTGTTGGTCTCCGCGCTGCCCGAGGACTACCGCGCCAGCGAAGCCGCCAGCGGCGAGTACCTCGTCGAAGGGCACATCGACCCGCAGGTGCTGGCCACCGTCACCGCCTGGGCCGCCCGCCTGAACGTGCTCGCCACTGACATGCGCGTCGAGCAGCGCAGCCTCGAGGACGTGTTCCTCGACCTGACCGGACGGGAGCTGCGGCCGTGACAACCGAGACGAACCGGTTCGCACCGGGGACCTTCACCCCGGACCCGACGCCCGCGCCGATCCCCGCGATGTTGGCGGCGCAGTACGGCCTGGAGCTCAAGCTGCTGCTGCGCAACGGCGAGCAGCTGCTGCTGACGATGTTCATCCCGATCACGCTGCTGGTCGGGCTCACGCTGCTTCCGATCGGCTCGCTCGGCGATCACCGCCCGGGGACGTTCACGCCGCCGATCATGGCGCTGGCGGTGATCTCCACGGCGTTCACCGGACAGGCCATCGCCGTCGCGTTCGATCGGCGCTACGGCGCACTGAAGCGCCTCGGCGCCACCGCGCTGCCGGTGTGGGGCATCATCGCCGGCAAGTCGCTGGCCGTGGTCACCACGGTGTTTCTGCAGTCAGTTGTGTTGGGCGGCATCGGTATTGCGCTGGGCTGGCGACCGAGCCCGCTGAGCCTGCTGCTGGGCGCCGTGGTCATCGCACTCGGCACCGCCTCGTTCGCGGCGCTGGGTCTGCTGCTCGGCGGGACGCTGAAAGCCGAGATCGTGCTGGCCCTGGCGAACCTGTTGTGGTTCATCCTGGCCGGCCTGGGTGCCTTGACCATCGAGCACCGCGTGGTCCCCGAGGCCTTGCGCTGGGTGGCCCGGCTGACGCCCTCGGGCGCGCTGACCGAGGCTCTCACGCAGGCGATGACGCTGTCGGTGGACTGGTTCGGCATCGCGGTACTGGCCGCCTGGGGCGTCATCGCCGGGCTCGCCGCGATGCGCTGGTTCCGGTTCAGCTGACGGGCGCAGACCCTCTACTACAAGCGGTAGTTAGCCGTCACCTACGCTTGGACCGTGTTTCGCCGCCTGGTTGATCTGCTGCCCGACCCGAGCTTGCGTGCGCAGCGCCTGATCGCCGCGCTCGTCGTCCTGACTCAGGCCGGTATCGCCGTCACGGGTTCTGTCGTCCGCGTGACCGCATCCGGCCTCGGGTGCCCGACCTGGCCGCAGTGCTTCCCCGGCAGCTTCGTCCCGATCGCGCACCCCGCGGTGCCACGAATCCACCAGGCCGTCGAGTTCGGCAACCGGATGATCACCTTCGCCGTCGTGATCACCGCGATCGCCGCCGTACTGGCCGTCACCCGGGCGCGGCGCCGGCGCGAGGTCATCATCTACGCCTGGCTGATGCCGGCGTCGACGGTGCTGCAGGCGGTGATGGGCGGCATCACGGTGCTCACCGGCCTCCTCTGGTGGACCGTCGCCATCCACCTGATCGCGTCGATGCTGATGGTGTGGCTGGCAGTGCTGCTCTACGTGAAGATCGGCGAGCCCGACCAGGGCGTGACCCGCACGACGGTGCCAAAAGCGCTGCGCGGCCTGACGGCACTCAGTGCGGCGGTGCTGTCTCTCGTGCTGGTGACGGGGACGTTGGTGACCGGAGCCGGGCCACATGCCGGCGACAAGAGCATCGAACGGCCCGTCGCACGACTTCAGGTCGAGATCACCACGCTCGTGCACGCGCACTCGTCACTGTTGTGGATCTATCTCTCACTGCTGGTCGGTCTGGGCTTCGGCCTGGTCGCCGTCGGTGCGCCGACCGCTGTCCGCAAGCGTCTCCTGGTTCTGGTGGCGGTGGTGTGCGCACAGGGCACGATCGGCGTCGTGCAGTTCTTCACTGGGGTCCCCGCCGTTCTCGTCGCATTCCACGTGGCGGGCGCCGCCGCCTGCACGGCGTGCACCGCCGCGCTATGGGCGTCGATGCGACAGCGGACGGCCTCTTAGGGACTTTGCCTTCGGTTCTCAGCCGACGCGCACTCGAGAGTGTCCCTGGTTTCAATCAGATCAACGACACGGCGTCATGATTGCAACCAGGAACGCGACGGCGCCGAAATCGATCCCTAGCTGCAGTCGAAGCAGCGATATGCCGCCGCAGATTGACGTCAGGGATCTCAAGGGATCTCGGCGTGGCCCTCATCGATATCGATCGACGGATCGGGACCCGAGCGTTCGGAAGAAACACGCCTGCCGCCGCGATTGACCGCTGCCGCCGCGCGAATGGCGGGGCCGAGTTCGTCGTATTCGCACTCACACGGCTTGAGGGCTTTTAATGGCCCGAGCCTAATCGTCTTCTGCGCCAATGCCTTTTGATTGATCACGCTCGTCGGCAGCACATGGAACGTCCATTGTGCGACGTCGAGCGGGTCGATGCGTTCGCGTTCCGTGCCGTTGAGCAAGCAAAAGACGTAGACGTCGGCGCTTCGCTCCGCACTCGCCGCGTGCGTGTTGGTACGGGCGTCCCAGCCTTTCGCAGGGCGGATGTCGAACGAGATCACCGAGGGCTGGGATTGCACCCACGATTGCACGTAGGCAGCCGATTTCACCTCGACGCCGATATCGCCGACGCAGAGGTCGTGCTTGTCCCATTCGAGGCGCCTGGTGTCATGGACGCCGAGCGCTGTGGCCACGATGTACTCGGCCAGCACGCCGCGGGTGGTGTTGGTCAGCAAATCGTCGTACGCCCAGGCGTGGAATTCCTGCTTGTTCAGATGCATCATCGCCGACCTTTCAGCGCCATAGCTGTTCCCTTTCCCAGGACCTTCGCCACCGCATGCTTATCGATGTCGTCCAGGGTGAGCACCACCGCGGGCCGGGTGATCCGCTTCATGTCCTCGGCCGACGGCCGGGAAACCAACAGCGCTAGTTCCCGCGCCTCGTCAATGTCGACGATTGTGTGTGACCACTGGCTCTGATCGGTGCGCTCGCGGTCGACGATCACGAACCAGTTGGCCATGAAGACCTGCCGCTGCGGGATCAACGTCCATACCTTGCGCCGGCCCAGTGTCGAGCGCGCATCTGGCCGGGTGAACGCGAGCCAGGCTAGTGCGCCACTATCGGCGTCGGTGAGCTTCCAGAACACCCGTCCGTTGTCAGGAATGACATTTCGCCGGGTAGCGGCGATGCCCTGCCCCATCTCGCGGGCGAGTCTGCTGAGGTCGGCAAGATTGTCGTGGTAGTCGTCAGGCACCGTGCCCGCCTTTCAATACGAGCTAGTGCGACAGCGGACCGAGGCCGAGCCGCTCCAGCGCTGACTCGACGCCGACGGCGAATTGCCGTTGCGCCAAAGCCCGTTCGGGTTCGGCCAGTTGTCGCCAGCCCAGCCCTGGCTCGACCAATTCCAGCTCGAGCAACCGCGGGTCCCGACGGTCGCCGATGACGTCCACCCGGGCGTACAGGAATTCCGTCGGCTCGATGCCGAGATGGGCGGCCGCGGCAGCCAGCGTCGCGTAGCCGACGTCCCACAATTCGAAGTCCGGGTCAGCCGGTTGCAGCTGTTCCTCGGCGTAGGTGCCGGAATCGTGCATCTCCAGACTGCCGCCGGGCGGCGGCAACATCGGCCCCTTGATGAAGGCGTGCGACTGCTTGCCGGCCAGGAACACCAGTGCGGTCTCCCCTGCCTCGATGCGCTCGTCGTAGGGCTGGATCAGCGCGGTGCGGCCGTCCGCCTGTAGTGCGGCGGCATGCTCAGCGGCCGCGGCAGCATCGGTGAATCGTTGCGCCCCAACCGAACCGGCACCCACTGCGGGCTTGACCACCACCTGGCCACGGGGCACCGACACCGACTCTCCCGGCGCGAAGAAACCGCTGGGCACCGTCGGCACCCCGGCGGCCGCCAGATCGGCCAGGTACCGCTTGTCGCTGTTCCACGCGACCACCTCGGGCGCGTTCAGCAGATTGCGCACCTTCTTCGTCCACGCCAGGAATTCGTCGTGCCGCTCGGTGTAGTCCCAGGTGGCCCGCAGGATCACCAGATCGGCCTGCAGGGTGGCCGGGTCATCCCAGGCCAGCCAGTGGGCATGCAAACCGCGGTCGCGCAACGCCCTGACCAACCCGTCGTCGTCTCCGTCGCCTTCGACGAGAGCCTGACAACCTGCCAAAACGACACGGGGATGACGGATATCGGGCCGCGCGAGTTTCACGTTGGAATGATAGGTGGCATGCACGCCATCGAAGTCGCCGAACTCGGCGGTCCGGAAGTCCTGTCCTTCGTCGAACGTCCCGAGCCCACCCCGGGTCCGGGTGAGGTCCTGATCAAGGCTGAGGCCATCGGCGTCAACTTCATCGACACGTACTTCCGCTCCGGGTTGTACCCGCGTCCGGTGCCCTACATCCCGGGCCAGGAGGTCTGCGGCACCATCGCCGCCGTCGGCGACGACGTGGCAGCGCTGGCCGTCGGTGACCGGGTGGTCACCGCCGCGGCGGACGGCACGTACTCCGAATACTGTGTCGCGCCGGCCGATTACGTGGCCTACGTGCCCGACGGCGTGGAGCCCGAAGTCGCCGCGGCGGCCCTGCTCAAGGGCATGACGGCCCACTACCTGATCAAGTCGACGTACCCCGTGCAGCAGGGCGACACGGTGCTGCTGCACGCCGGCGCCGGCGGCGTCGGGCTGATCCTGACCCAGTGGGCCACCAGCATGGCGGTGCGCGTCATCACGACGGTCTCCAACAGCGACAAGGCTGCGCTCTCGCGGCAGGCCGGCGCCATCGAGGTGCTGGACTATCCCGACGATCCCGCCGAGTTCGGCGCCAAAATCCGCGAACTCACCGACGGCAACGGCGTCGCCGCGGTGTACGACGGAGTGGGCGCCTCCACGTTCGAGGCGAGCCTGGCCAGCCTCGCGGTGCGGGGCACCCTGGCATTGTTCGGCGCATCCAGCGGCCCGGTGCCGCCGATCGATCCACAGCGCCTGAACAGTGGCGGATCTCTGTTCCTGACCCGGCCGACGCTCGCGCACTACACCCGCAACACCGACGAGTTCTCCTGGCGGGCAGGCGAACTGCTGCAGGCCATCTCCGATGGCACCCTCAACGTGACGGTCAGCCAACGTTACCCGCTGGCCGACGCCGCCCGCTCACATGCCGACCTGCAGGCCCGTCTGACCGTCGGCTCGGTGGTGCTGGTCCCCTAGACCGGCTGGGCGGCGGGGAACGTCCAACCGCCGTCGAGGATCTCGGGCCGCGGGCGGTAGAGCCGGACGGTGTAGTTCCAGCCCGGGGTGATCGGCAGCAGGTTGGGACCGTCGGCGCCGCCGAACTGGATGGTGGTGCTGCCGTCGGCGTCTTTGACCGCGGTGATGTTGTTCAGCGAGTAGGCGTTCTGGTCGTTGGCCGTGAAGTAGCCGTCCTTGTTGTAGACGGTGACCGACCAGAAGCCTTCCACCGGAACGTCTTTGACGGTGAGCCGGTGCACCGTGGTGCCGTCGTTGCGCGCCGGTACGACGGTCAGGTAAAACGCGTCACGTTCGGGATTGCCGCCCCAGGCGTTGGCCGACCCGATCAGGTGGCGCACCGGCTCGGTGTCGGCAGCAGTGCCGAACATGCCCTTGGTGTCCGGCAGCGTGGTGGCGAGGGTGACGAGCGCGTCGCGCACCGTCTTCTGGCTCACCGGGTCCCACTGCGGCACCTCGAAGCTGCCGGGCGCGTCCTGCGCGACGGTGATGGCGTCCTGCAGTGCGTGCACGGCCGCCAGATCGGCAGCATCGTTGGGATCGACCAACGTGCGAATCGCCGCCGCGACGTAGCGGGTACCGACGGCTTCGCGCGTCAGGGTCACCGTGGCCGGGGCGTAGGCGACCTGGGTCGTGTAGTGGTCCTCACTGATGGCCTGCAGCGACATGAAGCGGCCCGCGCTGTCGGGCAAGGTGACGGTGACGGGTCCGGCATCGAGGTCGAACACCGCTGCCGAGTAGAGCGTGTCGCGGTTCTGCCGGATGACGATCTGGTGGTCGATCGAGCTCAGTTCGCGGTGGTGAAGAAAGCTACCGACGCCTCCGTCGTTCACGATGCCGGAGAAGTACAGATCCGATTCGGCGCGGGCGAAGTTGTCGGGGCTCACCAGTTGGGGCATGCCCCAAAACTAGCGGGTCCGTCAGCGGCCGAACACCATCGGCAGCGCGAGAGCCGAGTCGACCGCAAGGGCGCAGAACACCACGGCGAGGTAGTTGTTCGACTGCAGGAACAGGCGCAGCGGCTTCACGGGCTCGCCGCGCTTCACGCCGGAGTACAACTGGTGTGCCATGACCAGGAACCACACGCCGGCGACGAGTGCGACACCCGCGTACAGCCAGCCGGTGGCGAACGCCAGGGCGAGCGTGGTGATGACGGTCGCCCAGGTGTAGATCAGGATCTGCCTGGTGACCTCGCGCTCGGTGGCGACGACGGGCAGCATCGGTACCCCGGCTGCCTCGTAGTCTTCCTTGTAGCGCATGGCCAGCGCCCAGGTGTGCGGCGGCGTCCAGAAGAAGATGATCAGGAACATCACCAGCGCCGGCCACTGAATGGTGCCGGTGACCGCAGACCAGCCGATCATCACCGGCATGCAGCCGGCCGCGCCGCCCCACACCACGTTTTGCGAGGTGCGGCGCTTCAGCAGCAGCGTGTAGACGAACACGTAGAAGGCGATGGTCGCCAGGGCCAGCAGGCCCGACAGCAAATTCGAGGTGCGCCACAGCCACAGGAATGACGTGATGGTCAGCACCAGGCCGAAGATCAGCGCGTTCCGGGTGGGTACCGTCGCCCGGGCCAATGGCCGGCGGGCCGTGCGCTTCATCACCTTGTCGATATCGGCGTCGGCGACACAGTTCAGGGTGTTGGCGCCGGCGGCTGCGAGCATGCCGCCGAACAAGGTGTTCAGGATCAACAGCGGTTTGATCGGACCTTGGCTGGCCACCCAGTCGAAGCGGTGGGCCAGCAGCATCGCCGGGATCGTGGTCACCAGCAGCAGTTCGATGACCCGCGGCTTGGTGAGGGCGATGTAGGCCAGCAACGTGTCCCGAACCCGGTTCGGCGACTTGGTGGCTGACTCGTCAGACGCCGCAGCTCCGGGACCGAAACCGTGCGCCCCGTGGACAGAACGGCGCTCGCGAATGCTCACGCAGATATCTCCTCGGATGTCACGGCCGCGCAGCCTCTACTACAGACGATGGTAGACCGGCTACCTGAGTGCTCGACACCGCAGGGTGGTTTCAGGTGAACAGAAACCCAATCGCGGACAGGCCAAAGGTGAAGCGGTCTGCACCGCACGAGCGGCGCGCACTAGGGTAGTCATGCAGCTCGCTTGCGATGTGCCGAGCCCGAGACGTCCCTCAGTAGGAGTGCGCCCGTGACCACAGTCGAAGAGATTTCCGAACTCACCCGCCCGCACCACCCGGACGACTGGACCGAGCTGGACTCGGCCGCCGTCGATACCGTACGAGTGCTCGCCGCGGACGCGGTGCAGAAGGTCGGAAACGGCCATCCCGGAACCGCCATGAGCCTGGCCCCGCTGGCCTACACCCTGTTCCAGCGCCAGATGCGCCATGACCCGTCGGACACCCACTGGATCGGCCGCGACCGCTTCGTCCTGTCCTGTGGGCATTCCAGCCTGACGCTGTACCTGCAGCTGTACATGGGCGGCTTCGGCCTCGAATTGGCCGACATCGAAGCCCTGCGCACCTGGGGCTCGCTCACCCCGGGCCACCCCGAGTACGGCCACACCAAGGGTGTCGAGATCACCACCGGCCCGCTGGGCCAGGGCCTGGCCTCGTCGGTCGGCATGGCGATGGCCGCCCGGTACGAGCGCGGCCTCTTCGATCCGGACGCCGCGCCGGGTGAGAGCCCGTTCGACCACTTCATCTACGTCATCGCCTCGGACGGCGATATCGAAGAGGGCGTGACCAGCGAGGCGTCGTCGCTCGCCGGCACGCAGCAGCTCGGCAACCTGATCGTGCTGTGGGACAACAACAAGATCTCCATCGAGCACGACACCAACATCGCGCTGTCCGAGGACACCTGCGCCCGGTACCGCGCCTACGGCTGGCATGTCCAGGAGGTCGACGGCGGCGAGAACGTCACCGCGATCGAAGAGGCCCTGGCGGCCGCACGTGCCGTGACCGACCGGCCGTCGTTCATCTCGGTGCGCACGATCATCGGCTACCCCGCCCCCACCAAGATGAACACCGGTGGCGTGCACGGCTCGGCGCTGGGCGCCGACGAGGTCGCGGCCACCAAGAAGGTGCTCGGCTTCGACCCGGACCAGAGTTTCGACGTCAAGCCTGAGGTCATCGAGCACACCCGCGAGCTCGTCGCCCGCGGCAAGAAGGCACACGACGAGTGGCAGGTCGCGTTCGAGGCGTGGGCCGCCAAGGAACCCGAGCGCAAGAAGCTGCTGGACCGGCTGCACGCCGGCGAACTGCCCGAGGGCTGGGACGCCGACCTGACGTACTGGGAGCCGGGCAGCAAGGCCGTCGCGACCCGCGCCGCGTTCGGCAAGGTGCTCAACGACGTCGCCACCAAGCTGCCCGAATTGTGGGGCGGCTCAGCCGATCTCGCGGGCAGCAACAACACCACCATCAACGGGGTCAAGTCGTTCGGCCCGCCGTCGATCTCGACCGAGGACTACACCGCCGACTGGTACGGCCGGGTGCTGCACTTCGGCATCCGCGAGCACGCCATGGGCTCGATCCTCAACGGCATCGTGCTGCACGGCCCGACACGTCCGTTCGCGGGCACCTTCCTGCAGTTCGCCGACTACATGCGTCCGGCGGTGCGCCTGGCCGCGCTGATGAACATCGACCCGATCTACATCTGGACGCACGACTCCATCGGCCTGGGTGAAGACGGCCCGACGCACCAGCCGATCGAGCACCTGGCCGCGCTTCGCGCGATCCCGAACCTGTCGGTGGTCCGTCCCGCCGACCCGAACGAGACCGCGTACACCTGGCGCACCATCCTGCAGCGCACCCACGGCAACAACCCGACCGGTTTCATCCTGACCCGTCAGGGCGTTCCCGTTCTGGAGGGCACTTCCGCTGAGGGCGCTGCCAAGGGTGGTTACGTGCTCGGCGGCGGCAACCCCGCCGACGACGCCGACGTCATCATCATCGCGACCGGCTCCGAGGTGCAGCTGGCCGTCGAGGCGCAGAAGCTGTTGGCGGACAAGGACATCGTCGCCTACGTGGTGTCGATGCCGTGCCTGGAGTGGTTCGAGGCACAGCCCAAGGAGTACCGGGACGCAGTGCTGCCCCCGGACGTCTCCGCACGAGTTGCGGTCGAGGCAGGCATCGCCCAGCCTTGGCACAAGCTGGTCGGTGATACCGGCGAGATCATCTCGATCGAGCACTACGGCGCATCGGCCGACGACAAGACCCTGTTCCGGGAGTTCGGCTTCACCGCGGAAGCGGTGGTTGCTGCCGCGGAACGATCGCTCGATAACTAAGTCGACAGAAGAGAGCATTCAGATGACTCAGAACCCGAACCTCGCGGCGCTGAGCGCCGCCGGTGTCTCCGTGTGGCTCGACGACCTTTCCCGTGAGCGACTGCAGACCGGAAACCTGCAGCAGCTCATTGACACCCGCAGCGTTGTGGGTGTCACCACCAACCCGTCGATCTTCCAGGCCGCGCTCACCTCGGGCACTGCCTACGACGAGCAGGTGCGTGAACTCGCCTCGCGCGGTGCCGATGTCGACGCGGTGATCCGCAGCGCGACCACCGATGACGTCCGCAACGCCTGCGACGTGCTGGCCAAGGCCTACGAGGCCTCCGGCGGCGTCGACGGCCGGGTGTCCATCGAGGTCGACCCGCGGCTGGCGCACGACACCGACAAGACGATCCTGCAGGCCATCGAGCTGTGGAAGATCGTCGACCGGCCGAACCTGCTGATCAAGATTCCGGCGACGCTGGCGGGCTTGCCCGCCATCACCGCGGTGATCGCCGAGGGCATCTCGGTCAACGTCACCCTGATCTTCTCGGTGGAACGCCACCGCGCCGTGATGGACGCCTACCTGACGGGCCTGGAGAAGGCCCGCGAGGCCGGCCACGACCTGTCCAAGATCCATTCCGTCGCTTCGTTCTTCGTGTCCCGCGTGGACACCGAGATCGACGCCCGGCTGGAGAAGCTCGGCGGCTCGGCGCTGGGTCTGCGTGGCAAGGCCGGCGTCGCGAACGCCCGGCTCGCGTACGCGGCCTACGAGCAGGTCTTCGGCGGTCCGCAGTTCGCGAACCTCAAGGCTGAGGGTGCCCGGGTGCAGCGTCCGCTATGGGCGTCGACCGGCGTGAAGAACCCGGACTACTCGGACACGTTGTACGTCACCGAACTGGTGGCCGTCGACACCGTGAACACCATGCCGGAGAAGACCATGGAAGCGGTCGCCGACCACGGTCAGGTCACCGGCGACACCATCTCCGGAACGGCCGCGGCTTCGCAGGCCGTGTTCGAGGAGTTGTCGGCCGTCGGCATCGACTTGGACGACGTGTTCAACGTGCTCGAAGTCGAAGGCGTGGACAAGTTCGAGAAGTCCTGGAGCGAATTGCTCGAGGCGGTGCAGGGCCAACTCGACGCACTGAAATGAGCGATTGCAGCGGGCGGCCCGCGGATTGGGTGAACCCCCTGCGGGACAAGCGCGACAAGCGCATGCCCCGCATCGCCGGCCCGTGCGCGGTGGTGATCTTCGGCGTCACAGGCGATCTCGCCCGTAAGAAGCTGATGCCGGCGATCTACGACCTGGCCAACCGGGGGTTGCTGCCGCCGAGCTTTGCCTTGATCGGCTTCGCCCGCCGGGATTGGGCCGATGAGGACTTCGGCAACGTCGTACACGACGCGGTCAAGCAGCATGCCCGCACCCCGTTCCGCCAGGAGGTGTGGGACCGGTTGGCCGAGGGCTTCCGGTTCGTGCAGGGCACGTTCGACGACGACGCCGCTTTCGAGCGACTGCGCGACACCTTGCGCAAGCTCGACGAAGAACGCGGCACCGGGGGCAATCACGCGTTCTACCTGTCGATTCCGCCGAACGCGTTCCCGCAGGTGTGCGAGCAGCTGTCCAAGTCGGGCCTGGCCAACAAGCCCGACGGCTGCTGGTCGCGGGTGGTCATCGAGAAACCGTTCGGCCACGATCTGGCCAGTGCCGAGGCACTCAACGGCGTCGTGAACAGTGTGTTCCCGGAGTCGTCGGTGTTCCGCATCGACCACTACCTGGGCAAGGAGACCGTCCAGAACATCTTGGCGTTGCGATTCGCCAATGAACTGTTCGAGCCGGTGTGGAACTCGCACTACGTCGACAGTGTGCAGATCACCATGGCCGAAGACATCGGGCTCGGCGGCCGCGGCGGCTACTACGACGGTGTCGGGGCGGCCCGGGACGTCATCCAGAACCATCTGTTGCAGTTGCTGGCGCTGACGGCACTCGAGGAACCGGTGAGCTTCTCCCCTGCCGAGCTGCAGGCCGAGAAGATCAAGGTGCTCTCGGCGACCCGGCTGGCCGAGCCGCTCGACGAGACGACCTCGCGCGGCCAGTACGCGGCGGGGTGGCAGGGTGGCGAGAAGGTCGTCGGCCTGCTGGACGAGGAAGGCTTTTCCAAGACCTCCACCACCGAGACCTTCGCGGCGATCACCGTCGAGGTGGACACGCGGCGGTGGGCCGGAGTGCCGTTCTACCTCCGCACCGGAAAGCGGTTGGGCCGCAGGGTCACCGAGATCGCACTCGTGTTCAAGCGGGCGCCGCACCTGCCGTTCGATGCCACTATGACCGACGAGCTCGGTCAAAACGCATTGGTCATTCGGGTGCAACCGGACGAAGGCATCACACTGCGGTTCGGTTCCAAGGTGCCGGGCCACCTCATGGAGGTCCGTGACGTCAGCATGGACTTCTCCTACGGCTCGGCGTTCGCGGAGGACTCTCCCGAAGCGTATGAGCGGCTGATCCTCGACGTCCTGCTCGGCGAGCCCTCGCTGTTCCCCGTCAATGCCGAGGTCGAATTGTCCTGGAAGATCCTGGATCCCGCGCTGGAGCACTGGGCCGAGCAGGACAAGGCCGGGGGTAGGCCCGACGCCTACGAATCCGGCACCTGGGGCCCGGATTCGGCATTCGAGATGCTGCAGCGGTCGGGCCGCGAATGGAGGCGACCGTAGTGATTGTCGATCTGCCCGACACCAATACCGGTGCCATCAACAAGAAGATCGTCGCGCTGCGCGAAGAGGGTGGCGCCATCACCCTGGGCCGAGTGATGACGCTCGTGGTCGCCCCGGACACCGAGGTGATGCTGGAAGAGTCGATCGAGGCGGCCAACACCGCCAGCCGCGAGCACCCGTGCCGGGTTATCGTCGTCATTCCCGGCGACCGGCTCGCCACCGAAGCGAGACTGGACGCCCAGCTGCGGGTCGGCCGCGATGCCGGCGCCAATGAGGTTGTGGTGCTTCGGCTTTCCGGCCCGCTGGCGGGCCACGCGAGCAGCGTCGTCACGCCGTTCCTGCTGCCCGACACCCCAGTGGTGACCTGGTGGCCCGACATTGCGCCCGCCGTGCCTGCGGCCGATCCGCTGGGCAAGCTCGCGATCCGGCGGATCACCGACGCCACCAACGGAACCGATCCGCTGAGCTGCATCAAGAGCCGGTTGGCCGGCTACACCTCCGGCGACACCGACCTCGCCTGGAGCCGAGTCACGTACTGGCGGGCCTTGCTCGCCTCGGCTCTCGACCAGGCGCCCTACGAGCCCATCACCTCGGCGCTGGTGTCCGGACTGAAAGACGAACCAGCACTGGACATCCTGGCGGGTTGGCTGGCCAGCTGCATCGACGGACAGGTAACTCGGGCGGTCGGCGACCTCAAGGTCGAGCTGGTACGGCCCAGCGAGGTCATCGCGCTGAGTCGGCCGCAGAAGGGCGTCACCGCCAAGCTCACCCGCACCGGCCGGCCTGATGCCCGAATTCCATTGGCACGCCGAGAAGCCCGCGATTGCCTCGCCGAGGAGATGCGCCGGCTGGACGCCGATGACATCTACCACCGCGCCCTGCAGGGCCTGGACAAGGTCGTTTATGTCTGAGCAGATCATCGAAAAGTACTCCGACGCAGACACTTTGGTGACTGCAGTGGGCGACCGTCTCGTTGCGGCCATCAACGGCGCCATCGAAGCCCGCGGCGTGGCCTACATCGTGCTGACCGGCGGCGGTACCGGCATCAAGTTGCTCAAGCATGTCGGCGGACATCCGATCGAGTGGTCCAAGGTGCACCTGTTCTGGGGCGACGACCGCTACGTCCCGGCCGACGATGCCGACCGGAACATCAAGCAGGCCCGGGAAGCGCTGCTGGATTCCATTGCCATTCCAGCAGACAACGTGCACGCGATGGCCGCGAGCGATGGCAAATTCGGTGACGACATCGACGCCGCGGCTGCCGCCTACGCAGGTGAGCTGGCCGCCGTGTCCGGAAACGGCGCGTCCACACCAGAATTCGACGTGCACCTGATGGGCATGGGCGGCGAGGGTCACGTCAACTCACTGTTCCCGCACAGCGACGCGATCCGCGAGACCGCGCGGTATGTCGTCGCCGTCACCGACTCCCCCAAGCCGCCGCCGCGACGGATCACGCTGACCCTGCCCGCCGTCCGTCGCTCCCGTCAGGTGTGGTTGGTCGTGGCCGGCGCCGAGAAGGCCGATGCGGTGGCAGCCGCGGTCGGTGGCGCTGCGGCAGATGACATTCCAGCGGCCGGCGCAATCGGCACCGAGGCAACCGTGTGGTTGCTCGACGCGGCCGCGGCGGCGAAACTGTAGCCATGGTCGACAAAGGCGATGGGCGGACCCGTCCGGTCGGCGGCCGCATCCGGACGCTCACGCAGGCAGCGCTGAACGCGGATGTCACGGTCTCCCAGGTCGATGCGCTGCTGGTCGATATGGAAGGCACACTGGCCACCCTCAGCGGGCTGACCGACAACCTCGACACGACGATGTCGCGGTTCAACGAGACCATCACACAGATCGACGAACTCGCGCCCCGCATTTTTGGAGTCGTCGATCGGATGGAGGCGATCGTGACGCGCGTCGAGGCCATCGTCGGCGTCGCCGAGACGGTGCTGTCGCCCATCGCGGTCACCGAGAGTGCGGTGCGTGGCGTGCTGAAGTCCGTTCGCGGTTGGGCGCCGTAGCGCGCCTGCTGCCTACCCACGACAGTCCTTGGGCACAGACCAACGGCATGCCGAGCCGCCGTTTAGGTCGCGAATTCCACCGCCATCCGCGCACCGCCCAAAAACTTTGGTCACTTTGTTTGCGCTGGTCACGGTAGGTAACTAGCGTCACATTTCCCGCGGTTTCTTGTCAGTACTTCGAACTATTGTTCGAATATGGCCACCGACCGCGCCACCATCTTCGCCGCTCACGCGGCGCTGGAGAATGCGGTCACCGAGATCAACGCGTTCGACTACAGCGGCCTATCAGTCGCTGACCAACTCGAGCTGCTCTCACGCCGGGAAGTGCTGGCCCGTCGTATGCCGGTCGCCGACCACGCCCTCCTGGCGGGCCTGCACACGCAAACCTCCCCGCGCGAGGTCGGCGCCAAGAGCTGGGCCGACGTGCTGACCATCCGCCTGCACATCTCCGCAAAGGACGCCCGGCGACGGGTCCGCGACATGGCCGACCTGGGCCCGCGCACCACCATCACCGGCGAGGCGCTGGCACCGGCACACGAACACATCGCCGCAGCCCAAGCCGCTGGCGCCATCGGCACCGAACACATCGCGATCATGAACACGTTCTTCAAGAACCTGCCCGCCTGGGTGGACACCACCACCAGCAGCCAATGCGAAGCAACCCTGATCACCAACGCCGCCGCAGGCCAAACCCCCGAAGAACTCAAAGCCGCCGCCGATCTGCAGTTGTACCTGCTCGACCAGGACGGGCCACTACCCGATGACGCCGAGCGAGCCCGCAAACGCAGCTTCCGCATCGGCAAGCAGCAACCCGACGGAATGTCCAAGGTCGAGGGCTGGCTCGACCCCGAAGCGCGCGCCACCCTCGAAGCAGTCCAGGCCAAACTCGGCGCCCCCGGCATGTGCAACCCCGCCGACCCCACACCGTGCCAGTCGGGCACACCCACTCAGGCCCAGATCGACAACGACACCCGCAGCGCCGACCAACGCAACCACGACGCCCTCGCCGCCATGGGCCGCATCGCCCTCGGAACCAACCTCGGCGATCACAACGGTCTCCCCGTCACCGTCGTGGTCACCACCACCCTGCAAGAACTCGAACACGGCGCCGGCCTGGCCCTCACCCACACCGGCTCCAAGCTCCCAATCCCCGACCTGATCCGGATGGCCGCCCGCGGCGCCCACCCCTACCTGCTGGTGTTCGACAAACACACCAACGTCCCGTTGTACCTGGGCCGCGCCCGACGCACCGCATCATTGGGACAGCGACTGGCCTTGTTCGGCCGCGACCGCGGCTGCACCCGCCCCACC
>NZ_JXST01000036.1 GCF_000878195.1 Mycolicibacterium llatzerense | reverse complement strand
CTCCTGGAACGTGCGCGGATAGTCGACCCCGCCGACCGGCCCACCCTCTGCAGTACCCATGCTGACCAGCATAGGTCCAATTAAGCAGATAAGCAGTACGTATGTTCGAATCTAATGGTGATCCCCACGCCGCGCCCGCGGCGGTCGACGCGATCACCCTCGCCACCCGGGAAGAGAACGCCGCCGGTGCCCGTCGCCTGGCCGCGATCGGTGACCTGTGGGCGCTGCGGGCGCCTGATGATGATGTGGAAAAGCGGTATTGGGCGATCGACGGGTATTGCGGGCTGGTGGTCGAGGTCGCCGCCGCTCTCGGGGTGTCCCGCAAGCGGGCGCAGGCGCAGGTGGACCGGGCGGTGATGCTGCGCACCCGGCTGCCGAAAGTGGCGGCGGTGTATGCCAAAGGCCTGATCGATGCGGTGCTGGTCGCGATGATCGTCTCGCGCACCGACCTGATCATCGACGACGACGTTGCCCAGCAGGTCGACGCTGACCTTGCGGCCAAGATCGTGTCCTGGGGCCGGTTGTCGAAACCGAAGGTGGAACAACGCATCGACGCGATCATCGCCGCGTCCGACCAGGCGGGGGTGCATGCCCCACGGCCTCCGTCGCAGGCCCGCTACCTCGACATTCGCGCGTCCGGCCCGGGATGCGCCAGCGTCTGCGGAACGGTGGATGCGGCGACCGCCGCCGTGCTGGACGCCGCCCTCGATGACCTGGCCAAGAGTGTGTGCCGCAATGATCCGCGCAGCCATGACCAGCGCCGCGCCGCCGCGATCGACGCCCTGGCCCGGGGTGACCGGCTGCAATGCCAGTGCGGCGACGCCGACTGCCCCGCCACCGGGGTGGAGCTGCCGGCGCCGACGGTCGGGACCCGCGCGGTGATCCACGTGATCACCACCGCCGACGCCCTCGACGGTGGTGCGCCGGGATTCCTGCCCGGGTACGGGCAGATCCCGGCCGACCAGGTGGCCCAACTCGCCGAAGGTGCGACGCTGCGGCAGGTGCGCATCCCGCCGGATGTCATCGAACCGCGGTACCGGCCGTCGGCCACGCTCGCCGAGTTCGTGCGCTGCCGCGACCTGACGTGCCGCTTCCTCGACTGTGACCGGCCTGCTGAAGCCTGCGACATCGACCACACCGTGCCCTACCCAGCCGGGCCGACGCATCCGTCAAACCTCAAGTGCCTGTGCCGATTTCACCACTTGCTCAAAACGTTCCACGGTTGGACCGATCACCAGTTCCCGGACGGGACCGTGGTGTGGACCGCGCCCACCGGGCACACCTACGTCACCAAACCTGACGGTGCGCACTGGTACCCGCAACTCGGCAAGCCGACCGGAACTCCCGAAATCACTGGGGAGCCGGTGCGCAAACCGGGACGGGGATACTGCATGCCCAAACGCAATCGCACCCGAGCCCAGGAACGCCAACAATGGGCGAACGAAGCCCGGATGGTCAACGAAGAACGCATCGCCTCCGAGGAATGGCGCCGGTGTCGTGAACTCGAAATGGCCTTAGCCGCAGAGGAATGGGATGAACCGGCGCCGTTCTAGGCGGTGGCTGCCATTTGGGCGTAGCCCTCGGCGAGCGCTCGCAATTGGGCGGCGCCGTCGCCGGTATAGGACGAGCCGTGCATGAGGGCCAGGGTCGACGGATTCAGGGCGGCGAGCTGCTCGAGTGTTGGCGCTAGGTTCGTCGTGAGGCCGGTGGCGTGGAAGATGGATTCGGCCTCCAAGGCCGGTGCCACGCAATCGGATTCGGTCAACGCCGGGCATCGGCCGGTGTGGGTCAGGAGGTCGCCGGCGAGCAGGGTAGAAGTGGTCTCGTCGAACCACAGGCCCGCTTCCCAATTGTGGGGAACGTGCGGGGTGGCGATGAATCGCAGCCGGTGTCCGCCGATATCCAGCGTGTCAACAGGGGCGGCGACGGGTGGGCGGTCGCACATGTCGACCAGTGACAGCATCAACGCGAGACCGCCGTGCACAACCTCGGCGTGCGGGGCGGCGGCCAGCAGCAGGTTCATCGCGCCGCACTCGTCGGCCTCCAGATGTCCGAACGAGATCCAGCGCAGCTTGGGTAGTGGGATGACCTGGCTGATCGCCTGCGACACCATCGGGAACAGCTGCCGTTGGCCGCAATGGAAGAGGAATGGCTCGTCGCCGGTCAGGAGGAATTGGTTGAACGTGAAGCCGTTCTCGGTGATGCCAGGAATCCAGGTGGATAGCCGGTAGATATCGGGGGCAATCTCGTCGACTGCCGTGCTCAGTTCGGCATTCATCTGCCCATGGTGCGCCCTAGTTGAGCGCCGCGGCGACGGAATCAGCAAAGCGCTTCGCAGTCGATCGGTCGATCTGCGCGAAGCCGACCGCGAGGCCATTGATCACGGAGTCGGCCCGCTGGGGAAAGTCTGACAGCGGCGCGACGAGGAGGCCGTCGGCCTTCAGGCGTTCGGCCACGTCGCGGTCGCGACGGTCACGCGGCAGCAGGATGGCGACATGCAGACCAGCCTGAACGCCGAGCACCTCAAGGTGCGGGCAGCGTGCTTCGAGTTCGGTGATCAAAATGTCTCGGCGGCAACGGTATTCGCGGCCGGCCCGGGCGAGGTGTCGTTGCAGTTCGCCGGCGGTGATCAACTCCGTGAGGGCGCCGCGCGTGATGGCGGATACCGCGATCCGGTGGTCGCGGAGGTAGGTCTGAACCGCGTCGCGCAGGGGCAGTGGCGGCACCAACCAGGCGGCGCCCAGACTCGGCGCGAGGATTTTCGACGCGGTGCCGACGTAGGCGACGTGTTCCCCTGCGCCCGGTATCGACCGGATTGCGGGCAAGGGGGCAACGCCGTAGCGAAACTCGCCGTCGTAGTCGTCTTCGATGACGATCGACCCGGTCCGCTTGGCCCACGCGACCAACTTGGCGCGTCGATTCACCGAGAGCCGGTGCCCGAGCGGGTACTGGTGTGCCGGTGTCGTGTAGACGATGCCGGCCTCGTCGCCGAGTTCGTCGACGCACAGCCCGTCGTGGTCGACGGGTACGAAGATCGGGTGCAGACCGGCGCGGGTGAATTCCTCGGCCGCGGCGGGGTAGCAGGGCGATTCGAGATAGCAGCGGTTCAGGCCGCTCACAGCGGCCAGTGTCTGAAACGCGGCAGTCGACCCGGGAACGTCGAAAACCGTGTCGGTATCGATGCCGCGGCTGATCCGGAGATGGTGGGACATGGCGGCGGTGAAGGCGTCGTCGGCGCCCTGCCACGGAGACAGCGTCGTGGGCTGGGACGAAGCCGCCGTCCGCCACGCGCGGGTCCAGGCCCGCATGTCGATGAGCCCGGTATCCGGGGAGCCGGGGCGCAGGTCAACAACGGAGTCGGTCTGGTGCGCCGGGGTAGGAGGTGCCGGCACGACGTTCTCGTCGAGGCGCGGCGCGCGGCTGGATAGTCCGGCCCTGGCGGCCGCCGTGGCGCCGGCCGTCGTCCGAGTTCCGGCGCCGGGCACACCTTCGAGGAATCCGGCAGCGACCAGCTCGTCGTAGGCGGCAGCGACCATGGTTCGTGAGGCCCCGAGCTCGTGGGCAAATGCACGGGTCGACGGGAGCCAGTCCCCGTCGCCGACCTGTCCGGCGGCGATCAGAGCCACCAGCTGACTCGCGATCGCTCTGGCGCTCAGGTCGGTGGTGTCGAGCGGCAGATGCACCGCCCGGGTGTGGCGGGCCATCCCGCCAGAATAGTGGCCTCTCGAAAATTGCGTTTCCGGCTATTCCAACCAGTCCGCAATCATGGTGATCTTGAATCATGGAAAAGCTCACCCGCAAGTACGGTCGGCAGTCCACGGCCCGCGCCGCTCTCGAAGAGTTCCTCGACGAACAGTGGTGGGGCGTGCTGAACGTCGGCGCAGTGGCCCGTCCGAACGGCAAGGTCAGACCGCTCGCCGTGCCGACGCTGTACGTCCGTCACGAGGACCGGATTCTCATTCACGGTTCGACTGGCGCGGGTGCGCTGGGCGTCAAGGGCAAGGGCGCGCAGGTCGCCTTCTGTGTCACGGCCATGGATGCACTTGTGGTGGCGCACAGCACCTTTGACTCCTCGGTGCACTATCGCTCGGCGGTGCTGTACGGCGAGGCGGAACCCGCCGGCCGCGAGGATCGAGAAGCCCTGCTCGAGCGGTTCAGTGAGCTGCTGATCCCCGGACGCACTGCGGAGGTACGTGCGATGTTGCCCAAGGAGATCGCGGCGACCAATGTCATCTCCCTGCCGATCGTCGACGGCGACTGGGTGTACAAGGTCAACGGCGGCCCCGTCGACGAACCGGACGAGGAAACCACCGCCTGGGCCGGCATCGTGCCGTTCTCTGTCACCTACGGCGCACCGCAGCGGGCGGAGTGGTCGACGGCGGAGTTGCCGGAGTCTGTGCGGGCGATGGTCGCTGCGGGAGGTGCCTGACCTGCGCGGGTAGCGCCGGATAGACATTTTTGGGGAATCGGGAATAGATCGGGAAGTGCCCCTGTTGGACTCACCGACAACAAGTTGAGTGCACCAGGCTCAAGTTCGGCTTGACAGACGGCCCCGTCCGATAGCAAGCTTGAGCGCAGTTCGCTCAGATCACCCAACAATGTCTATCAGGAGGCATCACTATGGCTCGTGCGGTCGGTATCGACCTCGGGACCACCAACTCTTGCGTCTCGGTGCTGGAGGGCGGCGATCCCGTCGTCGTAGCCAACTCTGAGGGCTCCCGGACCACCCCGTCGGTCGTCGCGTTCGCGCGTAACGGCGAGGTGCTGGTCGGCCAGCCCGCGAAGAACCAGGCAGTGACCAACGTCGACCGGACGATCCGTTCGGTCAAGCGTCATATCGGCACTGACTGGACCGTCGAGATCGACGGCAAGAACTACACCTCGCAGGAGATCAGCGCGCGCACGCTGCAGAAGCTGAAGCGTGACGCGGAGGCGTACCTCGGTGAGGACATCACCGACGCCGTGATCACTGTCCCGGCCTACTTCAACGACGCTCAGCGTCAGGCCACCAAAGAAGCCGGCCAGATCGCCGGCCTCAACGTGCTGCGCATCGTCAACGAGCCGACTGCGGCCGCCCTGGCCTACGGCCTGGACAAGGGCGAGAAGGAACAGACCATCCTGGTCTTCGACCTCGGTGGTGGCACCTTCGACGTCTCGCTGCTGGAAATCGGCGAGGGCGTCGTCGAGGTCAAGGCGACCTCCGGTGACAACCACCTCGGTGGTGACGACTGGGACGAGCGCATCGTGCAGTGGCTGGTCGACAAGTTCAAGGCCACCAGTGGCATTGACCTGACCAAGGACAAGATGGCGATGCAGCGTCTGCGTGAGGCTGCGGAGAAGGCCAAGATCGAACTGAGCTCGAGCCAGAGCACCTCGATCAACCTGCCCTACATCACCGTCGACGCCGACAAGAACCCGCTGTTCCTCGACGAGCAGCTGACCCGTGCCGAGTTCCAGCGCATCACGCAGGACCTGCTCGACCGGACCCGCCAGCCGTTCCAGTCCGTCATCAAGGACGCCGGCATCTCGGTCTCCGACATCGACCACGTGGTCCTCGTCGGTGGCTCGACCCGTATGCCCGCCGTCACCGAACTGGTCAAGGAACTGACCGGTGGCAAGGAGCCCAACAAGGGCGTCAACCCGGACGAGGTCGTGGCCGTCGGTGCCGCCCTGCAGGCCGGTGTGCTCAAGGGTGAGGTGAAAGACGTTCTGCTGCTTGACGTCACCCCGCTGTCCCTCGGTATCGAAACCAAGGGTGGCGTGATGACCAAGCTGATCGAGCGCAACACCACCATCCCGACCAAGCGGTCCGAGACCTTCACCACGGCCGATGACAACCAGCCGTCGGTGCAGATTCAGGTCTTCCAGGGTGAGCGTGAGATCGCCGCGCACAACAAGCTGCTCGGCAGCTTCGAGCTGACCGGCATCCCGCCGGCCCCGCGTGGCGTGCCGCAGATCGAGGTCACCTTCGACATCGACGTCAACGGCATCGTGCACGTGACCGCCAAGGACAAGGGCACGGGCAAGGAAAACACGATCAAGATCCAGGAAGGCTCGGGCCTGTCGCAGGACGAGATCGACCGGATGATCAAGGACGCCGAGGCGCACGCCGAAGAGGACAAGAAGCGTCGCGAAGAGGCTGACGTCCGCAACCAGGCCGAGTCGCTCGTCTACCAGACGGAGAAGTTCGTCAAGGACCAGCGCGAAGCCGAGGGCGGCTCGAAGGTTCCCGAGGACACCTTGACCAAGGTCGACGGTGCCATCGCCGAGGCCAAGACCGCGCTCGCCGGCACCGACATCGCCGCCATCAAGACGGCCATGGAGAAGCTGGGCGTCGAGAGCCAGGCCCTGGGCCAGGCGATCTACGAGGCCACCCAGGCTGAGCAGGCCGCCGGTGCGGGCGCTGGCGCTCCCGGTGCCGCCGCTGCCGACGACAACGTCGTGGACGCCGAGGTCGTCGAGGACGATCAGGAGCACAAGTGAGCCAAGACGATTCGCACGAGCCGGTGACCATCACCGACAAGCGGCGCATCGATCCGGAAACCGGCGAAAAGCGTGAGGGCGCTCCGGCGTCGGCCCCTGAGGGGTCGACGCCGGAGGCCCCGGCCTCCGCTGAGGAAGCCGAGGCTCCGGTGTCCGACGAAGCCGCAGAGCTCAAGGCAGACCTGCAGCGACTCAAGGCTGAGTACGACAACTACCGCAAGCGGGCGATCCGTCAGGAGCAGGCCGCGGCCGAACGGGCCAAAGGCATTGTCGTGCAGCAGTTCTTGCCGGTGCTCGACGATCTCGAGCGGGCTCGCGCCCACGGAGATCTGGAGTCCGGGCCGCTGAAGTCAGTGGCGGACAAGCTTTCCGGCGCGCTCGACAGCCTCGGTCTCTCGGCGTTCGGCGCCGAGGGCGACGAGTTCGACCCGTCGCTGCACGAGGCCGTTCAGCACGAGGGCGACGGCTCCAACCCGGTGTTGGGCACTGTCATGCGTCGCGGTTACAAGCTCGGTGAGCAGGTGCTGCGGCACGCGATGGTCGGTGTCGTCGACGCCGAACCCGCAGCTGATGCGCCCGACACGCCCGCCAATGCCACCGCTGCGACTGAACAGAAACCACAATCAAACGAATAACCGAGCGACGCTGAGGAGGTGACGCGACATGGCTCAACGGGAATGGGTCGAGAAGGACTTCTACAAGGAACTCGGCGTCACCTCTGACGCCACGAAGGATGAGATCAAGCGCGCCGCGCGCAAGGTGCTGGCCGACAACCATCCGGACCGCAACCCGAACAACCCGGCAGCCGAGGATCGCTACAAAGCGGCGACCGAAGCCAAGGAAGTTCTGACCGACGACGCCAAGCGTGCCGAATACGACGAAACCCGGCGGCTTTTCGCCAACGGTGGATTCGGCCGCCGCTTCGGTGGCGGCGGTGGCGGTGGCGGCTTCGGAGGTTTCGGCGGCGAGACGTCGGACTTCAACCTGGGCGACCTGTTCGACCAGGCGGGGCAGACCGGCGGCGCCAACATCGGTGACCTGTTCGGCGGCCTGTTCGGCCGGGGTGCGCAGCAGCCGCGTCCCAGCCGTCCGCGCCGCGGCAACGACCTGGAAACCGAAACCGAGCTGAGCTTCCTGGAAGCGACCAAGGGCGTGGCGATGCCGCTGCGCCTGACCAGCCCGGCACCATGCACCAACTGCCACGGCAGCGGCGCGCGTCCGGGCACCAGCCCGAAGGTGTGCCCGAACTGCAACGGCGCGGGCGTCATCAACCGCAACCAGGGCGCGTTCGGCTTCTCGGAGCCGTGCACCGATTGTCGCGGCACCGGCTCGATCATTGAGCACCCGTGTGACGAGTGCAAAGGCACCGGCGTCTCGACTCGGACGCGCACCATCAACGTGCGCATCCCGCCGGGCGTGACCGACGGTCAGCGCATCCGGCTCGCCGGCCAAGGTGAGGCGGGTCTTCGCGGGGCGCCCTCGGGCGACCTGTACGTCACCGTGCACGTCCGGCCCGACAAGGTGTTCGGGCGCGACGGCGACGACCTGACCGTCACCGTTCCGGTGAGCTTCCACGAGTTGGCTTTGGGGACAACGCTTTCCGTGCCGACGCTGGAAGGTAAGGTCGGTGTTCGGGTGCCGAAGGGGACCTCCGATGGACGCATCCTGCGGGTGCGTGGGCGCGGTGTGCCCAAGCGCGGCACCGACGCTGGTCATGGCGACCTGCTGGTGACCGTGAAGGTGGCCGTGCCGCCGAACCTCGAAGGTGAAGCGGCCGAGGCGCTCGAGACGTACGCAAAGGCGGAGCGGGCCAGTGGATTTGATCCACGGGCAGGATGGGCCGGGTCGCTATGAGCGCCCGGCGCAAGGCCGAGGAAGCCCGCACCTTCCTGATTTCGGTGGCCGCCGAGCTGGCCGGTATGCACGCGCAGACGCTGCGTACATACGACCGGCTCGGCCTGGTCAGCCCCGAGCGCACCTCGGGCGGCGGGCGGCGGTACTCGCAGCACGACGTCGACCTGCTGCGCGAGGTGCAGCGCCTGTCCCAGGACGAGGGCGTCAACCTGGCCGGCATCAAGCGCATCATCGAACTGACCAATCAGGTCGAGGCGCTGCAGTCCCGGCTCGCCGAGGTGACCGCCGAACTCGAACGCGTCCGCAAGCCCAGCACCGCATTGGTGCTGTGGCAGCCGCGGCGGGGCGGTAGTTCGCAGCGGGGCTAGGCGTTCAGTCAGCCACCCTGTCGCGCAACAAATCCCGCAGTTGGGCAATTTCGCCCCGAAGGTCTTCGATGTGCGCTGCTGTCACGGCGTCTTGTTTCTGGTCGTCGTCCGACACGGTCTGCACGATCCACGATGCGATGGTCGCGGTGATCGAACCGACCAGGCTGATGCCGCCAATCATCATGAGGCTGGCCATGACTCGGCCGGTGGTGGTGACGGGATACATATCGCCGTAGCCGACGGTGGTGATCGTGGTCATCGCCCACCACACCGCGAGTCCGAAGCTGGTGATGTGGGCGTCCGGTGCGCTGCGTTCGGCTTCGTATACCGCCAGCGCCCCGACGTACACGAGCAGCACGGCACCGGAGATGGTGTAGATGATCACCTTGCCCCGGATGGCGCTGCCGAGGGCTTTCTGCAGGGCACCGACCAGGACGACCAGGCGCAGCAGTCGAAGCGGCCGCAGCAGCGGCAGCAGCACGATGGCCAGGTCCACCAGATGCCGGAAGAACCACTGCTTACGGTCGGGCGCGAGGTACAGCCGCGCCGCGTAGTCGGCGGTGAACACCGCCCACGCCAATAGGGTCGCCAACGTCACGAGCCGCGCGACCAGTCCGTGCGGCTGAGCGAGGACCTCCACGCTGTACGCGGCCAGGAACACCGCGGCAACCGCGGCGAGCGGCCATTCGGCCCGATGTTCCCACCTGTCGAGGCGGTCTTGCGTAGTCACGTCAGAAAGTGTGCGGCACCGGCGAACATTTCGGAACTCAGTTGACCGAGATGGAGAAGCGCGCCACCGCTGGTCGGCCCGGGGACGCGACGCGATAACCGCCGCGACGCAGCGCATCGGTGGGCGCGGCCATGGGCTCGATGGCCACCAGCGCGTCGCCGGGCGGCGCGAACAGTTGCGCGGCGGGGTAGCCGGTTTCGAACGTCACCGTGATCCGGTGGTCGCCGCCGCTCAGAATGAATTGCGCGCCGTCGGGCACCTGGTCGAAACCGTCGTCGTAGGCGGTGTCGCCGAGCGGCGCGGAACTCGCCGGCCAAGCCTCAACCACGCCGGAAGGCAACCCGCGATCATCGGTCGGCAGGTGCCGCATTGCGGGCGTCTCCAGCACCCAATCTTGCCGAGGCACGCCGGGAATGGTCAGGTACGGGTGATAGCCGAAGCACAGCGGAACCGCCGCGGACGTGGACGGCCGGACGGTGGTCTCGACCGCCAACCTGCGGCCCACCAACGTGACGCGTTGCGTCAGCACATGCGGGAACGGGAACGACGCCAGCAGGCCCGGCCGGTTGAAATCGACTGCGGCAGTTACTGAGTTCGGCGACTGCTCGGTGATCACCCAGCCCGGGTAGGCGGCCAGGACGCCGTGCATGGGTGAGCCATGGGCGTCGACGCGTACGCCGCCGGAGCCGGGCGTCAACGTGACGACCGCGCCGTCGACGTCATAGGTGGTGGCGCCCAACCGATTCGCCCACGGATACAGCAGCGGGATGCCCATGGTCTTGGCGTTGGTCAGGTAGGCAGCCAGGCCGCGCCGCTGGCCGAGGAACTCGACATCGCCATCGGAAAACGACGTGCCGATCATGCCGGCGGCGGGGACGAACGTCGCCGTCATCGTGGACTCGGAGTCGCTCAGTACGACGGTGTCGAGTTCGGCCATCGGTTCCTCCAGCGTCAGTGGGCCAACGGATCGTGCTGAATGCGTTCTGGTGGTGCGCCTTTGGCGATCAGGGCGGCTTTGGTCGCGGTGACCATCTGCGGGCCGCCGCACAGCAGGATCTGCCGGTCGCCCCAGCTGCCGTAGCTGGTCACCACGTCGGGCAGCAGCCCTGTCTGCCGGACGTGCAGTCCGCGCGGCGGCTGTACGTCGGGGTAATCGTCGGCCCACGGTGGGTCACTGGTGTATTCGGACACCGGCGTGACCGACAGCCACGGATTGGTGGCGGCGATCTCCCACAGCGTGCGCAGGTCGTAGAGGTCGCAGGGGTAGCGGCCGCCGAAGAACAGGTGCACGCGCGGGTTCTCGGCCTCGCGGCACAGGTTCATCAGCAGCGCGCGCAGTGGGGCCAGGCCGGTGCTGCCGGCAACCATGAGCACATCGCCGTCGGAGCGCGAAACATGCATGCCGCCATGGGGATTGGACAGTCGCCAGCGGTCACCGGGTGCGGTCTGGTTGACGATCGCGGTGCTCACCATGCCGCCGCTCACTGACCGGATGTGGAACTCGATGGCACCACTGGCATCGGACGGCATCGACGGACTCAGGTGCCGCCAGCGCCGCGGCCACTGCGGCACCTGCACCGCGACGTACTGGCCGGCGTGATACGACAGGGCCTGGTCCAGTTGCAGCCGCACCACCGACACGTCGCGGGTGACGCGCAGATGCTCGACGACGGTGCCGTCGACGTAGGGCGGGGTCTGTTCGGAATCGGCGGCGCCGCGCATGACCCCGACGATCAGATCCACGGCGTGCGTGGTGGCCTCGGCGACCCGAGCATCCCAGCTCGCGCCGAGCTCGTCGCGCAGAGTGGCCAGCAGTGCGTCGTGCAGCGCCGCGTAATGCTGTTGCCCGACACCGTATTTACGGTGATCCCGGCCGAGCTGCGCCAGGAACGCGACCGGTTCCTCGGCGCGCTGCTCGATGAACTCACCGAGCACCCAGAACAGCGCCTGGCTGAAGGCGGTGCGCTGCGTGGCCAGCTCCGGGGGGAACAGGTCGCGCGCCGACAGGTCGCTGGCGAACCACCGGTTGTAGAAGCGGCCGATCACGTCGTCCCCGCCGTGCGCGGGGTCGACCGCGGCGCGCACCGTCATCAGGGCGTCGCGGTCGTCAAGCCCCATCAGGCATCGGCGAGGTGGTGTCGAAGTGGTTCTGCCCCAACGTGCTGACGAAGGTAGGGCCCAGCAGGTCGAGTTCGCGCCGGTGCGCGTCGGCCCACGTGCCGTACGGCTGGTGCGCCAGGTATTCGTTCCGGAACCGGTCGTCCTCGGACACTTCGGTGACGCAGAACGTCGGGATGGCCAGGTCGACCACCGGTCCGCCGCGCTCGACCTCGGCCAACAGCAGCGGGGCATTGCCGTTCAGGAATCGGTCGATGATCCAGCCGTCCTCGCCCAGCCACACCGAGTACCGCACCTTGGTGACGACATGGTCGGCGCGACGGACGATTTCGCCGGCCACCAGCGGATCGAGTTCGCGCTCGGCCTCGTAGCGGGTGCCGCCCGCGGCCGGGCCCTTGGCGGTCATGGTGCCGATCGAGTCCTCACTGATGGCTTCGATGAGGTCGATCGCCGCATTGCTCAGATCGGCGGGGGCGGGCCCCTGGACGCGCACGCGGACGGCGTAGCCGTCGGACGCGAACAGGTATGCCTGCACGATCAGGGCAGGGGTCGGGTCGGACGCGGTGACAGCGGGCAGGTCGCGGACGAGGAACTTTCGTTCGAACTCGAAATCGCCGAAGCCGGATTCGGACATGCTTAGACGGTAGTCCTAGAGGTGGCTGAGACCCTTGTATGCCACGAGGAGTCCGATGATGATCAGGATTCCGGCGACCAGCACGGCGTGCTGACGGTGCAGCCAGGCGCCGAGACGGGCCATGGCCGGGTCCAGTCGTTCACCGGCGGCGACGTAGGTCAGGACCGGGATGGCGACCGAACTGCCTGCCACCACCGCGAAATACAGCACCGACGCCCAGGTCGCCGCTTGCGGGAGTTCGTCGGTGCTGATCGCCAGGCCGGCCGCGACGCACATGAAGAGCACCTTGGGGTTCACCACCGCGAGTACCGCCGCGGTCACGAATCCCCGTGCCGGAGTGACGGTGGTCAGCTTGCGCATCCAGGCCGGCTCGTGGGCGTCGTGCTTGCGGGTGGCCCACCGGTAGATACCGAAGGCGACCAGCAGGGCGCCGATCACGATGCGCACCCACGACGCCGTGGTCGACGGGTGGCCGGCCGCGGGCATCAGTCCGGACAGTTGGACGAACACGCCGGTGAGTACCGCGATGGTGACCAGCCACCCGGCGAGGAAAGTCAGACCGGTGATGCGGGCGTGGGGTGATTGCAGCACGAGCACTGCGGGAATGATCGACAGTGGCGACAGCGCGATCACGAGGGCCAGGGGAATCAGTTCGGTCAGGACCGAAACCCAGTCAGTCATTCACTGCCCCCTTCGTGTCGCGACCAGTATGGACGGGGATCGCGCGGAAAGGCATTCGGGCCGTCGTGAAAGGGTCTTGTGGCCGTATTGAAAACTGGTGGAAATTTCCTAGACTTGAGCGGAACAGACTCAACCTTGACGGCGTTGAAATCAGCGACAAGCATTTTTCTGTAGACGAAAGGGAGGTGTCGTGGACTCGTTCAACCCGACCACGAAGACTCAGGCGGCGCTGACCTCAGCGTTGCAGGCGGCGACAGCCGCCGGAAACCCGGAGATCCGTCCGGCGCACTTGTTGATGGCTCTGCTGACCCAGAACGACGGCATTGCCGCACCCCTGCTGGAGGCCGTCGGCGTCGAGCCCGCGACCATCCGGGCCGAGGCTCAGCGGCTGATCGACCAGCTGCCCAGTGCCAGTGGCGCCAACTCGACGCCGCAATTGTCCCGTGAGTCGGTCGCGGCCCTGACCGCCGCCCAGCACCTGGCCACCGAGATGGACGACGAATACGTCTCCACCGAGCACCTGCTGTACGGCCTGGCCAGCGGCGACTCCGACGTCGCCAAGATTCTGGTCAACCACGGCGCCGCGCCGCAGACGCTGCGCGACGCGTTCGTGAAGGTCCGCGGCAGTGCCCGCGTCACCAGCCCCGATCCCGAGGGCAGCTACCAGGCGCTGGAGAAGTACTCCACCGACCTGACCGCGCGTGCCCGAGAAGGCAAGCTCGACCCGGTCATCGGACGCGACAACGAGATTCGTCGCGTGGTCCAGGTCCTGAGCCGGCGCACCAAGAACAACCCGGTGTTGATCGGTGAGCCCGGCGTCGGTAAGACCGCGATCGTCGAGGGCCTGGCCCAGCGCATCATCGCCGGCGACGTGCCGGAGAGCCTGCGCGACAAGACCGTCGTCTCCCTGGACCTCGGGTCCATGGTGGCCGGCGCCAAGTACCGCGGTGAATTCGAGGAGCGGCTCAAGGCCGTGCTCGACGACATCAAGAACTCGGCGGGGCAGGTCATCACCTTCATCGACGAGTTGCACACCATCGTGGGTGCCGGCGCGACCGGTGAGTCCGCGATGGACGCCGGCAACATGATCAAGCCGATGCTGGCCCGCGGCGAGCTGCGGCTGGTCGGCGCGACCACGCTCGATGAGTACCGCAAGTACATCGAGAAGGACGCCGCCCTGGAGCGCCGGTTCCAGCAGGTGCTGGTCGGCGAGCCGTCGGTCGACGACACCGTCGGCATCCTCCGCGGCCTCAAGGAGCGCTACGAGGTGCACCACGGCGTGCGCATCACCGACTCCGCGCTGGTCGCGGCGGCCACGTTGTCGGACCGCTACATCACCAGCCGGTTCCTGCCGGACAAGGCCATCGACCTCGTCGACGAGGCCGCGTCGCGGTTGCGCATGGAGATCGACTCTCGGCCCGTCGAGATCGACGAGGTGGAGCGGCTGGTCCGTCGCCTCGAGATCGAGGAGATGGCGCTGTCCAAGGAAGAGGACGACGCCTCCAAGGAACGGCTGGAGAAGCTGCGTTCGGAGCTGGCCGACTACAAGGAGAAGCTGGCCGAGCTGACCACCCGGTGGCAGAACGAGAAGAACGCCATCGACATCGTCCGCGAGCTCAAGGAACAGCTGGAAGACCTGCGCGGTGCGGCTGACCGGGCCGAGCGCGACGGCGACCTGGCCAAGGCCGCCGAGCTTCGGTACGGCCGGATCCCACAGCTCGAGAAGCAGCTCGACGCCGCGTTGCCGGTCGCCGAGGCCCGCGAGAACGTCATGCTCAAGGAGGAGGTCAGCCCCGACGACATCGCTGATGTGGTGTCGGCGTGGACCGGCATCCCGGCCGGTCGGATGATGGAAGGCGAGACCGCCAAGCTGCTGCGCATGGAGACCGAGCTGGGGAACCGGGTGATCGGTCAGGAGCTCGCCGTCCAGGCCGTCTCCGACGCGGTGCGTCGCAGCCGGGCGGGGGTCGCCGATCCCAACCGGCCGACGGGCTCGTTCATGTTCCTGGGCCCGACCGGTGTCGGAAAGACCGAGCTGGCCAAGGCGCTGGCGGAGTTCCTCTTCGACGACGAGCGCGCCATGATCCGCATCGACATGAGCGAGTACAGCGAGAAGCACGCCGTGGCTCGGCTCGTCGGTGCCCCTCCGGGCTACGTCGGATACGACGCCGGTGGCCAGCTGACCGAGGCGGTACGCCGCCGGCCGTATTCGGTGGTGCTGTTCGATGAGATCGAGAAGGCGCACCCGGACGTGTTCGACATCCTGCTGCAGGTGCTCGACGACGGCCGGTTGACCGACGGTCAGGGCCGCACGGTCGACTTCCGCAACACCATCCTCATCCTCACGTCCAACCTGGGCGCGGGGGGCACCGAGGAGCAGGTGATGGCGGCGGTGCGCTCGCGGTTCAAGCCCGAGTTCATCAACCGCCTGGACGACGTCATCATCTTCGAGGCGCTCAAGCCCGAGGAGCTGGTGCGGATCGTCGACATCCAGCTGGCTCAGCTGCAGAAGCGGCTGGCGCAGCGGCGGTTGACGCTCGAGGTGTCGCTGGAGGCCAAGAAGTGGCTGGGTGACCGCGGCTTCGACCCGCTGTACGGCGCCCGTCCGCTGCGCCGCCTGGTGCAGCAGGCCATCGGCGACCAGTTGGCCAGGAAGCTGCTGGCCGGCGAGGTGCACGACGGCGACGTCGTGCCGGTCAGCCTCAGCGCCGACGGTGACAGCCTGGTGCTCGGCTGAGTTGAGTTATGGGAAAGCCCCGTCACACATTTCGTGTGGCGGGGCTTTTTTAGATGTTGAAGCGGCCGGCGAATCCACGCAGTGGCACGTCGGCGCTCGTGAGCAGTCCGGGCGGTGCCTTGACCACCGAGGCGATGACGTTGAGTGCGGGTAGCCCGGTGACCGTCATCCCGATCGAGGCGAAGGACTCCGGATTCGACAGGTCCACACCGGGTTTCGGGTAGATCATGTGCTTGTTATAGACGCACGGGTCGCCCTTGATCTGAGTGATGTAGCAGCCCTTGATGTTCCAGTTCGGTTCGGTGTGCGGCGTCATCTGCCATTCGAGATGGGTCTCGATGCGCGGCACGCCGTCGACCATGCCCTGGTACTTGATGTAGTTGCCGCCCAACGATCCTTTGGGCAGCGTGTACCAGCCCAGGTCGACATCCTTGGTGCAGGCGCCGAGCTCAGCACTGAACTTCACCTCGTCGAGCTCGAGGCCGAAGCAGTCGGCCATCATCAGCACACTGTCGGCGAACACCCGGGTGTACTTCTCCAGCTTGGCCGGGATCGACGGATCATCAACGGGAAGGCCATATCCCACCTCGATCCAGGTGTCCTTGCTGTGGTGGCAGGACACGTCGACGGACTCGATGGTGGTGACGTTCTCGATCTCGGCGACGTCGGCAGAGCACACCACACCCAGAATCTGATTGACGCCGGGGTTCATGCCGGTGCCGTAGAACGTCGACCCGCCCTTGGCGCACGCCTCGGCCAGCAGCTGCGACACCGGCTTGCCGGAGGGGTGCGGGTGGTTGGTGTCGCGGTGCCAGCCGGTGATCCAGTCCGCTGTGGTGACGATATTGATCCCGGCCTCAAGGACTTTCACGTACAGGTCCTCGTCGGGGAAGACGCCGTGGAAGGTGAGGACGTCGGGACGCGCGGCGATGATGTCATCGACCGACCCTGTGGCGACGACGCCGATCGGTCCGATCCCGGCGATCTCGCCGGCATCGCGTCCCACCTTTTCGGTTGTGTAGCAATGTAATCCGACCAATTCGAGGCCGTCGCGCTTGTCGATGCGCTTGATCATCTCGGTGCCGACGTTGCCGGTCGCCACCTGGAAGACACGAATCTTGGACATCTGGCTCAGCCCTTCTGATCGGGATAAAACTGCATGGCCCACTTGCGGATTGCGGTGAAGCCCTCGTATTCGGCGGTGGCCAGCGCCGGCGGATCGGAGTAGCGCTGGTGTGACCAGATGTGGATGTCCTGGGTGAACTGCCGGATCACCTCGTCGCCGAACGCGGTGGCCCGCTCGGCGTTCCAGGGCGTCCGGCCGATGTAGACCATGAACCGCACGTCGGAGGTGGACTCGTCGACGGGTGTGACGGCCGAGATCGTGCGGTTGTCGATCATGCCCCAGCTCTTGGTGACTGCGATGCCCAAACCGCCGTTGATGGCCTCGACGCCGCTGCGCACCTCGTCGATCGACTGCTGGTCGCTGCCCTCGAAGGTGATGGTGAAGTCGACGTAGGAGATGGGCGCGGCGAAGTCGTGCCGGGTGAACACCGGCACGATCGGCGTCTGGTGCACGAACTTGAAGTGCGCGAAGTCGACGCCGTTCTCCAGCACGTACTGCGGATGCAGTTCCAGCGTTTCGCGGAACAGCCGCTGCTGCGGGTAGTAGTCGGCGGCGGTGCTGCCGTCGTTGAACGAGGCGAAGACGTCGGGCGCTTCGAAGAACGGCTCCCGGCCTTCGGCGTCGTGCCAGATGTAGATGGCCTCGTTGCGCTCGGTGACGGGGTAGGTGCGAATCCGGCGGCCGCGGTTGGGCCGGTCCTGGTACGGGATGCAGACGTTGTGGCCGGCGGCGTTCCACTGCCAGCCGTGGAACGGGCACTGGATCGTCTCGCCGACGACGTGACCGCCGAAGCCGAGGTGCGCGCCGAGGTGCTCGCAGTAGGCGTTCATGACGGTGACGGCCCCGGATTCGGCGCGCCAGGCGACCATCTCCTCGCCGAAGTACTTCATGGCGTGCACCGCGCCCACGCTGACCTGGTCGGACCAGGCGACCTGGAACCATCCCGTCGGTTTCATCGGCAACTGGGGTTTGGCCATGGTGCGAATCGTAGGAGGTTCTGTGAAACTTTGGAAGAGGGTTCTGTGAAACTGGGGTAATCTCTGCCAGATGACCGCCGCACGCCGAACCAACAGGCGCGGCGATGCCACGCGGGAAAGCATGTTGGAAGCCGCGCGCAAGGCGCTGGACACCGGGGACCCGGGCGCGGTATCGGCCAATCGGATCGCCAAGGAGATCGGCGCCACCTGGGGTGCGGTGAAGTACCAGTTCGGCGATATCGACGGCTTCTGGGCCGCGGTCCTGCGCCGCACCGCCGAGCGCCGCGCGGGCATGCTGAGCCACCACGACACCGGCGCCACGCTGCGGCAACGCGTCGCGACAATCATCGACCTGCTCTACGACGGACTGACCATCGGCGATTCGCGGGCCATCGAGAATCTGCGCGCCGCCCTGCCGCGCGACCATGCCGAGCTGGAACGGCTCTATCCGAAGACCGCGGCTGAGCTGTCGTCATGGGGGCAGAGCTGGCTGCAGACGTGCCAGCAGGCCTTCTCCGACCTGGACGTCGACCCCGAGCGGGTGCGCGAGGTGGCGTCGTTCATCCCCGGCGCGATGCGCGGCATTGCCTCGGAGCGCCAGCTCGGCACGTACACCGACCTCGAGGTGGCCCGGCGGGGGCTCACGAACGCGATCGTCGCGTACCTCAAATAGCATGTGACCAGCTTGTGACCAATTCGAGTTCGGGCATTTCGGGTACCAGCCAGTAGGCTTGGCCCGATGGTCCCGCTTTGGTTCACGCTTTCCGCGCTCTGCTTCGTGGGTGCGGCGGTACTGCTGTACGTCGATATCGACCGTCGACGCGGCCTTGGTAGGCGCCGAAAGTCATGGGCGAAGTCCCACGGATTCGACTACGAACACGAGACTCCCGACCTGGTCAAGCGGTGGAGCCGCGGCATCATGTCGACCGTCGGTGAGAACGTGCTCGCCCGCAACGTGGTGCTCGGGCAGATCCGCGGCGAGGCCGTGTTCATCTTCGATCTCGACGATGTGGCCACCGTCATCGCCCTGCACCGCAAGGTCGGCACCAACGTGGCCGTGGACGTCCGGCTGAAGGACATTCCGGAGCCGCGCGAGAACGACATCTGGCTGCTCGGCGCCATCGGCCCGCGCATGGTCTACTCCACCAACCTCGATGCCGCCCGTCGCGCCTGCGACCGCCGCATGGTGACGTTCTCGCACACCGCCCCGGATTGCGCCGAGGTCATGTGGAACGAGCAGAACTGGACGCTCGTCTCGCTGCCGATCACCAGCACCCGCGCACAGTGGGACGAGGGTCTGCGCACCGTCCGCCAGTTCAACGACCTGCTGCGCGTGCTGCCGCCGGTGCCGTCCGGCCAGAACAGCGTCGCCGGCCAGGCTGTCGCCCGGCGTAGCGGTTCGCCGAGCCGTCCGCTCAGCGCCGGCCCGATGCGCCAGAACGAACTGCCCGCCGGCCGCAGCAACCAGGCCCCGGGGCGTGCCGACATCGGTCGCTACACGCAGTTCGCGGAGGCCCGCAACGGCCGCAACGCGCCCAACTATCAGCGCTAGCGCCCGACAGGGTGGCCAGGTGCTCGCAGTAGCCTGATCCCCATGCAGGGTTTGCGCGGACTGACCGCAGCGTTGTTGGCCGTTTTGTTGGTGGCCTGTTCGAGTAGCTCCGCCAGCACCGTCATCTTCGGTGCGCCCAGTGTGAAAGTCGGCGAGTCGCAGGCGCTGCTGGGCTGGAACGTGTCGGTATCCAACCTGCGCTTCCAAGATGACCAGGTGCTCATCGACGTCGACCTGGCCGCGGCGAAAGCCGGCAGCGAACACGCCAAGCCCGAGACGCTGCGCTTCGGCCTGTACGGCGCGCTGGCGCACCCCATCGAATCGAACGTGATCGGCGGCTGCGACGGCGTCCCGAACCTGAAGATCAATCCGGCTGTCGTCCAGAATCCGGACAAGGTCACGGGCACAGTCTGTTTGGGCCCGATGCGCGATCAGGCGCAGGTGCGTGGCGTCTACCTGTATTCGCCGGCCGACCGGATCAAGGACACCACGGTGGCCTACGGTGCGGCGTATCCGGTGGGGCTGACGCCGACCAACGAGTCCGACACCGGGCTGACCCTCAAGGCCACCAGCGTCGACGGGTTCCGGGCCGACGGTGGGCAGTTGATTCCCGCGGCGCTGGGCGATCCGGCCGCGTTCACCGGCAAGGGCTACATGCTGCTGGGCCTCGAAATCGGCGGTCTGGCAAGCAGATACAAAGACGATTCGGCAAAGCGCGGTGGGCCGTTGATGATCGCGGTGGCGCCGACGTTGCCGCCGCCCGGACTGTCGCATGCCTGTGACGTCTACGGCGCGACGCTGCTGGTGCTACCGGACTCGAAGGTCGGCGCGATCTCGACCCGAGCCTCGTTGTGCACGCAGGGAGACATCAACCAGGCGCTGCTGTACGCCACCGTCACTGTGGTTGGAACCCATGCGGCGGTGTGGATTTCGCGTGAGTGATCAGGACACCGAGCACGCTGATGTGCCAGGCCCCACCGAGTGGGGAGCCGGGCCCGGCGTCGGCCCCTGGCACGGCGAGCTGCCCGACGATCCGCGCTACGACCCGGAGTTGTTGCGCGAGGGCGACACTCGCAACGTCGTCGATGCCTACCGCTACTGGACGCGGGAGGCGATCATCGCCGACATCGATCAGCGCAGGCACCCACTGCACATCGCGATCGAGAACTTCGGCAACGACGCCAACATCGGCGCGGTGGTCCGCACCGCGAACGCGTTTGCGGTGGACACCGTGCACATCGTCGGCCGCCGGCGGTGGAATCGCCGGGGCGCCATGGTGACTGACCGCTACCAGCGGCTCGTGCACCACGCCACCACGGCGGAATTGCTGGCCTTCGCCGCCGACGCGGGGCTGACCCCGGTGGCCGTCGACAACGTGCCCGGCTCGGTACGGCTGGAAGAGACGACGCTGCCCCGCGCCTGCCTGTTGATCTTCGGGCAGGAAGGCCCCGGCATCACCCACGACGCCAAGACCGGGTCGATGATGACGGTGTCCATCGCGCAATTCGGCTCGACCCGGAGCATCAACGCCGGGGTGGCCGCCGGGATCGTCATGCACACCTGGATCACTCAACATGCAGGACTGGATCGGGCCTGGTAGGGCAGGATGTATCGCATGGATCAGCTTTGGGCTAACCGTGCGGCCAGCGCCGAAACGGCTGTGTTCAATCGGCATATCCGCCGGCTCTGGGGGATGCCCGGCACCCAGCTGGGCGTGGTGGCCTGGCCGTCGACGCGGGCCGACCGGATGTTCAAGAGCTGGGACTACTGGTGGCAGGCGCACCTGCTGGACACCATGATCGATGCGCAGCTGCGCGATCCGCAGGAGTACCGCATCGCCCGGATCGCCCGGCAGATTCGCGGACATCGGCTGCGCAACAACGGGGCCTGGACCAACAACTACTACGACGACATGGCGTGGATGGCGCTCGCGCTGGAGCGCTCCGGCCGGCTGCTCGGCGTGGCGCGGCCCAAGGCGCTCAAGACGTTTGCCGACCAGTTCCTCAATGCCTGGGTGCCCGAGGACGGCGGCGGCATCCCGTGGCGCAAGCAGGATCAGTTCTTCAACGCCCCCGCGAACGGCCCGGCCGGCATCTTCCTGGCCCGCCATGACCGCCTGCGGCGGGCGCAGCAGATGGCCGACTGGATCGACGGCACGCTGATCGACCCCGATACGCACCTGGTGTTCGACGGCATCAAGGCCGGTTCGATGGTGCGCGCCCAGTACACCTACTGCCAGGGCGTGGTGCTGGGCCTGGAAGTGGAGCTGGCTGTGCGCACCGGGGATGCGCGGCACTCTGAGCGGGTGCACCGCTTGGTAGCCGCCGTCAAGAGCCACATGCTCGACGACGGCGTCATCAGGGGAGCCGGCGGCGGCGACGGTGGCCTGTTCGGCGCCATCCTGGCCCGCTACCTGACGCTGGTGGCGACCACGTTGCCCGGGGATTCCGAGGACGACGAAGCCGCCCGAACGACGGCCCGCGAGTTGGTGTTGACGTCAGCGCAGTCGGCGTGGGACTACCGGCAGTCCGTCAACGGCATCCCGCTGTTCGGGGCGTTCTGGGATCGTGCTGCCGAGCTGCCGAAGGACACCGGCGACAAGGCGAAATCGGTTGACGGCGCGGTGAATTCGTCCGAAATCCCGGAACGTGATCTGTCGGTGCAGGTGGCCGGCTGGATGCTGATGGAGGCGGCCTACGCGTTGGGTGCCGACGGTGACGCTGAGGCCGAGGAGTCCTGACCGACGGCTACTTCGGCGTCAACTCGCGGCAGTACGCGTAGATGGCCAGCCCGCCGAACTTGACGGCATCGTCGTTGGACAGGTTTCCGGCGTTCTTCTTCAGATAGCTCAGCGCCGAGTTGACGCCCCCGCTGCGCATGGCACTGCAGGTGCCGTGCGCGAGCTTGATGGCGGTGCTGTTCGGCATGAGGATGCCCTTGTCGTGCACTGCCTGCAGGAACATCGGGTCGATCTGATCGTCGGCGTGGGCGGGGACCGCCATCACGATGGTTACCGCCGACGAGACCGCCGCGAACAGAGCTGCTGTGCGTGTGCGTTTCATTCGGATCCCCCATGCAAGATCGGTTTGCTGACAGGTTACGCGAGGCCCGCCGATCCGGGGCGGAGTCGGTTGTTGGCGGACACAGGAATTTCTTCAGACGCGTCAGCGTCATATACTTAGATCGCATATTGCATTTTGATTTTTTTGCTTATTTCGGAGGTTGGCCATGGCCACGTTCAAGAAGATTGCGTTGACTACAGCACTTGCGGGAAGCATCGGAGCTGCGCTTTTGGGTCTCGGTGCGGGAGCGGCCAGTGCCGCTCCGTCGCAGGATTCCGCCGTCATCCCGATGGACCGTGGCCACGGCCACGACGACTGGGACGGTCACGGCCGTGGCTGGGATGGTCCGGGCTGGCGCGGCGATGGCTGGGATGGTCCGCGGGTGTACGTCAACCTGCCCTGCGTGACTGGCCCCGCCGGTTTCGTCACTGTTTGCCCATAGTTCTTCGCCGCTGACGATTCATCTCCTTCGCACCGGGTAACCCCTGTTGGTGCGCAAGAACGTCGTGATCTGTGTGGTGGCCATTGGGCTGACCGGTTGTTCGACCTACGAATCCGAACCGAATGCCGGCCCGTTGGATTCAGGGATGCGTGCGCCGCAGGTCATCGTCGACGGACAGTCCCGGCAGGTGACCGGTGGAGTCACCTGCCACCAGGCGGGCGACCACATGACGATCGGGATCGGGGACGTCTCCAGCGGGGTCGGTGCGGTGGTGACCACGAGCAATCCGCCACAGGTTCGGACCGTCGGGCTCGGCACGGTAGATGGTGTCGCGCTCGGGTTCACGAATTCCGAACCCGGTGAGGCGAACAACGCCGGGGCCGCGGTGCGGGGCAAGTCGTACACGATCCGGGGCACCGCCGACGGCAGCGACCTGAGTGATCCGCAATCGCCACGACAGGTGAGCAAGAGCTTTGAGATGGACGTGACGTGCCCGTAGCACCAAGATGATTGGTCGTGACGGCTCCTGAGGATGCATCGCCCACGCTGGGCACGGTCCTGAGGGAGTGGGGCACCATCGGGTGCATCGGTTTCGGTGGCCCGCCCACGCACATCAAGTTGCTGCGCAGCCTGTGCGTGGAGCGGCGTCGCTGGATCGGTGCCACCGAATTCGAGGACGCGATCGCGACCTGCAATCTGTTGCCGGGGCCGGCGTCGACGCAGCTGTCGATCTACTGCGCCTGGCGGGTTCGCGGTCGGCTGGGTGCACTGGTCGGTGGCGTCGCGTTCATCGTTCCGGGGCTCATCGTCATCCTCGGACTGGCTGCGCTGTTCCTGGCCGGCTCACCACCGAGGTGGGTACTTGCCGCGGGGGCCGGCGCGGGTGCGGCGGTGGCTGCCGTCGCGGTGCACGCGGGGGCGGCTCTGGTCCCGGCCAGTTGGCAGCGGCGCACCAGCTCCATCTGGTGGCCGGTGTACCTCGCGTTGGGTGCGGTCGCGGCCGCAGTGCTGGGGCCGTGGCTGGTGGTTGTGCTGTTGGCCTGTGGCGTAATCGAATTGGCGCGGACGACGACCCTGCCCACGTCTGGCGCGCGCAGCATGCCGGTGCTGGCGTTTCAGACGCTGACTTTGGGCACGCTGGGTTCGCTGTGCTGGGTGGCGTTGAAGGTCGGCGCGCTGTCGTATGGCGGCGGCTTCGTCATCATTCCGCTCATGCAGGGCGATGCCGTCGACCACTACCACTGGATGACCGGGGCGCAGTTCCTCAATGCCGTTGCGCTGGGCCAGATCACGCCGGGGCCGGTGGTGCAGACCGTCGCCGTCGTCGGCTATGCCGCTGCGGGTCTGGTCGGCGGGGTGCTGGCCTCGGCGGTGGCCTTCAGTCCGTCGTTCCTGTTCATCCTGTTGGGCGCCAAGCACTTCGACCGGATTAGGAGCAACAACTACGCGCGGGCTTTCCTGGACGGTGCCGGGCCGGCTGCCGTCGGGGCGATCCTGGGCTCGGCGGTGCCACTGGCCATGTCGATCAGCCAGACCTGGCAGTACGTGGTGCTGGCCGGCGCGGTGGTCGCGGTGTTCAGTCGCGTGAATGTCGTGCTCACGTTGCTGCTGGCCGCCGGGGCCGGCGTCCTCGCCACGGCGTTCGGCATGCCGTTGCCGAGCTGAGTCAGCAGCAGTTCGGGTCGAGGACCCGGCACAGTGCGGCGAGCGCGTCCCGGCGGGGAGTGTGGTGCACGTTCATGCCCTGTCGTTCGGAGGTGACGAACCCGGCCGAACGCAGCTGGCCGAGGTGGTGGCTGACGGTCGACTCGGCCAGACCCACGGCGGCGGCGAGAGATCCGGTGGTGCAGGGCTCGCCGCAGGTGAACAGCAGGGACATCAATTTCACGCGCGCCGGGTCCGCCAGTGCTTTGAGCCGCATGGCCACGTCGAGCGCGGCGTCGTCGCCGGTCGGGCTGGCGGCCACGGGTGCGCAGCACAGCGGCTCGGACATGTCGATGACGGGCAGTGCCTTGGGCATGTGGCCGATGCTACCCCAGTTTGTTGACATATATCGAAAAGGTGCGTAGAACAGTGCTGCAGGCAGATTCGATATACGTCACATACCCCAGGAGGTCTGCAATGTCTCGTGTCCAGCTCGCCCTGAACGTCGACAATCTCGACGAGTCGATCGCCTTCTACCGCAAGCTCTTTGGCGCCGAACCGGTGAAGGTCAAGCCCGGCTATGCGAACTTCGCGATCGCGAATCCGCCGCTCAAGCTGGTCCTGCTCGAGAATCCCGGGCACGGCGGGTCGGTCAACCACCTGGGTGTCGAGGTCGAATCCAGCGACACCGTGCACGCGGAGATCGCGCGCCTGACCGACGCGGGGATGTTCACCGAAGAGGAGATCGGCACCACGTGTTGCTTCGCCACTCAGGACAAGGTCTGGGTGACTGCCCCCGGTGGTGAGCGCTGGGAGGTCTACACCGTCCTGGCCGACTCCGAGACGTTTGGTGCTGCCCCCAGTGAATCGGGCGACGGTGTGTGCTGCGGGGCGCAGGCATGACACAGACCGCTGACGCCGGTGCGGCGACAGCCCGACTCTCGACGCTCGACCGGTACCTGCCGGTCTGGATCGGGTTGGCGATGGCGGCCGGGCTGCTGCTCGGCCGCTGGGTGCCCGGACTGGACGTCGTGCTAGAAAAGGTTCAGGTGGACGGCATTTCGCTGCCCATCGCGCTGGGGCTATTGATCATGATGTACCCGGTGCTGGCCAAGGTCCGGTACGACCGCCTGGACACCGTGACCTCCGACCGCAAGCTGCTGGTGTCCTCGCTGGTGCTGAACTGGGTGCTCGGACCGGCGTTGATGTTCGCGCTGGCCTGGCTGTTCCTCGCCGATCTGCCGGAGTACCGGACCGGGCTGATCGTCGTCGGTCTGGCCCGCTGCATCGCGATGGTGATCATCTGGAACGACCTGGCTTGCGGCGACCGCGAAGCCGCCGCCGTGCTGGTGGCGCTGAACTCGATCTTCCAGGTGCTGATGTTCGCGGTTCTCGGCTGGTTCTACCTGTCGGTGCTGCCGGGCTGGCTGCATCTGCCGCAAACGGCCATCGCGACCTCGCCATGGCAGATCGCGAAGTCGGTGCTGATCTTCCTCGGGATCCCGCTGGCCGCCGGCTATTTGTCGCGCCGGTTCGGCGAAAAAGTCAGGGGGCGTGACTGGTACGAGTCGACGTTCCTGCCCAGGATCGGGCCGTGGGCGCTGTACGGACTGCTGTTCACCATTGTGATTCTCTTTGCGCTGCAAGGGCATCAGATCACCACCCGTCCGTGGGACGTGGTGCGCATCGCCCTGCCGCTGCTGGTCTACTTCGCGATCATGTGGGGCGGGGGCTATGTCCTCGGCGCTGTCCTCGGACTCGGCTACGAACGCACCACGACGTTGGCGTTCACCGCAGCGGGCAACAACTTCGAACTCGCCATCGCCGTGGCCATAGCGACCTGGGGTGCGACCTCCGGTCAAGCCCTGGCGGGCGTCGTCGGACCGTTGATCGAGGTGCCGGTGCTGGTCGGGCTGGTGTACCTCTCGCTCGCACTGCGACCACGTTTGAGGAGCAACCACCGATGAGCCCGAAACCGAGCGTCCTGTTCGTCTGCGTGCACAACGCGGGCCGGTCGCAGATGGCTGCCGCGCTGCTCACGCAGCTGTCCGGCGGGCGCATCGAAGTGCGTTCTGCGGGAACGGCACCCGCTGATCAGATCAACCCGGTGGCCGTCGCGGCCATGGCTGAACTCGGCATCGACATCACCGCGGGGGTACCCAAGGTGCTCAGCGCCGACACTGTGCAAAGCAGCGACGTGGTGATCACCATGGGCTGCGGAGACACCTGCCCGTACTTTCCGGGAGTCTCCTACCGCGACTGGAAACTCGACGATCCGGCTGGCCAGCCGCTGGAGGCCGTCCGGCCCATCCGCGACGCCATCGCCGACCGGGTGCGGGACCTGGTCGACGAACTGCTGCCCGGCTAGGCCAGGCTGCCGAGGTAGGCCTGCGACTCGATCAACCCCTCATCGCTGGGTGCCTGCCCCTCTCCGAACACGCGCTGCTGCTGCTTGGCACGCAGATCGTGATGGGCATCAGCAGGCCTGGCATAGCCGTAGCGCGTGCGGGCCTCGTGCGGGGTGAGCACCTCGTCGGACACCGGCGCGATGCCGAGGATGTACGGCGCGGCCACCGGGGCCACGGACGGCGCGATCAGCTGTGCCACAGCGATTTTCAGCCGGGGATTCGCATCGACGATCCCGTATCCCAGCTTCAGCAGCGGGCGCACGGCGATGTCGACCACCCTCGGCTGGTTGAAGCCGCTGAGCTTGCGCATCCACCGAGGCATGGTGGCGATGGTGCCTGCGCGCAGGACGAGGTTGATGAGCTCGACGACGGGCCGCAGCGGCAGCGGTGCCGGTGGCAGCACGACCTTGGCGTTGAGCAGATGGTCCATCATGCTGCGCGCGGCTTCGCTGACGGCCAGGTGCGGGCGCATCTCCTCGAAGTAGGCGCGCACGCCCGCACTGGTGCGGGGGACGTCGGCCGGGTCGCAGGTCTGGAACTCGGCCGCGATGGCGCACTCTTCCCAGTACTGGTTCTCTTCCTCCGGGGTGAGCTTGCCGCCGCCGTACATCTCGTAGGCGGTCAGCACCGAATGCCACCCGGTCAGCAGAATCCACAGCTGAGAGTGCGGGTTGTTGGCGTCGTACTTGTTGCCGCTGACGGGCTCGGTACCGATGGCTTTGGAGTGCACCTTCACCAGGACGTCGGCGGCCTTGATCACCGTCTCGCTGTCGCCGAAGGCAACGGTCGCGAAGTACCGCACGGTGCGGTCGTAACGGGTGCGGGGCCGGTCGTAATTCGCCTGGGTGGCGTCGACCGCGGCGATCAGGGACGGGTCGAGTTCCTCCACCACGACGGCGCGCTGCAGGCCGGTCACGGGAGTTGTGGTGTGTCCCCACACCTTCCACGTCACGGTTCCTGGGCCGAAGAATCCGTAGTCCGCGAGGGGCTGGACGGGCTGGGCCATGTCGTTTCTCCTTACTAGGCTGCCGCGAACGCGCGGCACATGAGTCGTCCGTAAAACTCGCCGAGACTGTCTGCGTCCCAGTCGTTCTCGGGGTCCAGCAGGGACCGGACCGCGGCCTCGCTCGATGACACGAACAGTTCGGTCAGGATCGGCATCTTGCGATTGAGATCGGCGGTCTGCCACCACGTGGTCAGCGCCGGGGCGATCCAGCGCGAGGAGCTGGCGGTGAGGGCACGACGCGTTGCCGCGACCATGTCGGCAACCGCGGGATCGACGTGCGCCAGGTACACGAAACGCCAGGTGTCCGGCTGGTCCTCGACGGCGTGCAGCAGTGCGCGGTACCCGTCGATGAAGGCGGCTTCCGGGTCGTCGCCGCGGCCGGTGTGCAGCGCCGCCAACAGGGTCTCCCGGAGGGATTCGCCTTCCCGATCCAGCAGCGCGGCAAGGAGTTCCACCCGGTCGCTGAAACACGAGTACACCACCGGGCGGGTGACGCTGAGGTGTTTGGCCACCGCGCCGATGGTCACTGCCGCGGTGCCGGATTCGGCCGCGATCTGCAACGCGGCATCGAGGATCTGCGGCCGCCGGCGCTCGGGGCCCAGGTGGGCAGCCCGCTCCCGCGGCTTCGTTGCGGCATCGGTGGTCACGCATCCGAATGTAGCAGGATTATTCTCGCTTGAATAATTTTGCTTCATTTCTGTAGGATTTGCCCACATGACCATGCTCAACCCGCACAAGCCGGACTTCGCCGACTTCGACGAGCGGACCCAGCAGATCTTCTCGGCGACCATCGAGTTCTTCGAGAGCCACGGCAAGTCTTGGCTGACGCAGCAGGACCGGGACCGCGTCTGGTACGCCGAGTTCATCGAATTCCTCAAGAAGGAAAGGGTTTTCGCGACCTTCCTGACGCCCGCGTCGGAGGCCGGCGGCGATCCGGACAAGCGGTGGGACACCGCGCGCAACGCCGTGTTCAGCGAGATCCTGGGCTTCTACGGCATGCAGTACTGGTACGTCTGGCAGGTCACCATCCTCGGGCTGGGCCCCATCTGGCAGTCGTCGAACGCCGCGGCCCGCAAGCGCGCCGCCGATCTCCTGGAGGCTGGCGAGATCTTCGCGTTCGGCCTGTCGGAAAAGGAACACGGCGCCGACGTGTACTCCACGGACATGGTGCTGACGCCTGTTCAGGACGGCTACCGCGCCAACGGCGGCAAGTACTACATCGGCAACGGCAACCTGGCCCGCATGGTGTCGGTGTTCGGTCGCCGTGCCGACAAGCCGATCCTGGACAGCTCGACCGCGCTCGACGGCGGCAAGCCCGACGAGGATTTCGAGGGGTATCTCTTCTTCGCGGCCGACAGCCAGCATGCCGACTACAAGCTGCGCAAGAACGTCGTCAACGGTCAGATGTACGTCGCCGCTTTCGATCTCGAGGACTACGCGGTCTCCGACGACGACATCCTGCACGCCGGCAAGGGCGCGTTCCACGCCGCGATCAACACCGTCAACATCGGTAAGTTCAACCTCGGATTCGGTGCCATCGGCACCTGCGAGCACGCCATGTACGAGGCCATCACCCACGCCGAGAACCGAATCCTGTTCGGGCAGCACGTCACCGAGTTCCCGCAGATTCGCCGCATGCTCACCGAGGCCTACGCCCGGCTGGCCGGCATGAAGCTCTACAGCGAGCGTGCCATCGACTACATGCGGTCGGCGTCGGCCGCCGATCGCCGGTACCTGCTGTTCAACGCCATCGAGAAGATGACCGTCACCCGCGAGGGCGAGAAGATCGTCACGCTGCTGTCGGACACCATCGCCGCGCGCGGCTTCGAGAACGACATGTTCTTCCCGATGGCGCTGCTGGGTTCGGTGGGCCTGCCCCGCCTCGAGGGCACCGTCCACGTCAACATGGCGCTCTCGCTGAAGTTCATGCAGAACTTCATGTTCCGTCCCGCCGACGCCGGCCTGCTGGCGCTGCAGCAGCTTCCCGTGGAGTATTCGCCGAACGCGGCGACGCGTGCCGTGGCCAACGGCCTGCGCGCGGCCGGTTCGGCCGTGGTGCCGCAGATCGCTCGGATACCGAAGGCCCCGAAGGCATTACGCACCGAACAGTTGCCGCAGGTGCGCCGCCGTCGTGACTTCACCAATGACGACTTCCTGTTCGCACAGGGCCCCAGCCGCGGTCTGGGCCGGGTCGCCTTCGCGGACTGGCGTGACGTGCTACAGGAGTTCGCGCATCTGCCGAATGTCGCGGTCTTCCTCAAGCAGGCCAACGGTTTCCAGACGTTGCTGGCGGCGGCGACGCCGACTGCTCAGCAGCAGGACGACGTCGACTTCCTGTTCTCGATCGGTGAGCTGTTCACCCTGCTGCCCTACGCGCAGCTGATCCTGGAACAGGCCGCGATCGACGGCACCGACGACGACGTGCTGGACCAGCTGTTCGAGGTCCTGGTCACCGACTTCTCGCGGCACGCCGCCGCGCTGCACTGCAAGACCAGCGCGACCGCCGCGCAGAAGAAGCTGGCACTGGACCTCATCGCGGAACCCGTGGGCGACCCGGATCGCTTCGAGCGCATGGTGCGTACCGTGCGGGACCTGGCCGGCCGGTACGAGATGGCGCCGTAGCTCAGCCGAGCCGTGTCCAGAGGCAGTAGCCCGAAAACTCCACGGTGGAGGCGGTCGGTGCGACATCGAAGTACAGGGTCTGGTCAGGCGCGCCGTCGGTCGCCACCGGCGCGCTGACCACGCCGGCACTGATCACCGCGCGCTGGGCCACGTGACACTGGTTCCCGGCGGCCAGCGGGGTGCCACTCCACTTGCCGGACATCAGGTTCGGATTGCGCATGCCCTGGCCGTGCAGTGCGATGGCCGGGCCGGTGCTCCACCAGCGGTCGCTGGGTTGGGCGGGCAGTGCGACCGGCTGCCAGCGGCCTTCGTGACACTGCAGTGGGGTATTGGCTCCCGATGCCGGCGACGGCGTCGTCGGCATGGTGGTGGCCTCGTCGGCAGTCGGCGGACACAGCTGATCCTGTTGCGGTGCAACGGGATCAGCCGCGCACAGGGGCGCCAGCGCGGTCGCCAGGGCAACAACGGCTGCGGTCAGGATGGTCGCGCGGATCACGGCTACAGCTTGGTGAGGTCGGTCTTCATCAGCATGACGTTGTACTCACTCCACAACGAGAGATTCCAATACAGGTCGGTTCCGGTGCCCAGGGTCGACGGCGACCAGGGCTGCATCATGGGCGCGTAGATGCCGCCATTCTGTTGCGGCATCAGCACGGTGGCCGCAGACCAGGTGCCCTGCGGAGTATCCGCGGTGCGCAGCACGACGTTGTTGAACTGGTCGGCGTAGAGCGTGACGTACTTGCCGAGCGTCGGGTTGTACTGCACCGACATTTCGCTGACGTGGTTGCCGGCCTTGGCGACACCGCACGCCCCGGTGTCCTGGCCGAACACCACGCCGGCCTTCGCCGGGTCCTTGTACCAGCCTTGTTTGATCGCACCGATGCCGAACCAGCCGCCGGCGCTGCCCTTGTTGTAGTACTCGTACTTGGACGCGTCGAGGATGTCGGCCTCGGCGACCCGCGACACGTAGGCAGCGCCGCCGCGGCCGTTCGGGGTGCCGTACGAGTAGACGTAGCCGTCGCCCGGGCGTACCAGGGCCGCCTGCTGGAAATTGGCGTTGCCGCCCCAGTTCTGCCGGACGCTCTGCGGTGCGATGGACCAGTTCTCGCCGTTATCGGTCGAGTAGGCCATCGCCGAGTAGTTCGTCGTCCACTGGCCTGGCGCGCCCCACTGCTTGACCGACATGAAGCTCAGGTACTGGGTGGCCCCGAACTGGGTGCCCGGCGTCGGCACCGAGATGCCGGAGGTCGGGATCAGCGTCACGCCGGACGGCAGGCCCGCGGGCAGTTTGGCGGGCAGGATGATCTGGCGTGCCGTCGTCGGCGACGATAGCGGCGTACCGCCGAACATGTTGCCGTTCAACCACTGGCCGGCCGGGATCGAAATACCGTCGGCGAGGTTGGTGTCCGACGACCGGAAAAGGATGTTGTTCAGCCAGTTCCCGGTCATGTTGGGACCACTGAAGGTGTCACCGAAAGCCATCAGCACCTGGTGCTCGTTGATAGGCGTGCTGGGATCGTCGGCAATTCCGTTGTCCCACACGGTGCCGACGTCAGTACCCCAGACGCCGAACCGATTCAAGGTGTCATTGGGGGCGAAGTTTCCCGTCACCCAGTCGACGAAACTCGTTGAGGGACTGAGCTGTTGACCTGGCGTGGGGAAGGCCGGCCGGGGGTTCATGGCTGCCGTGACCGCGGCCAGGGGATTGCTCAGCACCTGGCCGGTGGTGGTGAGGGCGCTGACGATGTTCTGCGGCTTGATCGCCGTCAGGAGGTTGTCGATCTCTTTGCGGGCGAACGCCAGCACGGTCCACGCCAGGGTCGGCTGGGTCGGACTGCCTGCCGGGTTGAACGCCCAATTCAGCGCGCCGGAAACGGCTTTCATCACAGCAGCCACGGGATTGAGCGCCTTGGCGGTGGGTGCGGTGACGTTCGGCGTGAGCAGGTTCGTCGTCGCGCTGACGGGACTCGGTGACGTCGTGACCGCGCTGGTGGTGACCTTCATGACCGTCTGCGCGACGGCGGCCACGCTGACGGGCTTGGGTGCCGTGGTCTGCGGGGCGGCGGCGGCCGGCTTGGCGGTGGCGGGCTTATCCGGGGTCAGCCGTGGGGGTTTGGGGGCTTTTGGCGGCTTGACGGCCGGCGGCTGCGTCCCGCGGTCGCGGCCCTTGGCCGGTTTGTCGGGCTTGGTTTCCGCCTTGGGGTCGGACGAGGTGCCGTCGGTGGTCCCCGCAGCCGGTGTCTCGGTCTTGTCGTCGTCCTTCGTGGGCTTGGTCTTGCCGCGACGTGGCTTGGTCGGGTTGCCCGAGGTGCCAGAGACCCCGGAGCTTTCGCCCGCGGAAGCTGTTGCTGGACCGGCGGGCGCGCCGGTGGTGGTCTGGTCGGCCCATGCGGCGCCCTGACCGGAGGCGATCGCGGTCCCGATGCCGAGCGCGACGGCGAGTCTTCCGACGCGGCCGACGTATCTTGCGGCGCTCATCGTGTCTCCCTGTTGTTCCAGCTAATTAACCTATGGAACAACATGGGGACGCGCAGCGGGTGAGTTTGAGCGGGTTGTGTCCGTGTCGATACCGTCAGCGGAGCAGGCCGGCTTCCCGCAGTGCGTCCTCGTACAACTCGATGGCGTGATCGATGCCCCGGTCGACCCAACTGTCGACGAAGGCGACCCGGTCGGCGATCAGCTGGATGCCGGTGGCCCAGCGCTCGAAATCCCCCGTGCGGCGCAGGATGTCGATCTGCACGCGGGTGCCCTTGAGATGGATGAAGCCACCCAATTCCGTGGTCTGTGGGCGTAGCACCGTGACGTCGAACTCTTCGATCCGGCCGTCGTCGACGAGTGCCTGCAGGTAGCCACGGGCATCGCGCAGGGCCGCGAGTGCCTGGAGTTCCCGTCCCTGGGTGGGCAGCCCCCAGGCGATCCAGATTCCGGTTTCGGACATGGCGCCCTACGCTACGCGCGGGCCGAGCAGTCGGCGGGGAAGTCGCGGGCGTCGCATGGTGCGCGCCACCCATTCGCCGAGCGTCACCCCGGCAGCGAGCGTGCAGCCGACCATGACGGCGGTGAACAGGTTGGAGATGGCCGCCAGCGTCTGGCCGGCCATGATCTCGGACAGCCCGCGATAGACCGCGAGACCGGGCACCAGGGGCGTGATGCCGGCGACGGACACGATGATCGGCGGGACCACCGCGCGCCGGGCGAGGAGGCCACCGGCGAGGCCGACGACCGTGGCGGCGACCGCCGAGGCCACGATCGGACCCAGCCCCGCGTCCAGGATCGTCCCGACCAATCCGGCCCCGACGGCGCCCGACGCGAACGAGGTGGCCAGCGCCTTGAGGGAGGCGTAGCTGGCGAGGGCGAAGGCCGCGGCCGCGAGGCCGCCGGTGAGCACCATGATCGGCAGCGGTGCGTAGGGGAACACCTCCTGCTGCATCGGCGGCAGGCTGGCGCCGAGGGCGGAGGTGAGCCGCAGCGCGATGCCCACCCCGCCGACCAGGCCCGCGGTGTAGACCATGACCTCGATGAAGCGTCCGGCCGCTGTGACGGGCGCACCCGTGATGGCGTCCTGCACCGAACCGACGAGCGACAGCCCGGCCATCAGCACGATGATGCCGGACACGATGATGCGGTACGGCGCGACGACGGCGCTGTGCTCGATGGCCAGCTTGTAGATGAACGCGGCCGGTACCGTCGCCATGAAACCACCCATGACCTGCTGGAAGAAATAGGGCAGGCCGAGCTTGCCGAGCGCGACGTTGGTGCCGTAGATCGCGGCGGTGGTGACGAACGAGACGATGGCGAGCGTCGGGCTGCCGCCGAGCATGAGCGTCACCGCGGCAGCCATCAGCGCCCAGCCGGACAGTGCGACCTTGCGCGAGTACGGATGGTCGGCGGCGACGATGTAATCGAGCGCCGCGCGGGCGGGCTTGAGGCCGAGATGCCCGCGGCCGATCCGCCGGAGCAGTGTGTCGACCTGTTCGAGACGCGTGTAGTCCAGCGAACGGTATTTCACCGTGCGCATGTAGTTGGTGGGCGGCAGGCCCGGACCGCGCCTGGCGGAGACGTGGATGGCGTTGTAGGTGACGTCGACGGCGCAGTCGGGCAGGCCGTAGGTGGCGGCGACGAAGGCGATCTGCTTGCTGGTGTCGATGGCGCCGGTGCCCGAATCCAGCAGCACCTCGCCGACGTTCATCGCCAGCTCCACGACCTCGGTGACGGCATGTTCGTCGCTCAGGTCGATGGGCTGCGCCGACGTGATGACGGGCAGGCCCGCGGTGTCTGCGGTCGACGGCCGGTCGCCGAGTATGCGGCGTCGCGCGGAGGCGACGCGATCACGCAGTGTCACACCAGCAGCGTAGGTCCCAAAGGTGGGGCCGCATTGCCAGTGGGCTAGATCACCGGTCGGCGGCGTTCGGTTGTGTGGCGGTCCGCCGACTACACCTTGGACAGGCTCGTCGTCGTGGATGGGCGGGGGTTCTGTTGTGCACAGGGGGAATTGGGCGTGGGTGATTCGCTGCCGGGTGACCGGCTGTGGCGGCGTGCTGCTCGCTGGTGGCCGGTGCTGGTGGCGTTGGCGGCCACGATCGCGCTCGCGATCGGCGGGCAGCATTGGTTTGCCAGTTCGGGCCGCTCAAAACCTGTAGGTGAGTCTGCCGCGTCGTTGGCGCAGCGAATCGCCGACGCGGCGACGGCGGCATTCAGCGGATCGACCACGATCACGGTCGCCAACCCAGCGGTGACGCCCGACCAGCGGACCGCGGGACTACCTGTCGATCCGGTGGCAGGCCTGACCTCGGTGACGCCGGCCGGACCGGTCCAGCTGGTCCTCCCCGACGGTCTGGATACCGCCCGACGCACGAGCAGCGGATCGATGGTCTACCCCGATCACGGCGCGGGGTTTGATTTCGTGGCCGAGAACACCGGCACCGGGACCCGCACGGTGGCTCGCGTCAACAGCCCGACCGGGGTGCGGATGGTCACCACATTCGTGCGCACGCCCGCCGACACGGTGATGCTGGCCCATGCCGACGGATTTGTGACCATCAACCGGGCCACCGCGACGGCGGAAACCATCGGGATGTTCGCTCCCGCCGAAACCCGCGACGCCGCAGCACAACTCGTGCCGTCGTCGTACGTGGTCCGCAGGCTGAGGCCCGGGCTCTACCAGTTCTCCGAGGTCATCGATCCGCGCTCCGACACGGCCTGGCCGGTTTTCGTGGATCCGCCGCTGCATGTCGGTGGGGTGTTCGACTCGATCGCCGGCACGGAGTCCAGTGCCGCGGTCATCGTCGCGGGGGCCGCAGTCGCGGTGACCGGTGTGGGTGGGCCGGCCGGTGCCGCCGCGATTGCCGCGGCAGCGGTCAACGTCGGTGCCGCTGGGCGGCAGCTCGCCGCAGAAGCCATGCCGGACAACCACACTCTGGGGGTCGTTTCCACGATCGCCAACACGGCCACCATGCTCACCCCTGGCGGGGCAGCCAAGAAGATCGCCGAAGAAGGCGCCGACATCATCGCCAAACAGGTACTTACGCAGACCGACGACGTCATCGACGCCGCCAAGGCCGTCCCCAACCCAGCACAGCTGCACAAGGACATCGCCGCGGTCGGCTCCGTCGGGTCAACCGACCTAGGATTGAGGTCAGCGTGGGGGCGAGGGGGACGAAAGTGACCGATGATCCGGTAATTGCACAGTTGGTGCTGGCGGTCGAGCAGAGTCCGGATGCGCTGGCCCTGCGCCTGCACCTCGCCGGCATTCTGGCCGAACGGGGGCGGCACGCCGAGGCATTGGCGCACTGCGGCGCGGTGCTGGCCGCGGACCCGGCCGACACGACGGCGCAACAGTTGTTGCAGCAGTGCACCGCCGCCCTTGCCGCCCCGGCGCCGGCGCCTGAACCCGAAGTGCCGCAACCGAAGTCGTCGTTCGACTGGGAGGCGGCCGAGGATCAGGTATCCGACATCGTCAAGCCCGCTTTTGTCGATGAACCCGCGCAGGCGGTGGGAGAGGACGACTTCGAGGCGGTCACCCGCAGTGAGGTGCGACTCGCCGACGTCGGCGGCATGGACGCCGTCAAGAAACAGCTCGAACTCTCGCTGCTCGGACCGCTTCGCAACCCAGAGCTGATGAAGGCCTACAAGATGTCGGCTCGCGGCGGTCTGCTGCTCTATGGGCCGCCCGGATGTGGGAAGTCGTTCATCGCCAAGGCGGTATCGGGCGAGCTGGGCGCGAACTTCTATCAGGTCGGCATCGCAGACGTGCTCCACCGCTGGTTCGGTGAGAGCGAACGCAGCATCCGCTCGGTCTTCGACACCGCGCGCCGTAACGCGCCGTGCGTGCTGTTTTTCGACGAGGTTGACGCATTGGGCCACCGCCGGTCCGCGTTGAGCGGTACCTCCGGTATCCGGACCATCGTCAATACTCTGCTGGAGGAACTGGATTCGGCCTCGGCCAGCAACGACGGGGTGTACATCCTGGGCGCCACCAACGCGCCATGGGATGTCGATGCGGCCCTGCGTCGACCAGGACGGTTCGACCGGATGGTTTTCGTCGGGTTGCCTGACACCACGGCCCGGGCCAGCATCGGGCGGCTGCACCTGCAGGATCGTCCGATCGAGGGAATCGACCTGTCCGCGCTGGCGGCCCGTACTGCCGGCTTCTCCGGTGCGGACCTGGCTCATGTCTGTGATACCGCAACGCAATTGGCGATGGCCGACTCGCTGCACACCGGTCAGGTGCGGCCGGTGCGGATGTCCGATGTGGAGGCGGCGCTGCGTCAGGTTCGTCCGTCGACCGGTCCGTGGTTCGATACGGCCCGCAACGTCGTCGAATTCGGCAATCGGGACGGTACCTACGACGACCTGGCGAAGTACTTGCGTCGCAACAAGATTCGGTGACAGCCGACGGTGTCGATGCCGCGCTGCAGCAGGCGCGGTTGTACCTCGACGTTGACAACCATCAGCGCGCCCGCGAGGTGCTGGCCGGTGCACTCTCGATGGCGCCGGATGATCCGGTGCTGCTCATCCTCGATGCCCAGGCCGCCGTCGGGCTCGGCGACCACATCGGTGCCGAGCGCCGCCTCTATGCGGCACTGAAATTGGCCCCCGACAATGAGCATGCAATTCGCTTGTATGCGTTGGCACTTCGTGGGCAAGGGCGGCTGCAGGAGGCGAAGTGGATGGCCTGGCGAGCGGTCTGCGGCAACCCGAACGAGTACCGAACCCACTTGGTGTACGCCCAAATCCTGTCGGACGAAGGCTGGCTGAATGCCGCGCTGGCCGAGGTCACCGAAGCGATCCGCCTGGAGCCCTCGGATCCTGATCTGTTTGTCCTGCGGGGAAACATCTTTCGGAAGTTGTCGCGAACCGCCGAATCGGATGCCGAATACACTGCCGCGCTCCGGCTGCAACCCGATCACGCCATAGCGACACACAACCTGGCGGTCAACCGGATGACCCGGGGACGGCTGTTGGGCGCGCTTCGGGGGTTCCTCGGTGCCGGCACGCTCGACCCTGCCCTCGGAGGTCTGGCCCGCAGCAACATCGCCCTCGCGCTGGCCCGCTGGCTGCGGTGGTGCAGCGTCGGAGTGCTGTTCCTGCTGTGGCTGCTGCTCGTCACGGCAGCTCCGGGCAACACGCTGGGTTGGGGACCGCGAGTCGGGATCGCCGTGGTGACCGTGGGTCTTGCCGCTGCGCTGGGAAAGCTGGTGGCCACCGTCGGCCGCCGCACCTTCGCGGCAGTCCTGAAGAGCCGGCCACTGGTGGCGGTACGCCTGCTGATCGTCTCTGTCGCGGTGGTGCTGGGGGCTCTCACGACCGTCAGCCCCCGACAGTTGGAGGTGGTGCAGGTCGGTGCTCCGATGCTGTTCGTCGTCAGCATCGTGTTGGCCTGGGTGAGCCGCTTCACGCGGCACTAGTACGACTGCCCGTTGGCGTATCGCTCACGACGGAAGTGACGGCCGTTGCCGCGGTTGCGGCTCTTGTACGTCGGCAGCTGTGAGTCACAGTTCGGACAGATCAGCCGTAGGTTCTCCCGACGGTTGTTCGTCGGGTCGCCGTCGATGTGATCCAGTACCAACGCCAGCGGCAGGTCTTGCCAGGTTGTGTTTCCGCCGCAGATCGCGCAGCAGCCGGATTGAGCGTCTCCGATGTATTGCCGCACATAGTGATCCGGGTAGGTGCCGAGGGACGCCTCTCCGGTGACAAGCCACCGTTTCGTCTTCACGTCGCGGCGGGCCGACGCCTGGCATGCGTTACTGCAGTAGACCTTCTGGCTGCGCTTCAAGAGCGGATTACCGCAAGCGAGACATGACCTCATGAGCGGACGTTACGACGGGCCACCGACAAGTAGACACGGTGTGATGGAGCCTCCTATCGGGATTGAACCGATGACATTCCGCTTACAAGGCGAACGCTCTACCACTGAGCTAAGGAGGCATGCGGTCCGAGCATGCCCGAACCGCCCAGAATCCTAACCCGTCAGGGTGCCTGGGTGGATCCCGGCTGGTCCTGGCCGTTCTCGTCCACGACCCGCTGCGAGGCCGCGGCCCGAGCCGCTGCCCGCCTGCCGCGCTGACGGCTCCCCGGAATCCGCCCGGCGATGTTGCTCAGCGGATTCACCGCGTCATTGAGCACGAGCACCGCGTCGTACAGCTTGTCGACGGTCGGGGCGAGCCCAGCGAGCACGGGCGCCAGTTGGTTGAGGTTGTCGACGACGTCGTTCAGTTTCATCAGGGCGCCGTCGGGTGCGGTGAGGACGTCGATGGCGCCGCCTTCGTCGAGCAGTCGTTCGGCGATGCCGCCCTCGCTGAGCAGCCGGTCCACCAGGCCGCCGTCGGCGAGCATCTTGTCGACCGATCCACCGTCGCCGAGCAGGCGGTCGGCGATGCCGTCCGCTCGCAGCACCCGATCGACCACGCCGTTGTCGGCCAACAGCCGGTCGGCGATGCCACCTTCGCCGATCAACCGGTCGGCGATGCCTTCCGGACGCAGGACCCGGTCCACAATGCCGCCGTCAGCGAGCACCTGGTCCACGACGCCGCCTTCGGCGAGGCCACGGTCGGCCACCCCACCCGGGGCGAGCACTCGGTCGAGGATGCCGTCGGTGGACAGCACGCGGTCGACGACGCCGCCGTCGGCGAGGACGCGGTCGGCCGGTCCGCCCGGTTCGAGCAGTCGGTCGACGATGCCGCCCGTACTCAGCAGCCGGTCCACCACACCGTCGTCGGCGAGGAAGCGGTCGGCCGGTCCGTCCTTCGCGATCAGGCGGGCGGCGATGCCGTCCTCGCTGAGTACCCGATCCACGACACCGTCGGGGGCGAGTACCTGTTCGGCGAAGCCGCCCGGGGCGAGCACTCGCGACAACGCGCCGTCGTCGGAGGTCAATTGGTCCAGCAAGCCACCGTCGAGGGTGAGCTGGTCGATGATGCCGCCTGGTGCCAGTGCCCGTGTCACGGCGCCGCCCTCGGCGGTGAGGCGGTCGAGGAGGCCGCCGTCCTGGCTGATCTGGTCGACCAGACCGCCCGGGCGGAGCAACCGATCGAGCACGCCGCCCGGCGCCAGCGCCCGGCCGAGGGGGGCGTCGTCGTCGATCAGTCGGGTGAGGCGACCGGCCCGGCTGAGCGCGTCGTCGAAGCCGAAGATGCGGCTCATCGACGGGGCGACGATCGCCGGCCCGCCACCGTTCAAACCCCGCTGCACCGCGGTGACGGTGTCGCCGGCGATTTCGAGGCCGGCGGAGGCGATACGGAGCGGCGTCGAGGCCAGGTCTGACAGGGCTTTACCCAGGTCCATCGGCCAAGTGTATGGCGCCCGTCACATCCGATGTGGTCGAGGTGCGAGAGGTCTGGCAAATGCCTGTGCGACTCACAGCATCTTCACAGTCACCAGGCAGGGAGGATTTAAGGCCTGCGAGGACCATGGCTGCATGGCCATGGCTGCACTTCCCGAGGCGACGCCCGAAGCACGGATTCTGGTAGTCGACGACGAGACCAACATCGTCGAGCTACTTTCGGTGAGCCTGAAGTTCCAGGGCTTCGAGGTGCACTCCGCCTCCAACGGCCCCGCCGCGCTGGACAAGGCCCGCGAGGTCAAGCCGGATGCGGTCATCCTCGACGTGATGATGCCGGGCATGGACGGGTTCGGCGTGCTGCGCCGGATGCGGGCCGACGGTATCGATGCGCCGGCGCTGTTCCTCACGGCCCGCGACAGCCTGCAGGACAAGGTCGCCGGTCTGACGCTCGGCGGCGACGACTACGTCACCAAGCCGTTCAGCCTCGAAGAGGTCGTGGCGCGGCTGCGGGTGATCCTGCGCCGCACCGGCCGCGGTGTCGAAGAGCCGCGCAGCGCCAAGCTGACGTTCGCCGACATCGAACTCGACGAAGACACCCACGAGGTGTGGAAAGCCGGGGAACCGGTCTCGCTGTCGCCCACCGAGTTCACGCTGCTGCGCTACTTCATCATCAACGCGGGCACCGTCCTGTCGAAGCCGAAGATCCTCGATCACGTGTGGCGTTACGACTTCGGCGGTGACGTGAACGTCGTCGAGTCCTACGTGTCGTACCTGCGCCGCAAGATCGACACCGGCGAGAAGCGCCTGCTGCACACCCTGCGCGGGGTCGGTTACGTCCTGCGCGAGCCGCGGTGATGAGCGCTCGCGCGAAGAACAAACCGCGCTGAGGCATTTTTGGGCGGACATCGCCAACAATGGAGTGATGACACGCCTGCGTTCACGCGGCATTCCGCTGCGGCTGGGGCTGGTTGCCGCGACCGTCCTGCTGGCGGCCTGCGGTCTGCTGGCCTCCGGCATCGCCGTCACGTCGATCATGCAGCACAGCCTGGTCAACCGCGTCGACGAAACCCTGCTCGACGCCTCCCGTAGCTGGGCACAGGAGCCGCGGCGGATGCCCGCCACTCCGATCGAGGGCCCGAACCCGGCACGGCCGCCGTCGAACTTCTACGTGCGCGGCATCGATCCCGACGGCCGGGTGTGGATCGCCGTCAACGACAACGATGCGCAGCCGGCCCTGCCGGACAGCAATGACGTCGGCCCGGTGCCGACGACGGTCGGCTCGATCCATCATTCGGATGTCAAATGGCGGGCCATGACGGTGCGCGGCCCGGCCGGCGAATTGACGACGGTCGCGATCGACCTGTCCGACGTGACGTCGACGGTGCGGGCGCTGGCCTGGTCGCAGGTCGGCATCGGCGCCGCCGTGCTGCTGATCCTGGGCGTCGCCGGGTACGTCGCGGTGCACCGCAGCCTGCGGCCCCTCGTCGAGGTGGAGCGGACGGCCGCCGACATCGCCGCCGGGCAGCTCGACCGTCGTGTGCCGGCACGGGACTCGCGGACGGAAGTCGGCCGATTGTCGTTGGCGCTCAACGGAATGCTCGCGCAGATTCAGGGCGCGGTGGCCTCATCGGAGCAGTCGGCAGAGACGGCGCGTACCTCCGAGGAGCGGATGCGGCGCTTCATCACCGATGCCAGCCACGAGCTGCGGACGCCGCTGACCACGATTCGCGGCTTCGCCGAGCTGTACCGGCAGGGCGCTGCCAGTGACGTCGAGATGCTGATGAGCCGGATCGAGAGCGAAGCCCGCCGCATGGGTCTGCTGGTCGAGGATCTGCTGCTGCTGGCGCGGCTGGACCAACAGCGGCCGCTGGAGCAGCGCCCCGTCGACCTGTTGATCCTGGCCACCGACGCGGTGCACGACGCCCGGTCGATCGCACCGCTGCGGACGGTGTCGCTGGAACTGCTGGACGGGCCGGGTACCCCGGAAGTCCTGGGCGACGAAGCCCGGTTGCGCCAGGTGCTGGGCAACCTGGTGATGAACGCGGTACAGCACACCCCGGAGTCCGGTGGCATCACCGTGCGGGTCGGCACGGTCGACGGTGACGCGGTACTCGAGGTGTGCGACCAGGGCCCTGGCCTGACGGCCGAGGACGCCCACCGGATCTTCGAGCGCTTCTACCGCACGGACTCGTCGCGCACCCGGACCAGCGGCGGCACGGGCCTCGGGCTGTCGATCGTCGACTCGCTGGTGCGGGCGCACGGCGGCGTCGTCACTGTGACCACGGCGCCGGGCCACGGCTGCCGATTCACGGTGCGGCTGCCGCGGGTCGGTGGCGCCGCCGGCTCAGCCGAGGGCAGCGATGATCTTGGCCTGAGCCTCGTCGAGTGATTCCGGCGACGGGTTCCGGTCGACGCCCGCGAACCCGAAGTCGGACAGGTTGCGGGCCGGGAAGACGTGCACGTGCAGGTGCGGCACCTCGAGCCCGGCGATGATCACACCGGCGCGGGGCGCGTCGAACGCCGTGCACACCGCGCGGCCGATCTTCTGCGACACCGCCATGACCTTGTTGAACAGCTCAGGATCCAGTTCCTGCCAGTTGTCCACCTCGGCCCGGGGCACGACGAGCGTGTGGCCCTGCGTCATGGGCTCGATGGTGAGGAACGCGACGACGTCGTCGTCCTCGTAGACGAATCGGCCCGGCAGGTCGCGGTTGATGATCATGCTGAAGACGGTCGGCATGGGCCCAGCCTATTGCTCGACGCGGGTGCCGGACAGCCAGGGATCGATGTGCGTGGCGAAGGGGCTGTCGCCGATGCTCTCGTAGTCCTGCTGAAAAGCGTCCGCCGTCAAGTGTTTTCGCGGATTCCGGCCGGTCCCGATGAATCCCGCGAGCTCGAAGTCGAGGGCGCGGGACAGCGATTTGTTGCCGCCGAAGTAGACGGCGCGCTTGACGGCCGCGATGGCGTAGGGGGAGCGCCGGGACAGCCGCTGCGCGGTGGCGTGGACGTCGTCGAGGAGGCTCGCGGCGGGCGCGAGTCGGTGCACGACGCCGGCGTCGAGTGCTTCCCGCGCGGTCAGCGGTCGCCCTTCCAGCATGTGTTCCAGTGCGGCGGACATGCCGAGCATGGCCGGAAGTCGTTGGCTGCCACCACCTCCCGGTACCAGGCCGGCGAGAATCTCGATCAGGCCGATGCGGACCTGGTCGGTGTCGGCGGCGATCCGCAGGTCGCAGAACAGCGCGAGCTCGAACCCGCCACCGAGGGTCGTGCCGTTGATGGCGGCGAGGTAGACCACGCCCGAGCGGTTCATCCGGGTGATGGTCCGCTTGAGGATGGCGCTGTAGACGATGCCGGTGCCCCAGTCGCCGCCGCGGGTCTCGGTGGCCTTGAGCAGGGCCGGGACGCGCATGGCGGCGTTGTTGAGCTTGATGGACCAGCCCACGGCGCGCGACGGCAGCGGCGGCGTCGCCAGCTGGAAGAACAGTTGCACCTGTTCAGGTTCGGAGTGCGAGATGAACTTGTCGCCGGTCCCGGTCAGGATCACCGCGCCGACCTCGGGATCTCGATCCGCGGCGCGGGTCAGCCGGTCCATGTCCTTGACCAGCCGCAGCGACAGGAACTGGTTCGGCGGGTCGTCGAACCGCGCGGTGAGGACGCGGCCGTCCTGCTGCAGCGTCAGGGTTTCCAGGTCCAGCTCGGCGGTACGTACCGGGGCTCGTCGTGGCACGGCGGTCTTCCTAGGAGTTCACGGTCTGGACCAGGGCGGGGATGGGCCCGTCCGGCACGATGGTGAGGGGCGCGGTGATGGGGAACGTCGATTCGCGCGATGTCAGCCGGCAGTGCCGGACGATCGACGCCAGCTCCAGGGTCGCCGCGGTCAGGGCGAAGAACTCGCCGATGCACGACCGCGGCCCGCCGCCGAACGGCAGGAACTGCCATTGCATCCGCGAGCGGCCCGCGCTGAACCGGTCGGGATCGAATTCCAGTGGGCGGTCCCATAATTCCGGGTCGCGGTGCATGGCGTACACGCCGACCAGCAGCATGCTGCCCGCCTCGACGCGGAAGCCGTCGACTGCCATGTCCTGCCGGGCAATCCGCATCACACCGGGCGTCGGGCCGCCGAGACGCAGGGCCTCCTGGATGACGCTCACGGTGTAGGGCAGCTGGCTGCGCGGATTGGTCCGCAGTGCCGCCTCGTCGACCGCTGACACCTCGGCCGCGACGCGGTCATAGATGTCGGGATGACGGCCCAGCGACCAGAGTGCGAAGGCGAGCGTCGTCGCGGTGGTCTCCAGCCCGGAGGCCAGGAAGATGACGAGCTCGTGGCAGATCTCTTCGTCCGTCAACGGTTCTGACGTCTCCGGATCCCGGGCCTCCATCATCGCGCGGACCAGGGGCGCACTCAGCTCCGGATCGGTGCGGCAGTCCTGCAGGATCTGCGCGGCGAGGTCGTGCGCCACCTTGTTGAATCTGACGGCGAAGCGGCGTTCCCTGGTCGGCACCCAGCTCGGCACCTTTACCGGTGCGCGGCCCCGGTCGGCGATGTACTTGCTGATCCGGCGTAGTGGATCAACCAATTCGTCTGTGTAGGAACCCGGTTCGAATCCCATGATGGTGCGGCCGAGCACCCGCATGGTGATCCGCCGACTCTCCTGGTCGAGGTCGATCTCGGACCCGTCGCGCCACGAGGTCGCGGCGTCGGCGGCGATGTCGTACATCTGCCCGTTGAGTTCGGCGATGCGCGCGGTGGTGAACACCGGTTGCAGCATGCGCCGCCGCCCGACCCATTCCCGGTGGCTGAAATTCAGCAGCGATCCGCCGTTGAGCTTCTGCTGCTCGGTCATGAACGGGAAGTCGCGGTCGACGGCCGGGTACGTGGCGGTCAGGACGTCGCGAGCGCCCTGCGGAGAGGTCACGGCGACGATCGGCGGCATCATCCACTTCGGGGCGATCCGCACGGTGGTGACCGGACCGCCCGCGTCGCGGAAGGTCTCACATCCACTGTGCGCCACCTGGATCGCGGCGATGCGCTCCCGCAGGCTCAAGGGTACGTCGGGGGCCGGCGGCAGCCGGCCGACATCCTTTGCATCGGTTGACACTGTCGGCTCCTGTCGTCAGATGCCGTACCGAACAACGGTGTGGTGTTCGGCGGCAACCCAATTCGCGGTCATCAGGGCCTGGTCGGTGGCGGCGCGGCCGGCCTTCGCCGGCGCCGGGAGGCCGCGCATCCCGAAGAACCGGTCGGGCCCGTAGTAGCCGCCGGCGACGACGTCATCCGCAGCGGCGGCGTAGGTGATCGACAGGGCCGCGACGTCCGCCGGCTGACCGATGGCCCGGCACGAGGCACGCCACGAGACGTCGCCCCACTTGCGGCCGGAGTGCATGCCCGCGTCGGTATCGGCCCAACCAGGTTGTGCGGATAGCGATTTCACCGTGCTCCCGGCAGCGATGAGACGGCGCTGCAGTTCACCCGCGAACAACAAGTTGGCGAGCTTGGCCTGGCAGTAGCCGTCGAACGCGGAGTACCTGCGGGTGCGCCACCCGGGATCGGCGGGCGCGAGCTTGCCGAAGCCCGGTCGGCCGACGAACTCGTGGGCCCGGCTGGTGACCACCACGACCCGGTCGGTGATGCGGTCCAGCAGCTGGCCGACCAGCGCGAAATGTCCGAGATGGTTGATGCCGGTGTGCAATTCGAAACCATCGGCGGTCAGTCCGTAGGGCACGTGGCACACTCCGGCCAGCGCGATGACGGTGTCGACGGGGCCGCAGGCAGCCGCCGCGGACTTCACAGAGTCCAGGTTGGCCAGGTCGAGATTCAGAGTCTGTGCGGCAGGGCCGATTTCGGCGGCCAACGCCTCGGCTTGCTCAGGGCGGCGGCACGCCAGGACGACCCGAGCTCCCGCACTCGCCAGGTGCCGCGCGGTGGCGGAGCCGAGGCCACCGTTGGCACCGGTGATCAGGACCGTCCGGCCGGTCTGGTCAGGAATGTGCGCGCCGAGCCAGTCTTTGGCGGCTTTGGCGCCGATCGAGCGCGCCATCTAGCCGCGGGCCCACTTGGGCTGGATGAAGATGCCCTCGGCTTCGATGGTGACGCCCTGGTCGTCGGCGATGTGGGCGACGCCGTAGGCCTTGAAGCCCTCGGTGCGCACGATGCGTGCTTCGGCTCGCAGCTTGCCCAGCGGGGTGGGGCGCACGTACTTCACGTTGATGGTGCCGGTGAACCGGGTCGTGCCGTCGTTCGACGACACTTCGCCCAGCACATGGTCGAGAATCATGGCGCAGACGCCGCCGTGCGCGTGGTTGGGCGGGCCCTCGTAGGCGGCGCCGAGGGAGAACTCGGACCAGACGTAGTCCTTTGCTTCGAGGACGACGGTCAGCGGCGGTGCGACCGGGTTACGCAGCCCCACAACGGCATTGGCCCACGGCAGCCACTCACCTTCGGTGGTGAAGCGCAGGCCCCAGGTCTTCTCCAGCTGCTTGGAGCGCAAACGCGCGGTGGCCGATTCGATTTCGGCTTTCGCGGCCGTGATGCTGTCGGCGTCGGCGTCGCTGCGGACCGTCGCGTCCATCAGTTCCCGGACCGATTGGGTCAGCGGCTCGAATACGGAACGGAGGCGTTCGGCTTCCTCGGGGCTGAGGGTGTCGGTACTGAAGTCGAGCATGTCGCTACTAGAACATGTTCTACCGGATGCTGTCGAGCCCAAAGTTTGCTGCGATGGTGGTCGAGGGTTTGCCACGGCGGCGGGCGTCGCGGCAGTGGGCGCGCGGCCCGCAAGCTGATTCACAGTATTGATCGGTGTCCTTTGGAACACTGTTATCGGTTGTGCGGCAACGTGGTTCCCGCTGTGACGGGGGTTACATCGATTCTTGCGTTGAGCAACTATTGAAACAGGTTCTAACTAGTTCGCTAAATTGGAAATTAACGCCTCCGACGTGGATATTTACGCCAAAGCAATATGGACTGCACTGGGATTGCGTGTTACAAACTATTGCCGTTAGTTGCTGAGATCAGTACGGCGAAGAACAGCCATGCCGTTATGTCCACGCGCACACGACAGTTCTGAGCAGTCCGCGGATTGCGTGGTGCCGCTCGTGGATGACGTTGCCGAGGAGGACAAGAATCTTGACCAATCCAGTAGTCGTTGCGTATGCGCGAACACCGTTCACGCGTTCGCTGGTAGGTGGACTGGCCAACGTTTCTGAGTTCGACCTCGCGAGCACGGTGATCCGTGAGGTGATCGACCGCGCCGGCGTCGACCCGCAGTGGATCGACAACATCGTGATGGGTGAGGTGCTGCAGGGCGGCGGCTGCATCGCCCGCTACTCGGCCCTGGAGATGGGGCTGCCGCTGGACACCCCGGCCGTCGCGGTCGGCGGTTGGTGCGCCTCGGGAATGATGGCGATGCACCAGGCGGTGGCGACCATCAGGGCGGGCATGGGCAAGTGCGTCATCGCCGGCGGCCTGAACACGCCGTCGGCGTCACCCTTGGCGGGTCCGCAGTTCGCGGCCACCGGCATCACCGACACCAAGATCGCCCCGATGCATCCCGGCATCGGCGAGATGCCGGCGCTCGACCTGGCCCGCACCCTCGGTGAGGGCACCGCGCGGATGTTCGGCCTGACCCGCGAAGAGGTCGACGAGTGGTCGGCCCGGGCGCACACCCTGGCCTCGGACGCCATCGACGCGGGCGTGCTCGATGTCGAGAAGGTCGCCGTAACTGTGGACGGCACAGCAGTTTTCGATGACGAACTGCCGTGCCGCGACTTCAACATGACGAACCTGTCCGCGCTGACGTCGTTCCTCGGTGAGGACTGCACGGTGACGCCGGGCAACCAGACGGGCCTCACCGACGGTGCCGCCGCCGTGATGATCTGCGACCCCGACTTCGCCGCGGCACAGGGCCTGACCCCGCTAGCGGAGATCGTCGGCTGGTCGGTCGTCGGCTCGGAGCCCGAGCGCGCCACCGAGGCCGCGATCACCGCCACCCGGCGCGCCCTCGACGGCGCCGGCATCAGCACCGCGTCCGTCGACCTGTACGACGTCCACGACTCCTACGCCTCGATCGGCATCGCCTACGAACGCTCGCTGCACATCGGACGCGACCGGCTCAACGTGCACGGCGGCGGCCTGGCGCTCGGCCACCCCTACGGTGCCTCCGGTACCCGCGTGGCCGGCACCTTGATCAATGAACTGCAGCGCCGCGGCGGCGGTATCGGCGCCGGTGCGATCGTCAGCGCGGGCGGCCTGGGTGCCGCCGTCGTGCTCAACGTCTTCCCGCCGGCGGCGTGACGCGACGATGCTCGATCTGATCTCGCGCGTGGTCATCGCCGCGCCCAAACGGATTCTCCTGGCCACCGTCATCCTGATGTCGCTGTTCGGGGTCCTGTCCGCGCCCGTCGCCGACATGCTCGGCGCCGGCGGCTTCACCGACCCCGACGCCCAGTCCAACCGCGCCAACAAGGTGCTCACCGAAGAGTTCCATCGCGGCTTCGTCAACCTCAATCTGCTGGTGCAGGCCAAGCAATCGGTGACCTCGGCGCCGGTGCGGGCCCAGGTGGACCGGCTGGTCACCGAGTTGCGCGGCACCGAGCACGTCGCGCGGGTGCTCTCACCGTTCGAAGCTCCTGATCCGGTCGCAGCCGGCCTGGTGAGCAAGGACGGGCGTTCGGCCCTGGTCATCGCCTTCATGGACGGCAACGAGACCACCGGCATCGCGTCGTCCACCGCGTTGGTGGAACGCTATGTCGGCGGGCGGGATCCGGGCCTCACCATCTCGGCGGGCGGTCCCGGCGCTGTGTACTCCGCGGTCAACGAGCAGAGCCGGCACGATCTGACCGTCAGCGAGGCCATCGTGCTGCCGCTGACATTCCTGGTCCTGGTGTGGGTGTTCGGCGGCGTGGTCGCGGCCCTGGTGCCGCTGGCGGTCGGGGCCTTCGCGATCTCGGGTTCGGTTGCCATCCTTCGGGTGCTGGCCGAATTCGTCGACGTCTCGATATTCGCACTCAACCTCGCGGTGGCGTTGGGGTTGGCCCTGGCCATCGACTACTCACTGCTGCTGGTGAGCCGGTACCGCGAGGAGATCGGCGACGGCTCCCATCCCGACGAGGCACTGCGGCGCACCATGCGCACCGCCGGCCGCACTGTCGTCTTCTCGGCGGCCACGGTCGCGCTGTGCCTGGCGACCATGGCGGTCTTCCCGATGTACTTCCTGCGGTCGTTCGCCTACGGCGCGGTGTCGGTGGTGGCCATGGCCGCGCTCGCCGCGCTGGTCATCACGCCGGCCGCCATCCGGGTCACCGGTAAGCGGATCGGCAAGCCGGGTCAGCGTGGTCCGCTGACCGAATCACGTTGGTACACCTGGACGCACGCGGTGATGCGTCGTCCCAGGATCGCCGCCGCCGTCACCCTGATTCCGCTCGTCATCGTCGGGTTGCCGTTCCTCAACATCAAGTTCGGCTTCCCCGATGACCGCATCTTGCCGACCACGTCATCGGCGCGTCAGGTCGGTGACCACATGCGCAGTGACTTCACGCAGGACGCCGGGTTGCCGGTGCACATCGTCCTGTTGCACGGCAACGGAACCCGCGACAACGCCGCCATCGACGCCTACGCCGCGGAGCTGTCCAAGGTGCGGACCGTGGTGGCCGCGGCCGGGCCGGGTGCCACCTACGCGGGCGGACGCGCGATCGGTCCCGCCGGTCACGAGGCCGGTACCGGCACCGACGCCAGTTTCCTGACGGTGACCACCACGACGCTGCCGTTCAGCGCGGCGTCCGACGAAGCGCTGGACCGGCTGCACGCGGTGCCGCCGCCGGCCGGGATGACGCCGTTGTTCACCGGTGCCGCGCAGTCCAACCGCGACGGCGTCGAGGCCATCGCCACCCGGGTGCCGACCATGCTGGGGCTGATAGCGGTGGTGATGTTCGTCCTGCTGTTCCTGCTGAGCGGCAGCGTGATCATCCCGCTGAAAGCGCTGGTGCTCAACGCTTTGTCGCTTACGGCGACGTTCGGTGCGCTGGTGTGGATCTTCCAGGAGGGTCATCTCGGTGGCCTCGGCACCACGGTGGTGGGCACTTTGGTGTCGACCATGCCGGTGCTGATGTTCTGCGTCGCGTTCGGCCTGTCGATGGACTACGAGGTGTTCATCATCGCCCGGATTCGCGAATTCTGGCTTGCCTCAGACCGATCCGATGCGGCCGGCCGCGAATCGGTGGCCCTTGGTCTGGCCGGCACCGGCCGGATCGTCACCGCCGCGGCGCTCGTCATGGCCATCACGTTCGCCGGGCTCGTCGCCTCGCAGGTGTCGTTCCTGCGCATCTTCGGGTTCGGGCTGGCGGTCGCGATCCTGGTGGACGCCATCGTGATCCGGACCGTGCTACTGCCGGCCGTCATGGTGCTGCTGGGCAAGGCGAACTGGTGGGCGCCGGCGCCGCTGGCCCGGCTGCATGCCCGCATCGGTCTGAATGAGGGTGCGTCAGCGAAGAATTCGTCAGCTCCAGCGGAAGTCGGGTAATGAATCAGATGGCGACACGAAGTCTGCTGTTGACCGGTGCCACCTCCGGGCTGGGGCTCGGGCTGGCGAAACGCGTGGTGGGACAGCCCGGTTGGCACGCGGTGCTGCCGGTCCGCAATGCCAAGCGGGGCGAAGAACTGAAGGCGGCGCTCGGTGACCGCGCCGCGGCCGGCACCACCCACATCGTGGTGTGCGATCAGGGCAGCCAGGAGAGCGTGCGCACCGCCGCCGCCGAGATCGTCCGCCTGGTGGCGGACGGCGTCATCCCGCCACTGCGCACCGTCGTGCTCAATGCCGCCGTGCTGCGCAACGATGCGCACGAGCTCGGTCCCGACGGCATCGAATTGACCGTCGCCACCAACCTTTTGGCCCCGCACGCGCTGCTGGCGCGGATCAGTCCCCAGCTGGCCGCTGATGCGCGCGTCATGATCGTCGGGTCGCCGACCATCCGCCAGACCCTGTTCCAGCGGCTGGCTCGGGTCAAGACCGCCCAGTGGCAGCCGCTCGCCGAGCAGTGCCTGCCCAGCGATGACGGGGTCCAGGCGTACGCGCGCACCAAACTCGGCTTGTTCTACCTGTCCCGCGCGGCCGGCGGACTGGTGCCCGAGGGCATGTCCGCGGCGTATTTCGATCCGGGCGTGATGCCGGGGACGAACATCCTGCGCGAACGTGGCCAGTTCAGCCAGGTCTACTGGCGCCGGGTGCTGCCGTACATCGCCTGGACATTCGGCGGGGTCACCGTCGGCCGCGGCGCGCGGTCGATGTCACCCTATGTGCTGCACCAGAAGTCGATGGGGGACAGCGGATTCCTCTCGGTCAAGTGGGGCAAGCGCGCACCGGCCGTCGACCCGGCGCGGGTACACGAGTACTTCGTGGAAGCGAACGACATCACCGGAATCGGGGAGTCCGACGCCGCGCCGTGGTGGTCGCAACCCGACCGCCTGCTCGGCCAGGCGGTCGGGCCGCGGGCCTGATGGCGCCGCGCAGGTCACTGGTCATGGGAGCCAGTGGCTTCCTCGGTTCCCACGTGACGCGTCAGCTCGTCGAACGCGGCGACGACGTGCGGGTGCTGCTGCGGGAGAGTAGCTCGACCCGCGGCATCGACGACCTCGACGTCGAGCGTTGCTACGGAGACATTTTCGACGATGACGCCGTGCGGGCCGCGATGGCCGACCGGGACGTCGTCTTCTACTGCGTCGTCGACGCCCGGGCCATGCTGCCCGACCCGGCGCCGTTGTTCCGGACCAATGTCGATGGCCTGCGCCAGGTGCTGGACATCGCGGTGGACGCCGAGCTCGACAAGTTCGTGTTCGTCAGCACCATCTGCACCATCGCCGTCAGCACGGACGGCAGTGCGGTCACCGAGGACACCCCGTTCAACTGGGCGGACAAGGGCGGCGACTACGTCCGATCACGGCGCGCCGCAGAACAACTCGTGCTGGATGCGGTCGCCGAACGGGGATTGCCCGCCGTCGCGATGTGTGTGTCGAACACCTATGGCCCGCGGGATTGGCAGCCGACGCCGCACGGTGAGATCGTGGCGCGCACCGCGGCCGGCAAGATGCGGTTCTACGCCGCCCATGCGGCCGCGGAAGTGGTCGGCATCGAGGACGCGGCGCGGGCACTGCTCCTGGCGGCCGAGCGCGGCCGTGTCGGGGAGCGCTACATCGTCTCGGAGAGTTACCTGCCGCTGCGCACCATCCTGGAGACGGCAGCCGACGAAACCGGTGTTCGGCCACCACGATTCGGTGTCTCCAAGGCCGCGATGTACGCGGGGTCCTACGCCTCGCTGCCGCTACGCGCGGTGCGCCCGGGCAAGGTGCCGCCGCTGCTCACCATCACGCGGCTGCTGCACCTGACGTCACCGGCGGACAACAGCAAGGCCCGGCGGGAGTTGGGCTGGGAACCGGAGCCGACGGTGAATGCCATCCGCCGTGCGGCCCGGTTCTACGCAGACAATCAGTTGCTCTGATCCGCCGGCTGCTCGAACTTCATGGCTTCGAGGTTCCAGTAGCCGCGCAGGTTGGTGATGAGCCCCTCGGCGTTGACCTTGTACGTGAAGGGGCCGCGGACGGTCGCGACGAAACCGTTCGGGAATTCGGTGCGCAGCACCAGGATGTAGGCGATCTCGTTGGGCGAGCTGGACGGGAACGTCTCCTCGCAGGTGATCGTCAACTGGTTGGGCCCGATGTTGGTGTCGTAGAAGGCTGCCAGCGCCTCCTTGCCCTTCACGCCGGTGCCGTCGGGGTTGGTGACGGACTCGCCGATCGGGTCTTCGACGACGATGTCGTCGGCCATCAGGGCCAGCCAGCCCTCCCGGTCGTGGCTCTGGACGCAACGCCACGACGACTGCGACGCGGTGACAACGGGATTCATGCTTCTCCTTGTTCATGGCGAAACGGCATTCCGGCAGGCGGTAACTTTCGCTGCTGGAATGCCGTTTCGGCCTGGGCTGTCTCGCTCAGCGGTCGGCGTCGGTGTATCGGATGACGCCGCGGATGTTGCGGCCCTCCAGCATGTCCTGGTAGCCCTCGTTGATCTGCTCCAGCTTGTACTGCCGGGTGACCATGTCGTCGAGGTTCAGGCGGCCGGCCTTGTACATGGCCAGCAGCGACGGGATGTCATGGTGCGGGTTGCCGCCACCGAAGATGGTGCCCTGCAGGCGCTTCTGCATCAGCGTCAGCATCGACAGGTTCAGCTTCACGTCCAGGCTGGCCATGTTCGCGACCGCGGTCACGACGCACGTGCCGCCCTTGCTGGTGATGTTGAGGTAGTTGTCGATGTCCTCACCGTGCAGTTCACCGACGGTGACGATGGTCTTGCTGGCCATGCGGCCTTCGGTGACCTCCGCGACGCCGGCCATGGCGCTGAAGATGTCCGGGTAGGCGTGCGTGGCGCCGAACTTCAGGGCGTTGTCCCGTTTGAACTCAACAGGATCCACGACGAAGACATTGCGGGCACCGGCGTTCAGGGCACCCTGCAGCGCTCCTGTACCGACACCGCCGACGCCGACGATGCAGACGTCGTCTCCGGGGCGGACGTCGCCGCTGCGCACCGCGGAGCCGTAGCCCGTGGTGACACCGCAGCCCACAAGGCAGGCGACCTCGAACGGGATGGTCGGGTCGATCTTCACGACCGAGCTCTTGTGGACCACCATGTAGGGGCTGAAGGTGCCCAGCAGCGTCATCGGGAGGACCGGCGTGCCGTCGGCGGCGTGCACGCGGTGGGTGCCGTCGGAGACGGCAGTGCCGGTCAGCAGGTACATGCCCAGGTCGCACAGGTTGCGCATGCCGGCCTGACACGACGGACACTCACCACACGATGGGATGAACGACAGCACGACGTGGTCACCGACGGCGATGTGGTCGACACCGGGGCCGACCTCGACGACGATGCCCGCGCCCTCATGGCCGCCGAGCACCGGGAAACCGGCCATCGGGATGTCGCCGGTCACCAGGTGGTGGTCCGAATGGCACATGCCCGAGGCTTCCATCTGGATCTTGACCTCGTCTTTGACGGGGTCGCCGATTTCGATTTCCTCGATCGTCCACGGCTTGTTGAACTCCCAGATGAGAGCACCTTTTGTCTTCACCGCATGTGCCTTCCACTAGAACGTGTTTCACTTAGACTAGAGGCAAAAGTTAGATACGTCACACCCACCCCCAATCAACTACTTGGCCGGTTTCACCAGATCGGGACGGGAGCCTCGCCCAGCGGGTAGTAGCCGGGCAGTTGCTCGCCGGCCAGGCTGCGCTGGATGCGCTGCTGCATGCCCTTGGACAGTTTGCCCGCGGTCATCAGGTCCATATAGAGCTTCTGCACGTGGCCGAAATCGAAGAAGTCGCGCTGCCAGGCGATCTTCGGCTCCCCGTCCACGTTCTCCAGCCGGAACCAACTGCCGCCGATGCCGTAGATCTCCCGCCCCTCGGCCGACGGGTCGTCGGGATCGGTGACCACCTGCTTCCAGAAACCGACAACCTCGCCCTGCTTGTCGTCGATCACCACCCGTTGATACGGGTACTTCCAGCCTTCGAGGCCCTCCATCTCCAAACCCAGAGCGATGTCCCGGATTTCGGCCTTGCCGAGGCACATCACGTCCTCTTTGGGCCCGATGTTCCAGCCGTAGGTGGCGTCGTCGGTGTAGAAGTCGGCCATGGGCTTCCAGTCACCGGCCGCCTCGGCGTCCCGGTTGACCTGCAGCCACCGCTGCACCCACTCTTCGAGTTGTTCGCGGGGGAATGACGTCATTGTCTTGTCCTTTGTTTTCAGCTGGTTTCGCGAATGAACAGGGCTTGGGTCGGGCATTCGGCCACGGCGCGCTCGATCTCGCCGCGCGCTTCGTCGGGCGGGGTCTCGTCGAGGATCTCGACGGTGCCGCGCTTGGGAACGTTGAAGTAGTCGGGCGCCTCCAGGGCGCACATGGCGTGGCCCTGGCACAGGTCGCGGTCGACTTCAACGCGGTAGCCACCCATTTCAGGAGCGCTTCCGGTACCGGACCGTCGCGGGCCGGGCCAGCTGGACGACCATCTTCGAGTGGTCGTTCTGGTAGCTCTCCGGGGGCTGGGCCATCTCGAACTCATACTCGCGCAACAAAACCGAGAAGATCGCCTTGATCTGCATCTGCGCGAACGCCGCACCCACGCAGCGGTGCTTGCCGGCACCGAACGGGATCCAGGTCCACCGGTTCAGCAGATCTTCCTGCCGCGGCTTCTCGTAACGGTCTGGGTTGAACGCGTCAGGGTCCGGGAAGTCCTCGGGAATCCGATTGGAGATCGCCGGCGAGGCGGCCACCATCTGGCCCTTGTGGATCGGGTGCTCGGCGACCTCGAACTCGTCCTGCGCGACGCGCATCAGGATGATCAGCGGCGGGTGCAGGCGCAGGGTCTCCTTGAGCGCGTTGTCGAGATTCGGAATCTGGCGCAGCGCATGGAAACTCACCTCCTGGCCGTCCGAGTAGAGGTCGTCGAGCTCCTGCTGGACCTTGGCGTAGAAGTCGGGGTGGCGCAGCAGCTCGATCAGCGTCCACGACGACGTACCCGAGCTGGTGTGGTGTCCGGCGAACATCAGCGAGATGAACATGCCGGTGACCTCGTTGGCGCTGAAGCGCAGGTTGCCCTCTTCGTCCTTGATGGATACCAGGACGTCGAGCAGGTCACGATCGCTCTTGTCGGTGGGCGGGTTGGCAATTCGGCCGTCCATGACCTCCTGCACCAACTCCACCAAGTTGGCCCGGGCCTCGTCGCGGATGCGGAAACTCTCGATGGGCAGATAGGGGTCGACGTAGCAGAGCGGATCGGTGCCGCGCTCGAGCAGGTGGTAGTAGTTCGCGAACCGCGAATCGAGCTGGTTGCGGAACTTGGAGCCGATCAGGCAGGCCGTCGAGGTGTAGATGGTCAGTTCGGAGAAGAACTCCAGCAGATCGATTTCCCCTGAGTCGCCCCAGTTTTCGGTCATCCGCCGGACCTCGCGCTCGATGGTCGCGGCGTGGCCCTTCATCTGCTCGCCGCGCAGCGCGGTGTTGTGCAGCATCTCGGCCCGACGTTCGGGGTCGGCGTCGAACACCACGCCCTCGCCGAAGATCGGCGTCATGAACGGATAGGCCTCGGCCTGGTTGAGTTCACTGTCGCTCGAGCGGAAGAAGAACTCGTTGGCCTCAGAGCCCGTCAGCAGCACCACCTGCTTGTCCGCGAGCTGGAACCAGCCGACGTCGCCGCATTCGTCGCGGATGCGCTGCATCAGGCCGATCGGGTCGGTGCGGAACTCTTCCAGGTGGCCGTGTTCCTCGGCACCGCCCGAAACCCGTTGTACCTCTTTGGTGATGGTCATTGTCCAGGCATCCCTTCTTCGCCCAGGGCCAGCGACTGACGGTCCTTGATCTCCGTCAGTGGCGCTTCGGGCTGCAGTTCCATGTTGGCGATGTACCCGCCGCGCGGGGTCTCGGCGACGAACGTGATGGCGCGGGCCAGGTCGGCGGCGCGCAGGAAGTAGCTGTGGCGGGCCTGGCCCCATTTGGCCCAATCCTCGAGGGCCGGACCGATCTTCTCGGCCGGCAGGCTCCAGCCCATCGACGTCATGGTCGGGCCGGGGTGCACGACCGAGGCGCGCACGCCGGTGCCTTCCAGCTCCATCTGGAAGTTGGTGACCATCGCGACCAGGCCGGCTTTCGCGGCGCCGTAGGCGCCCATGTGCGGGCGCTGCCGCAGCGCCACGTCGGATCCGACGAAGATCAGGTCGCCGCGCCGGCGCTCGACCATGCCGTCGAGGACGGCACGGGCCATCCGGTTGGCGCCGACCAGGTGAATCTGCAACTGTGCCGCGAAATCGTCGGTGCTCATCTCGTGCAGCCGGCCGAAGTTGGTGTCACCGGCGCCGGTGACCAGGACTTCGATGTCGCCGAGAGCGGCTGTCGCCTTGGCGACGAAGTTCTCGACCGACGCGGTATCGGTGACGTCCAGCGGCAGCGCGATCGCTTCTCCGCCTTCGGCTTTGATCTGGTCGACGAGTTCCTGACACTTCTCCACCCGGCGGGCGCCGAGGGCGACCGGGAAGCCACGGGCGGCGAGTGCCGTCGCCGTCGCGGCGCCGATGCCCGACGAGGCGCCGGCCACGATGGCGGGCCTGCGGGTGGGGTGTGGTTCGAAACGGGCCATGTAGCAATGCCTCTCAGAATCTGGCGGTTCAGCGGGTCTGGACGGTGACGGGCAGGTGGGCAAATCCGCGGACGCTGCTGGAGTGCACGCGGACACAGTTGTCCTCGTCCACCTCGTAGCCGCGGATACGTTTGAACAATTCGGTCAGGGCGACCCGGGCTTCCATCCGGGCCAGGTGGGCGCCCAGGCAGAAGTGGGCACCGCTGCCGAAACTCACCAGCTTCGAGCCGATCTCGCGGCCGATGCGGTACTCGTCGGGCGCCTCGAACACCCGCTCGTCGCGGTTGGCGGAACCGGCGAGGAGCACCAGCACCTCGCCCGCCGGGACGGTGGTGCCGTGAAACTCGAGGTCCTCGACGACGGCCCGGGCCAGCAGCTGGCTGGACGTGTCGTAGCGCAGCGTCTCCTCGATCCACGGCGAGATCAGCTCGTGGTCGTCGAAGACCGGAGCCAGCTGGCCGGGGTTCTTGTGTCCCCAATAGGCCGCATTGGCAAGCAGTTTCGTGGTGGTCTCGTTGCCGGCGATCACCATCAGGAACAGGAACGCCATGATCTCGTCGTCGGTGAGTTTGTCGCCGTCGATCTCGGCCTCGACCAGTGCCGAGGTGAGGTCGTCGCTCAGGCTCTTGCGGCGCTGCTTGACCATGGCGGCGTAGTACATCAACAGCTCGCCCGAGGCGGCGATGGCGGAGGCCGGGACGTCGGGTGCTCCGTCCTCGCGGTGCATCACGCCGTCGGCGAGTGCGCGGATGCGCACGCGGTCTTCGTCGGGGACGCCCATCAGCTCGCTGATGACGTCCATGGGCAGCTTGCCCGCGAAATCGTCGACGTAGTCAAAGGTGTTGCTCTGCAACGCCTCATCGAGGTGCTGGACGGCGATCTCGGTGACGCGCCCTTCGAGCTCGCGGATGCGCCGCGGCGTGAAGCCCTTGGAGACCAGGGTGCGCAGCCGCAGGTGCGCCGGATCATCGAGGGCCAGAAAGGACATCACGCGGTGCGCTTCGTCGTTGCGGGAGATCGGGTCCAGCGAGACGCCGTGCTTGTTGGACAGGGCGGTGCTGTTCCGGAAGCCGCGCAGCACATCCTCGTGCCGCGACAGGGCCCAGAAGTTGAGCTTGTCGTTCCGGTAGATCGGCGCCTCGTCCCGCAGCCGCCGGTAATACGGATACGGGTCCTCGTGGAAGTCGTAGCTGTACGGGTCGATGAGTAGCTCGACATTGGCTGTCATGCGTTGTCTCCCACGATAAGTCCGACGACATAGGACAGCCGGTCTGCGATTTGGTGATAGGTGTAGACGCCGCTGCCGGCGTTGACGAGTGCCCCGAAGTACGTCATCTCCAGCGCCGACAGCAGGCGCGGATCGGCGTCGGGCCCGACGGCCGAACGGATCCGGCGGTGGATTTCGCCACCGATGCGGTCGCGCACCTTGCGGACCGTGTCGTCGTCGCCGGACAGCAGGGCCGTCGTGCAGGCGGCCGCCACCCCGGGTTCGTCGGCGACCACCAGGGCCAGGCTGCGCAGCGCCTGCTCGACGCGGCTGGCCATCGACTGGTTCACATCGGTGAAGTAGGGCACCTGCCGAACCATGTCCAGGTAAACCTCGGCGATGAGGTGGTTCTTGGACGAGAAGTAGGTGTAGGCGGTTGCCGGCGCGACCTTGGCTCGCGCCGCCACCGCCCGCACCGTCAGGTCGGCGTAGGACGATTCGCGCAGCATCTCGCGACCGGCGGCCAGAACCTTCTGGAAGGTTTCCTCCTGGCGGCGGTTGCGCGGCTGATCGTCCGCTTCTTGGCCGGTACTTGTGACTGCGGCCACTGCATCGCTGGACACATGTCCAAGTTAGCCGATGACGCGTCGCAGAAGCAAGACGGTGGCGAAAAGAACCAGGTGAACCGGTGTTTGACGCGACGGCGGCGTTCCTGATTTCGCCCGACCCTTGCCACTCGGCAGCGCGTGAGGTTATGGTTCGACTCAACGTTGTCGGACAGCTGTCCAGAATTTTCAGGAGTGCAGATGACCTTGCTGGGTGATCGCGAAAGTCGCCTTCTCATCGACGGGAAATTGGTGCCGGGCTCGCGCGGCGCGTTCCCGACCATCAACCCCGCGACCGAGGAAGTCCTCGGCGTGGCGGCCGATGCCACGGTGGGGGACATGGCTGACGCCATCGACGCCGCCCGGCGGGCCTTCGACGAGACCGACTGGTCCACGAACGTCGAACTGCGGGTGCGCTGTCTGCGGCAGCTGCAGCAGGCCATGCGCGACCACCGCGATGACCTGCGCGAGCTCACGATTGCGGAGGTCGGTGCACCCCGGATGCTCACCGCGGGCGCGCATTTGGACGGTCCGATCGAAGACCTGAGCTTCGCTGCCGACACCGCCGAGAACTACCAGTGGACCACCGACCTGGGACATGCCACGCCGCAAGGCATTCCGACCAACCGGACCATCGCGCGCGAGGCCGTCGGCGTCGTCGGTGCCATCACGCCGTGGAACTTCCCGCACCAGATCAACCTCGCCAAAGTCGGGCCGGCGCTCGCGGCGGGCAACACTCTGGTCCTCAAGCCGGCGCCGGACACCCCGTGGGCCGCCGCGGTGCTCGGTGAACTGATCGCCGAGCACACCGACTTCCCGGCCGGCGCCATCAACATCGTCACTTCCCGTGACCACGGCGTCGGTGCCATGCTGTCGAAACACCCTGACGTGGACCTGGTTTCGTTCACCGGATCGACCGTCACCGGCCGCGCCGTGATGACCGACGCCGCAGAAACCATCAAGAAGGTGTTCCTGGAGCTCGGGGGCAAGTCGGCGTTCCTGGTGCTCGACGACGCCGACCTGGCCGGCGCCTGTGCGATGGCCGCGTTCACCGCGTCGATGCACGCCGGCCAGGGCTGCGCGATCACCACCCGGCTGGTGGTCCCACGGGCGCGTTACGACGAGGCAGTCGCGGCCGCGGCCGGCACCATGGGCGGCATCAAGCCCGGTGACCCGTCCAGCTCGCGCACTGTCTGCGGTCCGGTGATCTCGGCGCGCCAACGCGACCGGGTGCAGAGCTACCTCGACCTGGCCATTGAAGAGGGCGGCACCTTCGCCTGCGGTGGCGGGCGGCCGGCGGACCGCGACACCGGGTTCTTCATCGAACCGACCGTCATTGCCGGACTGGACAATTCGTCCCGCGTCGCGCGTGAGGAGATCTTCGGGCCGGTGCTCACCGTCATCGCCCATGATGGCGACGACGACGCCGTGTGCATCGCCAACGACTCGCCGTACGGACTGTCCGGCACGGTGTTCTCTGCCGACCCGCAGCGGGCGGCCGGCGTGGCGGCCCGGCTGCGCGTCGGCACCGTCAACGTCAACGGCGGTGTCTGGTACTCCGCCGACGCGCCGTTCGGCGGCTACAAGCAGTCCGGCAACGGCCGGGAGATGGGCATTGCCGGGTTCGAGGAGTACCTGGAGACCAAGTGCATCGCCACCCTCGCGACCTAGTCGCTCCAGTGGCCAACTGTGACACGCAAATCAGCGAAAACCGTGTAGTAACTGCCCATTCGGCGGAGAGGAAATCATGAGCAGGTTTGAGAACAAGGTCGCGATCGTGACCGGAGCCGGCGGCGGCATCGGCCAGGTCTACGCCGAGGCGCTGGCGCGCGAAGGCGCCGCGGTCGTCATCGCCGACATCAACGTCGAAGGCGCAGAGAAGGTGGCCGCCGGCATCAAGGCCGAGGGCGGCAAGGCGCTGGCCGTCCGGGTCGATGTTTCGGACATCGATTCGGCCAACGACATGGCCGCCCAGGCCGTGGCAGAGTTCGGCGGGATCGACTACCTGGTGAACAACGCCGCGATCTTCGGCGGCATGAAGCTCGACGGTCTACTGACCGTGGACTGGGACTACTACCGCAAGTTCATGAGCGTCAACCTCGACGGTGCGCTGGTGTGTACCCGCGCGGTGTTCGCGCACATGGAGAAGCGCGGCGGGGGCTCCATCGTCAACCAGTCCTCCACGGCGGCATGGGTTTACGCCAACTTCTACGGGCTGGCCAAGGTCGGCATCAACGGTCTGACGCAGCAGCTGTCCCGCGAACTGGGCTGGCGCAACATCCGCATCAACGCGATCGCGCCGGGGCCCATCGACACCGAGGCCAACCGCAGCACCACGCCGCAGGCCATCGTGAAGCAGATCGTCCAGACTCTGCCACTGGCGCGGATGGGCACGCCCGAAGACCTCGCCGGTATGTGCCTGTTCCTGCTGTCCGACGAGGCCAGCTGGATCACCGGGCAGATCTTCAACGTCGACGGCGGACAGATCATCCGGTCATGAGCGACGTTCGACTCGGGTATATCGGTCTGGGAAACCAGGGCGCGCCGATGGCCAAGCGGCTGGCCGAATGGCCAGGCGGGCTCGTCGTTTTCGACATGCGCGCCGAGGCCATGGCACCGTTCGCGGAACTCGGCGCCACCCTGGCCGACAGCGTTGCGGAGGTCGCCAAGGCAGACGTGATCAGCGTGACCGTGCTCAACGACGAGCAGGTCCGAGACGTCGTGACGCAACTCGCCGAACACGCCGAGCCCGGCACGGTGATCGCGATCCACTCCACGATCGAGCCGACGACCGCCGTCGAGCTGGCTGAGCAGTTGCGGCCCAAGGGGATTCACATCGTGGACGCCCCGGTCAGCGGCGGCGCCGGCGCGGCGAGCAAGGGCGAGCTGGCTGTCATGGTCGGGGCCGACGACGCGGCCTACGACAAGGTCAAGCCCGTCTTCAAGCAGTGGGCGTCCTTGGTGGTGCGCGCCGGTGAGCCCGGCGCGGGCACCCGGATGAAGCTGGCCCGGAACATGCTGACCTTCATCGGTTTCGCCGCCGCGTGCGAGGCGCAGAAGCTGGCCGAGGCTTCCGGGATAGACCTGCAGAAGCTGGGCCGCGTGGTGCGGCACAGTGACGCGCAGTCCGGCGGGCCCGGCGCGATCATGGCGCGGGACGACACCAAACCGCTGGCGCCCGACCACTTCCTCTACAACATGTTCGTCCACACCCGTGGGTTGGCGGAGAAGGATTTGTCGCTGGCACTCGGTCTGGGTTCTGCTGTGGGAGTGGACCTTCCGCTCGCCGAGCTGGCCCTGGCCAACCTCGCCGAGGGGCTCGGCGTACCGCATTCGAAGGAGCAGTGATGGACGAGTTGCGCGCCAAGGGCTTGGCGAAGATGAACGAGGTCTACGGCTGGGAGATGCCCAACATCGAGGGCGACCCGTACTTCGACCTCACCGTGGATCACCTGTTCGGCACCATCTGGAGCAAGCCCGGACTGTCCATGCGGGAGAAGCGGCTCATGACGTTCACCTGCGTCACTGCCGTCGGCTCGCAGGATCTCGCGGAAATCCAGGTCAACGCCGCATTGCTCAACGAGGAGTTCACCGAGGCCGAACTCAAGGACATCGGCATCTTCCTCACCCAGTACCTCGGCTTCCCGCTCGGTTCGGCATTCAACGGAGCGGTGTCCAAGGTGGTGGCCAGGCGGCGTAAGGCTGCCGAGAAGGGTCTCGGCGAGGACCGCAAGGCCAACGTCAACGCCGCGGTCAAGATGAACACCGGGACCGAGCTCGATGACCAGTAGGTATGCCTCGCTGTCGCGTGCCGAGCTCGCCGCGCTGGTGCCGGAGCTGCTGCTGATCGGCCAGCTCATCGACCGCGCCGGAATGGCCTGGTGCATCGTCGAATTCGGCCGCGAAGAGATGCTGCAGGTCGCCATCGAGGAGTGGGCCGGCTCCAGCCCGCTGTACACCAAGCGGATGCAGAAGGCGCTGAAATACGAAGGCGTGGACGTCATCACGATCTTCAAGGGGCTGCAGCTCGACATCGGCGCGCCGCCGCAGTTCATGGATTTCCGGTACACCGTGCATGATCGCTGGCACGGCGAGTTCCACCTCGACCACTGCGGCGCCCTCATGGATGTCGAGCCCATGGGCCCCGATTACGTGCGCGGCATGTGCCACGACATCGAGGACCCGACGTTCGACGCGACGGCGCTGGCGACAAACCGGCGCTGCCAGGTGCGCCCCATCCACCGGCCGCCGCGCGTGCCGGCGGGCCGAACGCCGGCCTGCGCGTGGACCGTCACCATCGACGAGTCCTATCCCGAGGTCGGGTTCATCCCGCAGCTCGACATCATCGGCGCGAGTGGTGCATACAACTGCGAGCTCGATGCGATCGATCCGTCCGACGACGGTCAGGCCGACTACTCCGGCCCGCTGCTGAGCGACGTCGACTTCTCCGCCTTCTCGCACTCGGCCCTGGTACGCATTGCCGACGAGGTGTGCCTGCAGATGCACCTGCTGGTGCTGTCCTTCGCGCTGGCGGTCCGGGCCCGGTGCAATGGCGACGTCGACAAGGAACGGTCGATCCGGACCAAGTCGCTGATCGGCATCTCCGGTGTTGCGGCCGAACGCATCCGGCGGGTGCTGGAGCTGCCGAACGACGCCGCCGGCGCCCTTCGCGTGCTGGAGCTGCATCCGCTGCTCAACCCGGCCGCCTATGTCTCCGTTGATGTTTCGGGTGACGAGGCGCACGTGCGCCCCTCGCCGGCGCACGAGGACGACGCCTGGATCGCCCTGGTGTCCCCGGGATCCGTCCTGCCGCTGCAGGCGATCGCGACGGCCGTCAACCCGCTGCTGCGGGCGGAGGTGTCGGGCACCGACACCGACTGGACCGTCCGATTCGTCGAAACCGACACCCCGGCAAAGGAACTCGGCGAGGTCTCGGTGTGCAAGGTCAGCAGCGGGGCGGCGTGGGTGTTCGAAGAACGCAAGTCCCTGCCGCTGACGGTGGTCTAGGCGCGCTCAGAAGTCGTCGAACTCGCTGTCGAGACTCTGGATTCGCCCCGCGACCCCCGACAGGTCTGTGTGTGAGCGCTGGATGATGTCGGCGACATCGCCGCTGGCCTTGCCGATCGCCGACCACAGCGCGTGGTCGGCGGCGGCGGTCGGTGTCTTCTTGGCCTCGTCGGCGAGGTCGTTCACCCACTGCTTGAGCGCGTCGAGTTCCCGGCGCCCGCCGTTGACCACGTCGGCGGACCGCTCGAGTTCGTCGCCCACGCGCTTGTCGATATCGGCCAGCCGGCCGAGGGCCTGGGCGTGCTGGTGGTTGGCGTCGGCGTAGCGGTCGGCTGCGCCGCCCGTCCAGTGCGATCCGGGACCCGCGGCCTTCACCTGCTCCTGCAGCCCGCGCAGCTCCGCGCTCTTGTCGAACTCGGTGCGATCGTGCGGAACGCCCTCGCCGAAGGTGGCGCGGGCCCGTTCCCACATCAGCAGGAAGGCATCCAGCGGCTCCACCGGTGTGGACCTCCTCGCGTGCGTCGGGCCTGCCCAGTTTAGGACGAGCCGACCAGCTATTAGTGTGTGGCTGTGCGAGTCCTCGTGATCGGCTCTGGAGCCCGTGAACATGCCCTGCTGCTTGCCCTGAGCCGCGACCCCCAGGTGGACTACCTGGCCGTCGCTCCCGGCAATGCCGGCACCTCCGCCGTCGCCGAACAACACGACGTCGACATCACCGCCGCCGACGAGGTGGTCGCGCTGGCCAGGAAGCTGTCCGCCGACCTGGTGGTGATCGGGCCCGAGGTGCCTTTGGTGCTCGGCGTGGCCGACGCCCTGCGTGCGGCCGGCATCGCCTGCTTCGGACCGTCCAAGGACGCCGCCCGCATCGAAGGCTCGAAGGCATTCGCCAAGGACGTCATGGCCGCTGCCGGGGTTCGCACCGCGACCAGCGAGATCGTCGACAACCCCGCTCACCTCGACGCAGCACTGGACCGCTTCGGCCCGCCTGCCGGTCAGCAGGCGTGGGTCGTCAAGGACGACGGCCTGGCCGCCGGCAAGGGCGTCGTCGTCTCCGCTGACCGCGACGCGGCCCGCGCGCACGCCGCCGAACTGCTCGAGTCCGGCCACCCGGTGCTGCTCGAGTCGTTCCTCGACGGACCCGAGGTGTCGCTGTTCTGCGTCGTCGACGGCGAGACCGTGGTGCCGCTGCTGCCCGCCCAGGACTTCAAGCGCGTCGGCGACAACGACAGCGGACCCAACACCGGTGGCATGGGCGCCTACACGCCGTTGCCGTGGCTGCCCGCCGCCGTCGTCGACCAGATCGTCGACGAGGTCGTCAAACCCGTTGCCGCTGAACTGGTTCGGCGTGACAGCGCGTTCTCCGGGCTGCTGTACGCGGGCCTGGCCATCACCTCGCAGGGGCCGGCCGTCGTCGAATTCAACTGCCGCTTCGGCGATCCCGAGACCCAGGCGGTGCTGGCGCTGCTGGAGACCCCGCTGGGTTCGCTGCTGAACGCCGCCGCCACCGGAACCCTGGGCTCGCTGGGCGAGCTGCAGTGGCAGGACGGCTCGGCCGTCACCGTCGTCGTGGCCGCCGAGAACTACCCGGGTCGCCCCCGCGTCGGGGACGTGATCACCGGATCGGAGACGGCCGGCGTGCTGCACGCGGGCACCACCCGCCGGGCCGACGGCAGCGTCGTCTCCTCCGGCGGCCGGGTGCTGTCGGTGGTCGGCACCGGTGCAGACCTGGCAGCCGCGCGGGCCGACGCCTACCGGATCATCGAGTCAGTTCGCTTGCCGGGCAGCCACTTCCGCACAGATATCGGCCTCGCGGCCGCCGAGGGCCGCATCTCCCTCTAGCGATTTCGGCGTGATTTGTATCGCTCACCGCTACAAATCACGCCGAAATCACGCAGTCAAAAGCGGGGCCAGCCACGAGATCTCGGCGGGCAGCTGTGAGCTCCAGAACGCCCCGTCGTGCCCGCCGGGGGAGAACCCGCCCGCCGCTCCGTTCGGCAGTTGGGCGATGAACTGCTTGGTCGCCGAGTAGAACGGGTCGCTGTCGCCGCAGTCGATCCGGATCGGGATGCCCGCCAGCCCGGGCAGTCCCCACACCGAATTGGCCGCGTAGTCGCCCGCGCCATCGAAGGCGCCCGGAGCCGTCGCGCCGGATGACGTCCACAACGCCGGACTCACCGCGCAGATCGCCGCGGTCCGGGCCGCCCCCAGCCGACCGCCCAGCAGCAGCGCGCCGTAACCGCCCATCGACCAGCCGAGGAAGCCCACCCGCGAGGTATCCAGCCCCTGACCGGCCAGCATCGGGATCAGCTCGTCGAGCACCATCGCGCTGGCATCCTCACCGGACGCCCGCTTGTGCCAGTAGCCGCCACCGCCGTCGACGGCCACCACCGCGAACGGCGGCAGGCCCGCCGCCACGGCCTGCGCGAGCCCCTGTTCCACACCGCCGGCCATCACGGTCGCGGCATCGCTGCCTTTGCCGTGGAGCGCGATCACGGGGCGCAGCGGCGCGGTCTGGCCCGGCGGGCGGGCGATGGCCCAGTTGGTCGAGACACCGCCGCGGGCCTGAGAGACGAACGAGCCCGTCACGTAGGTGGGGGCCGGGTCCGCGACGGCCGGGGGTGGCGCCAGCGGCGTTCCCACGCTCGTCATCGTCACCGGTTGCGCGGTGACGGCCGGGCGGTTGATCGTCGACCCCAACGCGAACGCGCCGGCGGCCCCTGCGGCCGCGCCCGCTCCGAGACGGAGGACGGCGCGTCGGCTCAGCTCTGTCATGGCCGCCATCATGCCATCGGCCACCAGGCGTCATTCCTGAGTAATGCCTAATGGATTACGTCAATTCGTGATCACCACGTGACCATTGCTGGCAGCATTTACCTGGTGATGACAGCAGTCACCCCTAAGGGGGAACGGCGACGGTATGCGCTGGTCAGCGCCGCCGCCGAGCTGCTGTGCGAGGGGGGCTTCGACGCCGTCCGGCACCGCTCCGTGGCGCAGCGAGCCGGGCTGCCGCTGGCCTCCACGACGTACTACTTCTCGTCCCTCGACGACCTCATCGAAAAGGCCGTCGAGCACGTCGGCGAATCCGAATCGCAGCAGCTGCGGCTGCGGGTTTCGACACTGTCTCGGCGCCGCCGCGGCGCCGACGCGACGGCCGATCTGCTGGTCGACCTGCTGGTCGGCGACGGTAACCGGGCGTCCGACCAGCTGATTTCCCGCTACGAGCGCTACATCGCCTGCGCTCGCCAGCCCGGGCTGCGGGACGTGCAGCGACGGATCCTCAAGCAGCGTTCCGACGCCGTCATCGAGGTGGTGGAACGGTCGGGGCGCTCGGTGCGCGCCGAACTGCTGACGGCCCTGGTCTGCGCGGTGGACGGGGCGGTGGTCGCCTCGATGGTCAGTGACGGTGACGGCCCGCGTGCGACGGCCCGGGCGACCCTCGTGGACGTCATCGACGTCTTGGCGCCCTTCGACCAAGAACGCCGGATCGCCCTGTAAATAGGCCGAAGTAGGCTTAAGCCCCGTGAGCATCCCCAATGTGCTGGCCAACCGTTACGCCAGCGACGAGATGGTGGCCATCTGGTCACCGGAGAACAAGATCGTCGCCGAACGCCGGCTGTGGCTGGCAGTGCTGCGCGCGCAGTCCGAGCTCGGGGTGGCCGTGCCGGACGGGGTGGTGGCCGACTACGAGCGCGTGCTGGAGCAGGTCGACCTGGCGTCCATCGCCGCGCGCGAACGCGTCACCCGCCACGACGTCAAGGCGCGCATCGAAGAATTCAACGCGCTGGCCGGCCACGAGCACGTGCATAAAGGCATGACGAGCCGCGACCTCACCGAGAACGTCGAGCAGCTGCAGATCCGGCAGTCGCTGGAACTGGTGTTCTCCCACGGTGTCGCGGTGGTGGCGCGGCTCGCCGAGCGCGCCGCGCTGTACCGCGACCTGGTGATGGCCGGTCGCTCGCACAACGTGGCGGCGCAGGCCACCACCCTCGGCAAGCGGTTCGCCTCGGCAGCCGAAGAGACCCTGGTCGCGCTGACCCGGCTGCGGGAGCTGATCGACCGGTACCCGCTGCGCGGCATCAAGGGCCCGATGGGGACCGCGCAGGACATGCTGGACCTGTTCGGCGGTGACGCCTCGCGGCTCGCCGACCTGGAGCGCCGGGTCGCTGAATTCCTGGGATTCACCGAGGTTTTCACCTCGGTCGGCCAGGTGTACCCACGGTCGCTCGACCATGACGTGCTGTCCGCGCTGGTGCAGTTGGGCGCCGGTCCGTCGTCGTTCGCGCACACCATCCGGCTGATGGCCGGCCACGAACTGGCCACCGAGGGCTTCGCGCCCGGGCAGGTCGGCTCGTCGGCCATGCCGCACAAGATGAACACCCGGTCGTGTGAACGTGTCAACGGTCTGCAGGTCGTGCTGCGCGGCTACGGCTCGATGGCCGCGGAACTGGCTGGGGCGCAATGGAATGAGGGCGACGTCTTCTGCTCGGTGGTGCGCCGTGTCGCGCTGCCCGATGCGTTCTTCGCGATCGACGGGCAGACCGAGACGTTCCTGACGGTGCTCGACGAGTTCGGCGCCTACCCGGCGGTGATCCAGCGTGAGCTGGACCGCTACCTGCCGTTCCTGGCGACGACCCGCATCCTGATGGCCGCGGTACGCGCCGGCGTCGGCCGCGAGACCGCACACGAGGTCATCAAGGAGCACGCCGTCGCGGTGGCGCTGGCGATGCGCGAAAAGGGTTTGGAACCCGACCTTCTGGACCGGTTGGCCGCCGATCCGCGCCTGCCGCTCGACCGCGTCGAACTCGATGCGGCGCTGGCCGACAAGCAAGCGTTCAGCGGTGCGTCCGGTGACCAGGTCGACGCCGTGGTGGCTGCGGTGGACCGGTTGGTCGGGCAGTACCCGGAGGCGGCCAAGTACACCTCGGGCGCCATCCTGTGACCCTGGCGCGAAGTCTCGCCGGGGTCGACCTGACCGACCTCGACAACTTCGCTGCGGGTTTCCCGCACGAGCTGTTCGCGCGGCACCGCTCCGAAGCCCCGGTGTACTGGCACGAGCCGACCGAGAACACCCCGGACGGCGAGGGCTTCTGGTCCGTTGCCAGCCATGCCGAAACCCTTGCGGTACTGCGTGATCCGGTGACGTTCTCGTCGGTGACGGGCGGTTCGCGGCCGTTTGGCGGGACCCTGATCCAGGACCTGTCCATCGCCGGCCAGGTGCTGAACATGATGGACGACCCGCGGCACGCGGAGATCCGGCGGCTGGTCTCGTCGGGGCTGACGCCGCGGATGATCACGCGGGTCGAGGATGACCTGCGTGCGCGAACCCAGGCGCTGCTGGACGCGGTGAAGCCGGGCGTGCCATTTGACTTCCTGGTCGACATCGCCGCCGAGCTGCCCATGCAGATGATCTGCATCCTGATGGGTATCCCTGAGTCGCAACGACATTGGCTGTTCGAGGCGATCGAGCCGAGTTTCGACTTCGGCGGTTCGCGCAAGGCCGCCATCACCCGGTTGTCGGTGCAGGAAGCCGGGTCGCGGATGTACAACTTCGGGATGGAGTTGATCGCGTCCAAGCGGGCCGAACCCACCGACGACATGCTGTCCGTGGTGGCCAACGCCGAAGACGTGTCAGACCTCGAGGTCTATCTGTTCTTCAACCTGCTGTTCAGTGCGGGCGCGGAGACCACCCGCAACTCGGTCGCCGGCGGGCTGTTGGCCTTGTGCGAGAACCCATCTCAGCTGGCACTGCTACGCGCGGACCCGGCACTGCTGCCGTCGGCGATCGAGGAGATGGTGCGCTGGACCTCGCCGTCGCCGTCGAAGCGGCGTACCGCCACCCGCACCGTCGAGATGGGCGGGTGCACCATCGAGGCGGGGCAGAAAGTCGTGGTCTGGGAAGGTTCGGCCAACCGCGACGAGCGGGTGTTCACCGATCCCATGGCCTTCGACGTGGCCCGGAAACCCAATCCGCACTTGGGATTCGGGCAGGGACTGCACTACTGCCTGGGCGCGAACCTGGCGCGGCTGGAGCTGCGGGTCCTGTTCGACGAGCTGCTGGCCCGGTTCCCGGACATCCAGGTCGTTCAGCCACCGGAATGGACTCGTAGCAACCGGCACACCGGGCTGCGGCACCTCTGGGTCACCCTGTCGTGATTTGTGCACGAAAATCCGCGGGTGGCGCGGAAAATCGTGCACAAATCACGGGGCTTTCTGCAGCGTGAACTGGTTGACATCGACCTGGCGCAGCCGGAACATCTTCGCGCACCCGGTCAGGTATTTCATGTATCGGTCGTAGACCTCGACCGACTGCACTGCGATGGCTTCGTCGCGGTGGGCTTCCAGGGCTTCGGCCCACAGGTCGAGGGTTCTCGCGTAGTGCGGCTGCAGTGACTGGACCCGGGTCACCTTGAATCCGGCCGCCGCGGCGTGCTGGCGGACCATCGGGGCGGACGGCAGCCGGCCGCCCGGGAAAATCTCGGTCATGATGAACTTGACGAACCGCAGCAGGTCGATCGTCACAGGCAGGTTCGTGTAACGCGGATCGGTGCCGCAGATGGTGTGCAGCAGCATGATGCCGTCGGGTGGGAGGGCGTTGTAGGCCATCTGGAAGAACGCTGGGTAGCGGTCGTGGCCGAAGTGTTCGAATGCGCCGATGGAGACGATCCGGTCGACTGTTCCGTCGTAT
>NZ_JXST01000035.1 GCF_000878195.1 Mycolicibacterium llatzerense | reverse complement strand
CTCGCACTTACCGGTCGAGTGGATGTGCAGACCGTGGAAGCCGGGTGCCAGCACGCCGCCCTCGGTCGTCTTGACCGTCAGGGTGGCGAAGCCACCGTTGAACAGGAACTCAGCGGTCGCGACCGTCGCACCGTCGGGGGTCTTCAGCTCGGCGACCAGCTTCTCGCCGATCGGCGCCGCCTGCGGGGCAGCCTTTTCGCCGGCCTTCTCGCCATGGCCCTGCGGGGCGTGCTCGACACCGGTCCAGACCGCCGGCGTGGTGCCGGGCACGGAGCTGGGAACCTGTCCCGGAGGGGCACACGCAGCCACCACGGGCGCGATGACCGCAGCGGCGGCAAGGAAGCGAATCGGAGCTGAGATCGGCATGCCCGAGAGCCTAACCGGTCACCAAAACGATCACGCCCGGTCCCTTGTCATTGAGCGCCGGGATACGCGGTTCGACCGGCGCCTCGAGGATTTTGCCGACCGCCTCGGCGGCTTCCTTCTCCCCGGCCGCGTCACCGAAATACACGGTCGTGGCGGCCGGCGGGGCGTCCACGCTCAGGTTATCGGTCTCCGTCACGTTCCACTGCGCCTCGTGCAGCTTGTTGGCGACGGTCTGCGCCGCGCCGGCAACCTCGGAGATGTTGAAGACCTTCACGTCGGCTTTGGCCGGCGCGGGCGTCGTCGACGTCGTGGTCGCACTGGCGGACGCGGCGCTGCTGGAGCTGCTCGACGAGCTCGACTCGGAGCTGCTGTCCGAACTCAGTGACTGGAACGCCACGAGCAGGAACACGACACCGAGGAACAGCAGCACCATGACCATGGCGCGCAGGGGTAGTCCGGAAGACTCTCGCTGATTCATTGCTCCCCACCTTATCGAGGCGGACCCTCAGGGCAGAAAAGCTAGGTGATTTCGAAACCGAGCCGACGCGCAGCCTTGGCCTTCTGCCGGCTGGCCCGCTGCCGGCGCAGTCGCTTGACCAGCATCGGGTCCGCGGCCAGCGCCTCAGGTCGATCGACCAGTGCGTTGAGCACCTGGTAATACCGGGTCGCCGACATCGAGAACAACTCCTTGATGGCGTCCTCTTTGGAACCCGCGAACTTCCACCACTGACGTTCGAAACCAAGAATGTCGTGTTCGCGACGGGTCAACCCGTCGGCGAGCTCAGAGTCGTCCCCGGATCGCTCAGTACGCGCCATAGCGCCGTCCATTTCGCCCCTGGACCCTTTCTCTGATCTCGGTATATGCCAGCCTGTTTCGTACGTCACAACGGATCTGGGACACACCAGGTGGTTCGGCGAACATTCAACCACGGCGGACGGTATTGAGCCGTGATCGTTACCCGCGAGTCGGATCACGGTTACATTTGCCGAACTCCTCAACGCGGCTGGCGCCTCACCGCTGGATCATGGTCCGCCTAAGATTGCTCCTCATGGCTGTACGTCCAATCTGCATCGTCGGTGACCCTGTTCTGCACACCGCGACCACTCCGGTGACCGTCGGCGCCGACGGATCCCTTCCCTCCGATGTCGCCGAGCTGATCGACGACATGTACGAAACGATGGACAAGGCCAACGGCGTGGGCCTCGCGGCCAATCAGATCGGTGTCGGGCTGCGGTTGTTCGTCTACGACTGCGCCGACGACCGCGGCCAGACCGAGCGCCGGCGCGGCGTGGTGATCAACCCGGTGCTGGAGACCTCGGAAATCCCCGAGACCATGCCCGACCCCGACTACGACGACGAGGGCTGCCTGTCGGTCCCCGGCGAATCGTTCCCGACCGGCCGCGCCACCTGGGCCAAGGTCACCGGCGTCGACGCCGAGGGCAAACCAGTCGAGCTGGAGGGCACCGGACTGTTTGCTCGCATGCTGCAGCACGAGACCGGGCATCTCGACGGCTTCCTGTACCTCGACTGTCTGATCGGCCGTAACGCGCGCGCCGCCAAGCGGATGGTGAAGTCGAACAAGTGGGGCGTGCCCGGGTTGAGCTGGATGCCGGGCGAGGTCGACGACCCGTTCGGGCACTGATGCCCGCTGGCGGGCGCGTCGGTAGCCGCGTCTCGCTCCGCTACCGGTTGCCCGAGTCGGAGGTTGAGGCCTTCACCGACGTCGTCGGCCACATCGAGGCACTCAGCCCGTTCGTGGTGGTGCGCACCAAATCGGGTGAGCGCGTCGAGATCAGCCCGACTGACGTGATGTCGGTCCGGGAGCTGTCACACGCCCCGGTGCGCAATTCGGAGATTCGCGCGGTCGAGCATGCCGCCGCGCTGGCCTGGCCGGGTACGCGGCAGCAATGGATCGACGGCTGGCTGCTGCGGGCGGGTGGACCAACCAAGCGAACCAACTCGGCTGTGCCGCTGCTCTTTTCGTCGGATCTGACGGCGTTGCCGGCGATCGCGGACTGGTATGCCGCACTCGGGTTGGAGCCGTGGATGGCGCTGCCGGAACGGTTGCTGCCGGTCCGCACCGAGGGCGTGGAGCCGAATCGGGTGCTGACCCTCGCCCTGTCGGGCGGTTCGGATGCCGCGCTGCCGTCGCAACCCGACGATCAGTGGCTGCGGATTCACGGGGCGGACGTGTCTGCCGAGGTACTGAGCGCCGTCGTCGACGGAGAGGTGGCGTTCGCCACGGTGGACGACGTCGCGATCGGGCGTGTCGCGGTGACCACGGCGCCCGGCGGCAGGGTGTGGGCGGGGTTGTCCGACGTCGTCGTGCTCGAGTCGGAGCATCGGCGCGGACTGGGCCGCGCCGTCTGCGCGGGGATGCTCGCCTGGGCTGCGGGCCGCGGTGCGACGCACGCCTACGTTCGGGTCCAAGACGACAACACCGCGGCGATAGCGCTGGCCGAGTCGATGGGTTTCCGGCTGCATCACCGCGCTAGGTACGTATTGCTGTGACGCCGAAACTACGGTTTCTCGCGCGACATCGTCGGCACACGAGAAACCGTAGTCTCGGCAGGTTCTAGCTAGTGCGCGTCGGCACCTGCGTGGGTCGAACCACCTTGGCTTGCAGTGGATTTCGCCGGGGCCGCCTTCTTGACAGGCTTCGGCTTCTCCGACTTCTGCTTGCTCGGCTTGGTCTCGGACTTCGTCTCCGACTTCTTGGTCTCGGACTTCGTCTCTGACTTCGTGTCCGATTTGGTGTCTGACTTGGTCGAGTCCGGCTTCGTCGCCTCCGGCTTCGTCGCCTCCGGCTTCGTCGTCTCGGGCTTGGTTGCCTCCGGCTTCGTCACCTCCGGCTTCGTCGTCTCGGGCTTGGTTGCCTCCGGCTTCGTCACCTCCGGCTTCGTCGTCTCGGGCTTGGTTGCCTCCGGCTTCGTCGTCTCCGACTTCAGGTTGTCGGACTTCGCGGGCGTAGCGGGAGTCTCCGAGCCGGCCTGGGTGGCGGGCTTGACCTGGGTAGCCGGCTTCACCGCGATAGCGGCCTGCGGGATCGAGGTGACCGAGTTGTCGGTCGTCGCCTTGGTCACCGACACCTCGGTGGCGGCGGCCGGATTCACGGCGGGCGCTTTGGGGGCCAACGGGTTTCCGGTGCCGCTCCAGCCGATGGCCTTGGCCAGAATGTGCCCCAGCGACATCAGCGCACCGATCGGTCCGACGCCTTGGCCGGCGATCGGCAGGTCGAGCGGGAAACCCATGACTCCGGTGGTGACGACCTGACCAAGCGAGTTGAGGATCGAACCGCCGATGTTGTTGGCAGCGCCGGTGACGGGGTCCACCCCGGTGACGCCGGGGGTCAGCAGCCCACCGAACTGAATGCTCAGATCGTGCAGGGTCGTCTCATGGGTCAGGAGTCCGGAGCCGTTGATCAGTGGCGCCAGCGCGCCGAGGTTGAGGTTGGCGCCGTTGAGGAAACCGCCGACCACCTTCGCCGGAATGTTGATCACGTGCTGCAGTGCGGCCATCGCGTCACCAGTGGACAGCGCCGCGCCGGCCGCAGTGAGGCTGTTGACCAGCGCCACCACCGGGCTGATCGCCGGACCCGCCAAGCCGATCAGGACGCCGCTGAGCGGAGAGGCAAGAAAGTTGAGGACCTGGGTGATCACCTGCGTCGCCCGCGGGTCATTCTCCGTCGGGAGCAACTTCGGCATGATGTTGAGAGCCATGTAGTGCCAGCCGTCGAGCGATCCGAAGGCCTGACCGGTGTTGTAGTCGGTGTTCAAGAGCGTGGCGGCCTGCACCACGGACTGCACGTTCTTCACCACCTGACCGAGCACTGTCCCGATGCTGCCCGGGTTCTGCAGGACCGTGCGGAGGTGGCTCACCTGGTTGGCCAGAATCTGCTGGAGCAGCACGGCCGGCGCCGCGGCGAATTCCTTGCCGAGTCTTTGCGCACTGGCTCCGGCCGTCTCGAATACGTCCTGCCACGGCTGCAGCGGGTTGTACGCGGCGGTCAGCTGCACCGCGGCCGTGCTGACCGAAGGCAGCGCCGGCAGGTGGGTCGTGGCGGGTGTCGACGCCAGCAGTGGGCTGACCACGATGGCCGCCGTGGTCGCTGCGCAGATACCCGCCTTGGTATGGCGACGGACCGCTGAATCCATGAGAACGACTCCTTCTTTCCGAGTTGATCGGGGTTGATGTGGGCACGACAAAGCGCTCGGTTGACTGACGGAGAGTTCTGGGCGGGAATCGGTGGGTCTCCCCCGAGCAGGGAGACCCACCGACTGCTGACTACTTGCTCGAGGCGTGCGAGCTGGCACCACTATCGGCACCGTGAGACGAACCACCCTCGCTTGCAGTGGATTTCGCCGGAGCCGGCTTCTTGACGGGCTTCGGCTTCTCCGACTTCTGCTTGCCCGCCTTGGTTTCGGACTTCTTGGTCTCGGACTTCGTTTCCGACTTGGCGTCCGACTTCGTATCCGACTTGGTCGATTCCGACTTGGTGTCCGACTTGTGGTCATCGGCCTTCGTCGGCGTCGCCGGTGTTGCGGGCGTCGCCGGGGTCGCCGGCGTGGCAGGCGTCTCCGGGGTCGCGGGAGTCGCAGGCGTGGCCGGAGTTGCGGGGGTCTCGGCCTTGGCCGGGGTTTCGGTCTTGACTGGCGTCTCCGCCTTGACCGGGGTCTCCGGCTTGGCCGAGGCCGGGGCGACGGCCTTCACCGGGGTCACCGCCAACGCGGGCTGCGGGATCGAGGTGATCGAGTTGTCCGTGGCCGCCTTGGTCACCGACACCTGGGTGGCGGCAGCCGGATTCGCGTCGGGCGCCTTGGGGGCCAGCGGATTACCGGTGCCGCTCCAGCCGATGGCCTTGGCCAGCAGGTGGCTGAGGTTCACCAGTGCACCGATCGGCCCGATGCCCTGGCCGGCGATGGTCAGAGGATCGTTCGGCGCAAGCGACGTGAGGGCGGTCAGCCCGAGGGAGTTCAGCATCGAGCCACCGATGCCACTCATGTCCATGCCGGTCACGCCGGCAGTGAACAGGCCGCCGAACTGGATGTTGAGTTTCTGCAGCTCGTTACCGGCGGGCATGGTCTTGGTGATCAGCGGTGCCAGCACATCCAGGTTGAGGTTGGCTCCGTTGAGGAAGCCGTTCACCATTGCCGCCGGGATGTTGATGGCAGCTTGCGCCGCCGCCATCGCGTCACCACTGGCGAGCGAGGTGGCAATCTTGGTGATGCTGTTGACCAGCGCCACCACCGGGCTGATGCCGGGACCCACCAAACCCATCAGCACGCCGCTGAGCGGTGACGCCAGCACGTTGACCACCTGCGTGACGATCGCGGAGGCCTGCGGGTTGCCGGCCGTCGGGAGCATGTTCGGCAGCATCTGCGCCACCAGGCCGTGCCAGACGTCATTCGAATCGGCGATGGTCCAGTCTTCTGGCTTGGTCCCCAGCAGCGTGGCGGCGGTGATCGCCGACTTCACGTTCTGGCCGACGTCCTGGATCACGGCGCCGATGTTGCCGGGGTTCTGCAGGATTGCCCCCACGTGGCTGATCTGGTTCGCCAGGAACTGCTGCAGCAGCACCGCCGGCGCTTCGGAAACCTCTGCGCCGATGCGCTTCGCGTTCTCGGACGCGGTGTTGAACGCGGCAAGCCATGGCTGCAGCGGGTTGTACGCCGCGGTCAGCTGCACTGCCGCGGTACTGACCGAAGGCAGCGCCGGAAGGTGAGCGGCGGCAGGCATCGACGGCAGCAGCGGGCTGACCACAATGGCCGCCGTGGTCGCTGCACAGATACCCGCCTTGGTATGGCGACGGACCGCAACATTCATGAACAAACTCCTCCGGTTGTCTGCTTACTGGCGGGTAATTTACCGACGAGTAACTCAGTTAATCCAGAGTTTTTGACGAAGTCGTAACGAATCAATAGCGACCGCCGTTACTTCACAGCCCACACCATGCAGGTCATGGTCTTAGCCGGTAAACCACCATTAATAGTCCGGCTAACCTTCCAAGCAAATGGCCAGTCGGCAAACCCATTTACGTGGCCGAGCGACCGTTCCGCGAGGCCCCGAGCACATGGACCCACCGCCCCGATATATTCCGATTAGTAATGCTCAGGCGCCATATTTGCGTCGTGACCGGCAACACACCACGTCGCGATCGTGACTCGGATCTCACATGCACCGATCGCGACAGGTGAGGCTCGCCCGGGACGCCCCGTACCCGTCCCGAGCAAATCGGGTACGGGCCGGATCGGCGTCTGGGAGCAGTTGCTGCGCCCGCCCGCGACGACAGCGGTGTGGACACCGGCCGGTGTCCACATACTGAGACCAAATGTGGGACGGAGCATCCCCGGCAATATCAGCAAGCACCTTTCGGGCCTCAGATCCGAGCCACCGCTGACGCCGACCGGCAGTTCGCCAAGTATCTTGGACCGGCGGTGGAACGCACCGAAGAGTCAGGTTGGTCAGGGGTTGCGGGTGCAAGAGAATGCGGCGCTGTCGGCGGCCGAGTTGCTCGAACTCAACCGTGACGTTCAGGGCTCGCGCGCAGTCCGGCTGCTGGCCACCAACAACCTCGGGGTGTACGCCACCCTGATGGAGCGGCATCTCAGTGACGGCACGGTCGCCGAGACCGAGCTGGTGGTCCGGCTGGAACGCGATTTGGCGGCCCTAGGGGAGACCGACGATCAGCTCGGCCAGTCCGGCCTCGCCTTGATCAAGTTGTGGGCCAGCCAGGGCTGGCTGCATCGGGTGGCCGAGAACCGTGCCGGTGCCGAACGCAACGTCTGCTACCTGACCCAGGACGCGCGACGCGCACTCGACTTCGTCCGCGGCATGCGCCGGGGCGACAGCATCGCCACGGGCGGCTCGATCAGTGGCATCGCATCCCGCATGCGCCAGATCGCCACCCGCGCCGGCAATGACCCCGACCGCATCCGGGCCGGCATCGAAGCCGACATCGCCGCGCTGCACCGCGAGCTCGACGAGCTGGAAGCCGGCCTGCGACCCGAGCCCGACGTCACCGACATGTACGACGAGGCCCGCGCCATCGCGCTGCAGATGGAACGGTTGATCACCGACATCGGGCTGTATGGCACCATGATCGAGCAGGCCACGCAGGCGCTGGACGATCCCATCGACACCAACATCGAGTACCGCGACCGGCAACGCCAGATGTACGCCGACTATCAGGCGGCGTGGGATTCGGCGGGCCGCGATTCGCACCGGGCGTTCCTGCGGATGATCAACGACCCCGACCAGCGCGCCGAATTCGAGACCGACATCGCCACCGTCGCCTCTGCCCTCCCGGAACTGGACCCGGCGTTGCGCAAGGTGATGGCCGGGTTCTTCGAGCTGATCGGGCATCAGATCGACGAGGTCGAACGCATCCAGCAGCGCTGCGCGCAGCGGGTCAAGCGGTTCACCGCGGTCGGCACCATGGAGTCCAGCCGCGGCGTCGCCCGGCAGCTCAACGAGGCGATCGGCGCGGCCCGGACGCTGCTGAAGTCGTCACTGACCGACTCCCGGCTGGACATCGAAGTCCCGCTGGCGCGTCACGCCATCAGCTCGATCGGCGCGCTGAGCTTCAAGATCGGCGACCTGTCGGCACCCAGGCAGGCTGAAGCGGCACAAGGCGACGTCGACCTGTCCAGCTTCGCGGCGCTGACCACCCAGGTCGATGCACCGGCGATGTCCGAGATGCTCAATTCCGCGGTCGCCCGCCGACCGGTCTCGCTGGCCGAGGCCGTCGCACTGCTGGATTCGGCGTACCTGGGCCACGTCATCGTGTTGTGGTCGTGGGCCCTCAAGCAACCCTCGGCACCAGGCGACCCGAGTGACAACACAATGTCGGTGCGCTTCCGTTCGCTCGACGGCCGAGACCGCGAGATCGAGGTGCCGTATCTGATGTTCACCGAGCCTGTTGCGGTGGCGGGAGCCCTACATGACTAGCCTTGGCGGAGACCAATAATGACCGACAGCCCAATCGATTTCGCCTCACTTCCCGAGGTCGACGGCGCCAGCCGGGTGGCGCAGCAACGTCGGCCCCGGTTCGACGGCGACGTCAGCGCCATGCCAGACCGGGCCTGCTGGGCACTGCAGCACCTGCTGACCCGCCGCTACATCAGCAGCGAATCCGATCGCGACATCTACAGCTGGATCCTGGAGTACCGCAACGAATTGTCGGTGCGGCTGTCCGAACTCGACCTGCAGCTGCGCATCTCCGAAGGCGTGGACATCGCGTTCATCGAGCAGGCCCGCTACGAGTCCGCCAAGGGCATCAAGGTGTTGCGGCGCGAGCCGCTGGGCACCTACGACTCGATTCTGGCGCTGCACCTGGCGCAGATGATGCGCGCCGGCGGCGACCAGAGCTTCCTGATCAGCCGCGACGAAATGCACGGCATGTTCACCGGGGTGCTCAACGAAACCGACCGCGACGCCGTGACTTTCACCGCCCGGATCGACGCCGCCATCGCGCGTCTCACCGGTCTCGACATCCTGCGCCGCAGCCGCGACGACGAAGACAGCTACACCGTGAGCCCGGTGATCACCGCGGTGATGACGGCCTCGGTGATCACCGAGTTGCAACAGCAGTTCGAACAACTCACGGGCACTGGGGGATCCGATACAGATGTCTGAGCAGTTCCACCTGTCCCGGCTCCAGATCATCAACTGGGGTGTGTTCGACGGCTACCACACCATTCCGTTCAGTGCCGGCGGTTCGCTGGTCGCCGGCGCCTCCGGCAGCGGCAAATCATCACTGCTGGACGCCATCTCACTCGGCTTCCTGCCGTTCAACCGGCGCAACTTCAATGCCTCCGGCGACAACACCGCAGCCGGCTCGAGCGCCGGTCGCCGCACCGTCGACAAGTACGTCCGTGGCGCGTGGGGCCAGCGCAGCGACGCGGGTACCAGTCAGGTCATGTACCTGCGCGGCGACGGCACCACGTGGTCCGCGGTCGCGGTCAGCTACACCAGCAACACCGGCCGCACCATCACCGGCCTGGTGCTCAAATGGCTTACCGGAGAATCACGTTCGGACTCCTCGAGCCGGTTCGTCATCGGCGACGGCGATCTGGACATCGAGGACGTGTGCAACCGGTGGGCCGCGGGCCGGTTCGACACCGGGGTGTTCAAGGAAAACGGCTGGCGGTTCACCACCAAGGTCGAGTCTCAGTACCTCGCGCAGCTGTACGCCTCGATCGGCATCCGGGCCTCGGACGCCGCGCAGCAGCTGCTCGGCAAGGCCAAGTCACTGAAAAGCGTTGGTGGACTGGAGCAGTTCGTCCGCGAGTTCATGCTGGACGAACCGGACAGCCTGGCGCGGCTGCCCGAGGCCCTCAAGCAGATCGATCCCCTCGTCGAGGCCCGTGAACTGCTCGCGGTGGCCCAGCGCAAGCGCAAGATCCTCGGTGACATCGAGGCCATCCAGGTGCGCTACGCCTCCGAGTCGACCGACCTCGGGATCATCGATCTGGTCGACCTGCCGATGGTGCGGGCCTACACCGACCACGTCCGGCTGCGGCACTGTCCCGCCGAGATCGAGACGCTCGACGCGACCATCGACCAGCTGGAGCACGAGAACGCCGACCTGACCCGGCAGCTGAATCTGGCCAAGGCCGAGGGCGATTCGCTCAATGCCCAGATCAACGGGGCATCGGCGAATGTCGCCCCGCTGCAGTCGCAGGTAACCGCGGCCGAGGCGCAGGCCGACGATGTGGCCCGCCGGCGCGCGGGCTACGAGGAGATGGTCGCGGCCCTGGGCGTGGAAGTGCCCGACAGCGCCGACGAATTCTGGAATCTGCGCGAGGAGTTGACCCGGCAGGCCACCGAGATGCTGGGCAAGTTGGAGTGGGGCCGCGATACCTCCACCGACGCCGAGTACGCGCAGAAGTCGGCGCGAATCCTGCGCGACAACGCGGCCAAGGAGCTCAAGCGCGTGGAGCACGTGGGCTCGGCGCTGCCCGAGTCCGCGGTCACGATGCGCGACCAGATCTGCGCGGGTGTGGGCATCGACCCCACCGAACTGCCCTATGTCGCCGAGCTTTTCGATCTGCAGCCCGAGCACACGCGGTGGCGCCTCGCGGTGGAGAAGGTGCTGCGCTCGGTCGGCCTGCGGCTGCTGGTGCCGGATCAGCACTACGCCAAGGTGCTGCGGTTCGTCAACGAGACCAACATGCGCGGACGCCTGGCGCTGCACCACGTCCGGGCCGGCTCCTCCGGTCGCGAGGCAGAACCGAACACGTTGGCGGGCAAGCTGTTCCTGGTCAAGCCGAAGCACGCCTGCGCCGCCGAAGCCGTAGATGTGATCGCCGCGGCCGGTGACCACATCTGCGTGGACACCCCCGACGTGTTCGTGCGGTTCCGCCGCGCCGTCACCGACACGGGTCTGTACAAGGACTCCGACCGGCTGGCCATCAAGGACGACCGGCGCCCGATCAAGCCGTCCGAGTACATCTATCAGGGCGACATCAGCGCCAAGCTGGAGGCGCTGCACACCGAGCTCACCGAGGCCGAGGAGGCCTTCAGCGCCGCCCGCCGTGCCGCGGATGAGATTGCGGCGCAGCGGCAACGCTGGCGCGACCGGGCCGCGGCCTGCAAGGCCGTCTACGAGCAGTTCCCGCAGTGGAGCCAGATCGACACCGACACCGCCGAAGGCCATGCCGACCGGCTCCGCGAACAGTACGACCTGCTGCTGGCCGACCACCCCGACATCGAGGCGCTGTCGGCCCGCGCCGAGGAATGCTGGGTCGACATCCAGACCCTGATGACCCGGCGCGGCGCCATCCAGACCCGGCGCGACGATCTCGACGGCCGTCGTACCAAGCTGATGGACCTGCAGGACCGGCTGTCCCCCGCCGACGTGTCGGAGCACGCGACAGATCTGTTGCGCCGCTACGCCGCTGACGTTCCGGTGCCGCTGGAACTGCTCAACCCTGAGCCGCACCGCGAGGCGTTGTTCGCGGCCATCCGCCGCGAACGCGACCAGCTCACCGAGAGCCGCCGGCGCTCCTACGAGGAACTGTCACGCATCGTCGCAACGTTCGACACCTCGTTCCCGGACGCGATCCCGAACGACTCGGATGACTTCGACGAGCGCATCTACGACTACGTCGCGGTGTGCCGCCACATCGACGAGCGCGAGCTACCCGACGCCTACGACCGCATGATGCGGCTGATCACCGAACAGGCGCCCGACGCGATCCTGACGCTGCACCGCGTCGCCGAGCAGGAGACCCGGCGGATCAGCGAGCAGATCGACCGGGTCAACACCGGTTTGGGCGCAGTGGAATTCAACCGCGGCACCCGACTCACGCTGCGCGCCAACCCGCGCAGCATGGTCGCGGTCTCCGAGCTGACCGACATCGTCAAGGCCATCTCGCGGCGCATCGCCGAGGTGGGGCTGGGCGACAAGAAGGCCATCCTCGACCAGTACGCCGACATCCTGCGCTTGCGAAACCGATTGGCCGGCAACAACCCCGAGGACCGGGCCTGGACCCGCGACGCACTCGACGTGCGTAACCGCTTCACGTTCGACTGTGCCGAGTGGGATGTCGCCAACGACGAACTGATCCGCACGCACAGCAACGCCGGCGACAACTCCGGCGGCGAGCAGGAGAAGCTGATGGCCTTCTGCCTGGCCGGGGCGCTCAGCTTCAACCTGGCCAACCCCGAAAGCGGCGACAACAAACCGGTTTTCGCGCAGCTGATGCTCGACGAGGCGTTCTCCAAATCCGACCCGCAGTTCGCCTCGCAGGCCCTGCAGGCGTTCCGCAAGTTCGGCTTCCAGCTGGTGATCGTCGCAACGGTGCAGAACGCCACCACCATTCAGCCGTACATCGACGGTGTGGTGATGGTGTCCAAGTCCGAGGCCACCGGTCGCAATGCCCGGCCCGTTGCCAACGTCGCCACCAAGACCATCACCGATTTCACCGCCCTGCGTCGGGAACTGAAAGTTCCCGAACCCGTCTGATCGGAGCGTCATGCGTATCGCCACCTGGAACGTCAACTCCATCCGTACCCGGGTCGACCGGGTCACGGACTGGCTGTCCCGCGCGGACGTCGACGTGCTGGCCATGCAGGAAACCAAGTGCAAGGACGACCAGTTCCCGACCATGCCGTTCGCGGCACTGGGATACGAAGTGGCGCATGTCGGGCTCAGCCAGTGGAACGGTGTGGCGATCGCGTCCCGCGTGGGCCTCGATGACGTGCAGATCGGTTTCACCGGCCAACCTCAGTGGCAGGACGCCGACGAGGCTCGCGCCATCGGCGCCACCTGCGGCGGGGTCCGGGTGTGGAGCCTGTATGTGCCCAACGGCCGGACGCTGGACGACCCGCACCTGCCGTACAAGCTGAAATGGCTTTCCGCCCTGCGGGATACCGCGACCGGCTGGCTGGCGGACGACCCGTCGATGCCGCTGGCCCTGATGGGCGACTGGAACATCGCACCGACCGACGAGGACGTCTGGGACATGGCCGAGTTCCAGGATTCGACGCATGTCTCCGAGCCGGAGCGCGCCGCGTTCCGGGCCATGAACGACGCCGGATTCGCGGACGTGGTGCGCCCGTTCACCCCGGGTCCCGGGGTCTACACCTATTGGGACTACACCCAGCTGCGGTTCCCCAAGAAGCAGGGCATGCGCATCGACTTCGTGCTGGGCTCACCGGAATTCGCAGCCCGCGTCACTCACGGCGAGATCGTCCGCGAGGAACGAAAGGGCAAGCAGCCCAGCGATCATGCACCCGTGCTCGTGGAATTGGAGAAGTAGATGGCAGCCCTCCCGATCGTCTATGCCACCGAACCGGCCAGCCTGCGCGCCCGCATCATCCACTTCTTCGCGTCGTTGTTCTTGGCCCGCATCCTGATTCGCGCGCTGACCAGGGCAGGGTACGAGGCCACGTCACGCCGGATCGTGCGGGTGGGGCACAACGTCAACCGGCTCGCCAGTCTGCAGCGGCGTCGACTGCCGCGCGGCGTTCGATTGGTGGCCGAACCCTGGAACGATCTGCCCGCCGAGTGGGTTTCGCCCGCTGACGTCGACGCGCCGATCACGGACGGGGTCATCCTCTATTTCCACGGCGGCGGATTCGTCCTCGGTGATCTGAACACCCACCTGCGTGCCGTCGCCGCCCTCTCGCGCGTCACGCGATTGCCGTTGGTACACATCGAATATCGGCAGTACCCCGAAGTCGATCTGGAGACGACCATCCAGGACTGCCTCGGCGCCTACCGCGAGCTGCTGAGCCGGGGCGTCGATCCAGCCAAGGTCATCATCGCCGGCGACTCGGCCGGCGGATTCCTGGCGTTCGCCACCGCGCAGCAGGCTCCGAAGCACGGGCTCCCGAGTCCCGCAGGGGTGGTAGGCATTTCGCCCCTGCTGGAATTGAACAACACCGCGCGCGCTGCGCATTCGACCGCGTCGACGGACGTCTTCGGGATCGCTGCCGGCTTCCCGGTTATCACCGAGCGCATCTGCCCCACTGGAAATCTCGACCAGTTGGAGCCCATGTCCGGGCCCATGGATGCGATGCCGCCGTCCCTGATCGTCGTCTCCGCAACGGAATCACTGCTATGCGACGCCGAGCGGATGCAGGACAGGCTGCACCAAGCGGGGCGCTCCTGCGAGGTCACGGCCTGGCCCAGTCAGCTCCACGCGTTCCCGGCCATATTTCCCGGGTTGCCCGAGAGCCGTCGGGCGTACGCGCGGATGGCCAGTTTCATCGACGAGTGCCTTTCTGGCACGGCCACCGACGTACCACCCGCGCAGTCCGCCTAACGCAGGAGCTGCTCCACCGACTCGACAAGCGCTTCCTCGACGCGGCGTAGCGGCAGTTCTGACTTGGTCGACTGCGACATCACAATGGCGCCCTCCACCGCCGCCACGGTCAGCGTCGCCTGACGGGCCGCATCGTCGGCTGACAGCCCAGCGGATTCCAGCCCGGCAGCGATCCGGCGCTCCCAGTCGAGGAAGACCTCACCGGCGGCGTCGGCCGCTCCGGGGGCCTCACTGCGGCCGAGCGCGGCCGCGACGATCGGGCAGCCGATCTCGAAGTCGCTACTGGTCAGATTCGCGATCCACATCTCGACGAAGGCCCGTACAGCGCCCACCGGACCCCGCTCACCGATCAGCCGGTCGATGCCGTCGGCAAGCATGTTGCCCGCCGTGACGGTCGCGTCAGCCACGAGTTCGGCCTTGCCGCCAGGGAAATTCAGGTAGAGCGACCGGCGTGCGGTACCGCTGCGTTCGAGCAGCTGACTGAGTCCCGTACCCGAAACGCCCTGGCGCCGAATCAGATCGATGGCTGTGACGACGAGCCGGTCGCGGGCACTCATGTGATGCATCTCCCTGTCCTACGGCATTGTTTGCATACCGTTCGGTCTACTAGCGTCTCCCTCCAATAGTAGACCGAACGGTGTAGTTCCGGTCTCGAATCGAGGGGGTCCCAGTGGGGCACAACAGCAGGTTTTTCGCTGCAACCAGCCGTTTCTGCGCCAAATGGGCGTGGTTGGTCATCGGCTTCTGGATAGCGGTGGCCGGGCTTCTCAACGTGGCCATCCCCCAGCTCGAACAGACCGTCGCAGCCCACTCCGCGCCGTTCATGCCCACGAACATCAAGGCCGCGCAGACGCTGCGCGAGATGTCCGACGCGTTCGGCGTCCCGCGGTCGTCCGCCGTGGGCAGCGTGGTGCTGGTCGACGAGCGCGGCATCAACGCGGCCGACGAGGCCCTGTACCGGGACATCGTCGCCACCCTGCAGCGCGACAAGGCCAACGTCGCCTACGTGCTCGACACCTACGACAACCCGCAGTTGCGCGACATCGCGCTCAGCCCGGACCACAAGGCGATCAACCTGGTGATGGCCGGCACCGGTGACGTCGGGTCCACCAAGGCACACAAGAACACCATCGAGGTCCGCAACCAGCTCCAGGCCCTACCCAAACCGCCCGGGGTCGGGGTGTACCTCACGGGGCCGTCACCGACATTGGCCGATCTGTTCAGCGCCATGGACTTTTCGCTGCTGATCATCACCGCGGTGTCCGTCCTGCTGATCACCCTGGTGCTGCTGATGGTCTATCGGTCGCTGGCTACTGCGATGGTCCCGTTGCTGACCATCGGCATCGCCCTCGGCGTGGCCCGCCCGATCGTGTCGCTGCTGGGCATGGCCGGGGTACTCACCGTCTCGAACTTCACCATCTCCCTGATGACCGCGATGCTGCTCGGTGCCGCCACCGACTACGCCATCTTCATCCTGGCCGGCTATCACGAGGCCCGGCGCAGCCAGGTACCCGTCGCCGATGCGATAGCTCAAGCCGGACAGCGGGTTTCGGGCATCCTGATCGCGTCGATGTTGACCATCGCAGCAGCCGCCACGGCCATGGGGTTCACCGAGCTGGGCATGTTCAAGGCCGCCGGCCCACCGATCGCCATCGCGATCGTCGTCGGCCTGGCTGTGTCGATGTCACTGCCCTACGCCCTGCTGTCGATCCTCGGCGGGCGCGGCCTGGCCGAACCCCGGCCCCTCAACGACCGCCGCTGGCGCCGTATCGGGTCGACCATGATCCGCCGGTCGGGAGTGCTGGTGGCCGCATCGCTGGTGCTGCTGCTCAGTTCCGCAATGGTTCTCACGACTTTCCGGGTGAACTTCGACGAGAACTCCATGCAGCTCGACGACACCGAGAGCGCCATCGGCTACCAGAAGACCTACGCCCATTGGGGTGTCAACGAGGCGGCGCCGGAGTACCTGATCGTCTCGGCCGACCATGACATGCGGAACACCGACGACCTGGCCGCACTCGACCGTGTCGCCGGCCGCATCGCCGGCATGCCCGAGATCGCCTACGTGCGCTCGATGACCCGACCGGCCGGAAAGCAGTTGCCGCAGACCACCATCGGTTACCAGGCCGGCATTGTGGCCGACCGGCTGGGCGATGCCAAGAACCAGGTCAACAAGGCCGTCCCCGACATGCACCGGCTCGACTCCGGTGCGGCTCAGCTGCGCGATGGCGCCGCCTCCGCGGTGACCCAGCTTCCCCAATTGGTCTCGGGCATAAAGCAAGTGACCGGGCTGGCCCATCAGGTACTCGACGGCTACCAGGCCGCCGGCGCGGGGCTGTCGACGCTGACCGACGGCACCGTGGATGTCCGCTCGGCATTGGCCGATCTCAGCTCCTCCACCGGATTGCTCGACGCCGCATTGCAGGCCATCGACGGCAACGCACAGGTCGCTGACGCCGGCCGGCTGGTGAGTTCGGCACTCGGCGCCGCGCTGGATCCGCAACCCGGACCGGACTGCCTGATGAACCCGGTGTGCAGCCGCGCGCGGGCGGACATCGCCGACCTCGACGCCATCTCCAACGGCGCGGTCAGCCGCGCGCTGGTGCAGACCCAGCGCCTCAGTGCAATCCCCCAGGTCACCGTCGAGAAGGTGCGCGCCGCCGAACCGGCCATCCGAGATGCCTTGGCCACCTTGCAGAAAATGGTCTCGAACCTGCCGGGTGGTTCGCCGGCGCAGGCGCGCGTCCAGCTGGCAGAGCTGGTCCGTGGCGCCGATCAGCTCAGCGCCGGGATGACCCGCCTCGCGGTCGGGCTCGATCAGGTCAAGGGCGGCGTGGACCGGGTGGTCGACATGTCCGGCCGGCTCACCGACGGACTCGGCCAGGCGACGGACTATCTGACAACCCTGAGCACGCACACCACCGACGGCCCCGCGAGCGGCTTCTACCTGCCGCCGCAAGGCTTTTCCGACCCGAAGTTCCGGGCCGCCCAGGACCTGCTGTTCTCCCCCGACGGCAAGACAGCGCGCATGCTGGTGATCTGGAAGATCAATCCGTACAGCGCCCAGGCGCTGGACGCGTCGCGTGCACTGGCTCCGGCCGCGGTTCAGGCCGCCTCTGAAACCTCTTTGCAGAAGGCACATTTCGCCAGCACGGGTCTGGCGACACTCTCGGCCGACATGCGCGACCAGGTGTGGCACGACTTCGCCATGTACGGCATCGTGGCGATCCTGGGAGTGTTGCTGGTCTTGATCGCGCTGTTGCGCAGCATCCTCGCGCCGGTGTTCATGGTTGCCGTGGTGACGCTGTCGTTCGCGGCTGCCGCCGGATTCAGTGTGCTGGTGTGGCAGCACCTCATCGGGGTCGACGTGGACTGGTCGGTGTTCCCGGTGTCCTTCATGGCGCTCATCGCCGTCGGCGCGGACTACAGCATGCTGTTCGCCGCCCGCATCCGCGAAGAGTCCGGCGACGGCATGATCCGCGGCATCATGCGCAGCTTCGGCAGCACCGGCAGCGTCATCACCACCGCCGGAATCGTGTTCGCGCTCACCATGTTCGCGTTGATGAGCGGCCGGGTGATCAACCTGCTGCAGATCGGGTTCACCATCGGCGTCGGCCTGCTGATCGACATCACCCTGGTGCGCACCGTGCTGGTGCCGGCCGCCATGGCCATGATCGGCAACCGCATCTGGTGGCCGAGCAAGCCGATGGCCGCGACGACACACTCGACGCCCGTTCCCGCGACCGTCGACGCTTAGGTGGTCTAGCCGGAAGCGCCAGTCGTCGACGATTAGGCTCACTAATCGTCGACGGTTGACGATACCTATCCGACAGTCTGTGGCGCCAGCTTCCTTCATGCGCATTCCTTGATGGTCCGGGCGCGATACCGGTTGCGGTCAATGGCTTCTCGGCTGTTGAACGTCGTGTCAGCGGCAGCTAGTCATGTTCGCGACACCCCTACGCCGAGTGTGCAGCTTTCGAGGCTCAACCACGAAATCCGCGTACAAATCCCGCACACTCGACGTAGCACTGGAGTCGGAAACCGTGTTGTCCTCAGCCCTGCCGGTCGTAGCTACGGGCACCCCAAGAATTGGCAGGTCGCGTTGGTGTTCTCGCCCGCAACCAAGCGATAGTGGGGGTGGCCCCCGTACCAGCCGTCTTCCGCGGTCATGCCAACGACCTGGGGTGGGTTTCCGCGGTGTACCAAGTTGTACCGATGGCAGGTCGTCCAGTCCCAGTCAACTTCGGTGAAGCCTCCGGGGACCGGCTGGCCCGGACACCACGTACCCGAGGAGGGCTCTGCTTGGGCGGTGCCGGCGCTCAATCCGAAGGCGGCCAGACTCATCCCGCTGGACAACAGTGCCGCCGCGGCCAGTCGTGCGATTCGTCGCGTCATGGGAACTCAACCTCTCTGCTTGGTCGTCGACACTGTCGTCGATCTGCTGCTGACTTGTGAATGAAGCATGCAGCCCGGCGCTTGGGAGATTCTTGGCTCGCACCCACGGGGCAGCCGAACGCGACCCGGCACAGTTCTGATCCGGTCCTCGGGTCGGTTCGGCGCCTGTGCCTAAACCAGTTCAGGCACCCGCAGATGGGCGAAGGCCACGTCGAACTCGCCCTCGTCGAGCTCGGTCGCGCCGGCTGCGGGCAGTCGCGATTCTTTGATCGTCTGAGCCTGAGCGCGGTTGCGCGCCATGGCTTCCCGGCTGTCGAACGTCGTGCAGGACACGCCACGGCCGGTGGCCCGATCGACCATCAGGCTGACGCTGCAGAAGCCTTCGAGTGCCTCGGTGTCGGGCACGATGTTCGACCTGAAGTAGTCGATCGCGGCGTCAGCGTTCGCCGGATCGGCATGTCCCCAGGTCACCCGCGCGCACGCGCCCTCGGGAATTTGGTGCGCGCGGTGCATGACGGCGATGTCCCACTCGTCGACGGTCGCGGCGCCGCCGAACATCTCGATGGCCCGTGCGCGGATCGGCCGAACCCGCTCAGCGAGGGCTTTCATGGCCTCTTCGGACTCATATGCCGTGGTGGCGATGCACCGCCCGGACGCCCGATCGGTGAGCAGCGACATACCGACGAACCCTTCGAGCTCTTGGAGTTGGGGCATCACTTCATCGCGGAGGTGAGCCACTCCTGCGTCGATTGCCGAGGGCTGTGCGTGAATAGTGGTAGAGCGTGCGTACACGACCCACCCCCTCTATATATCGGGGCAGCGCCCCAGCGGCGCCGCCGGTCCACCGATATACGTTCCTCCGATGTCCGGCGGGTGGCAATAGCCGAGCGGCACGGGTATCGAAATTGACGACCCAGGACGAATTCCGTTCTGCCAGAACAAGAATTGACGACTAGCTACGTTTTCCGCCCGGAATCCGGTCGACGAACCACCCGAGCCGCGCCACCGTGTTGTCCAGCGGTTCGACGACTTCGGCGAGCCGCTGCAGACTCGGCAGCGTGGCGGCGATCGAATTGGCACCGAAGGCGATCTTCTCGGCGGAGGTGTCGATACCGGCCGCGGCCTCGGTCAGGCTGGTGATCTGGCTGGCGATCAGTTCCGCGTGCCGGTCGATGCCCGCAGCGCTCACGCTCAGCTCGGCTATATTCTCCGCGATGAACTGAGCCGACTTACGTAGCTCGGCTACGTCCTCCATCAACGCGAACACCGCTTGGATGAGCGTCCTCGGCCCGCGCCTGGGCTTGCCTGGAGCCTGCTCGTGCTTGTTCGCCCGCGCCATCACTCACGCCTTCCGCTCGGCAGGAGCCTCCTGGTCCTTGGCCTCCTGCTGGTACTGCCGAAGCTCGGCACGCACCGCTTCATCTAACGCGCGGTCAAGGCTAGCGTGTGCGGAACGGCGGGATACCCGCCGCATGGCGTCGATCAGGTCGGCAGCCCAGGCAAGTTCGACGTCATTGCTGGGATACCAGCCCGTCCCCCGTTGCCGGACCACCTCGGTGTGTCCCGCGCGGGTCATGGCGCGGGCCGCGTCGTCGAGCTTCTTGTCGACGGCCGTGGTGGTCTTCAGGATCGCCGCCAACGGCATGCCTCGGGAGATGAGCCGGGCGAAGTCGTCGATCACCCGACGGTCGGGCACCAGGAACGAGTCCTTGTCGTCCGTCGACTCGATGATGCCGCCGGCGACCAGCCGTTTCAGCGTCGCACCGTCCAGCCGGCCGAGCTGCATCTCCAGCTCTTCGCGCGTCATGGTCTGCGTCTGCGGATTCGACCACGGCGAGATCACCAGCTCTTCGAGCTCCGCCAGGTCCAGCACCTCGACCAGTCCCTCGCCGCGCTGCAGGCCGGTGATGAACTTCAGAATGTGCTTGACGGTGAAGCCCTCGCTGAGCAGCCGGACGATCGCCTGCAACTGGCTCAGGTGCCGATCCGTGTAGATCGCGACCCGGCCCCGGCGCTGAGGCCGGGGCAGCAGGCCGCTCTCCTGGTAGACGCGGACGTTCCGGGTTGTCGTCCCCGCTTCGCGTGCGAGGTCGTCGATCCGGTACTCAGCCACCAGCGGATTCTATGCGGTCAGGATCGAGGCACCGCTGGTCTGCTCAGCAGTGATCTTGAAGTCGTGCAGATTGACCGCCTTCAACTGGTTGACGTACTGGGTGGCGAACCCCGGGAACATCGTCGCGTTGAAGCCGTCGTCGGTCAGGTACCAGCTCTGGCAGCCGGAGTTCCACGTCGTGGACTGCAGCCGCTGCTGGATGTCCTCGTTGTAGCGGGCCTGTACCTCGGGCCGCACGTCGAGCGACTTCCAGCCGAACTGCAGCAGCTTGGAGATCGCCTCGACGATGTAGTCGATCTGCGCCTCCATGTACACCAGCGCCGAGCTGTGGCCGGGGCCGGAGTTGGGTCCGAAGGTGAAATACAGGTTGGGATAACCGGATACCGCGACGCTGCGGTAGGCGTACGCGCCCCGGCTCCACTCCGACGCCAGGTCCCGGCCGTCGATACCCGTGATCGGAATTGGAGTGCCGGCCTTCGACACCTCGAAGCCGGTGGCGAACACGATGGCGTCGAACTGGTGCTCGATGCCTTCGACGGTCCGAATTCCCTTGGGCGACAACCGGGCAATGGGCCACGTGATCAACTTGCAGTTATCCGCCTGCAGTGCCGGGTAGTAGTCGCTGGTCATCAGCAGCCGTTTGCAGCCGGCCGAGAAGTCCGGCTTCAATTGCCGGCGAAGCCACGAATCCTTCACCTGCAGGCGTAGATTGGCCAAGCTCGCGGCCTCTACAACCCTGGTGAGCGGGGTGTCCCACACCACGCCGAGAGCGACCGATTCGTGCCCCCAGAACCAGACCGAGCGAGCCACTTTCTCGGCCAGCGGGACGTTCCGGTAGAGCTGCTTCAGCCAGCCACCGGTCGACGCGTTCGGCTTCGGCAGCACCCAGCCGGGCGTGCGCTGGAAGACCTTGACCGAATCGGCAACCTTGACGAGCTCCGGGATGATCTGCACGGCGCTCGCACCGGTACCGACTACCGCGACCTTCTTGCCGGTGAAGTCATAGTCGTGATCCCAACGGGCGCTGTGGATCTTGTGACCTTCGTAGGTCTCGATGCCCGTGATCTTCGGGAAGCTGCAGTTCGCCAACGGACCCGAGGCGACGATGACGGTGCGCGCCTGGACCGGTTCGCGACCCTCGAAGTTGACGGTCCACTCCCCCGCCACCTCGTCATACTCGAGGCCGGTCACGTTGTGGCCGAACCGGATATGCGCTGCGATGCCCGAGGATTCGACCATGCTGTCGATGTACCCGAGGATTTCGTCACTGCCGGAGTAGGTGTGCGACCAGTCCGGGTTCGGCGCGAAGCTGTAGGAGTACAGGCGCGACGGAATGTCGCACGCCGCACCGGGATACGTGTTGTCGCGCCAGGTGCCGCCGACCCGGGTGCCGCGTTCGAAAATCTCGAAATCGGTGATGCCCTGGTCTTTCAGCCGGATGGCGGCGCCGATACCGGCGAACCCGGCACCGATGATGGCTGTGGAAATGGTCATGATCAGGCCACCGGCTCGTAGGTCATCTCGTCCGACCAGGTCGGTGTGTAACGCACCAGCGGCATCGGGATCACGCCCGTCACCTTCACCAGCGAGTCCGCCAGCCAGTGGTACTTCGAGCTGCGGTCGATCACCTTCTTGCTGTGCCACGAGATGAACCGGTACATCGGCACCCGGTGCACGAATTCACTTCGCTCACCGACACTCCGGAAGCGGCGCATCGCCTGGTACAGCCGCTCCTCGTTGACGCCCATGGCCACGATGTTGTCGCGCATCTTGTTGAGCAAGGGGAAGTAGCTCAACGTGCCGATGACCAGCGCCGGGTTCATCCAGCTGCCGACGAAGTCGACCAGGAGCTTGCGCGTACCGGCATGCCCCAGGATGTCCATCACCTCGAAATCGACTGCGAGATGGCGGGATTCGTCGGAGTTGATGCGCTTGAAAACCTCCTGCGCCACCGGATCTCTGACCTCTTCGGTGATGAATTTGATGAGCGCACCGTCCAGCGCCACTTCCAGCATCGGGATGACGGTGCCGAGGATCGACAAGGCCATCCCGTCCGCGAACTTGTCCAGCCACGTGATCACCAGCTGCACATTGACGCTGGGCGGCGGGACCTCGTCGTTGTCGAGCATGCCCCAACGTCGCATCAGCGCGAGCTCGGCGTTGGCGTGCTTCTGCTCCTCGGCGTGGAAGTGCTCGTAGATGCTCTTCAGCGTCGGGGTCGGGGCCTTCTTGGCGAGCGCGGCGAAACCACGGGCGCCGACGTTCTCGATCCACATCAGGTCGGTCATGAACGGCTTGAGCTTGGCCCACAGGTCGGGCTCGATCAGCTCGGCTCCCGGTGCATCCCAGTCGATGTCGGCCAGGGCCCACTGCTTGTCCTTGATCTTCTGCAGCATCTCATCGAGATCCATTGCCATGATCGGTTCCTTTCAGTTCTCGGGAAGGATTCGGTTCAGCAGTCCGGCGCCATGGGTGTACAGCGCGGGGAAATGTCGTTTGAGGTGCCAGATGACGTTCGCGTCGAACTGCGGTACCACGTACAGCCTGCCGCCGTCGTGCGCGTCGAGCGTGCGGGCGGCGACGTTGTCGGGCGACAACCCGGTCCATCGCATGAGCTGCTCGGCGAGGTTCGACGATCCTGGCGTGATGCGCCCGTCTCGCGCGACATTCGTCTTCACGAAGGTGGGACACAGCACCGTCACCGCGACGCCTGTGCCGTTCAATTCCGCCGACAACGTTTCGGACAGCGACATGACGCCGGCCTTGGAGACGTTGTAGGCCGCCATCGACGGTGCGGCGGCGAACCCGGCGGCCGAGGCCACGTTGATGATGCCGCCCTTGCCGGCCTCGCGCAGCAGCGGGGTGAAGACCTCACAGCCGTACACCACGCCCCACAGGTTGATGCCGAGTGCCCAGTCCCAGTCCTCGAAGCCGATGTCGCCCACCGGTTTTCCACCGATACCGACGCCGGCGTTGTTGATCACCAGGGTTGGTGCGCCGCCGAAAATCTCCTGCGACTGCTTGGCCAGCAGCTCGATGGCGGTGCGGTCGGCGACGTCGCACTGCACGGCGTGGCCCTTGCCGGTCGGCAGCTGGCCGATCAACGCCACCGTTTCCTGCGCCCGCTCCATGCTGATATCCGCGCAGATGATCTCCCCACCGCGCCGGGCGAGTTCGAGGGCGAATGACCGCCCGATACCGCTGCCGGCGCCGGTGACCACCGCCTTCGCCTTGTCCGAGCGGCGTTGGCCGCGAAAGACATTGAGTATCGCGTCGATGCCGATCATCAGCACACCTCTTCGAGTTCGTCGGATCGCTTGTAGGCATCGGCGATGAAGGCCGCGGCACGGCGCAGTGCCGGTGCGGCTTCGGGCGCCAGACGCGGCAGTGCCTGGAAGACGTGAACCATGCCCGGCCAGACCTCGAGAGTGCTGGCGCCACCGGCCCGGCGCAGTACCGCGTCGAGGTAGCGGGCGTCGGCGCGCAGCATCTCGAAACCACCGACCTGAATCAGCATGGGCGGCAACAGGTCCGCTTTCGCGAAGTCGAGCCGCAGGCGCGGATCGGCCAGGTTCTGCCCCTGGGTGTACAGCCCGACCATGCGCGCGGCCGCGGTGGCCGACATCGCCGGATCGCGGTACGTCGCCTTCTCCTGCTCCATCGCGAGCCCGAGCGTCACGTCGATCAGCGGAGAGAACAGCACCACGCCCGCGGGCCGGAAGTCCGCGTCGCCGGCGTGCGCCAGCAGCATGTCGCAGGTGAGGTGGCCGCCGGCCGAGTCGGCGCCCATGACGATGTCGGAGGCCGCATAGCCTTCCGACAGCAGCCACCGGTAGCCGGCTTCGACGTCCTCGGCCGCGGTCGGGAAGCGGTGCTCGGGGGCCAGTCGGTAGTCCACCACGAACATCGGCAGGCCGGTCGCCTCGGACAAGCGCGCCACCAGCTTGCGGTGGGTACGCGCCGAGCAGATGACATACGCACTGCCGTGCACGTAATAGCCTGCACGGCTGCCGAATTCCACCCCCGGGCCCAGCACCCATTCGCCTCGCATGTCGGGCGTACGAACCGGGATGATCCTGGTGCCGCCGGGCATGGAACCGAAGGTCTCCATGATGGTGGCGATCAGCCCGCGCCCGAACCAGACACCGGGCTGGTTCATGGGGATGACGCTGGTCAGATTGCCCAGGGTCAGGCGGGCCACCGTGGCCGAGAGCGTCGAGCGCAACGTTGCGCGGCTTGGTACCTCGGGCAGCGTTGCCCGGTCAGTTTCCGTCACGCCGACTAGAGCACCACCAACTGTGCCATTTGTCAATGGCACAGTCACGGCCGTCGCCCTGACCAGCGACGAATGGCCACTTAGAGCACGGCTTCTGTCAGATTCCGTGCTCTAAGTGGCCATTCGGCGGTGGGGAAATCAGGCCTCGTTGTCGGCGCCGGGCTCCGTGGCGTAGGTGCCTGGATTGAACATCGACGCCACCGCGCCGAGCAGCATCATGATCGCCGCCGCGCCGAACACCACGGCCAGTCCGGAGTGGAACGGTTCGGTGATCAACTGCGGGAAGAACGACTGGCCGGTCAGCGTGGCGGCGTTGACGCCGGGCTGCTGCAAGGCATGGAACGGGGCCAGCAATTCGCCGATCGGGTTGTAGCCGAGGAAGGCCGCAAACAGGCTGCCCACCGGCGGCAGTTCGGCCACCTGGTGCGCGACGTCAGCCGAAACCCCTTGCTGCTGAAGGCCGCTGGATAGTGCGGACGGCAACGTGTTGGCCAGCCCCACGATCATGAGGGAGAAGAAGATACCGATCGACAGTGAGTTGCCGGCGTTGAAGAACGTCGACCGGACGCCCGATGCCGCGCCCCGCTGCGCGGCCGGCACGCTCGACATGATGGCCGCCGCATTGGGCGCGGTGAAGATGCCGCCGCCGACACCGTTGAGGAACACCAGCAGGGCGAACTGCCAGTAGGCAAAATTGACCGGGATCATCAGCAGGGCAACGAAAGTCGCCGCCATCAGCAGCATGCCGCCGACCGCCAGGGGCCGGGCACCCAGCCGGTCCGAGAGGGTACCGGCGACGGGCGCCGCCACCAGGAAACCGACCGTGGCGGGCAGCAGGTAGATTCCCGCCCAGAGCGGGGTGGACTCGAAGTCGTAGCCGTGCAGTGGCAGCCAGATGCCCTGCAGCCAGATGATCAACATGAACTGCAGCCCACCGCGGCCCACCGACGACATCAGGCCGGCCAGGTTGCCCATGCCGAACGTGGCCGATTTGAACAGCCGCATATCGACCATCGGCGACTCGACCTTGAGCTCGACGACGCAGAACGCGACCAACAGCAGCAAGCCGACGCCGATCGATCCCAGCACCGCGGGGTTGGTCCAGCCCGTCGGCGAATTGCCGTACGGCTGAATGCCATACGTGATGCCGAGCAGCAGCACCGTCAGACCGACGCCGAACGTCGCGGTGCCGGCCCAGTCCATCCGGCCCGGCGTGCGAGAGCCCAATTCATGCAGCGAGCGGTAGCTCCAGATGGTGCCGATGATGCCGATCGGGACGCCGACCCAGAAGACGGCTTTCCACTCCCACTCCGAGAGGAACCCGCCGATCAACAGACCGAGGAACGAACCTGCAACGGCGGCAACCATGTTCACGCCGAGTGCCATGCCGCGCTGGTTGGCGGGGAAGGCGTCGGTGAGGATCGCCGACGACGACGCCATCAGCATGGCGCCACCGATGCCCTGAATCACGCGCCAGGCGATGAGCCACACCGCACCGCCGCCGAGATGGAACGGATCGAATGACAACGCAACCGCAGCGAAGGTGAAGACGACGAAACCGATGTTGTAGATCCGGACCCGGCCGTACATGTCACCGAGGCGGCCGAACGGCACCACCAGCACGGCCGTCACCACGAGGTAGCCCATCAGCATCCACAGCAGGTAGCTGACGTTGCCCGGCGCCAGCGGGTTCAACCCGATGCCCCGGAAGATGGCCGGCAGCGAGATCAGCACGATCGACGCGTTGATCGAGGCCAGCAGGATGCCCAGCGTGGTGTTGGACAGCACCACCCACTTGTAGCGGGGATGGTCGTGGTCCATCTGGACGCGCCGGCGCGCGGTTGCTCTGAGCTCGGTGTCAGTCGTCATCAGTCGGTCTTCGCTCCAATATCAGAAAAACATATGTTAGCTATACAAACGACCTCATGACAATTCGATTCACCGACCAACGACGCAACCTTGCCTTCCTGCGGCGATCGGCTACGGTGAACAACGTCCGCGCGGGAGCGCACACCTTGGTGCGCTGAGAGGACGGCTGTATGGCGCCGTCGACCGTATGAACCTGACCGGGTAATGCCGGCGTAGGGAGTAAGCAGATGACTGCAATTGCTGTATTCAACGACCTTTCTTGCGGCCCGATCCAGGGCAGCACCAAGGTCTACCGGGAGCTTCCCGACGGCGGAAAGGTCCCGTTCCGGCGGGTCAACCTGACCAACGGCGAGCACCTCGACCTGTACGACACCTCGGGTCCGTACACCGACGAGACCGCCACGATCGACCTGGAGAAGGGCCTGCCCGCCCGTCCCGGCGTCGTCAAAGACCGCGGCACCCAGCTGGAGCGCGCCCGCAACGGCGAGATCACCGCCGAGATGGCCTTCATCGCGGTCCGCGAAGGCATGCCCGCCGAGTTGGTGCGCGACGAGGTGGCCCGCGGTCGCGCGGTGATCCCGGCCAACCACAACCACCCCGAGAGCGAGCCGATGATCATCGGCAAGGCGTTCAAGGTCAAGGTCAACGCGAACATCGGCAACTCGGCGGTGACATCGTCGATCACCGAGGAGGTCGACAAGATGGTGTGGGCCACCCGCTGGGGTGCCGACAACATCATGGACCTGTCCACCGGCAAGGACATCCACATGACCCGCGAGTGGATCCTGCGCAACTCGCCCGTCCCGGTCGGCACCGTGCCGATCTACCAGGCGCTGGAGAAGGTCAACGGCGACCCGACGCTGCTGACCTGGGAGCTCTACCGCGACACCGTCATCGAGCAGTGCGAGCAGGGCGTCGACTACATGACGGTGCACGCCGGCGTGCTGCTGCGCTACATCCCGCTGACGGTCAAGCGCGTCACCGGCATCGTCTCGCGCGGCGGCTCGATCATGGCGGCGTGGTGCCTGGCGCACCACCAGGAGTCGTTCCTGTACACGCACTTCGAAGAGCTCTGCGAGATCCTGCGGCGCTACGACGTCACCTTCTCCCTCGGTGACGGCCTGCGCCCCGGCTCGATCGCCGACGCCAACGACGAGGCCCAGTTCGCCGAGCTGACCACCCTTGGCGAGCTCACCAAGATCGCGAAATCCCATGGCGTGCAGGTGATGATCGAGGGCCCGGGCCACGTCCCGATGCACAAGATCGTCGAGAACGTCCGGCTGGAAGAGGAACTCTGCGAGGAGGCCCCGTTCTACACCCTGGGGCCGCTGGCGACGGACATCGCACCGGCGTACGACCACATCACCTCGGCCATCGGCGCGGCGATCATCGCTCAGGCCGGGACCGCGATGCTGTGCTACGTCACCCCGAAGGAACACCTGGGCCTGCCCAACCGCAAGGACGTCAAGGACGGGGTGATCGCGTACAAGATCGCCGCGCACGCCGCTGATCTGGCCAAGGGCCACCCGGGCGCGCAGGACCGCGACAACGCGCTGTCCCAGGCCCGCTTCGAGTTCCGTTGGCACGACCAGTTCGCGCTGTCGCTCGACCCGGACACCGCTCGCGAGTACCACGACGAGACGCTGCCCGCCGAGCCCGCCAAGACCGCGCACTTCTGCTCGATGTGCGGGCCGAAGTTCTGCTCGATGCGCATCACGCAGGACATCCGCGACGCGTACCCGGACGGCGTCGCGCCCGATTACGCGGACGAGATCGCCCAGGGCATGGCCGAGAAATCTCAGGAGTTCGCGGACCGCGGCAACCGGGTGTATCTACCCTTGGCTCCGTGAACTTCCTGCCCTTGACCCCGCCGGGCCAAACGCCCCTGCGGGTGATGACCATCGCCGGCTCGGATTCCGGCGGTGGCGCCGGTATCCAGGCCGACCTGCGTACCTTCGCGATGCTCGGCGTGCACGGCTGCGTCGCCGTCGCGGCGGTGACGGTGCAGAACTCGGTGGGGGTCAAGGGTTTTCACGAGCTGCCGCTGGACATCATCAGCGGGCAGATCACCGCGGTGGTCGACGACATCGGCATCCAGGCCGCCAAGACCGGGATGCTGGCGTCGGCCGAGATCATCGGTGCGGTCGCCGAGACCTGGCAGAGCCTCGACGGTGACACCCCGCTGGTCGTGGACCCGGTGTGCGCGTCGATGCACGGCGACCCGCTGCTGCACCCTAGCGCGCTCAATTCGGTTCGCACCCAGCTGTTTCCGATCGCCACGCTGGTCACGCCGAACCTCGACGAGGTCCGGCTGATCACGGGTATCGACGTGGTGGACCACGCCAGCCAAAAAGATGCCGCCAAGGCCCTGCACGACCTGGGCCCGAAGTGGGCCTTGGTCAAGGGCGGTCATCTGCGGTCCAGCGACCACAGCCCGGACCTGCTGTACGACGGCAGCGAGTTCTACGAGTTCACCACCGAGCGCATCGACACCGGCCATGACCACGGCGCCGGCGACACTCTCGCCGCCTCCACGGCTTGTGCACTGGCACATGGTTTTTCGGTGCCTGACGCGGTGGCATTCGGCAAGAGCTGGGTGACCGAATGCCTGCGGGCGGCCTACCCGTTGGGCCACGGCCACGGTCCGGTGAACGCGCTCTTCCGGTTGAGTCATGGATCTTGACGCCATCGCGGGCGTCGCGCACGAACCCGACGGCACGCCCACAGGTACGGTGCTGCTCACGCACGGTGCGGGCAGTAACCGCGACGCCCCGCTGATCATCCGACTCTGCGATGAGTGGGCGCGCCACGGCTGGCTGGCCATCCGATACGACCTGCCGTACCGCCGTCGCCGCCCGAAAGGCCCGCCGTCGAACTCGGCGGCGTCCGACCAGCAGGGCATCGTCGAGGCCATCGAGCTGGCCCACACCCTGACCGCCGGCCCCGTGATCGCGGGCGGCCATTCCTACGGCGGCCGGATGACCTCGATGGTCGCGGCCGACGGTGCCGATCTGGCCGTCCTCGCCCTGTCCTCCTATCCGCTGCACCCGCCCGGCAAGCCCGAGCGGGCCCGCACCGAGCACCTGCCCCAGATCACGGTCCCGACGGTCTTCACGCACGGCACCGCCGACCCGTTCGGCACCATCGCCGAGCTCACGGCCGCCGCCGCCCTGATCCCCGCGCCCACCGAGATCGTCGAGATCGCCGGCGCCCGCCATGACCTGGGATCCAAGACCCTGGACGTGCCCGCACTGGCGGTTACTAGAGCCATTGGACTCATTACCCGAAGCGGTACCTGAGGTACCGTCTGAATATGACGACGCAGCAGTTCGACGCGGTCATCGTCGGCGCGGGATTCGCCGGTATCGGCGCGGCCATCCAGCTCAAACGCCTCGGGATCGACAATTTCACCATCCTCGAGCGTGAGGACGACCTCGGCGGCACCTGGTACGTCAACCACTACCCGGGCCTCGCAGTCGACGTGCCCACCACCACCTACTCGTACTTCTTCGAGCCCAACCCGAACTGGTCGCGCCTGTTCACCCCGGGCCCGGAGATCAAGCGATACGCCGACGACGTCGCCGCCAAGTACGACGTGCGCCGGCACATCCGGTTCAACGTCGTGGTCGACGGGGCCCGTTGGGACGAGGACGCCTCGCTCTGGCGCATCAACGTCGATGGCGGCGAGACCCTCAGCGCCCGGTACCTGATCACGGCCACCGGCTTCCTGTCTCAGCCGAACATCCCGGCGATTCCGGGCATCGAGACGTTCGCCGGCCGCGTCATCCACACCACCGACTGGGACGACGACTACAACCCGGCGGGCAAGCGCGTCGCGGTCATCGGCACCGGCGCCACCGCGGTGCAGTTGATCCCCGAGCTGGCCAAGACGGCCGCCGACCTGACGGTGTTCCAGCGCACGCCGATCTGGGTGGTGCCCAAGATCGATCCGCGCTTCGGCGCCCGGGCCAAGAAGATGTTCGCCCGATTCCCGTTGACGCAGCGTGTTCTTCGCTGGCTCACCGACTCCATCTATGAGGTCATGGTGTCCGTCGGGGTCCGGCACTACGGCATGTTCCGGGGCCGCTTCAACGTCTCGGCCTCCGACCTGTCGAAGATGCACCGGTTCTTCGTCATCCGCGACAAGGACCTGCGGCGTCGGCTGACCCCGGACTACGACTTCGGTTGCAAGCGGCCGACTTTCAGCAACGGCTACTACCAGGCCTTCAACCGGCCCAACGTGCACCTGCAGGATGCCGGCATCGACCGGGTCGAGGCCGACGGGATCGTCGGCAACGACGGCGTCAAAGTCGAGATCGACACACTCGTGCTCGCCACCGGTTTCGACCTGTGGGAGGCCAACTTCCCCGCGATCGAGGTGATCGGCCGCGAGGGCCGTGATCTCGGAAAGTGGTGGCGCGAAACGCGTTTCCAGGCCTACCAGGGTGTGTCGATGCCGTACTTCCCGAACTACCTGAGCCTGGCCAGCCCGTACGCCTTCCTGGGGTTGAACTTCTTCAACACCATGGAGTACCAGATGCGCTTGATGGACCGGCTTTTCACCGAGGTCAAGGCGCGCGGCGCGACGACGTTCGAGGTCACCGAGGAAGCCAACACGGCGTTCCTGGACCGGATGACCGAACTGCTCGGCGACTCGCTGTTCACCCTCGGCAACTGCGCCGGCGCCCACTCGTACTACTTCAACCCCGCGGGTGAGCCCACGCTGCTGCGTCCGTCGTCCACCGAGACGGCGATCCGCGAAGCGTCCGAATTTCCGTTGAGCGACTACAAGATTTCGTGATCAGAGAGGACCACAGGTGACCAACGCCGCTGAAAGTGCCCCGGGGAAGAAGGGCCTGCTGGCCGGGATCGGATTTGTCCTGGCCGGGCTGGCGCACTTCGTCAAGCCGGAGCTGTTCCAGTCGATCACCGCGACGGCGTTCCCGCAGGACACCGACAAGCACCTCAAGGTCAACGGATCGATCGAGACGGCGCTCGGCGTCGGGCTGATCGTGCCCCAGACCCGCAAGCTGGCGACGGTCGGCGTACTCGGCTACGTCCTCTACCTGGCCGCGAACGTCGCCCGTAACCGCTAGGCGCGAGCCGGCAGGTGCTTGGACCAGCCGGCCGCACAGATCACGGTGCACCCTGCCGCCAGTAGGCCGACCACGGTCAGCATCGCCGGGTAGCTGACGTAGTGGGCCAGTGCGGCCAGCACCGCCGGCAGCAGGAATCCGACGTACGCCAGCGAGTAGTACACGCCGGACACCCCGGCCAGCTCGTGTGGTTTGGCGATGCGCTGAATCTCCAGCAGCCCGGACACGATGGCGATGCCGTAGGCGCTGCCCAGCAGCATCGCCACCAGCACCGCGATGGCCGGTGAACGGGTCACTGCGGTGGCGACCGCGGCGAACACACCCGCCGACATCAGCACCATGGACACCACCACGGCGCGGGCGCTGGAATGGTCGTCGAGGCGCCGGGCGATCGGCTGCACCAGCACGCCGCAGGCCAGGGTCAGCACCGTCAGGCCCGCGGTGTACAGCAGCGCCCAGGAACCGAGGCGATCGGCGACCAACGCCGGCACGATGGCGTACGCGATGGCCGCGGAACCGAACACCCACGGCGCCATCGGGGCCACCACGCGGACGAATCGGCGGTGCGTCGCGGCCGGAACCCGCAACTGGGACAACAGATCTCCGCTGACGCGAGCGCTCCGGGTCTCCACGGTCCGGGTCAGCACCAGCCAGAGCGCCGGTGCGCACAGCGCGGCTTGCACCAGGTAGGTCAGGGTCAACGGCAACGGGGCGAACTGCGCCAGCAGGCCCGAGCACAATGGCCCGATCGCCAGCCCCAGCGACAGCCAGATCGACGCCCGGCGCGCTCCGGCCCCGGCCGCGGCTGTGTCGTACGGCGGCGCGGACAGCTCCGCGATCCAGGTCGAGCCGACGGCCATCGCGACGCCGACGCTCAGCCCACAGAGCAACCGTCCGACGAAAAGTGCTGAGAATCCCCCTAATTCGCCGGTCGCGAGGATCAGGCTGCCCACTGCCGAACTGATCAGCCCGGCAATCATCAACGGGCGGCGGCCGTAGCGATTCGACATCGCCGCGGCGATCAGCAGTCCGGGGATCAGGCCCAGCACGTAGGCGCCCAGCAGGACGTCGACGTCGACCCGGGAGTATCCGGCGCGGTGCACGTATTCGATCAGCATCGGGGTGAACTGGTTTCCGCCCCAACCGATGCAGAAGACGCCGGCGGCGACGGCGAGCCACGGCTTCATCGCAGCACCACCTCGTACGTCGACTCGAGGTGCGCCACCAGGCGGGCATCGAACGCCGCCGCGTCGCGCGCGCCGATGGCGTGGGCCAGCTCGGCGTGTTCGGCGATGAGCCGGTCGACGAGGGTCCGGTCGGCGTGCACGGCGTCGGCCATCATCCGGCGCTGCCGGTCCCCCAGCGAGCCGTAGAACCGCTGCGCGATGCAGTTGCCGGCGGCATCGACGATGTGGCGATGGAAGGCGTCGTCGAGCTCGGCGAAGCGCACCAGGTCGGCGGCGGCACCGCGCTGCTGATCGATCAGCCGGGCGAGTTCTGCGGCCGCGGACTGCGCTGCGGTCTCGGAGCGGCAGAGCCGGCGCACGGCGCTGCCCTCCAGCGCCAGGCGCATCTCGAGCAGGTCGGTGGCCTCCCGCGGCGGGATCGGCACGACGACCGCGCCCCGGCGCGGCAGCAGGTCGAGCAGGTCCTCGGCGGCCAGCCGCAGGAAGGCCTCATGTACCGGGGTGCGGCTCACGCCGAGTTCCGCGGCCACCTCGACCTCGCTGAGCAGCTGCCCGCCTTTGACCGCGCCGACCAGGATCTTGGTCTTGGTGTCCTGGTAGGCGCGCTCGCTGGCGGGCGTCTGCTCGATGGCCATCTGACGACCGTATCAACTTGCATGCAAGGTTGCATACAAGATGCAGTTGAGATCACAGCAGAGCTATTCTGACCTCGTGGCCCTGGTGCCGAGAACTCGCTACGCGTCCCACGGCGACTTGGACATCGCCTACCAGGTGCTGGGCGAAGGCCCGGTCGACATGCTCGTCATGCCGGGCCCCTTCATCCCGATCGACTCGATCGACGACGAGCCGTCGATGTACCGCTTCTTCCGGCGGCTGGCCTCGTTCAGCCGGTTGATCCGGTTCGACCATCGCGGCACGGGGATGTCGTCGCGAATCGGGGCCGACACCATCACCCCGGGCTGCTGGGCGCAGGACGCGCTCGCGGTGATGGACGCCCTCGGTGTCGAACGAGCGACGATCCTCGCGTCGGGCTACAACGCGATGGCCGCGCTCCTGCTCGCCGGCGAGCGGCCGGAACGCGTCGAGAAGCTCGTGATCGTGAACGGCGCGGCGAGGGTGCTGTGGGCACCTGACTACGAGCCCGGTTCACACCAGCGTGGTGCGAGTCCCTTCACCACGGTGGCGCTCCAACCTGACGCCGTCGACCAGGGCTTCGACGTACTGCACCAGGTCGCGCCCTCACTCACGGGCGACCGCGCCTTCCGAGCCTGGTGGGATGCCGCAGGCAACCGCGCGGCGTCACCGAGCATGGCCCGCAGATCGAGTCAGGCGATAGTTGACGGCGACGTTCGCGACAAGCTTCCGTCCATCACCGCACCGACGCTGCTGTTGCACCGCACGGATGCGACGTTCGTTCCGGTCGCCCACGGCCGGTACCTCGCCGAACACATCGCGGGCGCTCGATACGTCGAACTGCCCGGCGAGGACACCCTGTACTGGGTCGGCGACAGCAGTCCCGTCCTCGACGAGATCGAAGAGTTCATCACAGGCGTCCGGGCCGGCGCTGATTCCGAACGTGTGCTCACCACAATCGTTTTCACCGATATCGTCAGCTCGACACAACATGCGGCCACGCTGGGCGACGTCCGCTGGCACTCCCTGCTCGACAACCACGACACCACCATCCGCCATGAGCTCGAGCGCTTCGGCGGCACCGAAGTCAACACCGTCGGCGACGGATTCGTGGCGATCTTCACCAGCCCCAGCGGCGCGATCAACTGCGCCGAGGCGATCGTCGACGCTGTGCTGCCGCTGGGCATCGAAGTGCGGGTGGGCATCCACGCCGGCGAGGTCGAACTGCGAGGCAACAACATCGCCGGCATGGCGGTGCACATCGGCGCCCGCGTCTCGGCCCTCGCCGGACCCAGCGAGGTCCTGGTCTCTTCCACGGTGCGCGAGATCGTCACGGGCTCCCGCCACGGTTTCACCGACCGTGGCGAGTACGAGCTCAAAGGCGTGCCCGGACGGTGGCGGGTGTGCGAACTCGTCCGGGCGACAGCCGTCGTCGCTCAGTGAGAGGGTTGCTGTTGCTGCGGTCCGACGTTGGAACCCCAACGTTCCCGCGTCGGGGTCTGGTAGACGGTCGACGTCTGCACCGACGTCGACGTCTCCGTCGAGGTCTGGACCGACGTCGAGGTCTCGGTCTGCGTCTGGGTGGCGGTCTCGGTGTTGGTCACCGTCTCGGGAGCCGGCGCGGGCGCCTGCTGCTGCCCGCCGCCGTTCCCACCGCCGCCGCCACCACCGCCGCCGTGGTGCTCCTTGGCCGTCGTCGTCGTGGTGGTTGTGGTGCTCGACGGGGTGACCGTGACGGTGGTCGGCGCGTTGTTGCTCTGCGAACCGCAAGCGACGGTCAGCCCGCCCATGGCCAGGATGGTGAGGGTGCCGGCAGCCGCCGACCAACGACGATGGGTGCTTTTCATGGGCACATTACTAACCTGGCAACCTGGCAACCAGACTCTCAGAAAGGGCAATTCCCCTTATGAGCTTGCTGTGAACCTTCGCTACTTGCCTGGTTGCCGGTGTCGCTGGTCGCGCGGCGGCACGCCGTTGGGTCCGGTCAGCGACTGCGCGTAGGTGCCGACCGCAAACGCGACAGCCGGCCCTGTGACGGTGAGTGCGGCCCGGTTCAGCTGTTCGACGGTGTCGCCCGTCGGCCCATGCGCGGGATCGAAGGCGACGCCCGCCTGCCCGCCCCACAATCTGGCCTGCAACGGCGTCTTGCGTTGCGACGTCCCCGTCGAGATGCCGCCGACGGGAATCCCGGCAGTGAGGAACGGGCCGTAGCCGCTGCCCAGATCCATCGTCATGTCCGCGGGCCGTTTGCCCGCGAGGTAGAGGTATCCGGCCAATGTGCGCTCGACGCCGGCCGACCCGGCGGGCACCGCGTCGAGCGGAATCTCGGGGTTGGACTGTCCGGACTGGTCCCCATCGAAGGTGAAGAACCCCGCGTTGGGCGAGCCGAGGATGTCGAAATCCAGGTACAGCGCAATGTCATTCAGCGGTTCGGCAGCCAGCCCACGCACGTACTTGGTGGCGCCTTCCTGGCCCACGGCACCCGAGCCCCAGAAGGTGAACCGCACCGCGTTCTCGATCTTGGGCGAACCGCCGAGCGCGGCGGCCGTCTCCAGCAGAGCGGACACTCCGGTCGCGGCATCGTTGATGCCCGCGCTCGTCGGCGCGCTGTCGAGGTGCGCACCCGCCAGCACGATGCTGTGCTGATCACCGGTCTTGGTCTGGGCCAAGACGTTTCGCGACTTCACGCCGGTGTTCTTGGCATCGAGGGTGAGCTTGACCGGGGCATTGGTTTTCAGCAGGACGGCATCGGCGTCCTTGCCGATGATGCCCATCGGCGTGTTGAGGTGCTCGTAGTAGCCGGGACTGAACAGCCCACGCGGGGCGCCGTTCGCATTGGGCGGACTGACCACCAGCACTGCGATGGCTCCGCGGGCCACCGCCGCGTTCTGCTTGTCGACGACCGAGCAAGTGGTGTCGTCGACGACCGCGATGGCTCCGCGCAGATTGAGGGTGCCGTAGTCGTCCGGTGCGCATCCGGCCGGCTTGACCGCATGCAGAGTCGGCGCGCTCAGGCCACCGGGCGCGGTGGAGGTCAGCAGTGAGGCCTGCACCACCGACCACCTGCTACCACCGACATCGAGCACAGGATTGCCGGGTGCGCCCCGCAGCACGCGCACATACTCCGGGGTCTGGACATCGAAACCTTTGTCCCGCAAGAGATTTGCCACGTAGTCCACGCTGGCCTGGTAGCCGGGCGTGCCGTCGGCACGGGTGCCCTTGTTGTCCGCGGCGATGGCGGCGAACTTCTTCAGGTGCGCGTAGATGCCGTCGACACCCACCTTGGCCGCCAATGAGTGGCCGAGATCGGGGTCCGGCGCGGGCGGCGGCGGGACGGGTGCCTGCGCGGGCGACGCACATGCCGTCAACGCTGCCGCCAGCAGGCTTGCGGCCAGTACCCGCCTCATGACGCGGAAACCACGTGCCGGGTCCGGTCATCCCGGACCGGAACGCCGCCCCGGCCACCCAAATCCTGGGCATACCGGCCGACCCCGAAAGCCACGCCCCGGCCCATGATGTCCATTGCCGTGCGGTTGATGTGCGCCAAAGTGTCCGTCTTCTTGTGATAGTTGGGGTCGAAAGGTTTTCCGGCGATGCCGCCCCAAAGGCGGGCCTGCTCGTCGTTCATGTTCTCCTCATCGCCGGTGCCCAGCCCACCCGCCGGAATGCCGGCCTTGGTGAAGGCGTCGTAATCCGACCGCCCGTTGAAGGGGTAGTCCTGAGGCCGCTTCCCGGCGCCGGCCAGATATTGCGTCAGCGTGCGATCGATACCCGCGGAGCCCTCGGGGATGCGTGGCACCAGGTCGTCGGCGAGCGGCGCGCCGGACAGGTCACCGTCATAGCTGAAGTAGCCGGCGTTCTCCGAGGCGAGCATGTCGAAATTCAGATACAGCGCAATGTCTTTCAGCGCTTCGACGTCGAGGGATTCGATGTATCGGTCAGAGCCGATCGTCCCCTCCTCTTCGGCGCCCCAGAACGCGAACCGCACCGCGTTCGCGACCTTGGGCGCGCTGCCCAACTGCAGCGCCGTCTCCAGGACAGCGGCCACCCCGGACCCGTTGTCGTTGATGCCGGGCCCTTCCTTGACGCTGTCCAGATGCGCGCCGACCATCACGACGTCGTGCGCGGACCCGGTCTTGGTCTGCGCAATCACGTTGCGGGTGTGCTCAATCCGCACTCCGGCATCAAGCTTGAGGGTGATCGGCCCGGGGGCGGAACGCAGCCGGGCCCCGTCCGCCTTCGGGATGAGTACCGCCGGAATCCTCACCGTCGCCTTGGCGCCCAGGGTGCCGCCGCGCACCGGGACCCCCGCCTCGTCGACGTCGTCCTTGTTGTCCGCCACTACCAGCGCCACCGCACCGTGGACGGCCGCGGTCGCTTCCTTCACCGCGAACGGACATGTGCCGCGGTCCACCAGCGCCACCGCGCCCTTGATCGGCAGGCCGTCGTAATCGGCACTGTTGCAGCCTGATCCGGCCCCGCCACGAACGGGGACCAGCGGCGCCGTGAGGCCTGGGGTGCCGACCGAGTACTCCAGCGCCCGCGCCGGTACCCGCTTGCCGGCGAAGGTCAGCTCGGGCGTGTTGTTGTACGCCACCTTGACTTCCATATCCGGGGTGGCGACATCGAATCCCTTGGCGCGCAGTGCATTCGCCACATATTCCACGCTCGCGTCGTAGCCCGGAGTGCCGAACGCGCGGTTCCCGCCGTTGGCGTCGGCGATGGCCTGCAGCTTGGCCAGGTGGCCGGTCGTCGCATCGACGGTCACGGCCCGAGACAGATCCCCGGCGAACCCATCAGCAGCGGGTGACGACTGCGCGCACCCCGATATTCCGACCGCCAGCACCAACGCAAGCGGTAGCAGGGTGCGGGCCATGGGCACCACCGTAGCGTGAAGGCTGGCACATATGGATGTGCCCGAGGATATGTCCGATCCTGCGTCCAACGTGACGGCGCGCGATGGCTGAGTCGAAGCGTTTCTGTCGAAGCGCAGCAAACACCGGCCACGATCGGGTATACGGATTCAGTGGAGAATCCACCCGGGCCGACGATCTGTCTCAACATGATCGTGCGCAACGAAGCACACATCGTTACCGAGGTGCTGGACGCGGTCGCGCCCTACATCAACTTCTGGGTGATCGTGGATACCGGCTCCGACGATGGCACCCAGATCACGATCCGAAATCACATGGCAGATCTCGGAGTCCCCGGCGAGGTGCACGAACGCAGGTGGCGCAATTTCGGCGAAAATCGTTCCGAAGCGCTGCAGTTGGCGCAAGGCCACAGTGACTACATCTGGGTCATGGACGCCGACGACACCGTGCAGGGCAAGCCCGACTTCACGCGACTGTCCGCCGATGTCTACAACATGCGGATCAGCGACGGACTCCTCTACTGGCGGCGACAGCTATTTCGCGACGGCATGCCGTGGCGATACGTCGGCGTGGTCCACGAATACGCAGACTGTGCCGAGCCGTTCCGCGAGGAGCGCCTCGAAGGCGACTACTTCATCGAATCGCGCCGACTCGGCGCCCGCAACAACGATCCGAGAAAGTACGAACGGGACCGCGACCTGTTGTTGGTGGAGGTGCAGCGCGACCCGACCAATGAACGCTCAGCGTTCTATCTCGCCGAAAGCTATTTCAACCTGGGCGATTTCGCCAACGCCCGCGTCTGGTCGGAACGCCGCGCCGCGATGGGCGGCTGGGACGAAGAGACGTTCTACGCCCTGTGCCAGGTGGCCAGATCAATGTTCCACCTCGGCGAACCATGGCCGGCGGTGTTGGACGCCTACTTGCGGGCCTGGGAGTTCCGGCCGACCCGCGCCGAGCCGCTCTATGCCATCGCCGCCGAGTACCGCGCCCGAGGCGAGTACCAGCTCGGTTATCTGTTTGCGCAACGCGCAGCGGCCATACCGCTGCCGGAGGAAGACATCTTGTTCGTCGACGCGCCCGTCTACCAATGGCGCGCCCTCGACGAACAGTCGGTGTGCGCATCCTGGACCGGTCGGCATGAAGAATCGTTCACGTTGTGCCGCGAGCTGCTGAACCGCTCCGATATCCCCGACGACGACCGTCGCAGGATCGCCGCCAACCGTGACCAATCAGCTCCGGCCCTGCTGGAGGCCGCGACGTCTTACCCAGAATCTTTGGTGCGCAATATCATTGGTCACGACCCGAAAGCCGAGATCAGCGTCAGCCTGGTTACCGGGACGCACCGCAGCGTCGTGGAAGCGGCAGTGGATTCATTCTTGAACTGCTGTCTCGACGTCGCGCACGTCGGCCGGTTCGTCGCGCTCGACACCGGACTGCCGGTGGAGGATCGGCGGGCATTACAGCGCAGGTATCCGTTCCTGGAATTCATCACCGGGCCTCGCACCGAGGGCGTCGCCCAACTGCAGTACATCCAGGACAGACTGCACGGCCGGTACTGGCTGCACCTCGGTCAGGGCTGGCGGTTCTTCTCACCGGAGGCGCTCATCGGCCGTCTGCAGGCAGTACTGGCCGCGGAGCCGCACGTCGTCCAAGTCGGCATCAACGTCGACGACGCCCGCTCGTTGGCAGGCGCATGTGCGGTTGCCAGCGCCGTCCGCAGCGCGGGCGATGGCACTCGGTACGTGCTCGTCGGCGCAGCCGCCACCGGACCCGCGATGTTCGACGTCGAGCGGCTCAATCAAGTCCTGGACTCCGGACCCATCACCGCCCAACTCGACGGGGTGTTCAGCATTCAGCGGCTATAGCACGTCGGGCCGGAAATTCACGAAAGACCACCCCTGACAAGGTATTTCACTGTCAGGGGTGGTCGACCGTCGTGGACGGTTGGCAGCTATGCGCCGCCGCCGGCACCACCTGCGCCACCGGCACCGCCACCGCCACCGGCACCGCCTGCGCCACCGGCACCGCCACCGGTCACGGCACCAAATGGACCTGCAATGCCGATGGAGCCGTTAGTCCCCTTGCTGCCGGTACTGCCCTTGCTGCCGGTACTGCCGGTGTGTCCAGCACTACCCGGGGTACCGCTGGTTCCGGTAGCTCCAGTACTTCCCGACGCACCGGTACTTCCTGTCTTTCCACTGGCACCCGTAGACCCGGTGGCGCCATTCGCACCAGTCGAGCCCTTTGCGCCTGTCGCTCCAGTGCTACCGGCCGTGCCACCCGAACCGAGACCCAGGCCGCCCAGCAATCCGCCGCCGCCACCCGCGCCGGCCGCACCGCCGGTACCGCCCGTGCCGCCGATACCACCCGAGCCGCCCTGGCCGCCGCCACCACCGGCACCGGGGTTGCCGGGGTTGCCGCCGGTACCGCCAACACCACCGGTGCCGCCGACGCCGGCCGCGCCACCAGTTCCACCGGTGCCACCCGTGCCGCCAGTGCCACCAGTACCGCCAGTGCCGCCGTCTCCACCCTTGTAGGGGGTGAAGGGAGTCACGATCGCGTCGCCACCAGCGCCACCGGTACCGCCAGTGCCGCCCGTGCCACCGGTGCCGCCCGTACCACCGGTTCCACCGGTGCCACCGGATCCACCAGCTCCGCCGGCGCCGCCTTTGCCGCCGTCGCCGGCATTACCACCGGTCCCGCCCGTGCCACCGGATCCACCGGTACCGCCCGTGCCACCCGTGCCACCGAGACCGCCGTCGCCGCCCTGTCCACCGCCACCGAACAGCGTCAGCAACCCAGCGCTGCCGCCCGCGCCACCTGCACCTGCAGCTGTGCCTTGCAAGCCGGTTCCGCCCGCGCCACCGCCGCCGCCGGAACCACCCGGGGTGCCCGATCCGCCGACGCCGCCGGTGCCGCCCGTGCCGCCCGTGCCGCCGGGGCCACCCGTGCCGCCGGTGCTACCCACGCCACCTGCGTTGCCCGCACCACCTGTGCCGCCCGTGCCGCCGTTGAAACCGAGCAGGAAGCCGTTGCTGCCGTTGGAACCGACGCTGCCCGCAGTGCCGGCCGTACCTGCCGTGCCTGCGGTACCCGCGGTGCCGACAGTGCCCGCCTGGCCGGTCGAACCCGTGCCACCCGCGCCGCCGGTCGCACCATCGGTACCGACAGCACCGTCGCCGCCGGCGCCACCGGTGACACCGGTGGCACCAAAGCCGCCGGCGCCACCGCTACCGCCCTTGCCGCCCGTCCCGAACAGTCCGAGCAGACCCATGTTTCCGCCCTTGCCGCCGTTGCTGCCGGCCAGGACATCGGTACCGTCAGCACCGTTGCCACCCTTGCCACCGGAGCCGAACAGCAGACCCGCGCCGCCGCCGTCACCGCCGTTGACTCCGGCATCGGTGCTGTCCCAGCCCCCACCGCCATCACCGAACAAGATGCCGCCGGCCTGCCCATTCGGATGCAGGGCCGTGCCGGCCGCGCCGTTACAGATCAGGCCACACGGACTGTCCAACGGATCGGGCGCCACCGGCGCAAACGGCGTGATCAATGGGGTCGGTGCCGGTGGGGACGCACCCGCTCCGAACAGTCCCGTCAGCCACCACAGGGGGTTGTTCGGGTCCTGCACAGGAGCCAATGGGAAGCTGAAATCAGTCAGTTCGACGGCTCGCGGCGACGCCGTCAGCGCGTCAAGCGCGCCCGGCGGAATCGCCATTACGATGCCGGCACTCGCGGCCGCAATGCCCAAGGCGCCGGACGCGAGATAATTGACGGACTTTAGCGTCCTGCCGGACTTTTGCTTGCGATGCTTGGACACGATCGAATCCTCCTTCGGATCCAAAGTGTTTAGTCGGCCCCGCGCGCGACTTATTGGAAATTACCACCGTTTGCCGAATTTCCAATAGATTCCTCAAAATCAGCCAATAATCGCACTTCGACGGCCAATATTGTTCCGCATTGGTTAATTTATCGACTTTGCAGGATGGTGAATATTAACTATCGAGCAAGAATAATTTGCGAGGTAACATTCGCCACAACCGCTACTCGGATATCCAGCCGGCGCATATGTATCACCATTCGATGAACAGGCACTTCCACGACCTAATTACCACTCGGCAAATCGAAACAATTCTGCTGTGGGATTCCACTTTGCGTGTCGGGATCGCATCCACAGCGACTTAGCGGCGGTCAATGCCCCGGTCACCGGACTTGCCCTAACGCCACCCTCTCAAACCGGGCTCCCACCTCGGCCGCTCTCAGCGTGCGTTCAGGTCGTGGTCCATACCGTGTGGCGGTGTGGCTGACAGTGACGAAGAGATGATTTTTCTCGATGATGTGTTGGTCCAGCATGCTGGTTGGCTGCGACTAAACACTGCGTTGTCGATCCGCACCGACCTGCGGCCGACCTACGTGGTGGGTGACGCTGCGACGTTGAACCGGGCGGTCGCTGCGCTGGTTGACCAAGCACGTTGCAATGCCGTGTCAGCGATCGAGTTGGTGGTGTATCGCCGCGATGCTCAGGCAGTCATCATTGTCCGCGACGACGGCCCGCACATCACGGTCGCCAACGCCGGTCGGATGTTGTCGCCGGAGCGCCACTCCAGTCTGGAGTTGGCTGCTCGGATCATCGCCACCCACGGCGGGACACTCGCTGTCGCCGGAAGCGGCGCGTGCAAAAATGCGGTGAGCGTGCGGTTGCCGTCCACGCGGCAATCGCTGCGCAATTCCGCTGTACCGAACGGGATTTCGGTTGGGGATTGACATCCTGCGCCGCCGAGGGTGCATGCAGCGTCCTCACTGTCGGTGACGACAGTGAATGATGGGGCGATGTGGGTGGGTCACGGGTCGGTCCCGCTGATGGACATGCACGGTCAGGGTGCCGAGTGAGCCGCCGCGTGGCGCTGGTGGATTTCGTGGGCCGATGGCGTGGCTGGTTCGGTGGGATTGCGGTCCGCTCAGCGCTGGTCTCCGCAGCAGTGGTCCTGGCCGGCCTCGTGATCGTGGGGTCGGCCTCGACGGTGTTGCTATATCGGATGATGTGCGCCGACGTGGACAACGCCGCGGAGGCCCGCGCCCAGGCGGTGGCCGATGTGCTGCGCAAGGAACCACCCGATGAGGTGGAATCGGTGTTGATGCACACCGATCACCGGATCGTGGCCGTGCAGATCGCCGACGCCGCCGGCACGGTAGTGCAGCAATCCGACAGCGCACCGCAGACTCCGCTGCTTCCTCTGCCGCACGAAGCTTCCCAGGTCGGGGTGCTGGCAACTGATGATGACGATGTGCGCGTCAGCACAACTACAGTGACATCCCGCAAAGGCCAGCAATACACCGTGCTTGTGGGTGGTGGCATCGAGCCGATCGAGCAGATGATCGGCACCGCCGGGCAGATGCTGGCGATCACGGCTCCGATCGTGGCTGTGGTGGCAGGTGTCGTCACTTACCTGCTGGTGCGTCGGTCGTTGCGGTCGGTGGAGGCCATCCGGTCGCGAGTGTCAGCGATCAGTGCCTTCGATCTGGGCGAGCGGGTCCCAGTCGGTCGCAGGTCGGATGAGATTTCCGCGCTAGCCGTGACCATGAACGACATGCTGGCCCGCATCGAAGCCGGCCATGCCGCGCAACGACGGTTCGTCGGGGACGCATCCCACGAGCTACGGAGCCCGTTGGCAACGGTGGTGTCCGCATTGGAGATCGGGGTCACCCACCCTGATCTCCTCGACAGAACGCTGCTGACCAACGCATTGTTGCCGGAAGCGCGCCGGATGCAGACCCTGGTGGAGAACCTGCTCCTACTGGCGCGCGCCGATGAACGCGGCTTGCCGCTACGTCGTGTCGAGACCGATCTCGATGATCTGGCGACTACGGAGGCGGCTCGACTCAAACGTGAAACGGCCTTGCGAATAGTCTCTGATCTTTCGGCGGTCAAGGCCAGCGTCGATCCGGACGGGTTCGTGCGATTGTTGCGCAACCTGGCCGATAACGCGGCCCGCCATGCCACCAGCGAGGTGACCATCCTCGTGCGCGCCGAGGCTGACAACGCCGTCGTGCAGGTGATCGATGACGGCCCGGGAATCCCGGCCGCCGCACGGGACAAGGTTTTTGAGCGGTTCTTTCGCTTGGACGCTGACCGATCGCGGCGTGGTGGTGGTACCGGGTTGGGGTTGGCGATCGTCGCCGAGATCGTGGCCGCCCACGATGGCTCGGTCAGCATCGATGACCGAGATGCCGGCGGGGGAACCGTGGTGACGGTTCAGTTGCCGCTTGCCGGTTCGCCGGATTCGAGCCGGTAGCCTGCGCCACGCAACGTGGTGATCGCCTCCGAGCCAATCTTGCGTCTCAGATAGCCGACATAGACTTCCACCACGTTGTCAGGGCCGTCGTAGTGGCTGTCCCATACGTTGTGCAGAATCTGGGTTTTGGTGAGGACAATGTCCTTGTGGCGCAACAGATACGCCAGGAGGGCGAATTCTCGCGGTGTCAGCGAGACGTCCTGTCCACCCCGGTGCACAATGCGGCGCGCGGGGTCCAGCGAGATGTCGCCGGCAGTCAGCACGACGGGACGTTGCGGAGCTCCGCGTCGGATCAGGGCCCGCAAGCGGGCGGTGAGCACCACGAAAGAAAACGGCTTTGTCAGATAGTCGTCAGCGCCCAGGTCGAAGGCGTCGGTCTGGTCGTAGTCGCCGTCTTTGGCAGTCAGCATCAGCACCGGCGTCCATACCTGTGCGGCGCGCATGTTGCGCAAAACCTCGTAGCCGTTGAGGCCCGGAAGCATGATGTCGAGCACGACTACGTCGAACTGCTCGTTGGTGGCCTGCCAGAGTCCCTCGGCACCATCGGCCACAGCGACCACGACGAACCCTTCGGCACGCAACCCGGCAGTGATCGTCTCGGCCAGCATGGGCTCGTCTTCGACCAGCAGCAGTCTCACCTGATCAGCCTGGCACAGGCTGAGTTAGGAGCCATCAATTGCCCGGCTACATCCCCAGGACGATGGCGCTGTCGAAGTGTTCACCGATCGCTGCCGGTGCGTTCTGGGCGCGTTCTTGAGCCTCGTGGACCGACATGGTCGCTGCCACCAGCATCAGGGCGCCGACAATCAGGTTGATCGCTTCTCGTCGGGCTGTCATGTCCATCAACACCTTTCGCGGGGTTTCAGCCGATCGATGCCGAGCAGCTGTCGGGTATGCCATCAGACTGGCAGCAGGTTGCTGTGAGGACGCTGAGCGTGAACAGGGTAGTTATGGCGTTGCGATCAGATGCGATCAAGTCAATGAACGGCATCTGGTTCGGCGGCCGTGATGAGCGTGCGCAGCCGGGTCTTGGCGGTGCGGACCACCAGCCGGCTCACCATCGGTCGGGCGAGGAGGTATCCGGAAACGCTCAGGGCCGAGCCCAGAGTGAGACCAACAAGGACGTCTTGGGGGTAGTGCGCGCCGACGTAGACCCGCGCCAATGCCATGGCTACTGCCGCGATCGCGGCGACGACGCCGAGCCGACGATTCACCAGCCACACGCCGGCGGTGACGGCCCCGGCCATCATCGCATGGTCGCTGGGGAACCCGCCGTCGGTGTTGCAATGCAAAACCACGATGTGGGGCAACGCATTACAGGGACGGGTTGCATTGATGGTGTCGGCTATCGGCTGGTTGATGGCCACCGCGGCCAGCACGCCCAAAGGTGCCCACACCGCCGCGGTCATCGCGCTGGGGTTGTTGGTTCGGCGGGCGATCCACCATCCAGCGAGTAGAAAGATGGCAAACAGTACGACACCGTCGTTCGCGTATCCGGCCACGACCGGGTGCAGCCAGGGGGTGTCCCGGGCGAAATCGTTGATGTAGTAGAAGATTCGGGTATCGAGGTCCATCACGGCCTATCGGTACGGGTGCAGGCGATTGAACGCGTTAGCGCAGGCTGTTCAATAACGTTGTCAGAGTGAGTTTTTCGTCGTCCGCATTGGGGCTGCCGGATCGGACGGATTTGAGTGCGGCGTCGATCTGCCGGTCGAGTGCGGTCCAGGTGCTGGAGTCGATCGCTTGTAGCCGGTCTTGGTCGTGGTCCCAGGCGGTTTCGAGGTCGGTGATCCTGGCCCGGGCACCGGATTGATCTCCGGCATTCACCATTGCCAATGCGTCTTGGGTGACGTTGCGGAAGTGGGCGATGTCGGTCGCCGGGAATGCACTGACCTTGCCGGGTGGCAGGGTTGCGGCAGCCGCGGCCGGCTGGGGCTCTTCGTCGTCGCCGGCCGGGCCATGCGGCTGCATCGACGCCCATTGGAGCAGCGCGCCAGCGGCCAGGATGACGACGGCGTAGAAACCGACGGTGGCCGGCGCGGACACCGTGCGCTTGGTCGCGGGGGCCGCCGCCTGGTCGTTCACGTCGATCACGTCGATTCGCGTCCTGGTCAGGTAGCTGACGGCGGCGGTGATTGCGGCCAGGAAGATACCGCTGGTCAGTCCGTATCCGAGGCCGAGACCGTACGCGCTGCGCGGTGTGGCGAGCCAGTCGCCGAGGTTGGCGCCGAGCGGGCGGGTCAGGATGTAGGCCAGCCAGAACGACAGCACGGAGTTGACCCCGAAGCGCCAGCCGACGGTCACCGCGGCGATGAGGGCGACCGGCAGCAGTACCGATACCCCGGGGTTCCACCCGGTCAGGGCCAGGATCCAATCGCCGGCGGCGGTACCGAGCGCGAAGGTGACCAGGACAGCTAGCCAGTAGAACAGTTCGCGGGGACGGGTTGTGATGCTATGGATCGATAGCGTCCGCTCCCGCGCAAACCACACCCCGAACACCACCGCGAGCGTGACGGTGAAGACAGCCGTACTCGCGGCCAAGGGCACTGCGAGGATGTCGGTGAGCAGGTCGGTGTAGAGCGTGCCGGTAACACTGAGAACCACAACGGTCAGCCAGTAGACGGCCGGGGCGTAACGCGACAGTTGCAACTGGGCGCCCATGACCAGTGCGAGCACGGCCGTGAAGATCACCGCGGTGGCACCGAGACCCACACCAAGACCTTGGTTGATCCAATCCGCGAAGCTCTCGCCGACGGTGGTGCAAAGTACCTTGATCAGCCAAAACCAGATGGTGACTTCGGGAACCTTGCTCGCAGTCACACGCTTCACAATCGCTGAGGGGTGGGCGGCGCCGGTCATGCCTGCCGAAGGTAGACACCGCTTGCTGAACGGACGCTGAGAACGAGTCCGCGCTGATATCGGTTTTACGGCAGTTGGATCGGGTGAGCGCCCCGTGGCTCACTTGCAGAGGCCGGCGATCTTCATGCTGACGGCTTCGCCGGCCTTGAGACGGCCCGCCTGCGCGGGGTCGGCGCCGCCCACCCCGGCCTGCCCGTACATCGAAATATCCTGCAGATCAACAGAAAATTCGCGAATCGCAGCCGCGAGATCGGCCGGTGTGGCCGAGTCCAGATGCGCCTGCAAGTATTGCGAACCGCTGCTCATCGCCAAGCGCGAGACTGCCGTGACGGCCTGCACAGCAACCGGCTCAGGACCGAGTTCCGTGTGCGTCTGCAGTGCCACCGCCGTGCGCACGGTCGTGAACGCAGTGCAGGCGCGAGCCTTCGACTCAGCAACCTGTTGTTCGGTGGGCGCAGGCGTCGACGGAGCTGACTGGTGCTGTGGCGGCGATACAAGCGCCCAGACGGCGACACCGAGCGCGACTATCGCAACTGCCAGCGACGCCGGCGCGATCCACCTCGGCTGGACATCCACCGCGACAGACTGGCGCGATACGGGCGATGCTTCCGATTCTGCCTCCGACATAATCGCGATCGTAGAGCAGCAAACCTGTCGACATCGGCTGTTGGCGGAACACCCGGTAGCAACGGGGTCAGTCGAACCGTAGCCAGGGTGCGGCACAGACCCGCCGCATCACCGCGCTGAGCCGACTGTGAACGTCGTCTGCAACAGCCTTGGACCGCTCCCACGGCACGAACGACAGGTACAGCACGAAGATCGCCAGTGAGAAGAACCCGACGACCATCGTCAACAGAATGGTCAGATGCAGGAATACGCCGGCGAGCAATACCTTTGTGCGCCAACGTTTGTTCCAGACGAACACCCCGATCGAGAACTCGACCAGCAGGGTGCCCCATGTCATCGCATTGCCGATCAGCGGGCTGGTGGACACCCAGGCCGGGCTCGGCAGCTGCAGCATGTCGTCGAGTCGCAACGTGTAGGACACGGCGGAACCGTTCTGCCACGTATCGCCATGCAGCTTCGCGATCACCGAGGTGAGGTAGATGATCGATATCTGGACCTGCATCAAACGTAGCGGCCAGACCTTGATGTCCTGCACGGACCAGAAAGATCCGAAGCGCCGACGCTGGTCCAACGACAGCGCCGCACCACACGGCGAAAGAGCCAAATACAGTGACAGGATTCGGATCAACCCGTCACCCGAGTTGAAGATCCAGGGATTGCGGCGTTCGAACGACATGATCATCACGAAGACCAGGAAGGCCGCCAGCTTGGTGTGCCAGCCGACGATCAGGACCAGCGACGCCACCATCAGCACGATCCAGCCGGCCAGTAAGGCGGTATCACCCGGCCAGGCGTAGAACACACCCCACAAGTACGGGTACGTCGGCGGTTGCGGCACGATGCCGTTGACGCTGAACTTGTCGTACAGGTCCACGCCGATCTCGAGCGACCAGAGGAAAACCAAGGCGCCGAAGGTAATCCGAACGATTCCCAGTGTGTAGGCCGGTTCCGTACTGCACCAGAAGCTCCGCCAGCCCTGCAATGCGCTGCGGCCCGATTCACGCAACATCGCCACCGGAGCAATCACGACGCGGGCCCAAACTTCCAGTCGTACAAGATTTTTTGTTCGTGCTCCTCCGGAGCATCGGAACCCGGAGGCCGAAGCTTGCGCGTATCGGAAAAGATCGTGACACCGACCGGGTGCTCCCCCGGCTGCATCAGCCTCCGCACGACCCACATCGCATACGCCGGCCGGGTCACCGGCTCATTGATCAACTGTTCCTTGAACTTTCGCCACCGATCCCAGTAGAACTGGCCCACCAGAGACCGGTCACCGTCGAGCTTCCATACCCGTCGCGCACCACTGTCATACAGCACGGCCGTTTCCACTTCAGACACCGCCAGCGGCGGATTCGGGGAGAACATGCCCCACGCCTGGTCCAAGCCCGTGAACCGCGCTATCGGCTGCAACGGCGGCGCCATGGCGTCCTTGACCGGCGCGCCCGGAATACTCCAGATCACCGCGACGGTCAGCACGATGATGATGCCGAAGCTGGCGAAAGCCTCACGCAGTTCAGACCCGCGGACGGTATGCCGCCCGAGCGATCTCTCCAACAGGCGTCGCAAACGAGACATTCTCAGCATCGTAGAACCGGTGACCCTGGATCCCGCCGGCTACGGATCGCGGCGAGTGACCACCACGAGCGCCAGAGCGAACACCCCGGCCGCAACCGCGGCGAAGTAGAAGGCCGCACCGAGCGGTCCCCACCACAACGAGAAGGTCTGGAACCAGGGGGTCTTGGTGAAGGTATAGGCGTTCCCGAACGGCAGCCACGGACCCACTCGCGCACCGACCTCGGGCAGCGCGCCCAGCACCGGCTCCACGACGAACGGCATCAACAGCACCACCGCGACCACCGCGGCGGTGTGCCGCAACAGCCCGCCCAGGCCGACGGCCAGCACCGCCCCCAGCGCGGCGTACAGCGACATCGCCGCGACCGAACGCCACACCTCGATACTGGCGAGCGACAGTGGCGCCCGCTGTGGTTCATCAAGCACTGAGGCGGCGAACAGGACCGCCACCACCACCATCACCCCGGTGACGACGGCGGAAACCGCCGCCATCACTATCGCTTTCGCCGTCAGCGCCCAGGCTCTGCGTGGAGTGGCCAGGAACGTCGTTCGGATCATGCCGGAGCGGTATTCCCCGGTGACCGCCATCGCGGACAGGGTCATCAGCACCGGCACACCGAACACGCTGACCCCGATCGCCGCACGCTGCGGCTGGAGCACCCCATGGGGACCCAGCGCCGCCGCTTGTATCGCGGCGAATCCCAGGCCCACAACCACAACCGTCAGGATGAGCCAGATCGGTGATCGCGTGGTCTGCAGCTTGATCCGTTCGGCATTGATCGTCATGGCGCACCAACTGCCCGGTAGTCGACAGCGTCGTCTGTCAGTCGCATGTACGCCTCCTCCAACGAGGCCTGCTGGGCGGCCAGTTCGTGCAGCACGATTCCGTGGCCGGCAGCCAACTCCCCCACCTGCTCTGCAGAGACTCCGCGAACCAGCAGCACACCGTCGGAAAGCTGGACCGACACATCCTGTTCCGTCAACAACTGCTGCAGCCGATCCAACTGCGGGCTGCGCACCCGGATGGTGTCGCTTCCGGAGCTGGTCAGGAATTCCGCCATGGTGCTCGAGCTGATCAACTGCCCCCGCCCGATCACCAGCAGCCGGTCAGCGGTGTTCGCCATCTCCGCCAGCAGATGACTCGAGACCAAGACCGTCCGGCCCTCAGATGCCAAGTCCCGCATGAGCGTCCGAATCCAGCGGATGCCCTCCGGGTCCAGCCCGTTCACCGGTTCGTCGAACAGCAGCACCTCGGGATCACCGAGCAGTGCCACGGCGATACCCAATCGCTGAGACATACCGAGCGAGTAAGTGCCGGCCTGTTTCCCCGCGACTTCGGTCAGTCCGACGATGTTCAGCACTTCATCGACGCGCGCCTTCGGCAGCTTGTTGCTGGCGGCCAGCCACCGCAGATGCGCCCGAGCCGTGCGGTTGGGATGCACCTGCCGGGCATCGAGCAGCGCGCCGACACTGCGCAGCGGATGCTTCAGCTCCCGGTAGGTCTTGCCGAGCACCGTCGCGGTGCCGGAGGTGGGGCGGTCCAGCCCGACGATCATGCGCATCGTGGTGGACTTGCCCGCGCCGTTCGGGCCCAGGAAACCGGTGACGAAGCCGGGCTCGACGGAACAGGTCAGATCATCGACGGCACGTTTGCGGCCGAAAACCTTTGTCAATCCGGTCAGCTGGATCATCGCCGGACAAACCCCTTGTCTGGTGGCAGCACCATCAGGCGCACGATACGCGTTCGATCACCATCCGCGCGACGGCGCGCATACCCGCGGCATTGGGGTGCAGCGGCGCCACCCGGCCCGGCAGCGGCAGGTGAAACGCCGTGGTCCAGGGATCGGCGGACCACGCATGGTGATCGCGACTGGCGTCCGCGGCCCGCACCAGTTCGCAGCCGGTGTCCGCGGCGGCCGCCGCCGTCAACTCGGCCAGCCGAGCGGCGACGTGCCGGCCGAGGTCGGCTTCGGCGGCACCGATCGGTGACGCGCGCACACCGGCCGGCGGCAGCAGCGTCAGGTAGTCGACGAACAGCACCCGGGCCAGCGGCGCACGCCGACGCACTTCTCGCCCAACGGTTTTCAATGATTCAGCCACGACATCGAGCGCCTGATCCCGCGCCGTCGTATCGAGTAGTCCACGCAGCAGCCCGCCGGCGACCGGCACCGACCTCAGGAAGCGGGGCAAGCAGGCGGCCCCGAGCATCGGGACGTAGCCGGCATCGTTACCGCCGATGGTGATGGTGACCAACGACTCCGATCCGTCGAGGGCATCCACCTGCGGCGGCTCGCCGAACTGCCGTTCGGAGAGCACGTGTGCGGTGGTGGCGCCCGAAAAGGTCACGTCGACAAGGTCGTAACCGAGATGCGCGGCGACGAGGTGCGGATAGTTGACCGCCGACCTGCCGGACCGCTTCGGCGCGCCGGGCGCCCCCGGCGCGATGCCGGGTCCGGCGGCCATCGAACTCCCGAGGGCGACGTACCGCACGGTCATAGCGCCGGGCTGGAGGCCTGCGCCCAGAACCGCTTGGGGACGCGGCCTGCCCGTGACGCCAGCCGACCGGCGGCGACCGCGGCAGCCATCGCGGCGGCCATCATCGGCGGGTCCGAGGCCCGCGTCACCGCCGTCGCGAGAAGCACTGCGTCACAACCCAGTTCCATCGCTAGTGCGGCATCGCTGGCCGTGCCGATGCCGGCGTCGAGCACCACCGGCACCCCGGCGGCCGCGACGATCATCTCGATGTTGTGCGGGTTGGAGATCCCCAGCCCCGTGCCGATCGGCGCGCCCAACGGCATCACCGCGGCGCAACCGGTGTCCTCGAGCCGCCTGGCCAGCACCGGATCATCGTTGGTGTAGGGCAGGACGACGAAACCGTCATCCACCAATTGTTCTGCGGCACGGACCAATTCGATCGCGTCCGGCAGCAGGGTGCGCTCGTCGGCGATCACTTCGAGTTTCACCCAGTTGGTCTGCAAGGCTTCGCGCGCCAGCTGCGCGGTCAACACCGCTTCGGCCGCACCGCGACAGCCGGCGGTGTTGGGCAGTGCCGCGATGCCGAGCTTGCCCAGCAAATCCAGTACCCCGGTGCCGGTTTCGGCATCGATGCGCCGCATCGCGACGGTGGTCAGCTCGGTGCCCGAGGCGACGAGCGCCTCCTCCAGGATCGCCAGATTCGCCGCGCCGCCGGTACCCATGATGAGCCGGGAGCCGAACTCCCGGTCCGCGATGCGCAGCATGTCCTCAGCCACCTTGCACCGCCGTCACGACCTCGATCTTGACGCCCGCGGTCAGGACGTCGTCCCACTCCGACCGCGGCAGCACTGACCAGTCCACGGCGACGGCGATGCCCTTGTCCGGAAAGCCCAGTGTGTCAATCAATTCGGCTACCGTGGTGCCTTCGCGGATGTCCACGCTCTCATCGTTGACTGTGATCAGCACAGTGCCACCTTCTCTCTCGCATCGCCGGTCAACAGGTCCGAAATCCGTTGTGCGGTCCACGGGGCCAGCAGAAAACCGTTCCGGCCGTGACCGGTGGCCGCCAGGGTGCGGTCGTCGAGCCAGCCCACGATGGGCAGACCGTCCGGTGTCATCGGCCGCAGTCCCGCAGCACATTCGGCCAGTTCGTATTCGCCCAGCGCCGGCATCACGGCACAGGCGTCGTCGAGAATGTCGCGCACACCGGTGACCGTGGGGGCGGTGTCGCGGCCGTGCTCGTACTGGGTGGCACCCGCGACCACACCGTCCGCACGTGGCACCAGATACACCTGCCGGCCGTGCACGCGGGCACGAACCACCCGCTGCGGCACCGGCATACATCCCTTACGCCACCGCAACCGCAGAATCTCGCCCTTCACCGGACGCACCGGCAGACCCGGCCACAGTGCCGGGGCATCGATTCCGTTGGCCAGCACGGTGATATCGGCGTCGCGCGTCTGATCCAGCGAGTCGACCGGCCCGGCCCACTGCACGCCCAGGCGGTCGCAGTGCGCGATCAGCCCCTCGACCACCAGCCGGTTGTCCACGGCCAGTTCGGTTTCCGCGTGAAAGCCGTGCCGAATCCCCTGCGCCAGCAGCGGTTCGAGATCGCGGGCAGCGGTCGTGAGTGTCACGGGATAGCCCTGCGCCGCCAGCCACTCGGCGACCGTGCGGACGTCTGCCGCATCTGCCCGGTCGACCGCCACCACCAGCGAGTCGCGGGCCGTCACCACGTCGTCGGGCAGTCCGTCGAGGAAGCCGCCGTGCCACAGCGCCAGGGAGTCCAGCCCCAGCTGCAACTGGTCCTGCTCCCCCGGCCAGCCCTCGGAGTGCGGTGCGAGCATGCCGCCGGCGACCCACGAGGCGCCGGGCGCCTCGGTCCGGTGCACGCGCACCGACCACCCGTCGAGCGCGGCGCGGCGCGCCACGGCCAGACCGATGACGCCGCCGCCAACTACAGCCATGCCAGCCGGCACGATAAATCCTCTCCCTTCGCCGGCATGATCCGGATCAGGTGTGACGGTAAGGGTAGGACGACCCCACTCTCAGCCCCCGGTCCCGGGACTCCCGTGTTGCGGCGTCCACGGTAGTCGCTACCGTCGCGCTGTGCCTAAAGCCACCCAGCGTCTGCAGTCCGCATCCCTCTACCTGTGCACCGACGCCCGCCGGGAACGCGGCGACCTGGCCGAGTTCGCCGACGCGGCGCTGGCCGGCGGCGTGGACATCATCCAGCTGCGGGACAAGGGCTCGGCCGGTGAAGCGCAGTTAGGTCCGCTGGAGGCCAAGCAGGAATTGGCGGCGCTGGAGGTGCTGGCCGACGCGGCACGGCGGCACGGCGCGCTGTTCGCGGTGAACGACCGGGCCGACATCGCCCGCGGCGCGCATGCTGACGTGCTCCACCTGGGCCAGGACGATCTGCCGCTGTCGCTGGCCCGCGAGATCGTCGGGCCCGATCCGCTGTTCGGCCGCTCGACGCATGACGAGCAGCAGCTCGCCGTCTCGGTGACCGAGGACGTCGACTACTTCTGCGTCGGCCCGTGCTGGCCGACGCCCACCAAGCCGGGGCGCACGGCGCCCGGGCTGGATCTGGTGCGGGCCGCGTCTCGAGCCGTCACCGCGTCGGGCACCGACAAGCCGTGGTTCGCGATCGGTGGTATCGACCTGACACGTGTCCCCGAGGTGGTGGCCGCCGGCGCCCGCCGCGTCGTGGTGGTCCGGGCGATCACCGCCGCCGAAGATCCGGCCGCAGCGGCCCGCGCGCTCAAACAGGCGTTGCCGCAGGCTCCTACGAACTGAGCGGGATAGCCGCAGTCACGCTGCGCAGCTGTTCCCAGCTGGCGGCGAACCCGGGATGCAACGGCAGCGAGTCGACGTCGTCCTCGGAGACCCAGCGCAGCTCGACGCTCTCGCGGTTGGGCACGGTCGCCAGTTGTTCGGGCGCGTCGGCGATGACCGTGGTGTACGTCCACACCTCGCCGATCGCGGTCGCGGTGACGACCGTGGTCCGCACCGTCAGCTGCTCGGCCAGCAGGCCGGCTTCCTCGTAGGCTTCCCGAACGGCGGCTTCCTCGACAGTCTCGTGGCTGTCGCGCGCCCCGCCCGGCAGCGCCCAGGTGCCACCTTGATGACTCCACGGCGCGCGGTACTGCAGCAGCACCGCCGCCCCGCCACCCGCCTGCGGCGCCCGCAGCAGAAGTCCGGCCGCACCATGGCGACCCCAGAAGTGGGAACCGTCAGCCGCAAGCACCCATCCGTCACCGTCGCCCTGCACGGAACCCACAATAAAGAACTTCGCGAAAGATTTGGCGGACCGGGCCGACCGGTAATCCACCCCCTACGCGCCGCAAGCTCTTAGACTTCTTTTAAACGAGTTCGGCAGGGTCAACGGGTACGGAAAGTTGAGGTCGGCGCACACGTGACGGTGGAGTTGGCGCACCCTTCGACCGAGCCCGTCGTGTCCCGGTCACCCGGAGCTCCCGCGCACACTCGTTGGTGGTTCATGTGGACCACGCCCGGCCGTATCCTGCTCATCGGATTGATGCTGGCCAGTCTGGTGCTGGCCTGTGCCTTCGCCACGTCGACCACGATCCACGCCCGGCAGCAGGCGCTGACCACGGTGCTCGATCACACCGAGCCGCTGGCCTTCGCGGCCGGCCAGCTCTACACCACGCTGTCTGTCGCCGACGCCGCGGCCGCGACGGCCTTCATCGCGGGCTCCGAACCGCAGGACGTCCGGCAGCGCTATGAGCAGGCGATCACCGACGCCGCGGTCGCGGTCACCGCCGCGTCCAGCGGTCTGACCGACGAGCCCATGGTGAAAGTGCTCGGGCACATCAACGCCGAGCTGGCGGTCTACACGGGCCTGGTGGAGACGGCCCGGACCAACAACCGCGCGGGCAACCCGGTGGGTTCGTCGTACCTGTCCGAGGCGTCGTGGCTGATGCAGACCCAAATCCTGCCCGACGCGCAGCGGCTCTACGAGAACACGTCCGCACGCGTGAATTCGGAGACCAGCGGCTCGTCACAGGTGCCCGCGCCGGTGATCCTGGTGGTCGCGGCGACGCTGATGTTCGGCTTCTTCTCCAACCGCTGGCTGGCCCGGCACACCCGCCGGCGCGTCAACATCGGTTTCGTCGCCGGGGGCATGGCGGTGCTGATCATGATCGTCTGGATAGGTGCCACCCTCGTCATCTCGACGGCGGACACCCGGCATGCCCGCAGCACGGCGGCATCGCTGCAGACCGTGACCAGCATGGCCATCACGGCGCAGCAGGCGCGTGCCGACGAGACACTGTCACTGATCCGGCGCGGCGACGAGAGCGTCCGCAAGCAGTCGTACTACCACCGCATCGACGCCCTCCAACTGCAGCTGGCGGAGTACATGCGCCGGCCCGACGCGATCGGCAAGAAGGACCTGACGGGCGCCGATCAGCTGATCCGCCGCTGGCGCGCCGCCGACGACCGGATCAACGCCTACATCTCCACCGGCAATTACCAGTCCGCCACGCAGGTGGCCCTTGGCACCAGCGAGGACGATTCGACGCCGGCCTTCGACAAGCTCGATGAGGCCCTGTCCAAAGGCATCGACGAAAGCCGTAAGCAGCTGCGCAGCGACATTCTGAACGGACGTCAGGCCCTGTCCGGAGCGACGGTCGGGGCGGCGGCGCTGAGCCTGGCCGCGGCGCTCGCGGTGGCGCTCGGGCTGTGGCCGAGGTTGAGTGAATACCGATGAGTTTTTCGATGCGTGCGCGTTTGGTCCCGGCGATGGTCGCGGTGCTGGTGGCCGCCGGCTGCGGCGAGGCCGCGCCGCCGGTTGCGCCACAGAGCATCACCATCGCACCGCCGACACCGGCGGGCATGGAGGTGCAGACCGCGGTTCCGGACCTGGGTCCGGAGGTCAAGTCCGACTGCACCGCGAGCCTGCGTCCGTTCCCGACGCCCGAGGCCGCGGCGGCGGCCGTCACCAACATCAAGGACCGCGGCCGGCTGATCGTCGGGCTCGACATCGGCAGCAACCTCTTCACGTTCCGCGACCCGATCACGGGGCAGATCACGGGCTTCGACGTCGACATCGCCGGCGAGGTGGCGCGCGACATCTTCGGCACCCCATCACAGGTCGAATACCGAATTCTGTCGGACAACGACCGGATCTCGGCGCTGCAGCACAACCAGGTCGACATCGTGGTCAAGACGATGAGCATCACCTGCGAACGACGCAAACTGGTCAACTTCTCCGCCGAGTACTTCTCCGCGAAACAGCGGATCCTCACCACCCGGGGCTCCGACATTCGCCGGCCGACGGACCTTTCGGGCAAGCGGGTGTGCGTCGTGAAGGCCACCACCTCGAAGGCACGACTGCAGCGCATCACCCCACCGCCGGTCCTCGTGGAGGCCATCACCTGGGCCGACTGCCTGGTGGCATTGCAACAGCGGCAGGCCGACGCCGTGTCCACCGACGACGCCATCCTGGCCGGCCTCGTGGCTCAGGACCCGTACCTGCACATCGTCGGCCCCAACATGGCCGAGGAGCCCTACGGCATCGGGATCAACCTGAACAACACCGGACTGGTCCGGTTCGTGAATGGGACGCTGGAGCGGATTCGCCGCGACGGCACGTGGAACACGTTGTACCGCAAGTGGTTGACCGTGCTGGGCTCGACGCCGAACCCGCCCGTGCCGAGGTACAGCGACTGATGCCCGAAAGCGAAGCGACGACCGGCCCCGTGGACGCGGGTCCCGTGGACGCCGGCCCAGTTGAAGCGGGCCCGGACACAGACCCCGGCACGCAGGCCGTTGAGGTGACGTGGGATTCGCTGGCCACCATGCGGCCGATGGGCACGCAGGCGGTGTTCCGCCCGCTGTTCGACGACTCGATGAGCATCCCGGTGCCCGTTCCGCCCGAACGTGAATCGACGCCCACCAGCGTCGCCACCGCCACCACCCGGGTTTCGCCCGTCCGGCGACTCGGCGGCGGCCTGGTCGAAGTGCCGCGGATGGTGGATCAGGATCCGCTCGCAGCGTTGATGACCAACCCTGTGGTGGCCGAGGCCAAACGCTTCTGCTGGTCCTGCGGCAAGCCGGTCGGCCGCTCCGAAGACGGCAAGCCCGGCCAGTCGGAAGGCTCATGCCCCCATTGCGGAAGCGCGTATTCGTTTCTGCCACAACTGAGTCCGGGCACCATGGTGGCCGATCAGTACGAGGTCAAGGGTTGCATCGCCCACGGTGGGCTGGGCTGGATCTACCTGGCGCTGGACACCAACGTCAACAACCGACCCGTGGTGCTCAAAGGCCTGGTGCATTCCGGGGACGCGGAGGCGCAGGCGATCGCCATGGCCGAGCGCCAGTTCCTGGCTGAGGTCACGCATCCCGCGATCGTGAAGATCTTCAACTTCGTCGAGCACGCCGACAAGCACGGCGACCCCGTCGGCTACATCGTGATGGAGTACGTCGGCGGCACCTCACTGAAACAGGTGAAGGGCGCCAAACTGCCGGTGGCCCAGGCAATCGCCTACATGCTGGAGATCCTGCCGGCGCTCGGTTATCTGCATTCGATCGGTCTGGTCTACAACGACCTCAAGCCCGAGAACATCATGTTCACCGAGGAACAGCTCAAGCTCATCGACCTCGGCGCGGTGTCTCGGATCAACTCGTTCGGATTCCTGTACGGCACACCGGGTTACCAGGCACCGGAAATCGTCCGGACCGGGCCGACGATCGTCACCGACATCTACACCGTCGGCCGTACGCTGGCCGCCCTGACCCTGGACCTGAAGACCGACAGAGGCCGCTACGTCGACGGGCTGCCCGAGGACGATCCGATTCTGGTCCAATACGATTCGTTCGGCCGGCTGCTGCGCCGCGCGATCGACCCCGACCCGCGCCGGCGGTTCGGCAGCGCCGAGGAGATGTCCGGGCAGCTGCTCGGTGTGCTGCGGGAAGTCGTCGCCCAGGACACGAGGACGCCACGGCCCGGCCTGTCTTCGGTGTTCAGTCCGTCGCGGTCGACGTTCGGCGTCAACATGCTGGTGGCCCACACCGACGTGTACATCGACGGGCAGCAGCACACCGAAAAGATCACCGCCCCAGAGATTGTCCGGGCCCTGCAGGTGCCACTGGTCGACCCGGCAGACGTCGGCGCGACGGTCCTGTCGGCCACCGTGCTGAGTCAGCCGGTGCAGACGCTGGATTCGTTGCGCGCCGCCCGGGAGGGGTCGCTCGATTCGGAAGGCGTGGATCTGTCGCAGTCGGTCGAGCTGCCGCTGATGGAAGTGCGCGCCCTCCTCGACCTGGGCGACGTGGCCAAAGCGAACCGGAAACTCGAGAACCTGGCCGACCGGGTCGGCTGGCATTGGCGGCTGGTGTGGTTCCGCGCGGTCGGCGAGCTGCTGGCGGGCAACTATGACGCGGCGACCAAGGATTTCACCGAAGTCCTCAATACCCTGCCGGGTGAGCTGGCCCCCAAGGTGGCGTTGGCGGCCACTGCCGAGCTGTCCGGATCGGCCGCGGAGCGCGCCTTCTATCAGACCGTGTGGAACACCGACAACGGCGTCATCTCAGCCGGATTCGGCCGCGCCCGCGTGCAGGCGATGGCCGGAGACCGGGAGGCCGCCGTCCATACCTTGGACGAAGTGCCCGCCACCTCAAGGCATTTCACCACCGCACGACTGACCAGCGCCGTCACCCTGCTGTCGGCACCCACCACCGCCGACATCACCGAACGCCAAATCCGTGACGCCGCACGCCGAGTCGAGGCGCTGCCGGAATCCGAGCCACGGGTGCTGCAGATCCGGACACTGGTGCTCGGCACGGCCCTGGACTGGCTGGCCGACAACACCGCCAGCACCAACCACATTCTGGGCTTCCCGTTCACCGAATACGGCCTGCGCCTCGGTGTCGAGGCATCCTTGCGCGGGCTGGCCCGCGTGGCGCCGACCAAGGCGCACCGCTACGCGCTGGTCGACCTGGCCAACAACGTGCGGCCGATCAGCACCTTCTAGCTCGGTGCGTTGCGCGGCGGCGTGTCGCGCCTGGCGTGTCGTCCCTCTGCGGCAGTTGAAATTGCGCTGATGCAGGAAAAGTTCGAGTAGCAGTCTGCCTAGATGCACGATCAACGCAGCGGGCCAGCTCACCGGTAGCGGTCACGCAATTGCGGATCGTTCTGCCACCAGAGGCCGCTCGACTGTGCATCCTCGGCCGTCTCGACGCCGGGTACGGCAGCCGGTGCAGACGGGGCGGCGAGGGCAGCGGCGTCGAGCTCAGCGTCGACCTCGGCGGCCTTGCGCCGTTCGTCAGAACCCAAGGCGCGCATGAGCAAGAGGATGAAGGGCACGCCGAGCACGTCACCCAGAATCCACAGGATGCCGGCGCCGAATGTCTGGTCCTGGCGGATGCTCGGCCCGAAATCGCGGTGCAGACCGGCGTAGTAGTCGTACGCGATAACCGGGCCCAGCCACAGCACCAATCCGAGGATGCCGTCGCCGAGGCCCTCGGCCACGCTGATCCCGATGGACAGCAGTGGCGGGTAGCGCCGCGGCACCGGGTCGACCTGCAACCTCGCGTAGAAGTAGCCAAAACCGATGCACAGCAACACAAGTCGTGTCAGCGAGGCGAGCGGTCCGGTCATCGACGCGACGTACCAGGGCGTCAGGTACAGCAGCCACGGCGTCGCCAGCATCAGCACCGACGTCACCGGAGGCGACAGGAACACCCGCGCGACAACGGAATTCAGCACCGCGTCGACGCGCGCCTGCGGCGCCGGGCCGAGCGCCGCGCGCACCGTCGCGACCGGACGGCTGAGCGCCAGAAAGAACGGCACCACGTACAACAGCAGCAGGAGTTGAAGCGCACGCAGCCAGAACAGCGACGGCGCGTAGACCGCGACGACGCTGAGCGTCGACACCGCCCACACCGCGATGGCGACCCCGAAGGACCACCGCTGCGCGCTCGGCACCGGGACCCGTCGATCGGCCCAGACCATGGCACCGATGGCGAGCAGCATCAGCACCACAGCTACGGGGTCGAACGTCCCGGTCAACAAGGGCACGAGGCGCAAACTACGCCTCAACCCTGGCAGGTTCCTTCAGGCAACCTTGCAGAGGTCGACGCAGGCCCGCGCGATGGCCAGCTCTTCGTTGGTGGGAATGACCAGCACGCTCACCGGTGAGGTGTCCGTGGAGATCCGCCGGGGCCCGCGGTTCGGGGACAGGTTGCGCTCCTCGTCGAGCTCGATCCCCAGCGCCAACAGCCCAGCGAGCGCATCGCGGCGGACGGCGGCGTCGTTCTCCCCCACTCCGGCGGTGAAGGTGATGACGTCGGCGCCACCCAGCAGCGCGAGGTACCCGCCGATGTACTTGCGCAGCCGGTGGATGTACACGTCGTAGGCCAGCTGGGCTGCCGCGTCTCCCTCGTTCATGCGCTTGTGCAGCTCACGGAAATCAGTGGCGCCGCCCAATCCCGACACGCCCGAGCGGCGGTTCAGCAGGACATCAATGTCCTCGATCGACATCCCGGCGGTGCGCGACAGGTACATGATGATGCCGGGGTCGATGTTGCCGGAACGGGTGCCCATCACCAGGCCCTCCATCGGCGTCATCCCCATCGAGGTGTCGATCGGCCGGCCGCCGGCGATCGCCGACGCCGACGCGCCGTTACCCAGGTGCAGGACAATCTGATTCACCGATTCGAGGGGCAGACCGAGGAACTGCGCGGCCTGTTCGCTGACGTACTGGTGCGATGTGCCGTGGAAGCCGTAGCGGCGAATGTGCCACTGCGCGGCTACATCTCGGTCGATCGCATACTCGGCGGCAGCCGCAGGCAGATTATGGAAGAACGCCGTGTCGAAGACCGCGACGTGGGGCACATTCGGCAAGAGCGCGCGGGCCTCGGTGATACCCAGCACCGCGGGCGGATTGTGCAGCGGTGCCAGTGGGGCGAGTTCATCGAGCTTGGCGACCAGCGCGTCGTCGATCAGCGTGGGCCGGTAGAACTGCCGCCCGCCGTGCACCACGCGGTGCCCAACGGCCATCACGTCATCGGTGGAGACTCCCACGGAGCTGACGGCGTCGAACACCTGCTGGAGCGCCGCGCGGTAGTCGACGACGCGCTCGACGACACCGTCGACCAGCGATTCGCCCGTATCCGGCTGCACCAGACGGTATTTCACCGACGACGAACCGGAGTTGAGGACCAAGACCGGCTGACTCATTTCGCTCCCTGCGCCTGGATCGCGGTGATCGCGACGGTGTTGACGATGTCCTCCACCAGCGCACCGCGCGACAGGTCGTTCACCGGTTTGTTCAGACCCTGCAACACCGGTCCGATCGCGATGGCACCGGCGCTGCGCTGCACCGCCTTGTAGGTGTTGTTGCCGGTGTTCAGGTCCGGGAAGATCAGCACCGTCGCGCGGCCGGCCACCGGCGAATCCGGCATCTTGGTCGCGGCCACCGACGGCTCCACCGCGGCGTCGTACTGGATCGGCCCTTCGACCAACAGCTCCGGCGCACGCTTGCGGACCAATTCCGTTGCTGCCCTGACCTTGTCGACGTCGGCACCGGTGCCCGAGTCTCCGGTCGAGTAGGACAGCATGGCCACCCGCGGCTCGATCCCGAACTGCGCGGCGGTCTGCGCCGAGCTGATCGCGATGTCGGCGAGCTGCTCGGACGTCGGGTCCGGCACGATCGCACAGTCTCCATAGGCCAGCACCCGGTCCGCCAGGCACATCAGGAAGATGCTCGACACCGTGGAGATGTCCGGCGCGGTGCGGATGATCTCGAACGCCGGGCGCACGGTGTGCGCCGTGGTGTGCGCGGCCCCGGACACCATGCCGTCGACCATGTTGTTATGCACCAGCATGGTGCCGAAATACGAGACATCGTGGATGATTTCGCGGGCCTGCTCGAGGGTGACGCCCTTCTTCTTGCGCAGTTCGGCGTACTGCGCCGCGAACTGGTCGCACAGCTCGCTGGTGCGGGGATTGAGCACCACAGCGGCCGACAGGTCCAGGCCCAGCTCGGCGGCCCGCGCCCGTACCGTCGACTCGTCACCGAGGATCGTCAGGTCGGCGACCGAGCGGGCGAGCAGCCGGCCCGCTGCTCGCAGGATCCGGTCATCGTCGCCTTCGGGCAGCACGATGCGCCGGCGATCGGCCCGGGCCCGGTCCTGCAATTGGTGCGTGAACATCTGCGGCGTGACCACCGACGGGATCGGAACCGCCAGCTGGGCAAGCAGATCCGCGACGTCGACATGCTCGTCCATCAAGGACAGTGCCGTGTCGACCTTGCGCAGCGACCTGGCCGTCACCCGGCCCTTCGCCGTCGACGCGGCGCGGGCGGTGTCGTAGGTACCCAGCTCGGTGGCCACGATGGGCAACCTCAGGCCAAGGCCCGCAACCAGTTTCGCGATCGCCGGATGCAGTGGCAGGCCGCCGTTGAGGATGAGGCACGAGATCGACGGAAAACCTTCCGCCGCATGAGCACTGGCAATGGCCAGCACCACGTCCGAACGATCGCCCGGCGTGATGACTGCCATGGACTCGCGCAGCCGCTCCAGGCAGTGCTCGGCGGTCATGCCGGCGACCATCATCCCCATGACCTCGCGGGTCAGCAGCTCTTCGTCGCCGCTGATCAGTTGGCCCTGCACCGCGTCCCGCAGCTCAGCCACCGTCGGCGCGGCCAGCAGCGGCTCCTCCGGCAGCACATAGCTTTTCGGCGAGAACCGCTGCAGTGCGGCGGCGACGTCGGCCAGTTCGTCCGGGTCGCACCGGTTGGCCACCACCGCCGCGGTGTGCGCGTGCTGGGCGGTCAGTTCGGCCAGGCACAGCTCCACGACATGGGCCACCTCGCCGGGCGTGCGATCGGCGGCCCGCACCGAGAGCAACACGGGCGCACCGAGATTCACCGCGATGCGGGCGTTCATCGACAGCTCGCTGGGCGAGGCGACGTCGGTGTAATCGCTGCCGACGATGACAACCGCGCCGCATTTGTCGGCCACGCGGTGGTACCGGTCGACGATGTCCGCGATCGCGGCGTCGGGGTCGTCGTGCAACTGCTGATAGGTGACCCCGGCGCAGTCGTCGTAGTCCAGGCCGGCCGTGCTGTGCGCGAGCAACAACTCGAGGATGTAGTCACGGCCGGTGCCGGCCCGCACGATCGGACGGAACACCCCGACATTGGCGACCGTGGCCGCCAGCCGGTGCAACAGCCCTAGCGCAATGGTCGACTTACCGGTGTCGCCTTCAGGCGAGGCGATGTAGATCGCGGTGGCGTCAGGCACTGCGTCAGCCTACCGAGCCCAGCCGGCCGTCAGCCGAGTTTACGGAGGCGCGGCTCCAGGTCGGTCTTGAACAGCTCCAGGAACCGGCGCTGGTCCTGCCGGGGGTCGTGGAACACGAGGTGGTTCAGGCCCCAGTCGACGTATTGCTTGACCTTCTCGACGGCTTCGTCGGGATCAGACGCGACGATCCAGCGCTTGGCGACCTGCTCGATGGGCAGCGCGTCGGCGGCTGCCTCCATCTCGATCGGGTCTTCGATGGAGTGCTTCTGCTCCGCGGTCAGCGACAGCGGCGCCCAGAACCGGGTGTTCTCCAGAGCGAGTGCGGGATCCGGGTCGTACGAGATCTTGATCTCGATCATCCGGTCGACGTCATCCGGGTTCTTGCCGGCGGCCTCGGCGCCCTCGCGCATGGCGGGGATCAGCTTGTCCTTGTAGAGCTCTTCGCCCTTGCCGGAGGTGCAGATGAAGCCGTCGCCCGCGCGGCCCGCATACTTGGCCACCTGGGGCCCGCCCGCAGCGATGTAGATCGGGATGCCGCCCTCGGGCACGTCGTAGATCGAGGCGCCCTTGGTCTTGTAGTACTCGCCGTCGAAGTCGACGCGGTCGCCGTTCCACAGCTCGCGCATGAGGCGCACCGATTCGCGCAGCCGGGCGTAGCGCTCCTTGAACTCGGGCCATTCGCCCTCATAGCCGGTGGCGATCTCGTTGAGCGCCTCACCGGTGCCGATGCCCAGGAAGATCCGGTCCGGGTACAGGCAGCCCATGGTCGCGAAGGCCTGCGCGATGACGGCCGGGTTGTAGCGGAACGTCGGCGTGAGCACCGAGGTGCCCAGGAGCAGCCGCTCGGTGCGCTCGCCGACCGCGGTCATCCAGGCGAGCGAGAACGGCGCATGGCCGCCGGTATGGCGCCACGGCTGGAAGTGGTCACTGACGGTGGCGCTGTCCATGCCTGCCGCCTCGGCAGCCACTGCCAGCTCCACCAATTCACGCGGCGCAAACTGCTCCGCCGACGCCTTGTAGCCCAGTCTGAGTTCAGCCATGAGTCTTTTGTACTCCCTTGCCTACACTCGTCGACATGGCGGTAGTCCTAAGCGCGATCACCGAAAATGTGCACTTCGCCCAGACCGACCTGGTGAACTGGACCCTGGTCAGCGACGACAGCGGGGTGATCCTGATCGACGCGGGCTTCCCCGGCCAACGCGACGATGTGCTCAGCTCGCTGCGTGACCTTGGCTTCGAGGCCGGCGACGTGCGGGCGATTCTGCTCACCCACGCTCACGTCGACCACCTCGGCGCAGCCATCTGGTTCGCCAAAACCCATGGCACGCCGGTGTTCTGCCACGGCGCCGAAGTCGGCCACGCCAAACGCGAGTACCTGGAACAGGTTTCACCGGCAGACCTGCTGGCGCGGGCCTGGAACCCGCGGTACCTGGCCTGGTCACTGAATATCGTCGGCAAGGGCGGGCTGGTTCGCGAGGGCATCCCGACCGCGCAGGCACTCACCGAGGACGTCGCGGCGACGCTGCCGGGCAGCCCGCAGGTGATCCCCAGCCCGGGGCACACCGGCGGGCACTGCTCCTACGTGTTCGGCGACGTGCTGGTGGCCGGCGACGCCGTGGTCACCGGTCACCCCCTGATCACCAAGGGCGGCCCGCAGCTGCTGCCGCACATCTTCAATCACGACCAGGCGGCGTGCGAACGCAGCCTGTCCGCGCTCGGCCTGCTGGACACCCAGGTACTGCTGCCGGGCCACGGGCCGGCGTGGCGTGGTCCGGTCCGGGAGGCGGCCGAGCTGGCCTTGCGGCGCTGAGCCGAGCAGCCCGCCTCAGTGCTTGACCAGCTGAATCAGCAGCAGGAACACCCCGATGAACATCAGGCCGCAGGCCACCGTCGCAGTGGGCATCAAGACCATGTGGTGGAGCTCTTCATCGTCAAAGATGTTGTCGCCTTAGGCATCACGATCAAGCGGACCGTATATCAGCTGTCCAAAACCAGAGCATCGCACCGCACGAGCTGCCCGGCGGAACGGGTGTTCGGCGGGCGTCTTCGTGGCGTACGACCGCACCGCCAATCCCACTGCGAACACCAGCACCGCGCTGGCCATCAGCAACCACGCGACCGACCACCCGGAGAGCACGCACCAGCGTATCCATCCGACGGTCCGAACGACCGGAATTCTGCTGCTCTAGTTGGGAATCCGGCCCGTCATGATGCTGGCGACGCCAGCGTCACGCCGAGTGGATATCCGGGGTTCGCACGTGCTCGGGACGGAAACCGCGGCCGACGAGCAGCGGCGGAATGTATTGCAGCGGACCCTTTCCCACGAACGACGGCACCGAGATCGGTGACAGGTCGCCGGCCAGGTTGGGCTCGATCACGCGGTTCTGGGCCAGTACCTGGCCGGCCTGGATGATGCGGGTCGGCAACTCCCGGCGCCGCTGCACCTTGGCCAGGTCGGCGTCGGCGAGCAGGCCGTTGCGCAGGGGGCCGCACAGGATGTTGGCGGCAGCGACCGCGTCGGCCACCGCCAGGTTGATGCCGACCCCGCCGGCCGGCGACATCGCGTGCGCGGCGTCGCCGATGCACAGCAGCCCGGGCCGCCACCAGGTCTTGAGCCGGTCCACGCGCACATCGAGGTGGCTGGTGTCGTCCCAGGAGCGCAGATCCTCGACATGCTCGCGGAGCTGCGGCCGCACCGACGCCAGCCGGGCCTTGAAGTCCTCGAGCGATCCGCCCTGCGGATTGGCGCCCTTCGGCATGAGATACGCGACCTGCCAGTAGTCGCCGCGGTAGATCATCGCCATCAACAGACCCTTGCGGATGATCCCGAACAGCTCCTGCGGATCACCTTCGCGCCAGCCGAGCCGGAACCACAGCACGTCCATCGGGCTGTGCGCGCTCGCCAACTCGAGCCCGGACGCCTCGCGCACCGCGGACTTTCGACCGTCGGCGGCGACCACCAGGTCGGCGCGGACCTCCAACTCAGGTGTGCGCACTCCGACGACCCGGCCGTCCTCGACGATGAGGTCGGTCACCTCGGCGTTGCGGATCAGCGTGAATTCCGGGTAGGCGGAAGCCTTTTCCGCGAGGAAGTCCAGGAAGTCCCACTGCGGCATGAGCGCGATGTAAGGCTCGGGGAAGCGCAGCAGCCGCAGGGCGCCGAAACTGCCGAAGGTCCGGAGCGTGCCGTCGGCATCCATGCAGACCCGGTTGATCTTGGTGTGGGGCAACTTCAGGAATTCGTCGACGAACCCCAGCTCGTGCATGATGCGCAACGTGGTGGGGTGCACGGTGTCGCCTCGAAAGTCCCGCAGAAAGTCGTTGTGCTTCTCCAGCACGACGACGTCGATCCCGGCGCGGGCCAACAGCAGCGCATGCACCAGGCCCGCGGGCCCACCACCGGCTACACAAACCTGGGTCCGCAGGGTGCGCGTCATGCCCTGACAGTAGCCCGCCGGGGCGGCCAAATAGGGGCTTCATTTCAAAACTTGACACGTGTAAAGTTTGCGGCCATGGACAACATCAGCGGCAAGACCATCGCGATCACCGGAGCCGCGCGAGGTATCGGCTATGCCACCGCCAAGGCCCTGCTCGCCCGTGGCGCGCGGGTCGTCATCGGTGACCGCGACGTCGCCGTGCTCGAATCGGCGGTCTCCGACCTGGTCAAACTCGGCCAGGCCACCGGGTACCCGCTGGACGTCACCGACCGCGAATCTTTCGAGGTGTTCCTGGACAAGGCCCGCAGCGACGGCGCCGGTCACCTGGACGTGCTGATCAACAACGCCGGCGTCATGCCGGTAGGCCCGTTCCTGAAGGAGACGGAACAGTCGATCCGCTCGTCCCTCGAAGTCAACGTCTACGGCGTGCTCACCGGCTGCCAGCTCGCGCTTCCCGAGATGGTCAGCCGACGTAGCGGTCACGTCATCAATATCGCCTCGCTGTCAGGCCTCATCCCACTGCCCGGTCAGGTGGTTTACGTGGGGGCGAAGTACGCCGTCGTCGGCCTGTCCACAGCCTTGGCAGACGAAATGGCTCCCCACGGCGTCAACGTCTCGGTGATCATGCCGCCGTTCACCAACACCGAGCTGATCTCAGGCACCACGTCCAGTGGCCCGATCAAGCCGGTCGAGCCCGAGGACATTGCCGCGGCTGTCGTCAAAACCCTCGACAAGCCCAAGACCCACGTCTCGGTGCCAGCGCCGCTGCGGTTCACCGCGCAGCTCGCCCAGCTGCTGCCGCCAAAGGGTCGCCGCGGGATGAACAAGGCGCTGGGACTGGACAAGGTCTTCCTCGAGTTCGACGCCGCCAAACGTAAGAGCTATGAAGATCGGGCCCGGACCGCTCAGGGCGTCATCGAGAAGGACTGAGCGCCCCGCACTGCGAGGCGATTCCTTTCAGCTGCAAGGAGATAGGTCGTGGCCGGGGGCAGCCCCGGCACGCACCATGGGGGCATGCGCAGCTCAGCCTGGCTCTCGATCGCCCGTGCCGCGGCGGCGCTGGCCGCGGCTATGGGCATCGGCCGGTTCGCCTATACGCCGATCCTGCCGTTGATGACGGCCCACGCCGACCTCACAGCGCAGGCCGCGGGACAGCTGGCCACCGCCAACTACGTCGGCTACCTGATCGGCGCGGTGGGCGCCGCTGCCTCGCCCCGGCTCGCCCGTTCCGTGGCCGCCTGTCGGGCGTCTCTCGTGGCCCTGGTCGCGACGCTGGCGGCAATGCCATTGAGTACCAACGTCATCGAATGGAGCGCCCTGCGCCTGGTCGCTGGGATCGCCAGCGCGCTGGTGTTCGTGATCGCCGTCAACACGCTCATGGATCACGGCCATCCGGCCCACCACGCCGGCTGGGCATTCAGTGGCGTCGGAATCGGTATCGCCCTGTCCGCTGCCCTGCCGGCCACCAAAGACTGGCAGGGCGCGTGGTGGGCGGCGACCGCATTGGCCGCACTGCTCAGTGCTTGCGCCTGGAACCTGCACCCCGGCACATCCGGCGAGACAGCGACAGCTCCCGCGGAACGCGAAGCGGGCGCCCGCGGTCCACTGGTCCTGCTGATGGCCAGCTATTCCCTCGAAGGCGTCGGCTACATCATCGCGGGCACGTTCCTGGTCGCCGCCGTCACGCAGCAGTCACCGGGCGGGCTCGGCAGCGCGGTGTGGCTGCTGGTCGGCCTGGCCGCGGCACCGTCAGCAGCTCTGTGGGCACGCTTCACCGGCCGCTTCTCATATGCGGCGCTGCTCGTCGCCGCGTTGTTGCTGCAGGCCGCCGGGATTGCCTGGGCGGGAACAGGTAACAGCGTCGCCGCGCTCGTCGGGGCGGTCCTGTTCGGCGGTACCTTCATCGGCATCAGTACCTTGGCTCTGGCCGCGGGCCGCGCGTTGCAGTTCCCGGGTGCCGTCGCGCTGCTGACGACGGGCTACTCGGTGGGCCAGATCGTCGGACCGGTCGCGGTGGCGCCCCTGCTGCACAACGGATTTCAGCAGGCGCTGCTCGCCGGCGCGGCCGTCGTGCTACTGGCCGCCCTGGCCGCGCTGCTGATGTGGATCAGTGGCCGGCAGCCACGCCGCGGCATCGATGCCCAGGGCGGCGGCGTCACGAGTGAGCGCGTCGACGACAGCGTGCACGGCAGGGTTGTCTTCTCCCCGCCGCCACACCAGTGACCAGGTCCACAGCGGTGTCGGTTGAATCACCGGACGGCGCACCAGGTCTCGCGGCAGCGCATCCGTCTGACCCCGGGGGTTGTTGAGCACCGGCCGGCCCAGTTGCCGGACGTGCTCGAAGAACGTCGGACCCGTGACGCCGCCGTCGTCGGTGCGCATCACCCGCGCGCCGGTATCCGCGGCGAACTGCTCGCCGTAGCGGTTCCACGACTCCCAACTCGCCGTGTCCGAATCCACCAGCACCAGAGTGTCTTTCGCCGCCACCGGCGACTCGTCCGTGCCGACGCACAACGCGAACAGCCGGTCCACCCCCATCAGTCGCGCCTCCAGCGACAACGCTTCCAGGTCGGCGTTCTGCACCCAGCAGATGGCCAGGTCGAGGACACCCTCCGCGACCCGGGTCGCCTGCGTGTGTGACGGCATCACCCAGGTGTCGACGCGCAACTGCGCGACGCCCGCCGCTCGTTCCGCGAGATCGGTCGGGCACCAGTTGACGTAGCCGATGCGAATGGGCTCCGAGTTCGACAAACCGATTGCCCGCCTCCGGAATTCATCGGCCTGGGCCACCAGCGACCGGGCGTGGGGCAACAACGACGCGCCCGCGGCTGTGAGACGCACCGACCGGCGATCGCGATCGAACAATTCCACCTTGAGGTCGCGTTCGAGCGCCTTGATCTGCTGGGACAGCGACGGCCCGGCGATCCGCAGCCGCTCGGCGGCACGACCGAAATTCAGCTCATCGGCAACGGCGACGAAGTACCGAAGTTGCCGCAGTTCCATGGCCACAGCGTAGTAGGCAGCGCCTACCAGTAAAGAGCCAACGCGTCCCGTGGCGCGGGCATCGGCCCGGCCCCGGCTGCGGTTGTGGAAAGCAACAACGTCAACCGAAAGGACTCTCAATGACGTTGTCAAGCCGCTGCAGAGGCGATTTGATGCGCGTCGGGTTCCCAGGTCCGGTTGTCACGAATGAGTGCGTAGAGGACGTTCACGCGGCGGCGGGCCAGGCAGATGG
>NZ_JXST01000034.1 GCF_000878195.1 Mycolicibacterium llatzerense | reverse complement strand
GGGTCCGAGGTCGGTTTGGCCCGGCAGGAGTCCCCGCATCGGGGCGAGCGGCTGATGGCGATGGCCCGGATCCTGGTCTCCGATATGCCGTGCACGCTGGCGGCCCTGGAATCGGGGCGGCTGTCGGAGCATCGGGTAGAGCTGATCACCAAGGAAGCGGCGTGCCTGTCTGTGTTCCGTCGCCAGCTGCTCGACGCCGAATTGTGCGCCGACCCCGCCACCGTCGACGGTGTGGGGGATGCCGAGATCGCGGCCGAAGCCAGGCGGATCGCCTACCGGCTCGATCAGCAGGCCGTGCTCGAACGGGCGCGGCAGGCACCGGCGACGCGGCACGTGAAGTGCCGGCCCGCCCGCGACGGCATGGCCACAGTGAGCGTGTTGCTGCCCGCGCACGAGGGCCGGGCGGTGCATCAGGCCTTGTCCGACGGGGCGGCCGCGACATTGGCGTCGACGCTGCCGGGGACGTCGGTGCCGGCTGGGCTGGGTCGTACCCATGGCCAGATCATGGCCGACCTGGTGGTTGAGCGGGTCACCGGACGTAATCCGGTCGAGGCGCCGGTGTCAGTGACGGTGAACCTGGTGCTCTCTGATGAAACGCTGCTCGCCGGCGGTGCGGAACCCGCTCACCTGGACGGGTACGGGCCGATCCCGGCGGAGTTGGCCCGGCATTTGGTGCTGGCCGCCGAAGCCGACCCGCAGGCGGCCGCGGCGGTGCGGCGGCTGTATGCCCAGCCGGGTACCAACAAGTTGGTCGCGATGGAATCGACGGCGCGGACCTTCCCGAAGGGACTGGCGCGGTTCATCGCTCTGCGGGACCAGATCTGCCGGACCCCGTACTGCAACGCCCGCATCCGGCACACCGACCACGTCAAGCCGCACCACCACGATGGGCCCACCAGCGTGCACAACGGTCAAGGCCTCTGCGAGCACTGCAATTACGTCAAAGAAGAACCCGGCTGGCACGCGGCTACCACCTATGACAGACACGGTCGCCACACCGTAAAGCTGACGACTCCGACCGGCGCCGTCTATACCTCGACCGCACCACCCGGGCCCGAAGGGCTACGCATCTTCACGCGCGACGTGTACATCGCGCGGATCAACCCCGCGGCCTAATGACACGTTCGTGACCGTCGCTCGCGCTGCCGTACTAGCGTCAGGGACCGGCGGTTCACATCTGAGGGGGTAAGCGTAATGCGGGTGCTGGTTACCGGAGGTACCGGATTTGTCGGCGGTTGGAGCGCGAAAGCCATTGCAGACAAGGGGCATTCGGTCCGATTCCTGGTGCGCAACGCGGCCCGGCTGCAGACGAGCGTGGCCAAGTTGGGTGTCGATGTCTCTGATCACGTGGTCGGTGACATCACCGACCGTGACTCGGTGCTGCGTGCGCTGGACGGCTGCGACGCCGTCCTGCACGCGGCGGCGCTGGTCGCCACCGACCCGAACCAGACGGCGCAGATGCTGAGCACCAACATGGACGGTGCGCGCAACGTGCTGGGCGGCGCCGTCGAACTGGGCCTGGACCCGATCATCCACGTGTCGAGCATTACCGCGTTGTTCAACCCCGACGTCGACAAGCTGGAGGCCGACCTGCCGGTGTTCGGCGGCACCGACGGCTATGGACGGTCGAAGGCGCAGGTCGAGATCTACGCCCGCGGGATGCAGGACGCCGGCGCACCCGTGAACATCACCTACCCCGGCATGGTCATGGGCCCGCCGGTCGGCAACCAGTTCGGTGAGGCCGGCGAGGGCGTGGCCCAAGCACTTCAACTCGGGGCGATTCCCGGTCGAAGCGCGGCGTGGACGGTGGTCGACGGTCGCGACCTGGCCGACCTGCACGCGGCCTTGTTGGAGCCGGGCAAGGGTCCCCGCCGCTACATGGCCGGCGGCCACCGCATACCGGTGGATGAGCTGGCGCGGCTGCTGACCGAGGTCGGCGACAAGACCATGCTGTCCGTGCCGGTCCCCGACACCGTCCTGCGGATGGCCGGCCAGGTGCTCGATCGGCTGGGGCCGTTCCTGCCGTTCCAGACACCGTTCACCGAAGCCGGCATGCAGTACTACACGCAGATGCCGGCATCGGACGACACACCGAGCGAACGCGATCTCGGTGTCACCTACCGTGATCCGCGAATCACCTTGGCCGATACCGTCGCCGGCCTTCGCAACCTCGACCGCTGAGGCGAAAGATGTCTGCGGTCAAGCAATTTCAAGTCACGTTCGACTGCGTGGTACCCGAGCGCGTCGCGCGGTTCTGGTGCGATGTGCTCGGCTACGTCGTGCCGCCGCCACCGCCGGGGTTCGCGTCGTGGGCCGATTTCGACCGGTCACTGCCACCCGAACACCAGGGCTCGAAGTTCGCCTGCGTCGATCCCACAGGTGTCGGTCCGCGCCTGTTCTTCCAGCGCGTGCCCGAAGGCAAGGTAGTGAAGAACCGGGTTCACCTGGACGTACGTGTGAGCCCCGGATCGGTCGGGGCAGAGCGCCTGGCGGCGCTCGAGGCTGAGTGCGACCGGCTGGTCGCGCTCGGTGCGGTCCGGGTGCGGTTGCTTCCCGCTGACGACATCAACGAGTCGTGCATCGTCATGCAGGACGTGGAGGGCAACGAGTTCTGCCTCGACTGACCGCGGTCGCTCATTCAGCGATTGCCAGGAACTGCTGATAGCTTGCGGGCCGTGTCCGTGCTGAACCGAAGAGCCTTCTTGGCCGGCCTCGGGGCAGCCATCACCATTCCGCCTGTCGTGGCGACCATCGAGGTGGCGCGTACGGCGCTGTCCACCGCATTGACTGCGCCCCACACCGCCGCTGCCTCGGCGCCGCACCCGCCGGAGTTGCTGGGTGCACCCGGCGCGGCCCGACCACCGCTGCTGCCTCCGCCACCGGCCGCCGCCCGCGTCGCGTTGCCCGGCAACGGCGTCCTGAGTGTTCTTCCCGGCCAAGGCGATCTGCTCGCCCTCACCGTCGACGACGGTGTCGACAGCAACGTCGTGCGGCTGTACACGCAGTTCGCGAAGGACACCGGCATCAGGCTGACGTTCTTCGTCAACGGCACCTATCGGTCCTGGACCGACAATGCACCCTTGTTGCGGCCGCTCGTCGAATCAGGCCAGATCCAGCTGGGCAACCACACCTGGTCGCATCCGGACCTCACGACGCAGTCGCCGGCACAGATCGCCGACCAGATCCAGCGCAACCATGCGTTCCTGTCCAACACGTTCGGGGTCGACGCGCGGCCGTATCTGCGGCCGCCCTACGGCCGGCACAACGCCGCCGTGCGGGCGGTGGCTGCCGACCTCGGCTACACCCTCACCACCATGTGGACGGGTTCCTTGGCCGACTCGACGGTCATCACCGAGGACTACATCGTGAAGATGGCCGACACACATTTCCGGCCGCAGAACATCGTCCTCGGCCATCTCAACCATGCTCCGGTGACGCACGTCTTCGATCGCCTGGCCGACGTCGTCCGTAGCCGCAACCTCCGTACGGTCACGTTCGACGACGTCTTTCTCCCCAGCCACTCGACGCATTAGCTGCGCCGGCCGGTTCAAGGGCGTACATGTTGTGGGACTGGAATGTGACGACGAAGAAGGGTGCCAAGGTGAGGCAACGGTTAGCGATCGGTGCGGCGGGCACAGCGGTGGTCATCGGGTTCGTCGGTGTCGGCTGCACCGGTGAGAAACCGTTCACCGGGACAACGAGCCCGGGCGACAGTTCGGTGAGTAGCTCGACCAGCAGCACCGCCAAGACGACGTCGTCGTCGACGTCCAGCGCGGCGGCTTCGCCCAGCGAATCCGCCAGCGGCAATCCGCCGCCAGGTCAGGCCGAGGTGACCGTTGACGGTGTACGACAGAACATCACCGGCAACGTGGTCTGTACCAACGCGGTCGGCAACTTCAATATCGCGATAGGCCAAAAGGTTTCAGGGGTGGCGGTGGCATTGACGCCGGACGCCAAGACCGTGCATTCGGTGATCCTCGGCAACGTCAATGGCGTCATCCTCGGCTATCAGCAAGGCATGTCCGGTGGTGAGGCCACGGCGTCCAAAGACGGAGATACGTACATCATCAGCGGTAGCGCCACCGGGGTGACGGCAGCGCTACCGCCCGTGATGGTGACCAAGCCCTTCGAGGTCCGGGTCACCTGCAAATGAGGATCAGGCCGCTATCTGGGTGACGTTTAGGTGCTTGTGCGGCTCGGGGCGCGGTCGCGCCATCATCGAGTGGGACCTGCCGTAGGCGAAGTAGAGGACCACGCCGATCGCCATCCAGATCAGGAATCGCAACCAGGTCTCGACCTCGAGGTTGAGCATCAGCCACAGGCATGACAGCGCAGCCAGGATCGGGACCACCGGCACGAGGGGCACGCGGAAGCCGCGCTTGAGATCGGGTCGGGTCCGGCGCAGGACAGGAATGCCGATCGCAACGAGGATGAATGCGACGAGCGTGCCGATGTTGACCATGCCGGCGAGAGTGCCGAAGTCGACGAACGCCGCGAGCACCGCGCAGACGACGCCCACGATGACCGTCAGTCGCACGGGGGTGCCGTGCTTGCCGGTGTGTGCGAGGCGGCGGGGGAGCAGACCGTCGCGGGACATCGCGAACAGGACGCGGGTCTGGCCGAGGAACATCACCATGACGACGGTCGACAGGCCGGCCAGCGCGCCGATGGAGATGATGTTCTTGGTCCACGTCGCGCCGTGGATGGCGAACGCGGTTGCCAGGGTGGCATTTTCGCCCTGCAGTTGTTTGTACGACACCATGCCGGTGAGCACGAACGACACCGCGACGTAGCAGACGGTGACGATGGCCAGCGCGCCGAAGATGCCGCGGGGTACATCGCGCTGCGGGTTGCGGGTTTCTTCCGCGGCGGTGGCGACCACATCGAAGCCGATGAAGGCGAAGAACGCGATGCTGGCCGCTGTCAGCAGGCCCAGCCAGCCGAAGCTGGTGCCGCCAGTTCCGGTGAGCCAGGCCAACATCGACTGGTGCACACCGTCGGCCTTCGCCGACGGCTCTGCCGCCGGGATGAAGGGGGTGAGGTTCGACGCCTTGAAGTAGGTGGCACCGACGACGAGGATCAGCACGATCACCGCGAGCTTGATCGCCACGGCGACGGCAGACACCCGAGACGACAGTTTGGTTCCGGTGGCCAGCAGGACGCCGACGATCGCGATGATCACCAGTGCGCCCCAGTCGAACTTGATGGACCCGAGGTGCACGACGGGCGACACTGCTCCGCCGAGTACCTCACCGAGATACTGCGACCAGCCTTTGGCGACAACGGCTACCGCGAGCGCGAACTCGAGAATCAGGTCCCAGCCGATGATCCATGCGACGAGCTCACCGAAGGTGGCGTAGGCGTAGGTGTAGGCGCTGCCGGCGACGGGCACAGTCGAGGCGAACTCGGCATAGCACAGTGCGGTGAGCCCGCACGTGATCGCCGCGATGACGAACGCGACCGAAACGGCCGGCCCTGCCATGTTGCCCGCGGTCTGAGCGGTAAGGGTGAAGATTCCGGCGCCGATGACGACGGCAACGCCGAAAACAGTGAGATCCCTTGCCGTCAGGTCTTTGCGGAGCTTCGAGTCGGGTTCATCGGTGTCCCGGATCGACTGCTCGACTGACTTGGTGCGGAAAAGCCCGCCGCCGGCGCCCATCAGATGGCCCCGTCGAGCCGCTGTTCGGCGAACAGGTTTGCGGCGGCACCGATGCTGATGCCCGCTTCGCGCGCGGTAGCGATGATGTCGCGGCACCGGTCGAAGATGCGGGTCACGTCGGCTTCGACGGCCGCGCGGTCCGCGCCGTGCAATTCACCGGCGACCTGGATGAGGCCGCCGGCGTTGGCCACGAAGTCAGGTACCCAGGTGATGCCGCGACGGCCGAGCAGCAGCTCGACGTCCGGTGTCGCGAGCTGGTTGTTCGCGGCACCGCAGACCAGCTTCGCCTCGATGGTTTCAGCGCTCATAGGCGTCAGAGTAGCCCCGAGGGCACAGGGAGCATAGACATCGACCGGGGCGTCGGCAACCGAATTGAGGACGCGCACAGACGGGTGGTCGTTCGAGACGCGCTGCAGCGCCGCGTCGTTCATATCGGTGGCGTACACGTCGGCTCCGTCGGCAAGCAGCAGTGCGATGAGTTCGCGGCCCACCTTGCCCACGCCTTCGACGCCGACGGTCCGGCCGGCCAACGTCGGTGCACCCCAAACTGATTCGGCGCCCGCGCGCATGGCGTTGAACACGCCCAGCGCGGTCAGGCGGGCGCTGTCGCCGGAGCCGCCGGCCGCGGCGCTGCGGCCGGTGACGTGCTGGGTGTACTTGCCCATGACGTCCAGGTCGTCGGTGTTGGTGCCGACGTCACCGGCGGTGACGTACCGTCCGCCCAGGGTGTTGACGTAGCGCGCGAACGCGGCGAAGAGCGCTTCGCTCTTGTCGCTGGTGGGGTCGCCGATGATGACGGACTTGCCGCCGCCCAGGTTCACCCCGGCCGCTGCGGCTTTGTACGACATACCCCACGACAGCCGCAGAACGTCCTCGAGCGCCTCGAATTCGTCGGCGTACGGGTACATGCGGCAGCCACCGAGTGCCGGACCCAGTGCCGTCGAGTGGATGGCGATGATGGCCTTGAGGCCGGACTCGGCGTCTTCACAGAACACGACCTGCTCGTGGCTACGCGAGCTCAGCCTGTGCGAGCGATCGAAGACTCCGGCAGGGGTGGACACCGATGAGGTGGACACAGAAGTCACTGCTACTTCCTTTCTGGTACCGCATGTTTGGCGGCATGGGGTGACACTGCCGCGGAGCGGCATGGATTGCACTGCTGCATGTTCGGCGGCAGGACAGATGTGGAGAGGTGGGCGCTCAGGCCGTGATGCCGAGGTCTCGCAGGCGCGCCCAGTACAGCTCGACGTTGCCGAGCTTGACCTCCTCGTAGCCCCGCACGATGTCGGGCAACCCGGCGGCTTCGACGGCCGTCGCGTAGGTGGCGGTGGTCAGCTCGGCGGCGAGCCGGAGCACCATGTCCGTGTAGTGAGACAGCAACTGCCGCTCCACTTTCCGGACGTGGGCGTAGCCAAACGGATCGAGCTTGGTGCCGCGCAACACCTTGGCCTTGGCGAGCAGCTTCAGTGCCACATGCGATTTCGGCCCGAAACCGACCTTCTTCGCGCGGCCCATCGCCCGCAGGGCGGGCGGATGCAACCGATAGGTGAGGTTCTCGCCGCCGGGCACCTGCGCCTGCACGTCGGCGAGGAAGGCCGGGTCAACCAACAGCCGCGCGACCTCGTACTCGTCCTTGTAGGCGGTGACCTTGTGCAGCCCGCGCGCGACGGCCTCGCTGAACGCGGTGTTCTCGGTGATGGTGCGCTCCGACTGCCAGACGGCCTGGACCGTGTCGACGTAGCGCCGGGCAACTTTCGCGTTCTGGTAGCGCACCAGCTCGCCGGCCCGCAGCTCGACCAGCCGGCGAACCTCGCCGTCGAAGGTGGTGCTGGCCAACAGTTCCGGGCTCGTGACCGCCGGCACCGCCTTCGGCCGTGCTGCGTCGACCGCGGCGGCGAACGCTGCCGGATCGGCGACCGCGACACGGCCCCAGCGGAAGGCCGCGACATTGGCGGCGACCGCGACACCATTGATGCCGATGGCCTCTTCGATGCTGGCCTCGGGCAGTCGCAGGCCACCGCTCTGGAAGGCGGCGCCGACGACGAGGAAGTTGGCCGCGGCAGTGTTGCCGAACAAGGCCTCGGCAGCGGCGAGTGCGTCGAAGTGGGTCAGCGTTCGCGTGGTCACCGTGAGCCGCTCCAGCAGTGACCGGGTCTGCGGATACGCGACGGACTTGTCGTACACCATGTCACCGGTCGGGGTCTGGCTCGTCGAGGCAACGGCGATGGTGCGTTCGGCACTGCCGTAGGCCAGGTTCCGGTTGTCGGTCGCAGTCAGCAGGTCGACCGCGATGATGCAATCGGCGCTGCCGGAGGTGAGCCGGTTGGACGGCTCCAGCGCGGTGGTCGAGAACCGCAGGTGCGACACCACCGGTCCGGCCTTCTGGCTCAGGCCGATCTGGTCGAGGCTCTCCACCTCGTAGCCCGCGCGCAGGGCGGCGGTGGCGAGGACCTGGTTGACTGTGACGATCCCGGTGCCACCGATGCCGGCCAGCAGGACGTTCTGGGTGCCGGTGGGGGCGCCGAGGCCCGGATCCGTGACCCGCGGCGGCTCTGCCGCCTTAGGCCGGGATGCCTTGCGACCCTTCTTCTCTGGGGTCAGTTCAACCGTCACGAACGACGGGCAGTCGCCATCGAGGCACGTGTAGTCGGTGTTGCACGACGTCTGGTCGATGCGCGTCTTGCGTCCGAACTCGGTGTCGACCGGCTGTACCGACAGGCAGTTCGATTTGGTGCCGCAGTCACCGCAGCCTTCGCACACGGCCTCGTTGATCACCACGCGCGTGTTGCGGGTGGGTAGCGTGCCGCGCTTGCGCTGACGGCGCGCGTCGGCAGCGCAATGCTGGTCGTAGATGAGTACGGTGACGCCCGGGATCTCGCGCAGCACCTTCTGTGCTTCGTCGAGTCGGTCGCGGTGCCACAGCAGCGTGCCCTTGGCGAGTGCTTTCTTGTTGTGCCGCTTGGGTTCATCGGCGCAGATGATGATCTGCTTGACGCCTTCGGTGGTCAGCTTGTGGGTGAGCCCCGCGACGCCGAGTCCGCCTTCGACGTCCTGGGCGCCGGTCATGGCGACGACTTCGTTGTAGAGCAGCTTGTAGGTGATGTTGACGCCGGCGGCGATGCAGGCCTGCACCGCGAGCTGTCCGGAGTGGAAGAAGGTGCCGTCTCCGACGTTCTGGAACAGGTGCGGCACATCGGTGAACGGGGCCTGCCCGATCCACTGGCTGCCCTCGCCGCCCATCTGTGTCAGGCCGACCACGGCGCTGTCGCTGCGGCCCGACATGGTGACCAGGGTGTGGCAACCGATGCCGCCGCCGCCGATCGAGCCCTCGGGGATCGCGGTGGAGCGGTTGTGCGGGCAGCCGCTGCAGAAGTACGCGGTTCGCTTGGCGGACAACACTTCCAGCGACAGGGCGGGCGGCGGCGTGCGCTTCAGCTCGACGTGATCACGCAGTACCCGGCGCAGCGGGGCGAGCACACGGGCGGCGGTCAGCTCGCCACCGAGCGGGAACAGTGGTGCCCCGGCGGCATCGTGCTTGCCGATGATCTGTGGGGCGTCGGCGGTGCCGTACAGGATTTCGCGGACCTGGGTTTCGATGAACGCTGTCTTGTCCTCGACGACGATCACCTGCTCGAGGCCGCGCGCGAATTCTGTGACCGACTGCCGGCCCACTGGATACGGCATTCCGATGCGCAGCAAGCGGATTCCCGCACGGTGCAGTGCCGCGTCGTCGACACCGAGGTCGAGCAGTGCCTGACGGACGGCGTCGAAGGTGGTGCCGGTGGCCGCGATGCCGACCTTCGCGCGGACGGGGTCCACCTCGAGTACATCGAGGGCGTTGACGTCACCGAAGGCGCGGACGGTCGCCCAGCGCGGGCCGTAGAGGTCGGCCTCGGCGAGCAGGCTGTCGGCGGGTGCGGCCATCGGACGCTGGCGATAGGTGAACGGCTTTCCGTCCCAGAGGATTTCGGGTGTGATGATCGCGAGATCGGCCACGTCGGCGTCGACGGTCCAGGCGCCGTCAGCGACGTCGGCGACGATCTTCATCGCCACGACGCAGCCCGAGGCCCGCGACAACGCGACGCCCTGCATGCCCATGGTGATGATCTCTTCGGCGTTGCGCGGGAACAGAACCGGGATGCCGAGGGCCGCGAGGGACCGCTCGCTGACGGCGGGGACGGTCGACGACTTGGATGCCGGATCGTCGCCGACCAGCAGCAGGACTCCGCCGCGGGGGTTGACGCCGTACATGTTGGCGTGACGCAGTGCGTCGGTGGCGCGGTCGACGCCCGGCCCCTTGCCGTACCAGACGCCGATGACGCCGTCGTGGGTCGCTTTTCCGGCGGGGAGGTCGGTCTGGCTGCCCCAGACCGCGGTGGCGGCGAGTTCCTCGTTGAAGCCGGGGGTGAAGACGACGTCGTGCTCGATCAGCACACTCGGCATGCCCAGCAGCATCTTGTCGACACCGCCGAGGGGGCTGCCCTGGTAGCCGGAAACGAAGGTCGCGACGCGGCGGCCTGCGCGGAGGTCGCGGACGTGCTGCTCGACCATCATCCGGGCGATCGCCTGCACTCCGGTGAGCAGGACGGGGCCGGCGCCGGAGCGGTAGCGGTCGTCGAGGTCGTAGGGCGCGGCGGGTTCCACCGCGGTGAATTCGGATCGGGACAGAACGCTGGTCACTGACAACCTCCACACTTGTCACAACTCAGATCGTGAGCTGCAAAGCGAGAACTAAATGCAATCGGTGCAGCGAAATGTGCTCCGATATGCGTTCTGCGTCAACAGTGGGCGGAAATGTTGATCAAACTGCTCAATTGTGACGTGGCGCACTGTGACGCACGCATCATTTTGCTCGACGCCCCGTCACGTACTGCACAAGGGGAAGCGATCGGTATTCGACCGGAGTCGCCATCGCCAGCATCGTCTCGGAGTGCTTGACCCCGTCGATCCGGTGCACCCGTTGGATGACGCTCAGCAGTTCCTCCTGCGTCTGCGCCGCGATCCGGACCAGCAGATCCGCCCGCCCGGTCGTGGCGTGGACCTCCAGCACATGCGGCACATCCCGCAACGCCTCGATGATCGCGTCCATCTTGGTCTGGTCCGTCTCGACGAAGACCAGAGCGTGCACGGCAAAGCCGAGCTCGGACAGATTGATGTTCGGCGGATAGCCACGGACCAGACCGGACTCCTCGAGCCGCTTCATCCGCGCTTGCACGGTGTTGCGGGCGACCTTCAGCCGCGATGCCAGCTCAAGGATCGGGGTGCGCGGGTCGGTCGCCAGCGCCGACAGCAGCGCCGAATCGAGTGCGTCGATCTTGATGGCCATGCGGCATCTTCCCACGGCGAACTCCGCGGTTTACCCCGATTCGGCGACGGTCACCTGCGCTTCGCACCGGACGTCGAAGTTGACGGAATTGGCGATGAAACACAGGTGATGGGCCCGCTCGTGGACATCAGCGAGAGCGTCGCGGTGCAGGCCGTCGGCGATCTCGACGACAGGCCGCAACACCACCTCGGTGAAATACCCACCACCGTCCGGGGTTTGGGCCATCGTGCCTGACGGGTGGTCCGTGTAGCCGGTGACGACGATGCCCTCCTGCGAACACAGGGCCAGGACCCACAGCATGTGACACTGCGACAAGGAGGCCACGAGAAGTTCCTCGGGGTTCCAGCGTTGCGGATCGCCGCGGAAGGCGGGGTCAGCGGTACCGGTGATGGTGGGCTTGCCGTCGGCGCTGACGTCGTGCGCGCGGTCGTACTCGCGGTAACCGGAGGTTCCCGTACCGGTGTTGCCGGTCCACGTTACGTCTAGCTCGTAGTGGTGCGTCTTCGCCATGGCGGGGAACCTCTTTCGTCGCTGCGGTCACGTGCCTCAGTTCTAGCGCACGGACCGTACGTCAGTGCTGATGACTTCCGCTGTCACCCTTCGCCTTGGGGGTCGATCCGTCATGGCCGGCCGCGCCGTCGCGACTGGTGTGGTCATCGCTCTTCGCCGTGCGCTTGGCCTTTGTGGCGGCCGCGCTCGCCGGGGCGGCCTGCGCGTCGGTGGCATCCGTCGCCTTGTCCGCTGCGGACGCCTTCGGCTTGGTCGGTGCGGCAGTCGATTTCGGTGCCGTGCCGGTGTCGGCACCTCGCTTGACCGCGGATTTGCGATCCGAGACCGGCGAATCTTCGTGCTTCTCTGTGGATTTTGGTCCATTCGAAGCGTGCTTGCTCGAGACGTCGGCCTGCGTTCCCGATTGCGGCTGATCACCATCGTCGGCAGCCTTTCGCGGCGCGGCCGTGGAGGTTTTCACACCGGTCAGGGCAGGAGTGACGGCGGCAGCGATCGTCTTCGTGGCGGCCTGCGACGCGGCAGAGGTTGACGTGGCGGCGGTCGCTGTTGCGCTCGAAGAGGCCGGCCGCGGAGCGTGCGCGAGGACGTTCGCCAACGTCTGGACCGATGACACGACGTTTCCGACCGCCGTCAGCGGGTTCTGCCCGCTGAGTACCGTGCCCAGGCCTGTGGTCGACAGAGTGGCAACGGCGTAATAAACGCCGACTGCTGCCTGCGCCACCCGGACCACATAAATCACCGGGGTCAGTGGTGCGAGGTGGGGCGCGAGGGTAGCAGTGACGGTCTGCGTCGCACTCGCGGCAGCCGAACCTACCGCCCCGATCCCACCGACCAACTGCTGAACCTGCGGCGACGACGAGGCGCCGGGAAATGCCGTGACCGCGCCGACCAGATTCTGCAGGTGGGTCGCGGTCGACGTGACCTTCTGCACGGCCTCGTATTTGCCGGTGCTGGGATCAACTTGCGCACTCAGCACCAGCAAAGGGAAGTCCGGTGTCTGCCAATAGATTACGTCGGTCGCGACGGCTTGGGCGGCACCTCCGACGTTGCCGAGGTACTGAATCGGATTGAAAGCGGCATCGAACGCTGCGGCCGTGAGTGCGTACCGGTACTCGGCGCTGCGCACCGGTGTCGCGTGCGCAGGCGGGACAACGGGAGCGACAGTGGCGACCACGACGACAGCCGAGCACAGCACCGACACCGTCGTTACCTGGGACTTGACCCCCATACGAATAACCTCCTCTATTCCCCGCCGCGGCGAGATTTCTGAAAACCGAACCCCCGCTGAGGCTTCGGTGCCTTCTCTTTGCCTTCTTTGGCGCTGCCGGATTCTTTGGCGCCGGCAGACTCTTTGGCGCTGCCGGACTCTTTGGCACCGCCAACTGGTTTCGCCGTCGGCACCGTAGTTGCGTCCTTGGCGGTCGACGTTTCAGTGCTCTGACGTGGCGCCTGGGTTGGCTTACCCAGTGCCTTTGACGCCAGCGCGACGATCACCGGCGGCCGAAGGTCGGGTGCCTTCCGTTGTGGCGGGGTAGTGGCATCGCGTGGCGCGATCTGTGGGCGGCGCGTGTAGGCGCCGTCGATCTGTGGTCGGAGCAAGGCGTCGATGAGGGACGTGTTCAGTCCCATGTCGCGCAGCGGTTGAGTGAGTGGCAGTCCGGCGGTGCGCACGACGTAATGCGTCGTGGTGCCGCCCGTGGCGTTGGTACGAACCGTCGCGAGGGTGCCTGGTGTCATCGGGTTGGCGGGTGACCCGTAGTCGGGGTGCACGTATCCGATACCCATCACCGCGTTCAGGACGGCCAGGCGCGTTGGCTTGTCGGGCCAGTCCGAGAAACCGTCGTACTCGCGGACGATTTCGGTGGTGGGGTAGCGGGATGCCAAAGGCACGTTCGGCGCGAACAGCTGCAGTGCCGGATTCTTGGTGGTGATGCCGCCGGTGCTGTTCTGCGGGTCGCCGAAGGTCACGAATTGCAGGTTGTCCGGAGCACGCCGTCCCAGCGAATCCAGCAGTGAGCGCGCAAGTTTCACGTAGTTCAGCACGATGGCGCCTTGGCTGACTCCGGCGAGCGTGACGGCGGAGCCCTTGGGAACCGTGGAGAGGGTGGCGTCCACCTTGGCGGAGCCGATGACGGCGTCCGCTCCGAACAGCAATCCGGCGGGATACCCGATGCCAGTGATGGCACCGGTGGATTTCAGGTATCCGCCGGCCAGTCCGAGGGCTTCCTGCGCGGTCGGCGTCACGTCGCACAGGCAGGTGCCCTGCAGGTAGAAGGCGACATCCTCAGTGGTTTTGCTCGATGCGGCCGCGGACGGGTGCACACTGACCGACGCGCATAGCGCGACCACGAAACCTATTGCGCTGCAGCGGTTCAAACCGGCCATGGGGCAGCTCCAATCTGTACGCGAGGAGAGGGATTGTGATGGATCCGCGGAGCGTCACTACTCGAGCGACGATGCCGCTGTGGTGACGTACTCAGGAATTTCGCTGAAGGTCAGCGACGGTGATGGCGGCATTGAGCGGAAGATTCTCGCCGACGCGTATGAGATGCCCTGCCGTCCCCGACTACCCCCGTTTGTTGCCTCCGTACAACATTGACCCGGCGAAATTAACACCCTTGCAGCATCTGCGCTTGTCATGAGACGCAGGTCACCGCCACGTGGCGCGCCTGGTCAGTGCCGGAACACGACCCAGCGCATCGCCGCGTACATGTAGACCGCCTCGCAGCTGCCGGCGACGATCCGGGCGACGTGGTACTCGACGCCCAGGGCCGACAATCCCGTCGAGACACCGAGGATGAACGCCAGATAGTTCACCGCGACCACGACGACGTATACGGCGAGCTGCGGGCCGACCGCGCTGTGCGAGCTGAAGTTGAAGGTCCGGTTCAGGACGTAGCTGAGCCCGAACGCGCACACGTACGACCCCGTAACCGCCACCGCCAGCGGCAGGCCCAACCCGTCGCGCAGTCCGGTGAGCAACAGCAGATCGACCGCGAATGTGCAGCCATTGATCAGTGCGAAACCCAGAAACGTCGGAGCTACAATCGATTTGAGGCCGAAGGGCAAGCGACTGACGACCAGTTCGCAGGCTCGGTGGAATCGGTCGACGGCACGTTGCAGCCCGCTCGGCGACTCGACGGTCACGCGGGCACTGTGTCATGAGCCGGCATCGACCAGGTAGCCGCGAGGCGAACTCTGCGGTTCGCCTCGAGCGGCGTCACGTAATGTCCACAACGATGAGCGCCAGGCCGAGGAACGCGACGAGATGAGCCTGGCGACAATCGCCCAGGCGGTCGCCACGTTCGCCGCCACCAACGTCGATGACCTCGTGGTGCTCGCGGTGTTCTTCGGCCAAGCGCGTGGTCATCGAAGCGCGGCGATGCGGGTGATTGCCGGCCAGTACCTCGGCTTCACCGCCATCGTGGTGGTCTCGATATGCGCAGCCCTTGCCGGTGCCGCGCTGCTGCCGACCGCCGTCCTGCCCTACCTCGGGCTGCTACCAATCATGTTGGGGCTCAAGGCCGCATGGGATGCCTGGCAGAGCCGGGGCACCGAACCGTCGGAAACCGAAGGTGGGGCGGCGTCATCGGCGCCGGGAATCTGGCAGGTCGCCGGCGTGACCTTCGCCAACGGCGGCGACAACGTCGGTGTCTACGTGCCGATGTTCGCGGTCGCCACTGCCGGCACGGTCGCGTTGTACGTCACGGTGTTCCTGATCGGGGTCGGAGTGTGGTGTGCCGCCGGCGGATATCTCGCTTCCCACCCGATCGTCGCGCGCACATTCTCCAGGTGGGGTCACGTCATCCTGCCGGTCGTGCTCATTGCCGTCGGGACCACGATCCTCGTAGAGGGTGGCGTGTTCGCACGGTGAGGCCCCGTGGGTGCGGTGAAATCCATCGGCAGGCGTCCGAATCGGAGTTCACGAATTACTGCCCTGATGTTTGCCAGTTCTCCACCGGTACGGGGTGTATCTGTTATTAGCTATGCCGATGAAGTGGAAGAGCATTCTGCCCGCAGCGCCCGTCGTCGGTGTGGCTGCGCTTGCTGTCTACGACCTCACCCAGAAGCCTCACGCCCTCCTGCGCAACTATCCGGTGCTCGGGCACCTCCGATACCTGCTCGAGGAGATGGGCCCTGAGCTCCGCCAGTACATCGTGACGAGCAACGACGAGGAGCGCCCGTTCAGCCGCAACCAGCGGCGCTGGATCTACGCGTCGTCGAAGATGCAGAACAACTATTACGGCTTCGGCACCGACAACAATGTGGAGTACACACCCGGCTACCCGATCATCAAACACCGGACGTTCGCCGCGGTCTCACATTCGTCAGACCGGCCCGGTAGCCCTGTCCCGTCGGCGAAGATCCTGGGCGGACCACGTGGTCGCGCCAAGGCCTTTCGGCCGCAATCAGTGGTGAACGTGTCGGCGATGAGCTTCGGCTCGATGTCGGCGAAGGCCATCGAAGCGATCAACAAGGGCGCGGCGATTGCCGGTTCGATGCACAACACCGGCGAAGGAGGACTGTCGCCCTATCACCGCAACGGCGGCGACCTCATCGTCCAGATCGGCACCGCCTACTTCGGGTGCCGCGATGAGCATGGTCGTTTCGACATCAACAAGCTGAAAGATGTGGTCCACTCCGGTCCGGTCAAGGCCATCGAGATCAAGCTGAGTCAGGGCGCAAAGCCGGGCCTCGGCGGCATGCTCCCGGGCGCGAAAGTCACCGCCGAGATCGCGACCATCCGTGGCATCCCGGTAGGTGTCGATTGCAAGAGTCCGTCCCGGCACACCGAATTCCATGACATCGACAGCATGCTCGACTGGGTCGAATTCGTCGCATCAGAAACGGGATTGCCGGTCGGCATCAAGTCCGCGGTCGGCAACATGGACTTCTGGGACGAGCTGGTGGAGCACATGGCCGACGGTCAACGTGGGGTCGATTTCGTCACGGTGGACGGGGGCGAGGGCGGCACCGGCGCCGCGCCGCTGATCTTCAGTGAGTCGGTGGCCTACCCGTTCCGGATCGGGTTTTCCGAGGTGTACAAACGCTTTGCCGCGGCAGGGATCAGCGACCGCGTGACATTCATCGGATCGGGCAAGCTCGGGTTGCCCGACAACGCCGTTGTCGCCTTTGCGCTCGGTGCCGACATGGTCAATGTCGGTCGGGAGATCATGCTCTCGATCGGCTGCATCCAATCCCAGAAATGCCACACCGATTCCTGCCCGACGGGAATCGCCACCCAAAATGCCTGGCTGGCAAGGGGACTCGACCCCACCTTGAAATCGGAGCGAGCAGCGAACTACCTCATGACACTGCGCCGAGATCTGCTGAAGGTATCGGAGGCCTGTGGTGTCGAGCATCCGGGCCTGATCTCGACCGACGACCTGGACATACTCGAGGGCGTCGGGTCGAAGACCCCATTGCGCGAAGTCTATGGGTACGAAAGAGGTTGGGGCGTACCGTCGCTGGCCGATCGGACCGCGATCGCCGAGTTGATGACAGCAGATCAGTAGACGCGCGACGATGTTCACCCGTTTCGCGGTCGAAGTCGCATGCGGTCAGTAAGTTCACCGGAGTGACCGGCAAACGACTGTCCCCGCTCGATTCGATGTTCCTGGCGGCCGAATCGCCCGAGACGATGATGCATGTCGCGGGACTGATGCAGTTCCGCCCGACATCGGGCGACGCGGGCGACATTCTGGATCAGCTGCGCGACGAAATCTACGGGTCGAACGAGATCGAACCCCCGTGGAACATGAAGCTGCAGACGCCGTGGTTCCTGCTCAATCCGCTGCAGCGGTGGGTCGAGGACACCAAGTTCGACGTCATGTATCACGTCCGGCGCTCTGCGTTGCCACGTCCGGGCGATCAGCGCGAGTTGGGAATCCTGATCTCCCGCTTGCATGCCCGCCAGTTGGACCTGACCCGGCCGCCATGGGAACTGCACATCATCGAGGGCCTGGACGACGGCAACGTCGCGTTGTACGTGAAGATGCACCACTCGCTCGTCGACGGCTACACCGCGATGAAGACGCTCATCCGGGCGATGTCGACCGACCCGGCCGATGCCGACACCCCGTTGTTCTTCCGGAACCCGGTGCCCAAGCGGGAACAGAAGAAAGACGAGAAGGACAGCGGCCTCATCCCCGACCTCGGCGGGCTACTGCGGTCCGTCACCTCGGAGTTGTCGACCATCATCGATCTGCCTGCCGCGTTTGCCAAGCTGGCAGTGACCGCGGTCAGCAAGAGCAATCCGCTCGTCGGGCCCGGCCAGGCGCCGCACACCATCTTCAACGGTCGGATCGGTCGAAGCCGCCGGTTCGCCACGCAGCAGTACGACATCGCGCGCTTGCGCGCCGTTGCCGCCGCCGCCGGCGCAACACTCAATGACGTGGCGCTCGCCATCTGCGGCGGCGGACTTCGTGACTACCTCCTGGGACTCGACGCCCTGCCCGAGAAGTCGCTGATTGCCATGCTGCCGGTCAACATTCGGCCGAAAGACGATCCCGGCGGCGGTAATGCCGTTGGCGCCATCCTCGCGACGCTCGGTACCGACATCGCCGACGCCCGCGAGCGCATCGAAGCGATCAGCGCGTCCACCCAGGCCGCCAAAGATCAGTTGTCGGGCATGACCAGCAACGCGATCCTCGCGTACACCGCCGCACTGATGGCACCGTTCCTCGTGCAGACAGGTGCGGCCACGGTGGGCGCACCGAAGGTGGCCCCGGCGTCCTACAACGTCATCCTGTCGAATGTGCCCGGCCCGGACTACCCGCTGTACTTCCGAGGCAATGAGCTGGTGTCCACGTTCCCGGTGTCGATTCCCGTCCACGGTGTCGGCCTGAACATCACGTGCCAAAGCTACTCGGGCACTTTGAATTTCGGCTTCACCGGCTGCCGCGACTCCATGCCGCACATGCAGAAGCTCGCCATCAAGACCGGTGAGGCATTGGCCACCTTGGAGAGCGCCTATGGCCTGGCGTGAAAACAGTATGTAAACGCAATTGACTCAAGTGCTGAAACGACCCATCACCGCGGGCGCTATGGTGCTACTTTCACCGGACCAGCTAGCACCGGAAAGTGGGTGTGCAATGAGCGCAACAACGTCGCTTTTGGCTCGCATGTCAGTGGGGGCGGCAACCTTTGGCGTCGCGTCGGCGGTGGCTGGCTTGATCAGCATGCCGATCGCGCATGCCGACGAGCTCACATGCTCGGACGGCTTGGTCGCGTCCGAAGGCACCTGCGTGCCCCCAGCGGATGGCCCCGCGGCGCCGGAAGCGGCACAAGGCCCCTTCAGTGCGCCGGAATCGTCGCTCGACGATCCCAGCTTGTTCACGCCGCCCTTCGAGCTCACTGAAGGCGAAGTGGCGTCGCCCGGATACAACGCCGGAGGCGGCGGCCACCGGTAGCGGCTCATGGCCGAGATCGAGAACTCTGACGGACTTCACCGACGTCCCGCCGTGGCGAGCCGTCGTGGAGTTCTCCTCGGCGCCGGCGCCGTCGGCGCGGGGGTGGTGCTTGCGGCCTGCGGTGGTAAAGAGTCAGGTACCTCGGCCGGCCCGTCCTCGGGTGGTGAAACCACTGCGGCGGCATCGAACTCGGTGAAGGCGGCTGACGTGCCGGTCGGCGGCGGCGCGGTCCTCAAGGAGGCCAAAGTCGTTGTCACTCAGCCGAAGGCGGGTGAATTCAAGGCGTTCACCGCGATCTGCACGCACAAGCAGTGCACGGTGTCGAAGGTCGCCGACGGCACCATCGACTGTCCTTGTCACGGAAGCAAATTCAGTGCCGTCGACGGCTCGGTCGTCCAGGGTCCGGCGGATCAGCCACTGGCCCCGAAGACGGTGACACTAGCCGGGGACACGCTGACCGTCGCCTGACCTCCACTGGTCCTGCGCTACACCGAACCGTCGCAGCCGCGGACACCGCCGGTCGCCACCTTGGGTGATGTGGAGTTGACGCCACCGATAGAGGTCGGTGAGGTGATGTGTGTCTGGACCGAGACACTGGGCTTGGTCGGAGGTTCGGGCTGCGGGTTGAAGGCCTGAGCCGTGCCCGATGCCAGTCCGAAGCCGATCAGGGTCAGACCGCCCGACAGGAGCGCCGTACCCGCGGCCTTCTTGATGTTGGTGGTGATCATGGCGTCTCTCCCTTTCGCTGGTTCGGCCTGCGTCGACCGTTGACAGCAATGGTGGGGTGCCGACCTTGGCGGATTCTTGGCAGATTCCTGCGGCCGACGGGTATCGCCGCCACCCGCTGTGTGTCAGCATGGAAAAGGCCGGTAGCAGTTCGCTGGCGCAAGACGCTGGAGCTGATATGGATGTCATCAAGCTGTTCCGAGTCACGCGGTTACCCCGCCTCGCCGGGGCCGCCACGGTCGTCGCTTCCGCTTTTGTGAGCGCACCGGCACAGCCGGCGTTCGCTGAGCCGTGTCCCGATGTCGAGGTGGTGTTCGCCCGCGGCACCAGCGAACCGCCGGGCGTCGGCATGGCCGGACGGGCGTTCGTCGATGCCCTGCAGGCGCAGGTGGGGAACAAGTCGGTCGCGGTGTATCCGGTCAACTACGCCGCCAGCAGCGATTTCGGGAACCGCCTGGACTTCGTGCAGAGCGTGGTCGACGGAGTAAAAGATTCCGCCAACCACGTCCAGGCCACCGCCGCGAACTGTCCGAACACCCGTATCGTGCTCGGCGGGTACTCCCAGGGCGCGGTCGTGGCGGGATTCACGACCGCGAACGCGGTACCAACAGAGATCCCGGCGGATCTGGCGGAGTACGCCTGGTACGCGCCCAAGCCGATGCCGCCCTCGGTCGCGAACCACGTTGCGGCACTTGTCCTCTTCGGAAAGCCGTCGACGGAGTTCATGGCGGACATCGGCGCGCCACCGATTGCCATCGGGCCCGCGTACGTGGCCAAGACGATCGAACTGTGCGTGCCTGACGACACCATCTGCAACGGGGCACCGGCCGGCGGGCCGTCGTTCGCCCACATCACGTACGGATCGAACGGGATGGCTGATCAGGCCGCGACTTTCGTCGTCGGAAGGCTGTGACGACAGCGCCCATGACGACGTTCCTGCTCGTACCGGGTGGCGGATGCGATCCCGTGTACTGGCGATTTGTCGTGCGCGAGTTGTCGATTCGCGGGCATCGTGGGATTGCGATTGACCTGCCCTGCGACGATGATGCGGCTGACTTGAACACCTATGCCCGTGCGGTCGCGGCTCAGCATCACCACGATGGCGAGCGGACTGTCGTCGTCGCGCATTCGTTCGGGGGCTTCACGGCACCGCTTGCCTGTCCGCTGGTCGATGCGGCGGAACTGATCTATGTTTCGGCGATGATTCCCCGTCCGGGCGAGTGCCCCGGCGATTGGTGGAGTGCCACGGGATGCGTTGACGCACAACGTGAAGCGGCGGCCGCCGGAGGGTATGAAGTCGACGATCCCGTCGCCTTGTATTACAACGGAGTCGACCGCGCTGTGATCGACGCGGAGATCGAACGCGCACAATCGGACACCCCGTCGCTGAAACCATGGCCGGCAGAAGCCCTTCCGAATGTGCCGACGCGTTTCATCCTGTTCCGCGACGACCGGTTCTTTCCCGAGCGATTCATGCGGGGTGTGGTCGCCGACCGCCTCGGGATAGAGCCCGAGGTCATGCCCGGCGGTCACATGGCGATGCTGTCGCATCCGGTCGAGCTCGTCGACATGCTCACGACGCCGCGATGACGGCCGAGATCCGCTCAACCGTCCACGGCATCACGAGCGCCGCGCAGGTACGCCTCTTCGATGGGGTTCGCCGCCAGCGCGGCGGCCCGGTCATAGGCCTCGGCCGCTTCGGCTGTTCGACCGAGGCGAGACAGCAGCGACGCACGGACCGCGTAGTAGACGTGATAGTCCGGCAGCTCGAGCTCGTCCACCAGATCCAAGGCCCTCCGCGGGTGCTGCACCTCGGCCACTGCCACCGCACGATTGAGCGCGACGACGGGAGTCGGGGCGATGGCCATCAGTTGGTCGTACAGCGCGAGGATTTGACGCCAGTCGGTGGCGGATGCGACCGACGCGTCACTGTGTACGGCGTTGATGGCCGCCTGGATTTGATAGGGCCCCGGTCGATTTCGCCGTAAGCACGTGCGGACCAGCGTCTGCCCCTCGGCGATGAGACCGCGGTCCCACCGGCTGCGGTCCTGGTCGGCCAGCAGGACCAGATTCCCTTCTGCATCTGTGCGTGCTGCGCGCCGCGCGTCGGTCAGCAGCATCAGGGCGAGCAGCCCCAGGACCTCGGGTTCGTCCGGCATCAACTCCGCCAGCAGCCGGCCGAGACGTAGTGCTTCGTCGGTGAGATCGGCGCGCACGAGATCCGCGCCGGAGCTTGCGGTATGCCCCTCATTGAAGATCAGGTACACCACGGCGAGCACGCCGTGCACGCGCTCGGGCAGGTCGGCATCGTGTGGCACGCGATAGGGGATGTGCGCGTCCCGGATCTTGCGCTTGGCGCGGACGAGCCGTTGGGCGACAGTCGATTCCGAGATCAGGAACGCGCGAGCGATCTCGCCCGTGGACAGGCCCCCGAGCAACCGTAAGGTCAGGGCGATCCGGGCTTCGATGGACAGCGCCGGGTGGCAGCAGATGAAAATCAAGCGCAGGCGGTCGTCGTGCACGGGACCCCCTTCGATCACTTCGTCGTCGGGCTCCGGATAGAGCAGTACCGCTTGGGCGTGCCGTTCATCGCGAACCGACTCTCGCCGGAACCGGTCGATGATCGAGTTCGACGCGGTCGTGATGATCCAGCCGGCAGGGCTCGGCGGGGTCCCTGTGTGCGGCCAGCGGTCCAGCGCCTTGGTGAAGGCGTCCTGGACCGCCTCTTCGGCGAGGTCGATATCACCGAAGCGACGGACCAGGACTGCCACTGCCCGTCCGTACTCGCGCCGGAACACATCGGCGATCTCGGTGGGCGGCAGCTGGGGCACGGTCGCGATCAGCCCCTCAGATCGCCCCGGAACGGGCGTACCTCGATGGGCAGGAGTCGCACGGCTTCTGCCTGTTTGTGTGCCCAGCTGAGGGCGGCGTCCAGGTCCGGCACGTCGATGATGGTGAACCCGCCGAGGTGCTCTTTGCCTTCGACGTACGGTCCGTCGGTCGTCACTGTTGCGCCATCATGAACTCGCACGACGGTTGACGCCTCCGGACCGTGCAGACCGCCGGAGAACACCCACACCCCGGCTGACCGCATGTCGTCCTCGACCGCGTCGAGCGCATCCATGATCGGTCCCAGCACGTCCGGCGGAGGTGGATCGCCGACCGGCTGATGCATCGCAAGCAAGTAGTAAGTCACCTGTACTCCTTGAGCAGGGGGCGGCCTGATGCCACCTTTCACCTTCTACACGAATGGCGACCCCGGATTTCGACAGACCGGGGATTGTCGCTCGCGATCAGCAGGATGTCGGGGTGAGCTGGCACCATCGAGAAGCGTGACTTCCGTGCAGCGGCCAGTACCGCCCATGAGCGCCGACGAGCGCACCACACTCGAAGGTTGGCTGGACTTCTACCGTGCGACGTTGGCACTGAAATGCGAGGGTCTCGACGACGACCAGTTGCGCAGCGCGTCAGCGCCGCCGTCCGAGCTGACGCTGCTGGGGCTGATGCGGCACGCCGCGGAAGTGGAGCGGAACTGGTTTCGCCGGGTGCTCGCCGGCGAGCAGGCACCACCGATTTTCGGGCCTACGGATCACCCTGCGGGCCACGACGGCGGCTTCGAGCTGTCGGCGGAGTCGTCGTATCAGATCGCATTTCGGATCTGGCAGGACGAGATTGCCCATGCGCGTGCCAACTGCGCGGCTCGTCGGCTCGATGAGGTCAGCCCGTTCATGGACAGCGAGGTCAGCCTGCGTTGGATCTACACGCACATGATCGCGGAGTACGCCCGCCACTGCGGACATGCCGACGTCCTCCGCGAACGTATCGACGGTGTGACGGGCGTCTGAATCGACAGAGGCGCGCAGCGCGATTCACGCCCGGCCGGCGAGATGCTCCAGCGGCCCGCAGCGGACGTCGTACCGCTCGCGGATCGTGTCCAGCGTGGCCCGATGGTGTTCCCGGTCCCGACGGTGGGTGCGCTGAAATCGCAGCATGGCGGCCAGCCGTCGGGGCAGCGGATACCAGAGCAGCAGGTCCGAGCCGAAACCCGCGAACACTTTGGCCGGCAGATGGTCGAATGCGAGACTCAGGTTGTAGAGCGTCAGGGGGAATCCTGCGGGTAGCGGCGACCGTCCCAATTTGTCGCGCAGACCTTCGGCATCGAGCTCATACAACGGCAGGGTGTGCAGTCCGCCGGTGAACATCAGGTGGCTCAGGAAGTAGGCGGCTTGGAGCGTGAGGGGGATGGCTGTCGACCGCTGTTGTATCGACAGTGTGCGGCCTGACGGGGACACAAAGGGCTCATACGGGTGCGAACTACGCAGCAACAATCCCGTGCAGTTGACCAACCAGGTGCCTTCGGGCACTTTCTCGGTTCGTCCGCTGCGGAACACGAGCTCTGGTGAACCGTTGCGGTCGACCGCGTCAGTGAAACGCTCGTTGTCGGCTCGGCGCAGGCCGCCCGTGATGACTGCCATCTCCGCGTCGGACGTCACGCCGCCAAAGCCATAGGCGAAGTCGCATTTTTCGCCTGTCGGGCCGGTGCCGAGCGCCGAGTAGTACCAGCGGAGCAACTCGTCTTCGTTCGTGCCGTCGTATCGCTTTGCGAGTTGAGCGCCGAGGGTGGTGAACGGCATGCCACCAAACCAGCGCCCACGGAATCCTGCTGGTAGCAGGACATCACGTCGTAGCGCGATCGACCCGCGGCCGACCACCATGTTCACCTCGCGTCCGGGGCACCGGGTGATGAGCAGGTGCGCGGTGTCGAGGCCGGTTTTGCCTCCGCCGATAATCCAGACCGGCGCATCGGATTCGACGACCTGGCCGAGGTCGTTGGGTGTGGTCGACCGGACTCGTTTGCTGGAGACCGGCAGCGGCGGGTTCGGGTCGACCTGGAAGCCGAACGCCTTGATCAATCGCTTGGCCTCGACCAATCGCGTTTGTCCGGCCGGGTCCTGCAGAGTCACCTGAACTCCGCGGTCGGTCTCCTCGTGCGACACATAGGACCAACCGAAGCGCTCGTCGACGTCGACCTGTCGGGACACGACGTTCAGGCAGTGCTGCAAGTGGTCGAGGATTTCCGGCTTGCTTGCCAGGTAACCGCGTTCCTTGCCCAGCGTCCATTTGATGTTGCCTGCGGTGAACAGTTGATACGGCTGGTGCAGTCGCACATAGTCGTACGTGTCGACCCACATCCCACCGACGCGTGGCCGCCGATCGACGAGCACCACCTTGTCGTTGCTGCCCAGGTACTGGGCAGCAACGACAAGCGCGTTGAGGCCGGCGATACCGGCGCCGAGAATGCAGACTTCGCATTGATCGGCGTGCTGTGAACCAGTCATGGCAAGATTCACCACCGCTTCCCTGTGGCCGCCGAAACGATCTCGCGTCGAGTATGCGCTTGGTGGCCAAAGGTTTGCTGGTGTTCTGCAAACCGGGTCGGTCGGACGTCAGTTAGAGGACGTAGAGCATCTCCTGATACGTCGGCAACGGCCACAGGTCGTCGGCCACGACGCTCTCCAGCGCGTCGGCCGCGATACGGATTGCGTCCATCGCGGGCAACAGCGCCACCTGGGCGTGCTTGGCCTCGTCATAGGCCGACGCTGCCGAATGATCTGCCAGCGCCGTCGTCAACGTTGCCAAGGCGTCGCTGAGTGCACTGATCGGCTCCGAGATCGACTGCAGCAGCGTCAAACTCGGTGTCATACCAGCCGCCGTCAACGCCGCGACGTTCTGCGCGAGTTCGGTTTGGTAGCGCAGGGCGGCCGGCAGAATGGTGGTGGAACCGATCTCGAGCGCCAGTTTGGCCTCGACGCGGATCGTCAGCGCATACTGCTCCAGACGTACCTCGTACCGACTGTGCAACTCCCGCTCGTTGAAAACGCCGTACTTCTCGAAGACCGCGATTGCCTCGGGCTTGATCAGTTCCGGGATGGCGTCCAGCGTGGTCTTCAGATTCGGTAGCCCGCGGGCGGCTGCCTCGGCTTGCCAGTTCTCCGAGTAACCGTCGCCGTTGAAGACCACCGCACCGTGCTCGGTGACGATGTCCGTCAGCAGCTTTTGCACCGCGGTGTCGAACTCCTCACCGTCGGCGATCGCCTGCTCCAGGACGGTCGCGCAGTAGTCCAGCGAGTCGGCCATGATGGTGTTGAGGACGATCATCGGGACCGCCACAGTCTGCCCCGAGCCCGGCGCCCTGAACTCAAATCGGTTGCCGGTGAACGCGAACGGGCTGGTTCGGTTGCGGTCGCCGGGATCGGTCGGCAACACCGGCAGGGTGTCGACACCGATGATCATGCTGCCCTTGCCTTTTGACGATGTCGCAGCACCCTTGGCGATCTGCTCGAAGACGTCGGCGAGCTGATCGCCCAGGAAGATCGAGATGATCGCGGGCGGCGCCTCATTGGCACCCAAACGGTGATCATTTGTCGCCGACGCGACCGAAACCCGAAGCAGCCCAGCGAATTTGTGCACGGCACGGATGACGGCCGCGCAGAACACCAGGAACTGAGCGTTCTCGTGCGGCGTGTCGCCCGGTACCAACAACGACCCCAACTGGGCGTTGCCGACCGAGAAGTTGACGTGCTTGCCCGAGCCGTTCACTCCGGCGAATGGCTTCTCATGGAACAGGCATTCCATGCCGTGCTTCTTGGCGATGGTCTTGAACACGGTCATCAGCAACTGCTGGTGATCGGACGCGATGTTGGCCCGCTCGAACATCGGGGCCACCTCGAACTGTCCGGGGGCGACCTCATTGTGGCGCGTCTTGGCGGGGATGCCGAGCTTGAACAGCTCTCGCTCGGTGTCCATCATGAAACCCAGCACTCGGTCGGGGATCGCGCCGAAATAGTGGTCGTCGAACTCCTGGCCCTTGGGCGGTTTGGCTCCGAAGAGGGTGCGACCGGAGTTGATCAGGTCGGGCCGGGCGAGAAAGAAGTGCCGGTCGATCAGGAAGTACTCCTGCTCGGGACCGCAGAACGAGACGACCTTCTCCAGGTCTTTGTGGCCGAACAGCGTCAAGATGCGCTCTGCGTGGATGCCCATGGCCTGCTGGCTGCGCAGCAGCGGGGTCTTGTAATCCAGCGCCTCACCGGTCATCGACACGAACACCGTTGGGATGCACAGGGTGTTGCCGTTCGGGTTCTCCAGAATGTACGCCGGGCTGGTTACGTCCCAGCCGGTGTATCCGCGAGCCTCGAATGTGGACCGCAGGCCGCCGGACGGAAAGCTCGATGCATCGGGCTCACCCTGCACCAGTGTCTTGCCGGCGAATTCGGCCAGCGCCTGTCCGTCAGAGACCGGTTCGAGGAAGCTGTCGTGCTTTTCAGCCGTCAGGCCCGTCATCGGATAGAACACATGCGCGTAGTGCGTCGCGCCCTTCTCCAGCGCCCAGTCCTTCATCGCGGCCGCGACGGCATCGGCGACCGCCGGATCGAGCTTGGCGCCCTTCTCGATGGTGGCCACCACCGATTTGTAGATCGCCTTGGGCAGGCGTGCCTGCATCTCGGCCTTGGTGAATACGTTCGTGCCAAAGATCTCACCGGGCGCTTCAGCAGGGTCGAAGGTATACGCCGGGGGCGCATAGGCCTGGACGCCGGCGATCGCTCGCAAGCGGGTGGCATTTCCGCTCAATGGAATTCCTCTCCCTACGTGAATGACCGCTTCACACTAGGGACGCCTCATGGCAGCAGTGTTACGTCGATGTCAAAGGCGGCGTTCAGTCGAGGTCAACTTCGGCGGCCGACATCCTGGCTCAGAATCTTGGGCCAGGTCTCGACATCCTCCGGCGTGTAAGCCAGCGTCAGTGTCGACCTCGGCATCAGGGCGGCAAGGGATTCCGCGGTCGAGATCGGATGGGCCGGATCGTCGATCCAGGCCAGGATGGTTGTCGGCACATCGATTCGCGCGATGGCTTCGGGAGCCGGCAGGTCGCTCAGCGCGGCACCCCGAAGCAGTGACGGCAGCAGGGCGTCTGCGACGTCGGGAACTGTTTCGGGCGCTCCCACAGTGGCCGGCGGCCGCGGCGCACCACGGGCAGCGGCAATGAATGCCCCGACCCCCTCGGTCTCGATGAACGTGGCCGCCACCTCGTAGTTCGCGGCCTGTGCACGCCGCGTCTCCCACGCAGTGGCCGGCACCATCAGCGTCAGACCCGCGAACCGTTCAGGCTCGCGGGAAGCCGCATGCAACAGCGTGCCGGTGCCCATCGACGGCCCGACTCCGTGCACTGGTTCACCGGGAAACCACCGGTCGAGCAGCTGCAGCAAGTCATCGGCGAGCTGTTCCCATCGGTAGTCCTCGGGTACCTTCTGACCCGTCGACTTGCCGTGTCCGCGTGCGTCATAGCGCAGCAACCGCGTCCCGCTGAGCCCCCGGCCGAGGTCGAGATTGAGCACCCGATCGCGTGCCCGGCTGGAGGTGAGTCCGTGTAACTGGACGACGGGGTGACCACCTTCGTCGCTCAGTTCGACCGCAAGCTCGGCTCCGGGAACTGCGAAAGTAGGCATCAGGCAACTCTTTCCGTAACCGATCGGCTCGCTGCGGAGTCGACCCGCCGACTGAGCATTCAGGCTAACCGGGGCGCTAGGGTACCGCCATGCGGCTCACGAACGTCTCGCACTTGCGACTACCGTTCGGGCGCCTCTGGGGCTATGACATCACGGTGTCCGCACTGGGTCGGCGCCTTCCGGTGTCCTTCGACCAGCGGATTCACGTATCGGCCGGGGCCCGGCCCGGTTCGTGGATGGCGTTGTCCATTCGCTTGCCGGCGCGGGTGAGCCGGGAATCGCTGGCCGACGCGTGGCTGGCGGTGGTAGCCCGCCATGGCACGTTGCGGACCGCATTCTCGGCGGGTCCGAACGGCGATCCGGAACTACATGAGATCGATGTCAGTCCCGGCGGATGGGTCGAGCACGAGATAGCTGCCGGCCAGGCGGTGAACGATGCGCTGCAAGGTGTTCTGGATGCGGCCTGCTCGCCGTATCAGCGGCCCTCACACCGGTTGTGCCTGTTGGAAACCGCGGCTGGGTTGACCGTCGTGATTGCCGCCGACCACAGCCACGTCGACATGTGGTCGATGCTGGTGATTGCTCGGGATCTGCTGGCACTGCTCACCGACGCGCGAATCGGACGTACTGTGTCGCTTCCGCAGGCACCCGCATTTGTTGAGCACACCCAGGCGCTGCTCGACCGTCCCGCGGCGCCAGACCACGTCCGGGAGACCTGGGCACGCATCATCGCCGACAGCGGAGGGGTGATGCCGCGATTTCCGCTGCCGTTGGGCGAGCCCGAGCTGGGTCCAGAGCGCGTCGAGGTCCGGGATGTGTTCGATGTCGATGCTGGTGCGGCGTTCGCCGTGCAGGCCCGCAACGACGGTGTGTCGACGCTGGCGCTGGCCGTGGCTGCGATGACATCCGTGACCCGGGAGCTGGCGGACGCGCCGCTGCGCGCCGTTTTCCCGGTGCACAGTCGCTTCGATACCAATTGGCACGACTCGGTGGGTTGGTTCATCACCAACTCGGTACTGGAGTCGACCGTCGCCGAACCACTCGCCGCGGCCAACGCCGTCAAAGAGGCAGTGCAGCTCGGGTCCTGGCCACTGGCGGACGTGCTGTCCCCGTGGGGCGGCATGCCGATGTCGCCCGGCATGTTCGCGATCTCCTGGCTGGACCTGCGGCGGCTTCCGGTCCGCATCGACGACGTCGGGCTGGATGCTCAGTACGTGAGCGCCGCCATCCAGACCGACGGAGTCATGCTCTGGTTCATCCTGGACGAGTCAGGCCTGCATCTGCGGTGTCGCTACCCCGACACCCGTGAAGCCCGAACGAATGTCGGGGCCTGGCTCGACCTGTTGGTGACGCGTCTGCAGGCGCAGGCACGAACGTCGGTTCGGGGACTGCTGCACGTGGGGGACCGCAGTTTCCGGGTGGAACGGGCGGGCCGTGACGATGTCGCGTCGATCGTCGCGCTGCTATCCGACGACCAATTCGGTCAGGATCGCGAAACCGCGGACCTGGAAGACTACGAGGCGGCGTATGACGTCCTAGTCCGTGACCATTCCAACTATCTCGGGGTGGTCCGTAACGGTTCTGACGTGATCGTCGCGACCGTCCAGTTGACCGTGATTCCCGGGCTGTCCCGTGGTGGTTCGACCCGACTGCAGATAGAAGGATTGCGCGTTACCGCTGCCGAGCGTCGACAGGGTTTGGGTACAGCCCTGGTGCAGTGGGCACACGAATACGGCCGGGCGCACGGTGCTCGGTTGGCGCAGGTGACCACGGACGAAGCGCGCGAACAGGCTCGTGCGTTCTATGACCGGCTTGGGTACCACGCCGCTCACGTCGGCCTGAAACGCACCATCTGAGCATCGCCGGGCGGCGTTCGAAGTGGCTCGCTACGTTTCGTCTCGGGTCGTGGCGGACAGCGCTTTGTGGGCGTGCAGGAGGTATCCGGGGAATTGCAGACGCCCGAGTGCGTCTCGTTCGAAGGGCAGTGCCAGATCTGGAAGTCCGGGCAGGGATTGGACTTTGGCCAGGATCGGTGCCGGGCGGATGAAGTCGATGTCGAAGTAGCGTCCGACCTCGGCGTGTAGTTCGTAGGCATCGACCTCATTGGGCTTGGACGCCATGTCTGCTGGATAGGCACCCTTGGCGAAGACCAGAATGTAGTAATCGGCGCCCGGCGCAGCGGCGCGGTGCACGGATTCCAAGTAAGCGTCACGCTTGTCTACCGGTAGCGCGTGGAACAGGGTGCAGTCCACGACGCTGGAGAAGCGGTCGTCGTACCCGGTGAAAGCGGTGATGTCGGCCTGGGCGAAGGTCACGTTGAGCAGGCCGCGTTGGGCCGCCGACCGTTGGGCCCATGCGACAGCGGTATCGGAAAGCTCCAGACCGACGACGGTGTAGCCGGCCCCGGCCAACGCGAGGGACACTTCGCCGTGCCCGCAGCCGGCATCGAGCACGTCGCTTCGGAACGCGCCGGATCGGATCAGGTCGGCGATCACGGGTTGGGGCTCGCCGATGTTCCACGGCGGCGGACCCTCGAAGAAACCGTCCTCTCGATATGCGCCGTCCCAGTCCATCGTGTCGATCGTCATGAATTCGACGGTACCGCCGTATTTCCGCAGCTAGAGCCGGTTTTCGGTGTGGACCTTCTCACCTTGTCAACCCGGCTGAGTCCTGCTCGAAGCCCGCCCTCGCCGACCTTGACAAACGCGTGACGATCGCCTCGAAAATTTGTGTCTGGAACGGTTCATTACCGCGCTCAACGGTCGGGAATCCCTGAATGCCGTTGCAGGAAGGACATTTCGACGCGCACTACGTTCTCGTGATCGATCCCGCCGGCGTAGACGTCGTAATGTCCGCCGCGGCTGCGATACAGCTCGCCCAACGGCGCCTTGGTGGCCACCGTCAGCGCCGGTCCGGTGGGGGCCATGGTGTCCTGCTCGGCGACAACCATGAGCAGCGGGCACTGAGCGTGCCGGGCTCGGCGCACCGGGCGATGCACCGATATGTCGAGCAACGACCGCGCGGTGATGTCGTTGGACCAGGAACCGTCGCCTGGGTCGAGTCTGTCCATGCCGACTATCGCGTCTTCAGTTGCGATCACCCCGAGCTGGCCAGGCGGAACGCTGATCGGCAAATACACTGGGCGCGAGCCAATTACAGAGCCGGCGAGGTCGGCCAGGGCGTATCCGGTCAGGCGGAGTGCGCGGTGGGGCGGGATCTTGGTCAGCCCGGCGAACCCGTCTACCAATGGGCATTGCGCGATGGCGCCGGCCAGGCCGGGCTCACTCGCGGCGAGCTCGACTATGTGCATGCCCGCAAATGACGTACCCCACACGAACATTCGCGTCGAGTCGAACTCCTCTTGGCCGCGAGCCCACGCGAGGGCAGTGCGGTAGTCGTCCCGCTGGCGGCGGATGGAGAGGAATTGCCTTGGCTCGCCGGTGGATTCACCCCAATGGCGATAGTCGAAGACGACCGCGGCGAAACCGCTGGCGGCGAATCGTTCTGCGAACGGCGCCAGCCCGCCGGCTTTGATGCCTCCGATCCCGTGCGCCATGACGACGACGGGAACCGGGCCGGACCGGTCGGGCACGTACACCCAGGCGTCGAGCTCCTCGCCTCCGCGTGCCGGGATCCGCAACTGGCGCCGGCTCATGGTGTGGTCGCTCACGACGCCACCGAACCCGCGACGATGATCTGCGCGCCCGCGTCCCGAGCCAGGTCGGCGCCGAACAACGCGCCCGGGGTGAGCGCGCCCGGGCGGCCTTGCCCTTCGCTCAACCGCATGGCAGTCAACGCGGCGACGCGGGCAGTGAAGCCGTAGCCCTCGCCGGTTCGCAGCCACGCCTCACCCCATGTGCCGTCGCGCCATTCGAGCCGGGCGTACGCCCAGGAGACGTCGCCGGACTTGGCTGGGGGAGTCATCTTGGTCCGGCTGATCAGACGCTGCACCGCGGCATGGACCGGGCGCGCGGACAGCAGAGCCGACACCGCGGGGAGGACGGCGCGGACGGCGCGTCCACTGGGCACTTCGCTGGAGAAGGCCAGCACGTCTCCGGCACCGGATGCGCGACGCGCCGCTTCGAGCTCGCCGGTGGGGACCGCGAGGGCTTGAATTGCGGGTAAGTCGGGCAAGGGAATCCAGGCGTGGTCGGCGCCCAGCCGGGTCCGCTGCAGCTGCCCGTCGCGGTAGCGCCGGCCGCCGTTGGCGAGCGCATCGACCACGCTGGCCAGTACCGCCGAACCCAAGCCATCGACTGTCGGCATGGCCGCCACCGTCGCGCGGGCCGCCGCCGGCCGACCGTCGGCCAACTCGAGGACCAGCGCCTCAGTCGCGAGCACACCGAATCCCGCGCCGGTGACCAACGTGACGCCCGCCCGCTTCGCGCCAGCATCCATGCCCAGCAATTCCTGTACCGGCGGCAGCTCGTTCGCGAGGTCCACGTAGTGGCTTCCGGCGGCCAGACAGGCGCGGGCCAGCGGGGCCGTGGTCTCACCGAACGGGCCGATGGTGTTCACCACGACGGTCGGCTTTTCGGCTGCGATCAGCTTGGTCAACTCGGACGGGCCGGCGGACACCACGATCCGGCTCTGGCCGCCCAACGATGCCGCAGCTGCGGCGAGCCGGTCGTGGTCACGTCCGACGAGAACAACTTCGGCGCCGGCGGCGCCGATCAGTTCAGAAGCGATGGCACGGCCGCCCTTGCCGGTCGCACCGAGGATCCAGATTGTCTGCATTCATTTACGGTACAGTCTGCATCGTTAATCGGTCAACGCTAAAGTTCGGACGAGCACATGTCTGGTCTTCGAGGTCGTCCACGCGACACTGTCCTGGACACCGCCATCGCGAATGCGACTGAGGCGGTGTTGCTTTCGCATGGCTATTCAGCGGTGAACATCGACCGGATCGCCAAGATGGCAGGCACCACCCGGGCGGCGATCTACCGTCGGGCGAAGACGCCGGGGGAGTTGGTGGTCACGCTGCTGGTGAGCCGCTTCGGGCTGGACCCCGCATCCGACAGCGGCGATCTGCGGGATGACCTGCGGGCGATTCAGGAACTTCAGCGCTTCTTTTTCACCGATCCGATGGTGCAGGCGGGCTTGGCCGGCGTCTTGAGCGACCTCAGGAACGACGAGCAGCTGGCCGAGGTGTTCTACGCGCGGTTCATGGAACCACGCCGCCGCTCGGTCGCCGCGTTGCTCGCCCGCGCCGCCGACCGCGGCGAGATCGCGCCGTCCGCGCACCCGGACGTCATCTCCGACTTGCTGACCGGTCCACTGCTGCTGCGGGCAGCGCTACCGCCGATCGGGCCCATCGATGACGTCCTGATCGACGCCACCATCGAGGCGGCACTCACGGCATGCGCCGCAGTCGATCGCCACTGAGCAGCGCGGCGATGAGAAGTGCTGCACCACAAGCGCCGACAGTCGCCGGCCAACCCCATGAGGTGACTGCGGCCGCACCGAACGCGGTCCCGAGGCTCCCGCCGACGAAGTAGACCATCATGTACGCGCTGTTGAAGCGGGCTGGCGCGGACGGATCGATCGCCAAGATGGTGGTCTGATTCGCGACCTGCGCCGCGAACAGCCCGGCATCGAACACTGCGAGAGCGACCATCGTCGCCACAGGACTGTCCAACCTGAACGCAAGAACCGGGCATGCGGCGCCTGCGGCCGCGAGACCCACAAGAAGCACCGGCCGGAAGCCGAACCGGTCTGTGCATCCGCCCGCGATGCGTGTCGCGAAGATACCGGCGATGCCCGCCAGCGCATAGAGTCCGATCTCTTTTGCGGACAATGAGAATGGCATCTGCGACAACGCGATGGCGATTCCCGACCACACCGCGCAGAACGCGAAGAACCACAGGGCGCCGCGCACGGCACCACGGCGTAGCACCCGGTCTCGCACCAGCAGTCCCGGCACCGACGCCAATCCGGCGAGGTAGTTCTGCCCGACCGTTCCGGGTTCGGTCGGCAGGAACATCAGACACGCACCCGCGACAGCCAAGGTGGCTGCGGCGACAACGAGAAGCATTGCGTGCCAGCCGATCGCATCGGTCAACCAGCCACCGGCGATGCGACCGGCCAGGATGCCCGCGGAGATCCCGGCGGTGACGATACCCAGAATGGTCGAACGCCGATGCTCGGGTGCGAGCCGTCCGACGACAGAACTCAAGCCCGCACCCACGGAGGAGCAGGCGCCGGTCAGTAGTAATCCAACGCCGATCACCCAGACGGCGTCGGCGGCGGCGGTCAACACGAGTGCGCCGCCCAACGCGAAGAACTGCACAGCGATGACGCGCCGCGGCGAGAATCTGTCCACCAAGGGCACCAGCAGAGCAAGACCGAGCAGATAGCCGATCGGACCGCAGGCCAAGGCCGCACCGACTGCAACCGGCCCCGACTCCAGCGATCGCGCGATGTCGGTGATGGCCGGCTGCAGCGGGTAGATCGTCGCGGTACCCAAGGCCGCGGCCAGCGACATGAAAAGGACTGTGGTTCCGGTGATTACCGGATTGCGTTGTGCAGTTGTGGTCACGCATCGACGCTATTGGTCGTATGGCATGGGGTGCTGGCGGAAATCCGCCATCGCAGTCAACTGCGGCGAAAATCTCGTGACGGTATCAATCGCGCAAAGGTCTGGCTGCTCACCTGCGCCGTTGGCGAGGGCGTTCCTCGTCGGGCCTAACCTTGGATGCAATGACTGGACTGGGCTCTCATGTGAAGCGCTGGCGCACAGCGCTTCACATTGTCGTGTCCGCACTGGCGGTCGTCGTTCTCGGACTTGCCGGCACAGCGGTGGCTCACGCGGCTGCGGCCGGAGCGCGGCTGGTGGTGCAACACACGTGGCAGGACGGCTTCATCGCGCGCTACGTCATCACCAACTACAGCACGGTGCCGATGACGGATTGGAAGCTCGAGTTCGATATGCCGATGGGGCAGTCCATCTCGCACGCGTGGAGCAGCACCTTTACCCAGTACGGCACGCACTACGTGATCAGCCCCGCGAGCTGGAATCGGGTGATCCCGCCGGGTGGTTCAGCCAACGGTGGGATTCGGGGCGTGCTGAGTGGCACCTACACGCCACCGTCGAATTGTGTTCTCAACGGCCAAGTTTATTGCTCGTAGTGTGATGGCGGTCGGATGACGAGCGGGGCCTTGCAGGACTGGCTGCTGGAATCCGACCCGACGTTGCGCTGGCAAGTCGAGCGCGATCTGCTCGATGCCCCGCCTGAGGTATGGGAGGCGACGCGGTCGCGGATCGCGACCGAGGGCTTCGGCGCGCGTCTGCTCACTCTGCAGGACGCCGACGGCCAGTGGGCCGGCGGCGCCTTCTTCCCGGCAGACTACGACTTCGACGACCCCGCCGGCTCCGATGATGGACAGCCGTGGACCGCCACAACGTGGACATTGAACGCACTGCGAGAGTGGGGCCTTGACGCCTCGGTGTTGCGGGAACGCCGGACCGCCGAGTTGCTCGACGAACACTGCCGCTGGGAGTACGACAACCTGCCTTACTGGGCGGGCGAAGTGGATTGCTGCATCAATGCCTGGACCCTGGCCAACGGGCTGTGGCTGGGCGCGAACGTCAACGGCATCGCAGACTGGTTTCTCGAACATCAGCTGCCTGACGGCGGGTGGAACTGCGAGTGGGTCGAGGGATCGCACCGATCGTCGTTTCATTCCACGCTGAACTCGCTGAAAGGGCTGCTCGCGTTCGAGGCAGCCACTGGTGGTACCACCGAGATCCGGGCTGCGCGCCGTCGCGGCGAGGAGTACCTACTCGAACGCCGATTGATCAACCGGATCACGACGAATCAGCCAGTGGGGCAATGGATCAACGATTTCGGCTATCCCATTCGCTGGTCGTACAGCGCCCTCAACGCCTGCGAGTATTTCCGCCTCGCCGCACTACACGAGGGCACAGTTCCCGATCCTCGGATCAGCGAGGCGATGGCCATCGTTCGGGCTGCCAGGCAGCCCGACGGCACGTGGTTGCAGACCGGCCGGCAACCAGGTCGAGTGTGGTTCGAAGTCGACGTACCACCCGGACAGCCGTCGAAGTGGCTCACCTTGTACGGGACCCGGGTGCTCAACTGGTGGGACACCGCGACATAGGCACTGCGACGTCCATTGGGCGCAACACTTTTCGCTTCCTCGGGTTCAGCTGCGGGAAGCGCGGAAGGCGCGCGGACTCATCCCGTGCCAGCGGCGGAAAGCCTGCGAAAAACTCGACAACTCGACGTACCCAAGTCGGCTAGCCGTCTCGGCGACCGTCAAGCGGCCGCCGATCAGCATTTCCTCCGAGAGCCGCTGCCGAATCTCGTCGAGCAGTTCGCGATAGGAAGTTCCCTCGGCGCCGAGTCGGTGGCGTAGCGTCCGCGGGCTCATCAGCAGGGCGTGGGCGATCTCGTCCGCGCTCGGCGGTTGCGCCGGCGACGCGAGGAGCAGGTCGCGAACCTGACCGGAGAGCCCGGTCCGGCTGCGGCGTTCTTCGAGGAGATTGCGGCATTGCTCCTGGGTGGCAGCGGAGTTGTAGGCGTTGGCCTGTGGCAGTGGGAGGTCGAGCAAGCCGGCGGGCAGAATCAGCAGGTTCTCGGGTGCATCGAACTCTGGCTCGGTATCGAACGCGGCGACGTACCGGTCGACACTGGCCGGGCGCGGATGAGTGAAACGAACCCCGAAGGGCGGCAGGTCCGCGGATAGTTCGCGCTTGATCACGGCGATGGCCGTGGCCAACCGGTCGATATCGAACCTGCGGATGCGGTCCGGTGTCCCTGGCGCCTCCAGGACGAACTGCAACTCGTCGTCGACCACCCGGGTGCCAAGCCGCGATGAGGCAAACGTGAGATCGAGATACCGCACGCCAACATCGATCGCACTGCGCAAGGTCGGGCTGCTGATCAATGCGAATCCGAAGATTCCGTAGGTGGCCAGGCGATAGCGAAGTCCCACTTCGACACCGAGATCGTCGGGATAGTCAAGCGCTTCAAGCAGATTCGCGACGACAGTCAATTCCTGGCGTGCGGTGACCTCGGCGCTCGGGCTTTGCAGACCGCGAACGGTCAGGCGGGAGCCGGCCAGACAAGCTTCCGGGGTGACGCCCCGTTCGCCGGCCAGGCCGAGCAGCACCCCGACGCTTGCCGGTGTACGGGGGATATCCCAATCAACCACGTTGCCAAATCTAGTAAGTCGCTGCACGGAGATCGTTTGGTTCGTCGAATTGGTTGTGCGCGTTTCGGTTTCAGCTGAGCAACCGGCGGCGAAGTGCGGCGACCATGGTCTCGTCGACGCCGATCTGGCTCAGGTACGCGTCGAAGGTGCCGTACTGCTCATCAACCGCACGCCACGATGCGGCGATGAAATCGTCGTGGACGCCCAGGGTCTTGTCCGAGAGTTGGGAGAGATCACCGTTGCGGGCCAGCACGTGCCTGCGCAGCGGTTCGACGGACTCATTGCTCCGCAGGTAGTCGGCCAGGATGTCCGACCCGCAGACACCGGCGGCGCGCAGTAGCGCGGCAACAATCCAGCCGGCGCGATCCTTGCCCGCCGCACAGTGAATGAGGACGCCACCGGATGCTTCGGCCACCACGCGAATTGTGTACGCGAGCGCGTGTTGGCCGGTCGGCAGCAGCGGAAAGCGGCTGTACGCATGCTCGATGGCCGCCTCGAACAGAACCGGCATGACCACGCGCCCGGGTTCATTCCAGGCGATTTCAGTTTGGCTACGCAGATCGATGACGTCGGTGATCGCCAGGTCGCGGAGGTTGCTTTGACCGTCAGCGTCCAGCGCACACAGCTCCGACGATCGGTAGAGAACTCCGGGTCGGATCTCGCGTCCGTCGTCGGTCCGCAGTGCGCCGACGTCTCGGAAGTTCCAGGCACCGGAGAGGTGGTACTGATCGAGGACGGCCACGGCCGGTAGCTTACATCCGCTCTCAGCATTGCCACTTCGAGTAAGTATTCGGCCGCTTAGAGTCTCCCAGCTGCACCTTTTCATTCGTAGCGTTGCTGTCAACGAACAGTCGATGCGAGGAGGGTCCCATGGTTGCAGTCACAGACCACGCGGAGCGGCTGGCCGGCGGCTGGGGCGGCACTGTCCTTCGAACCCGAGGAACCGTCCGCCGCTCGACCGGCCATTGGACACCGGCGGTGCACGAACTCCTCAAGCACCTGGAAGCCGTCGGCTTCGACGGTGCGCCCCGCGTCTTTGGCATCGATCACGGGAACCACACCGTGCGCACATGACTCAGAACTGACCATTCCCGCATGGCCGCGCAGCAAACGGCACGAGAACTGGTCACCTGCCGATCCACTACTCGAAATTCCAGATCTGACAAGACGGAGAAACTCGTGAACATTCTCGATCAGACAATCACCAAGGCGCAGGAAGCGATTCTCGATCCGGTGCTCAACCGGGCGCAATCGACAATCCCGATGCCCCTGCAGATCAAGGGAATGCACCTCTATCAGAAGACGAAGAAGTCGGTCGTCGGCGACAAGTCGCCCGTCTTCGTCGAATCCCCGATTCCCGAGGCCGCGGATGTGCCCCTGGCCGAGATCGACATGAGCAACCCGTTCATGTTCCGCCAGGGTCGCTGGCAGTCCTACTTCAAGCGGCTGCGTGACGAGGCGCCGGTGCACTACCAGCCGAACAGCCCGTTCGGGCCCTACTGGTCGATCACCCGGTACGACGACATCGTCACCGTCGACAAGGACCACGACCGGTTCTCCGCTGAGCCGCAGATCATCATCGGCGACCCGCCCGAGGGCTTGGACGTCGAGATGTTCATCGCGATGGATCCGCCGCGTCATGACGAGCAGCGCGGAGCAGTTCAGGGCGTGGTAGCACCCCAGAACCTGCAGGAAATGGAAGCGCTCATCAGGACCCGGGTGCAGGAGGTGCTCGACGGGCTGCCGGAAGGTACGCCGTTCGACTGGGTCGATACCGTCTCGATCGAACTGACGTCGCGCATGCTGGCGACCCTGCTCGACTTCCCGTATGACCAGCGCCGCAAGTTGGTGTACTGGACCGACACCGTGGCAGGCAGCGCCTCGGCCACCGGTGGCGAGGCCGACATGGATGAGATGTTCGCAGCGGCGGCCGATATGGCGCGCGCTTTCAGCGCCCTTTGGCACGACAAGAAGGCGCGGCTGGCGGCCGGTGAGAAGCCCGGTTTCGACCTCATCACGCTGATGCAGTCGTCCGAGGACACCAAGGACTTGATCGATCGGCCGATGGAGTTCCTCGGCAACCTGATTCTGCTCATCGTGGGCGGCAACGACACCACCCGTAATTCGATGACGGGTGGCGTGCTCGCCCTGAACCAGAACCCCGAGGAGTTCGCGCGGCTCAAGGCGGACCCCGCACTCATCAACAAGGCGGTCCACGAAATCATTCGTTGGCAGACACCGCTGGCGTACATGCGCCGCGTCGCCAAGCAAGACACCATTCTGGGCGGGCAGTTCATCCGGAAGGGCGACAAGCTCGTCATGTGGTACGCCTCGGCCAACCGCGACGAGCGCAAGTTCGAGAAACCGGACGACTTCATCATCGGCCGCCACAACGCCCGCCATCACCTGGCGTTCGGCATCGGCATCCACCGCTGCATGGGCAGCCGTCTCGCCGAGTTGCAGCTCAAGATCCTGTGGGAGGAGCTGCTGGCGCGATTCGAGGACATCGAGGTCGTGGGGGAGCCCGAGTACACGCAATCCAACTTCGTGAAGGGTTACTCCAAGATGATGGTCAAGGTCACCCGGAAGTAGCCCTGACGGCGAAACTCCCGGGCGACGCATAGGCGGTCGCACGCAACCAGGGCGCATATCCTGGTTTGTAGACGCCGCTCAGTGCGACGCCCGGACCTCCGGGAGGCAGCGATGTTCGAAGAAGCGCAGCTATATGCGCCGGTGACGCGCTCGGAAGACGGCGTCACCGTTCACCTCGCTGCCGACCATCCCGGTGCCGTCGATCCGGAATACCGCGCCCGCCGCAACGCGATAGCCGCGCTCGCCATCGACTGGCAGCCCGGAACACCACCACCCATCGCGTCTTACACCGACGACGAGCAGGAGGTCTGGCGCATCGCGTGCGCCGAGCTGCACCGGCTACACCAGCGCCGGGCGTGCGCCGTGTATCTGCAGGGACGGGAGCGGCTCGGGCTCCCCGAGGACCGCATCCCGCAGCTCGTCGAGGTCAACGAATTACTGGGGCCGCTCACCGGCTTTCAGTACGTGCCGGCCGCCGGGTTGGTGCCACTGCGCGAGTTCTACGGACTGCTCGCGGACGGCATCTTCCACTCCACCCAGTACATCCGGCACCACTCCGTGCCGCTTTACACGCCCGAGCCCGACCTGATCCACGAGGTGGTCGGCCACGGCAATTGCCTGGCACACGATCGTTTCGCGGCGTTGTACCGGTTGGCCGGCCAGGCGGCGCAGCGCGTGAAAACGACTGAGGCGCTGGAATTTGTCTCGAAGGTCTTCTGGTTCTCCCTCGAATTCGGGGTGGTCCGCGAGCATGGGGAAGTGCGGACCTACGGCGCCGGTCTGCTGTCGTCATATGGGGAGATTCAGCAGATCGATGTGGCCGACCTCCGGCCACTGAACATCGGCCGGATGGGTGTGCAAACCTACGACATCACGCACTATCAGCCAGTTCTCTTCTGCGCCAGAGGATTCAACGAGATCGAAGACGTCGTCGGTGGGTTCTTCGCCACAGTGGACGACGATATGGTGGAGCGCCTGATGCATGATGCTGCTCAGGTCACGGGTAGGTGATCGCCGGCTCCACGACACCGGCGCATTCGCCGAAACCAATGTTGGCCGCGCCCGGGCGATGCGCTCTGGCAGTCAGCATGACTTCGTCACCGTCTTCGAGAAACGTGCGAGTCTCGCCGTTGGGCAGGGTGATTAGCTCTTTCCCGCCATGGCTGGCTTCCATCAGGCTGCCTTCGGAGCCTGCAGTGGGCCCGGACAGCGTGCCACTGCCGAGCAGGTCACCGGGCTGGAGGTTGCATCCGTTGCTGGTGTGGTGAGTGACCATCTGCGCGACGCTCCAGTACATGTGACGGCTCGATGAACGTGAGATCAGCTGCGGTGCGTCCCCGACTTCGCGCATCCGCGCCGTCCAGATGAGGGCCTGCAGCTCGATATCGAGTCTGCCTTGCGCCCGGTGCAGGGGACTGTCGAGGTACGGCAGCGGAGCGGGGTCCTCCTCAAGGCGCGCAGCCGGAATCCGGAACGGCGCCAACGCTTCTGGGGTGATCACCCAGGGGGAGACCGTGGTGCCGAAACTCTTGGCCAGGAACGGGCCGAGGGGCTGGTACTCCCAGGCTTGGACGTCGCGCGCGGACCAGTCGTTGAGCAGGCAGTAACCAGCGACATGAGATTCGGCATCATCGAGACTCACCGGCGCGCCGAGGCGATTTCCTGGACCGATCCACACGCCGAGCTCCAGCTCGAAATCCATTCGCCGGGTTGGCTCCAGCTCCGGAGCCGACGCATCGCCGGCCTTCAGTTGGCCGTGCGGGCGCGTGATCGGGGTGCCGCTGACCCGCACGCTGGAGGCACGACCGTGATAGCCGATCGGAACCCACTTGTAGTTGGGCAGCAAGGGACTGTCCGGACGGAAGAGGGCACCGATGTTGCGGGCATGGTGGATGCCGACATAGAAGTCGGTGTAGTCCCCGATCCGGGCGGGCAGTAGGACGTCGACCTCTTTGAGCGGGGTGAGTAGACCGGCGACGGTCTGCTGGTGCGGTGCGCCCTCCGCCAGCAGTGCATGCAGCTCCCTGCGAAGCGCGGTCCGCGGTCCAGAACCCAAGGCGAACAGAGCATTCAGCGTTCCATGTGCGGCCGCTTCGGCCGCCGCGTGAGCCTCGTCGGTGAGTAACCCCGACGTGGCCAGTCCGCCCAGATCCAGGACATCATCTCCGATGCGGACTACGCCGTGAGGTTCGCCGGCGGCACCCGCCACCACGCCGAACGGGAGATTCTGCAGGGGGAACCCACTGCCGGCTTTCGCGGTGGTGACCCAACTTCGCCGGCTCGGGTCATGAGTGAAATCCAGTGCGGTCACGGCTTGTCCGGGTCGAATCGCTTGATCAGGCCGCTCCAGCAGTCTGCGTAGTCCTGTTGCCGCTGGGGCAGATTCGCCGCGTACGTCGTAACCTTCTGTGGGAACCGGGTTTCGAACATGAAGGCCAGCGTGTTCTCCTGTTTGACCGGCTTCAGCTCTTCGGTGCTGGCGGCGTGAAATGCGTTGGTGTCAGGGCCATGTGGGGTCATGCAGTTGTGCAGGCTGACGCCGCCCGAAACGAAGCCGTCAGGTTTGGCGTCGTATACACCGCGCACAAGTCCCATGAACTCGCTCATGACGTTCATGTGGTACCACGGCGGTCGGAAGGTGTCCTCGGCGACCATCCACCGCTCGGGGAAGCACACGAGGTCGACGTTGGCGGTTCCCGGCGTCTCGCTGGGCGAGGTGAGCACCGTGAAGATCGATGGGTCGGCATGGTCGAACAGCACGGGGCCGACGGGGGAAAAGCGCCGCATGTCGTACTTGTATGGTGCGTAGTTTCCGTGCCAGGCAACGACATCCAGCGGTGACTGGGCCAGATCGGCCTGCCACAGCGTGCCACCCCATTTCACGTACATCGTCGACGGGACCTCGCGATCTTCGTAGTTCGCGACGGGGGTGAGGAAGTCACGCGAATTGGCCAAGCAGTTGGCGCCGATCGGGCCGCGCTCAGGGAGAGTGAAAACACCGCCGTAGTTCTCACACAGATAGCCGCGGGCCGGACCGCCAGGCACCTCGACGCGCAGTTTCACGCCGCGCGGGATGACGACGATCTCGCAGGGTTCGACGTCGATGATCCCGAATTCGGTGCAGAACCGCACATCGCCGTGCTCCAGGACGAACAGCATCTCCGCATCGCCGTTGTAGAAGTACGAGTCCACCATCGACGACGTGATGGAGTAGATGCTGTTGGCGAATCCGGTTCGGGTGTTGACGTCTCCGCCGGTCGTGATGGTGCGTACGCCCGTGATGAACGTGGTGTCCTCGACCGCAGGATCCGGCAGCGGCAATGGGTTCCAACGTATTTGGGCAATGGGAACCGGGAGCGCGTCGTCGGGCGCCGAGCGCCAGTACGAAATCCCTTCGGCGTCAACAGGAGTGAAGGGGCCCCAATGGGCCACGCTCGGCCGAATCCGGTACAGCCAGGACCGCTTGTTGGCGGCGCGGGGTGCGGTGAACGGTGAACCACTGAGCTGCTCGGCGTAGAGGCCGTAGGCGCATTGCTGTGGTGAGTTGCGGCCGACAGGCAACGCGCCGGGCAGCGCCTCGCTTTCGAAGCTGTTGCCGAAGCCGGACTGGTATTCGGCCATCACAGATTCCCGCGCTTTTCCTGCTCACGTTCGATCGACTCGAAGAGGGCCTTGAAGTTGCCCTTCCCGAAACCCAGTGAGCCATGGCGCTCTATGAGCTCGAAGAAGACCGTCGGCCGATCACCCAACGGTTTGGTGAAGATCTGCAGTAGATACCCGTCTTCGTCACGGTCGACCAGGATGCCGCGCTGCTGCAGTTCCTCCACCGGAACGCGCACCTCACCGATGCGGGCACGCAGTTCCGGTGCCTCGTAGTAGGCATCCGGGGTGTCGAGGAATTGCACTCCCGCTCTGCGCAATTCATCGACGCTGCTCAGGATGTCGTTGGTGGCGAGTGCGAGGTGCTGAACTCCGGGACCGCGGTAGAACTCCAGGTACTCATCGATCTGGGACTTGCGTTTGGCGACGGCTGGTTCGTTGAGCGGGAACTTCACCCGATGGTTGCCGTTGGCCACGACCTTCGACATCAGCGCCGAGTAGTCGGTGGCGATGTCGTCGCCGATGAATTCGGCCAGGTTCACGAACCCCATGACCCGGTTGTAGAAGCCGACCCATTCGTCCATCTTGCCGAGCTCGACATTGCCGACGACGTGGTCCAAAGCCTGAAACAGGCGTGGGGGAGCGTCGTCACGTTTGACGTAGCCGCTCGTCGCCGGTTCGTAGCCCGGCAGGTAGGAGCCGTTGTAGCGGGTGCCGGCGATCTCGCGCTGCACCAGTGTGTGGCGGGTCTGCCCGTAGGCCGCGATGGCCGCGACGCGCACGGTGCCGTGCTCATCCGACTGGTTGTGCGGTTCTTCCAGGACCGTGGCACCGGCGCTCTTGGCCTGCGCGATGCACCGGTCGACATCGGGCACCTCCAACGAGATGTCGACGACGCCGTCACCGTGGCTGGCGTGGTGTGCCACCAGGGAACTCTCGGGGCTGACCGCGCCCTTCAAGACGAACCGGACCGAGCCCGAACGCAGGACGAACGCCTTGTGGTCGCGGTTGCCGTTCTCCGGCCCCGAGTACGCGACCAGTTCCATGCCCCACGTGGACTGGAAGTAGCTCGCCGCCTCGGTGGCATTGCCGACCACGAAAACGATGGCATCCCAACCAGTTACCGGGAAGGGATCGTCGCTCGGGTCGTACTCCACCAGGCCCACCAGCTGCTTGAGCTGGTTGACGTCGAGCCGGGCCTGCTTCTCCTGGTCGGTCAGGGCGCTCTGGTTCGCCATAGAGACATTCTTCTCTCTTGCGCATCATCCCGGTGTTGAGATTGCGCAACGAGTTCGCATTCACGAATCTGCAGTCCAACACACCAGCGATCTAGCAGCGTCGCTTACTAGCGCTCTGCGCGAGGATGTTCGTGTGCCGCCGTTGACCTCGCCGACCATCGCGCCCGGTTCGCTGTCCAAGTCGGAGCATCCCTCGATCCCCGTCGGGCACGAGGCGGTCCTGCGACCATGGAAACTCACCGACGCGCCTGCGGTGATGCAAGCCTTCGCGGATCCCGACATTCAGCGTTGGCACGTTCGCGTCGTCGACACGCTTGAGGAAGCTCACGAATGGATCAGCGCGTGTCAGAGCGGCTGGGCCGAGGAGTCGCAAGCCAGCTGGGCGCTTGCCGACATGGAGAGCGACGAGCTGCTTGGACGAGTATCAATCAAGGTGCTGGACCGCGGCGACGGACTGGCTGGGGTGGCGTACTGGATGTTGCCAGCAGCACGCGGTCGCGGCCTTTGCACGACTGCGGTGAAGATGGTCTGCAGATGGGCATTCGAGGAAGCGGGATTTCATCGGATCGAGGTTGATCACTCGATGAGAAATGAGGCGTCGTGCCGGGTTGCGATGAAATCAGGGTTCCGAGAAGAAGGGATCCGTCGCAGTGCGGCATTGCACGTTGATGGGTGGCACGACATGCATGTCCACGCGCTGCTAGCGACCGACGAACGGCCCTGACTGAAATCTTGATGCGTTCGCAGATCGCGACTGGAAGAATCTGAACATGGCCCCCGAACCCGCAGTGCGGTTGCGCGCAGCGACCTTTGGCGATGCGGGCTTCGTCATCGAGATGGCACGCCACGCCTGCGTCATCGAGGACTGGCCGCTTCCGGATCCTGATGACCAAGAAGTACTCGAACTGCTGCCACCTCATGGTGTGGTGCCGATCATCGCCGAGGAGCACAGCGGCGCACCGGTCGGTGCAGTGTGGACGTATCTCAGCGATCCGCCGCTACGCGTCGATGCCCGCGGCGTGCCATTGCGTGAATTGTGTATCGGTGTCGTGCCTGGCCGGCGCGGGACAGGCATTGGTGGCTTGTTGTTGGATGCGCTTTTTGCGGATCTGGAACATGTCACCGCATCGATGTGCACCAACGTGCACGTACGCAACCCAGCCCAACGCCTCTACGAGCGCAAAGGATTTCATGTGGTCGGCCAGGGCCATGGTCCGCTCGGACTGGCAATGGTCAAAGTTCTGCGCTGATAGTCGACTCGACGACTGAGGAGGAGCTGCTGAATGGGTGCTACCGCCGGCCCCGCGGACGTCATGTGTTCAATCGCCATGCGAATACCCGCCTCCCAGAACGGGCGTTGCCCGAGGGTTGCGATCGACGGACCAGACGGAGCCGGGAAAACCTACTTCGCCGACGAACTCGCCGCACTCCTGCGCACGCAGCAACGACCTGTGGTGCGAGTGTCACTCGACGACTTCCACAACACTCGGGCCGTGCGCTACCGACTCGGCCGGGACTCCCCAGAGGGATTTTGGTTGGACTCTTACAACTACGAACGCTTCCACGCGGATGTCCTCGCACCGTTCTCGCCGGGCGGATCGCGGGAGTACCGAGTCGCCGCTCATGACCTCACAACCGATGCGGTTCTGAACCCGGCACCACGCACAGCGGCGCCGGGGACCGTACTCATCGTGGATGGAATCTTCCTGCACCGCAACGAACTCGCTGCGATCTGGGACTTCTCGGTCTTCCTCGATGTTCCATTCATCGAAACAGCGCGACGGATGGCGCTGCGAGACGGAACTGACCCGGATCCGGACCATCCCAGCATGCGGCGCTACGTCGAAGCTCAACGGCGATATTTCCGAGAATGCAGACCACACGAACGAGCAAGGATGCTGATCGACAACGCCGCGCTCGGCCGTCCATCGATAGCCGCGGCTGACTAGCAGTGTTTCCTGCCGATACTCAAAGATGTTGATTGGTAATAGAATTCGCATGAACTACGAGGATGTTCGGCTGCGCCAGTGGCAAGGGGATGATGCGTTGCAGCTGACAAGCTTGTTGGATGCAGATGCGGATCCAGTTTGGGTAGAGCAGTTTCATGCGCTGCACGGACCTGATTGCGACGGCCCCGGATGGCGACGAACACGGGTTGCCGTTGATGCCAGCGACCAGATGATTGGTTGCGCAACGGTGGCGAAGAGCTTGCTGCACGGTGGTCGGTTTCCGTGCGTGGTAGAGGTTTGCGCCCGCGCGCGCCGGCTCGGCATCGGCACGAAGTTGGCCGAAGAGATGAAAGCGTTGCGTCCTGACAGGTCGCTGCCGTTGTCGACCAAGTTGCGGCAGCGAAACAGGGCCGCAATAGCGTTCGTGTCTACTGTCGGCGGCCGCGAATACCAATGCAGTCCAGGCATTATTGTCGATCCCCAGGCACTTGGCGTCCAGCGTTGGGTCGCAACACGATCGGTCCAGAATTGTCGGAGCCTGGAGGGCATGGACCTCACCGAGGTGGGTAAGGCATTTGCTGCGGTCTACGAATGGATTCATGCCCCTTGGTCGCCAATAACCAACGAGAGCCTACTGCTGGAGGTCGCGGCGACGGAGGCGGCAGCGGCCGATCTCACCTGTAGCGCAGGGACGTGGTTTGGCGGCCGTTTGGCGGCGGTGGCGTTCGCGTATCCGTCGGCAGAGGGCATCGAGGTGGTCGCCGAGACAATCCGGCGTGGCGAACCTAGCGGAATCGACGCGGTGGCCGACGCCGTTGCGACGGTGATCCGGTCAGCCGGACGCCACGACGGCGTACTCGTCTCGTTCGACTCGCACGTGAGTGATCCGCATCTGCAGCCGGTGTTGGCTGACCTACCTCGTGTGAGAAATGATCCGCTCTACCTCATCGAAATCACGTGAGCAGGGCGGCGCCTGCTTAGGCGATCCAGATTCGCCTGTCCGACCAACGCCCGAACGTCAACCTGGGCTGACCCGCGAGGGTCCGAGCGCGACGGGGAGATGGCTGATTCCTCGCAACAGCGTGCTGTCGTTCATGGTCGGAACGCCTGCCAGGCACAGCCGGGGGAACCGGTCGAACAGCGCTTGCAGGCCGAGCTGCAGTTCCATGCGGGCCAACGGAGCGCCCAGGCAGACGTGGCTCCCGGTGCCGAAGCTGATGTGCTCACGAGCGTTGGCGCGGGCGGTGTCGAATTCATCGGGGCGCTCGAAAACCGCCGGGTCGCGATTGGCGCCGGCAAGGAGCAGGAAGACGGCCGCGCCCTCCCGCACGGTGTAGCCGCCGACCTGAAGGTCCTCGGTGGCCACCCTGACTCCGATTTGGGAGACGGAGTCGTAGCGCAGCACCTCTTCCACGGCATTGGCCCAGCCCTCGGGGTGCGCCTGGAGCGTGGCCAGTTGGTCTGGATGATTGACCAGCGCCACGACTGCAGTGCCGAATTGATGTGCCGTAGTGATGAATCCGGCCCCCAGGAGCAGACCGGCGAAGGTCCTGACTTCAAAGTCGGAGAGTTCGGTGTCCTGGATAACGGCGGACAGGATGCTGTCGTCGGCGCTTCCGCCCCGGAGTCGTTCGATATGCGTGGCGAGGTAGCTTTCGAACTCACGTAACCCGTCGATCGCGGTTGCGAAGTTGCGCCAGGACGGCGCGGTCGTGGTGATCAACTTGGAGACCGTTTCGCCGACTCCGTAGAGGTAGGACGTGTCTCCGCGGGGAATGCCCAACATCTCGGCAATGATCTCGATGGGAATCCTCGAGGCGTAGGCCGCGACCAAATCGCAGTTACTGGTCTCGCCCAGCTCGTTCAGCAAGCCGTCGGCGACCTCATCAATGCGGTTTCGAAGCCCCTCGATCGCTTTCGGGGTAAACGCCCGCGACACCAGGCGGCGCAGCCGCACGTGCTCGGGTGCGTCGACCATCAGCAGCGACGGCGGCTCCACGGGGTTGATCACGCCGGGATTGGTTTTGGCGAACAGTCGCTGAACACTACGGAAGGGCGACCGGTCGCACGGCTTGGCGGTGCGGAGTCTGCTGTCGCGCAATATGTCTCGAACGAGTTGTAGATCGGCGGTCACCCACGCGTTGCCACCGAACACTGTCGACATATGCCCCTGCTGACGAATCTGCTCGATCAGGTCGTAGGCGCGGTCATGCTGGTCGTCATCAAGAAGTAGCTGAGCGAAAGGGTCGCCGCGACGTGCCAGCACTTTGAGCGTCGCGCGGGGAAGTCCGTACCCCAACAGCCAGTGGGTCCGAGTCTTGATGTCCACATTCACGATTTTCGCCCCCCGGCGGATTGACTAGCACTAAGGCTAGCCGTGAATATCGGCTGTGCCCACCGGGTGCGTCGCTCTGAAGGTATTCAGCGGTGATAACTGTCGCTGGCATACCCTGGTTGACCACTAACGGCGGTCAGAGTCGGCCGACTCCGTGTGCGTCGACCGGGTTGACACGGGCGACCACCAGTGGGTCGGCGGGGGTGAATGGAAACGTCGGCAGATCATCGATGTGGGTGTTGAACGTGGCGGCGAGGACTTCTTGTGAATAGGCGCTTGCAGAGGCTTTGAAGCCGATGTCGGCGGGGAACGGCTGGTCGAAGAAGATCAGGAAATGCCAGTCGTCGGTACCGATGTTCTCGATGTGATGGGGATAGGCGCGGGGGATGAAGTACATGTCGCCGGTGGTGAGGTTCCAAGTGTCCAGAGTGCCGTCCGGGTTCATGATGGTCATGCGGGCGTCGCCGTAGTGCACATAGCCCATCTCGGCGGTGACCGGATGCCAATGTGGTTCGCGCATACCGTTTTCAGTGATACGCAGCGAGTACATCGAGATGTCCTTCAGGGCGGGCCAGAACTGGTCGCGGGCGAAGCGGGCATTACCGCTGGCGAAGTTGAGACCAGGGGCCTGGGCTTCGATGTCGAACTTGTGCGGACTGTTGAAATGGGCTGCAGAGGGGACGTCCGCTTTGCCGCTGCGAGCTGCCAGTTTGTGGTCGACGGTGCTGCGGCGGATTTTGGCAATGTCGGAAGACGGTAGGTCGTACGTGTTGCCCAGCACGGCGTCGGTGAACGCCCCGAAGGTAGCTCCCAGGCCGAAGTCCTCGGGACGTTCGTTGCGGAAGGCGATGATGAACTCGGCGACGTCGGTACCGATGTTCTCGATGTGGTGCAGCGCACCGGACTCGATGTGGAACATCTGCCCTGCGGTGACGATGAAGTTTGAGAACACACTGTGGTTGTCCAGGACGGACACCAATGCGGTCCCCGACACGCAGTAGGTGAGTTCGTTGGCGTTTGCGTGCCAGTGTGGTGTGCGCATGGTCCCGGGGTTGAGCAATAGGCGCTTGATCGACAGGTTCTTGAGAATCGGCAAGGAATCGACGGTGACTCGGCGCATCGAGCCCAGTTCGGATTCCTCCACAATCTCGCCGTTGAGTAGTGAAACGGTGTGGCTGCTGCGGGCAATGGACTTGGTCATTAGAAGCCTCCTGGTTGGTCAAGCCGCTAGATGTCAGTCTCGTCGGCTGGGAGGCTGCCGTCATGGACGGCGGCGGCAATCACGAGTTGCCGGCAGCACTACTTCGTCCCCCCTGCTAGCGGTAACGCGCAATGCGTTTCACCGTGCACGCCACTCACTCGGTCTTGAATACCGCGTACGACACCCGACGAGCCAGGGCCTGCACCGCTGCCGCGAGATGCTCACTGCGACGGTAGAGTTCGCGGCGGCGCAGCTCATGGTGCAGGTTGGGTTCATTCTCCAGATCCTCGATGGCTGCTCGGTACGAGTGCTCGACGACGGTCAACCGTCTCAGTGTTTCGTCCGCCATTTTTGCGGCGCGCGCGTGCGGCAACGCGCGAATCGCCGATGCCAGCGACACGAATGCGTTCGAGATCGCCTCGACAATGTCCTGCAAACACCCGTCGGGCCCGGTATTTGATAGGTCGCCTTCCCGCACCAGGGCATACGTGCAGGCGGCAATTTCACCGAGGGCTTCACCGAATTCAAACAAGTCTTCGGACTCAAGCGGGGTACTGAAGCTTTGCCTGACCTCAGTGTTCAACTGCCGCCGAAAGTTCTGCTCGGCTTCTGCGAACTCTCGCAACTCGATTACCGACGTGTCTGACGGCTTGCCGCGAATCCACGCTGAGAGCGTCGCGAGCATGTGCTCAACCACTTCGAGTTGAGCTACGAGGGTGGCGAGGGTGTCCAGGTTGCGTGGGAGAAACCATGCACGGAGATGCTTCACAACACGACCTTCCAGACGGGCAGTAGGGCCGCAGCGGCCAACGCGGTCACCGGCAGTGTGATCACCCAGGCGGCGCCGATTTCGCGGACAACAGCCCAGTGCACGTGGCGCAACCGTCGCTGCGCGCCAACGCCAACGACACCGGATGCGACAACGTGCGTGGTGCTGACCGGAGCGCCGACCGCGGCTGCAGCAAGGATGACCGCCGCCGAACTTCCTTGGCTGACCAATCCGTCGATTGGGTGCATCCGATAGATGCCGTGGCCGACGGTGTGAACGATCCGCCAACCGCCGAGCATCGTGCCGATCGTCAAAGCCGTAGCCGCGGCGATCCGCACCCAGAGCGGGACGTAAAACTGGTGGAGATGCCCAGTGGCCACCAAGAGCAGCGCAACGACGCCCATGGTCTTCTGCGCGTCATTGGCGCCATGGCTGAAGGCAAGAGCGGACGCGGTGACCCATTCGCCACGCCGTATGACCGAGTTCACCCTTCGTCGCGTTCGCCGCAAGGCCCGACAGGCAATTGAGCTCGCAGCGCCGCCGACAATAGCCCCGAGAATCGGGGAGATCGCAAGGCCCGCAAGAACACCCACGACGCCATAAGGGCGCCAGCCGTCGAACCCGCCCCAATGGACTCCATTCCAGCCGCGGAGTAGCGTGGCGCCGACGAGGCCGCCGATGAGGGCATGCGAGGAACTCGACGGTAACCCCAACCGCCAGGTGACCAAGTTCCACAGGATCGCGGCGGTGAGGGCGGCGCCCACGACTGGCACCGTTTCAGCGAGCGGAACATCGACGACTCCGCCTACCGTATTGGCTACAGCCGTACCTGCCAGCAGGGGACCGGTCAGATTGCCGAGCGCCGTGATGAGCAGTGCCTGAGCCGCGGTAGCGGCCCGAGTCGAGATGAGCGCCGCCACCGAATTCGCGGAGTCGTGGAAGCCGTTCGTGACATCGAACGCGAAGGCCAGGACGATCACGAAAATCAGGGCACTCATCGCGCCGCTGTCGAACCGGCGAGAACCTCACGAGCACGGTGCAGAGTCAGAGGAATCAGGTGCGCGGAGATTCGCGCCCCGGCAGCAATGTGCCGATATGTGTCGTCAACGACGCGCCGTACTTCGCCGGGATCGATGTCCGGGAAACGTGCGGTCAACGTTCGGGAAATCGCATCCAGCTCATCGACCGCGAAAGCGGTTCGCGGTGCGTCCATACCTGGAATGTTCGGCCCCCAGGATCACGTTCGCCACGGACCGAAGGCATCGGGCGAGAGGACATTAGTCCCGACGGTCTAGGCTTCGCCCCGTCGGCGGCCTAGTTGCCGGTAGCCCGGGTGCACCGCCGGCGCCAGGCCCTGCTGCTCGGCGACGGCGGCGAGCAGCTCGTTGAGTGTCTTGCGTTGTTGGCCCGTCAAGCCGGCGGTCAGCGCCTGTTCGTGCTCGCGGGCAAGCTCGGAAATCGTCTGCATCAATTTCTCACCCGACTTGGTCAGGTACAACGCGTACAGCCGCCGGTCAGTCGGGTTGCGCCGCCGTTCGACCTCACCACGTGTCTCGAGCTCGTCGAGATAGGTGACCATTCGGCTGGGTAACAGTCCCAATTGCCCACTGAGCTCCTGCTGGCTGAGTCCTGGCTGGGTAGCGATCATGCGCAGGATTCCGGCATGTGGGGGAGTCAGCTTCAGCGCGGCAAGGCGTTCGGCGAACAACTGAGCGGCGTGGCTACCGAGCTGAGCGAGCAAGAACGCGACTCCGCCCCGCTGCTGGGCACTGGACACTGGCGGCATAGACAAACAATACACGTATGCAACCGTTTTCTTTGTGAATGATGTTGACGCATCTGATTCAGTAGGAATATCGTTCAACGCATGAACGATTACATCGGCGATCGACCGACGACCCGCAGCCGCCCGCCGCAGCCGGGTGGGCCACCGCTGTGGCTGCTCGGCACGATCTCGCTCGGCCTGCTCCTGGTCGGCGTCACAATGCTCGCTGCGCTGGGCGGCACACCGCCTCTGCCATACCAGAATTCAGCGGCCGTGCTGGACTACTTCCGCGCGCATTCGTCGGCCACGCAGGTGAGTGCAGTGTTCGTATTCGGGTCCTCGGTCCCACTGTTGATCTATGCGGCCACGGCAAGTGCGCGGCTGCGGCAGCTCGGCGTCACTGCACCGGGAGCCACCATCGCGCTCGCGGGCGGCGTACTTGCAGCCGGGGGACTGGGGCTCTCGAGCCTGCTCCTGTGGACGCTGTCGCGGCCCGAGGTCAGTACCGACGGCCCGCTGATCAACGCGCTCTACTACTTGACGTTTCTCACCGGCGGCGTGGCGCACGTCGTGATGCTCGGCCTGTTGGTGGCGGGCCTGGCGGTCCCCGCGCTGATCCTGCAGCTGGTGCCGCGGGCGTTGGCGTGGATCGGTCTCGGGATCGCGGTGGCCGCTGAGCTCACCACCGTGGTGCTCATCTGGCCCCAGGCCGCGCCCTTGTTGCCGATCGCCAGGTTCTCCGCGCTGATCTGGCTTGTCGCCATCGGCGTCCTGCTGCCGAAGCGCCGTGCCGCCCGGAACCGGCAGGAGCACGCAACCGCCAGTGGGCCGGCATGAAGCTGAGCGTCAGTGTCACCAACTTTTCGTGGCCGGAGGGGACGGCCGCGATCGGGGCACACCTGGCATTGCTGGCCGAAATCCTTGATGGCACAGACGTTGACACCCTCTGGGTGGCGGATCACCTACTGCAGGCCGACCCGGCCAGCCGGCTCGATGAGCCGATGTTGGAGGCGTACACCACCCTCGGATTCCTGGCCGCCAAGACCGCGAAGTTGCGGCTCGGCACACTGGTAACTGCAACGACGTTCCGCGATCCTGCGGTGTTGATCAAAGCCGTCACCACCTTGGACGTGCTGTCCGGCGGGCGGGCGTGGTTGGGACTCGGCGCCGGCTACAACGCCGACGAGGCAAGCGCGCTCGGGCTGTTTTTGCCGCCGACCGGCGAGCGGTTCGATCGCCTGGCCGAGCTGCTCCAACTGGCGCGGCGTATGTGGGACGGCGACGAATCCCCGTTCGTGGGGCGCTATTATCGCGCCGGACGCCCCATCGGTCGGCCAACGCCGATCACCCGGCCGCCGATACTGATCGGCGGAACCGGTGAACGCCGAACCTTGCGCCTGGTGGCCGAATACGCCGACGCCTGCAACCTTTTCAATATCCCCAACGGGGAGCAGGTGATTCGTCGTCAACTCGACGCGCTCGGGCGGCACTGCGATGAGCTCGGGCGGCCGCGACAGGAGATCGAACACACCGTCACCACCGCATTGACGCCCGGTGAGTCCGCCGATCAGTTGGTCGAACGTTACGGCAGGTTGGCGGAACTGGGTATTCATCACATCGTGGTGATTGCCCGCGGACGTGCGTGGACCCACGCCGAGCTCGACGTCCTAGTCAGCACCACGGCCCAACTCAGGTCCGTTGTACCGCAGTCATTTTGAGGAACCCGAGCTGGTCGGGGTCGCAGATCATCTCGATTGCGGACACCGGCCGAAGAGCCCGCCTGAAAAACAGTTGGCGGCCGGCAGCGACCGTTGTTACCTTCTGGGAGACCGTGCAAGTGGCGAGGAGGTGGTACCCGTGAACGTATCGACGTGGGTGCTCCTGTTCGGGGTCACGGTCGGGCGATAGGTCGTCCGGGAGCGCCGTTCAACGAGCACTCCCGAAAGGCACGACCATGCACTTCATTTCCGAACGGCGTTTCGAGGACGGCCTCGAACGTGAATTCATGCTTGACGACATCCCCGGCATCCTGTGGACGCCCGGTTCGACACCAGCGCCGCTGATCCTGCTCGGCCACCCCGGCGGACTGCGCGCGATGTACCCGCGGCTGGCGAGCCGCGCTCGGCGCTGCCTGGCGGACGGGTTTGCCGCGGCCACGATCGAGCTGCCCGGTAGCGGCGACCGCCCGCGGTCTGCCGATGCAGAGCTGGCCCGTGCCGATCTGCATCGCGCGCTGGCGGCCGGCGAGCCGGTCGATGAGATCATCGACCGGCTTGTCGTCCCCCTGGTCGAGAAGGCAGTACCGGAATGGCAGTTCACCGTCGACGCACTCCTTTCGCGTCCTGAGATCAGCGGCCCGATTGGCTTCTCGGGCGGGGTGATCGCCGTGGGTATCCGGCTGGCAGTGGTCGAACCGCGAATCGTGGCTGCTGTGTTGTTCGCCGGGAGTTTTGTGCCCCGCGCCATGGTCGCCGAAGCGCGTGAGGTCACCATCCCGCTGCATGTCCTGCTGCAGTGGGACGACGAAGTAGATAACCGGCAGCAGGTACTGGAGCTGTTCGACGCCTTCGGTTCCCCGGAGAAGACGCTGCACGCCAACATGGGTGGACATACCGGCGTCCCGGCGTACGCGGGGGAGGACGCGGCCCGCTTCTTCGCCCGGCACCTGATACCAGACCGACGACCCGCCGGGGCGAAGTGACCGTCGATCAGTCGGGCGCGCCCCTGAACCGGCTCGACTATGGTCGTGACCGGGTCGGGGGGTCAGCCGCAACTTGACGCACACCACAGGAAGACGCAAGGGAACACCTATGAGCACGAGCACCTATCGCCGCACGGCAGTCGTCGGGCTGGCCGCCGTCGCATTGAGTGCTGCGGGCTGCAGCAGTGGCACGAGTGTCGATGTCTCGGCGCAGCCTCAGGTCGCCTTGATCGTCACGTCCCAGGTCCCGGCGCCGGCCGCCGAAGTGAAACTCATCGGGGACAGGGACGTCGAGGTCACGCTCACCGGCCCGATCGCGGCCAAGTACGCCTCGGCGACCGACAGCCAGAAGGCGACTCTCGGCAAGCCGTTGACGGGTGACCACAACGCGGGCACCAGGGACAGCGGTGTGGTGTTCCAACAGTTCCAGGGTGGCGCGATCGTCGCAAAGAACGACGATGCCGGTACGCCCGCCTACATCATCTCGGGCAAGATCCGGGAGGCGTGGAACATCCAACGCGATCCGGACGGCGTGCCCGCGATCACCGGCACCAACGGTTCGGCAGGTCCGCTGGGCGCACCCACCAGCGATGAGAACGCCGTCGGCGATCAGCTGGTCACGACATTCGAACACGGCAAGATCGCTTACAACTCGACGACCGGTCAGGTCGAGGTGACGGTCAACGGCAAGGTCGTGCCGTCCGGGCTGTAGCCATCGGCGACGTCGGTCTGCCTTAGTCGGAGCCCTTCGCTTCCTTCTGGCTTCCACGCTTACGGATGGCCCGCAGCCATGCCCAGAGTGCGACCAGTGGGATCACAAGGCCGCCGATCCCCATGATGAGGAATCGTGTTGGGCCCTGGATGTTGCTGACGAGCCAGTCGAAGTTCTGTCCGAAGAACCCGGTCACGAAGGTCAGCGGCAGGAAGATGGTCGCGAGCACCGTGAGGCGTTCCATGGTGCTGCTTTGTTGCACGCTGACTCGGGTCTGCTCGACCGCGACGACGGCGATATTGGCCTGCAGGATGGTGGCGAGCAGGTCGCGCTGCGCCGACACCTCTTCGTTGATCAGTTGGAGGCTGTCGTGGACGTCGCGTAGGTAGTGCGCCACGGGCGTGTCCGTGGCATCGCGCTCGGCGGCGGTCAGGACCGAGAGCAGTGGATGGACCGCGCGGTAGAAATTGCTCACTTCGCGGCGCAGAAGGTAGATCCGCTCGGTGGGTGCGACCGCGCCGGAGAACACAGTGCCTTCGACCTCTTCGATGTCGTGTTCGAGGCCCGCGACCACTGGACCGTAGGCGCGCACCACCTGGTCGAGTACGGCCCAGAGCACCGATGCGGTGCCGACTTTGAGGAGCTCGGGATGCTCCTGCAGGCGCGCCCGGGCCGCGTGCAGTTCGCTGGCGACACCCTGGCGGACGGTGATGACGAAGTTGGGCCCCACGAAGATACTGATCTCGCCGAAGTCGACTTCCTCGCGGTCATCGTCGTAGCGGGCGGTACGCAGAATCACCAATTGCACGTCAGGTTCGAAATGCTCGATCTTGGGCCTCAGGTGAAACGTCCCGGCGTCCTCGACCGCCAACTCGTGGAGATCGAAAGCGACTCGGACGCGTGCCATTTCGTCGGGTGTCGGTTCGAACATCCCGAGCCAGACGAATCCGCCCTCGCGGCACCGGCGTGCCGCGTCATCGATGGGCATTGCCGCCTCGCCTTGGCGCACGCCGTCCAGGTAGTGCGCGCAGTCCACGATCATGCCGTCTCCCAACCGAATTCGCCTCGGCGCCCGGTGCGGCGCCGAACGGAGTTAATCCGGTGAACCTGTACGGAGGATGTGACTCGGCTGCGAATTCTCTACCCCGACGCGAATGCAAATTATCTCGGCGACGTCAGGGTTAACCGCTGCAACGGACCAGGCCCGATCGCCGAGTTGAGGACGTAAGAAATTCACCAAGAATTGGCCAAGCCCGTCGGCGCATGGTTTACCCGACGGCCCTAGATGAGGTCGGCGGAACTAGCGAAACAGGACCGAAATGATGAAGCGAGGTGTCGCCGGGCTGACCACTGCGGCAACGGTCTTCGCTGCCGTCGCACTGACAGGATTGACGCTCGGCAGCGGAACCGCTCAGGCCGTCACCGGCCCTCATCGGTGGTGCCCCGGGGACTCGATGTGGATATCGGGCAACCATGTGACGAACCCGGTGATTTGGGACGAAAGCGTCTGCCACAGCTACTACTTGGTGCAATTCGGTCACGGCAACGTGGCTCAGAACGTTTGGGATGGGCCCAATCCGCCAGAGGACGACCCGCCCGCAGGTCCTGCTCCCAATCCGCTGCCGGGGATGTGCTGGTCCTTGTTCATTCCGGTGCCCTGCCGGTAGCGATATCGCCAGCGCCGCTCGTGGCGCGAGAGATGGCCACGGGCGCATCGATGACGAAAGTTGTCATGCCAGCACCATCGCATGGACCGGGTCGTGGTGCATCCGGCTTATCCCAGGATCGCCCGCGCCGCGCGCTCTGCGATCAGCATCACCGGCGCATTGGTGTTCCCCGACGTGATGGTGGGCATCGCCGATGCGTCGACCACGCGAAGGCCGGCGACGCGATACACACGGCAGTCGGTGTCGAGCACCGTAGCGGCTGACCGCGGAAGGCCCTGTGCGTCAAAGGAACCCATCGCGCAGGTGCCCACCGGGTGGAAGATGGTGGTACCCAGTTCGCGGGCCGCCTGCTGCAGGTCGTCGTCGCTCACCCGTTGCGGGCCCGGCAGCAACTCTTCTGGGCGGTAGTGGGCCAAAGACGGCGCTGCCATGATCTGCCGGGTCATCCGCAGGCCGGTCACGGCGGCTCGGAGGTCGGCGTCAGTGGACAGGTAATTGCAGCGAATCTCTGGGTAGGTCAACGGATCTGCACTGGCCATGCGCACATGGCCGCGCGAGCTCGGTCGCAGATTGCAGACCGAGGGAGTGATGGCTCCGAATGGGTGTAGGGGTTCGCCGAACTTGGGCAGGGACAAGGGCTGCACATGCCATTCCAGATCGGGACTGGCAAGTGCAGGGTCGCTTTTGGCGAATGCTCCCAACGTGGAGGGCGGCATCGTCATGGGTCCTGATCGCAGCAGCAGGTACTGAAGTCCCATGCCCGCCCGGGTGATCAAGTTCCGATACAGCGTGTTCACGGTGCGTGCGCCCTGCACCCGGTACACCGTCCGCAGCTGCAAGTGGTCCTGGAGGTTTTCGCCCACGCCTGGCAGGTCGACGGCCACCGGCACCTGATGTTGGCCAAGCAGCCCGGCCGGTCCGAGCCCGGAGACCTGCATGAGATGCGGCGACCCGATGGCTCCGGCGCTCAGGATCACTTCGCGGCGGGCCTGGACGTCGACCATCTGTCCGTCCTTGATGAGACGTACGCCGGTGGCGCGGTGCTGAGCCGTGGTCCAGGCCCCGCGACGCTGATCCTCGCGGACCTCGTCGTCCATCAGCAGCTGCATGGCTTGGGCGTTGGTGTAGACGGTCAGATTGGACCTGCGGGCGACGGGATGCAGGTATGCGTCGGCCATCGACCAGCGGCGACCACGCCGTTGATTCACATGGAAGTACGCGCTGCCGGCGTTGTCGCCCCGGTTGAACTCCTCGATGGGGGCGATGCCCACCTGCGCAGCGGCGGCCTGCCAGGCGTCCAATATCTTCCAGCGCACCCGGGGCCGCTCGACACGGATTTCCCCACTGGCGCCGTGCCAGTCGTCGGCTCCGCCGAAGTAGTCCTCCAACTCCTTGTAGATCGACAGCGTCTCGCCCGGACGGTCGGCGCCACCCCAACGCCAGCGCTCGTCACCGGTGGCCTGCGCCCAGAGGTCGTAATCGCTTGCCTGCCCGCGCATGTGGATCATGGCGTTGATCGACGAGCAGCCGCCGATCACGCGGCCCCGCGCATAGTGAATGCTGCGGCCGGCCAGACCTGGGTCGGCCTCGGTGGCGAAGCACCAGTCGGTGCGGGGATTGGCGATCGTGTACAGATAGCCCACCGGCACCTTGATCCAGAACCAGTTGTCCTTGCCGCCGGCCTCGATCAGCAGCACCCGGTGGTCGGGGTTGGCACTGAGCCGATTGGCCAGCAGGCAGCCGGCACTGCCGGCTCCCACGATGATGAAGTCGAATTCGGTGGCGGGGCTCATGCGGGGGCTATCTGCCTCGATTCAGGGTGTTGCGCAGTTGCTTGGCCAATTCACGGTTCTCGATCGGGCGACCGAGGAAAGGCGCTATGGCCCGCGCGATCCGTACCACCGCAAGGGGGCGTGGCGGGATCTTGTAGAAGTGGTTGCCGATGATCAGCCATCCGCCGCCGTCGCCGGCGACGCCGCCCAGTATCTCACCCACCAGGTCGGGTACATGGGGCATGTGGTGAACGCTCTCACCGATCACCGACACGGAGTCATCGCCGAGATTGGCCACATAGATGCGGCTTTCGTCAGGACTCACCGCCACATCCCACGCGTCTTCGCCGACTTCAATTGTCGTGGTGACGTCGTTGGAAGCGGCGTTGATCACCTGCAATGAGCCGGGCCCGGGGAAGCCACGGTTGGTGATGTAGACGTGGACGCCGTTGGCGCTGACTGCGACACCGATCGGCGAGTTGCCGACCGAGATGGTCGTGGTGACGGTGTTCGTCGTCCCGTTGATCACCGAGACCGTGCCGTTGGGCGCGGCATTGGTGACGTAGACGCGAGAGCCGTTGGGGCTTACCGCAACACCGCTGGGCAAATCGCCGACTTGGACGGTCTTGATCACGGTATTCGTGGCGGTGTTGATCACCCAGACGGTGCCGTCGAGATTCCAGTTCGTGACGTAGGCGCGTGTGCCGTTCGGACTGACAGCGACGGCGTTGGGATGTCCGTCGACGGGGATGGTCGCGCTGACTGTGTTGGTGGCCGTGTCGAGTACCACCACGTTTCCTGACGTGGCTGGGCTATTGGCCGCGGCAACGTACGCACGGGTGCCGTCGGGAGTCAACGCGATTCCGCCCGCGAAGTCGCCGACCGGAATGTCCGCGGTGATCGTGTTGGTGGCGGTGCTGATCACCGAGACCGTGCCTGCGTTCTCGATCGTGACGTAGGCACGCGCGCCGTCGGGGGAGATCGCCACCGAGTCGGGGAGGTCGCCGACGGGGATGGTGGCGATGACCGTGTTGGTCGAGGTGTTGATCACCGAGATGGTGTCGCCGCCACCGTTGAGGACGTAGACGCGGCCGCCATCGGGAGTGACTGCCAGCCGGCTCGGGGAACCGCCAACATGGATGGTTTTGAGAACTTCGAGCGCCATGGTGTGCCCTCCGGTCGCATCAAATTGACCTGACCCAGCAGCAGCCAAGCTACAACAGGGCGACGGCGTATCAGCCGCATTGAGCAGAACCCTTGGTGACCGGCCAGGGACTTGCTAACTTCCGCCAGTGCGCTACACACGAAGAGCCAGAGTGTCGGTGTTGCTGCTCTTCGCCCTGCTGCTCGCGGCATGCGGGTCGTCGGGCAGCAACAACGGCGAGAACCCGGTCAAGGCGGCGGGCGTGCTGCGCGTCGGTACCGAAGGCGTCTACTCACCGTTCAGCTATCACGATCCTGCGACGGGCGAACTGGTCGGATATGACGTCGACGTCGCCAAGGCGGTCGCCGCCAAGGTCGGTGTGAGAGTCGAATTCGTCGAGACGCCATGGGATTCGATCTTCGCGGCGCTCGAGGCCAACCGATTCGACGTCGTCGCCAACGAAGTGACGATCAATGCCGAGCGCAAGGCCAGGTACGACCTGTCCGAGCCGTATTCGGTCGGCGAGGGCGTCATCGTGACTCGGGCCGACGACAACGCCGTCAAGTCGCTCGACGACATCAAGGGCAAGGTCGCGGGCGAAACAGCAACCAGCAACTGGGCGCAGGTCGCTCGCGACCACGGCGCGAAGGTTGAGGTTGTCGAAGGCTTCACCCAGGCCATCAAGCTGCTCAACCAGGGTCGCGTCGACGTGGTGATCAACGACAGCATCCCGGTGTACGCCTACCTCGCCGAGACGGGGGACAAGTCAGTCAAGATTGCCGCCAACACCGGCGAGAAGAGCGAGCAGGGCTTTGCGGCCCGCAAGAACAGCGGACTGTTGCCCGACCTGAACAAGGCCCTCGATGCGCTTCGCGCCGACGGCACGCTGGCCAGCATCTCGCAGAAGTATTTGAAGGCCAACGCATCTGGCGGGCCGGACGCCGACGGGGCGCAGCATGCGCCACGGTCGACATGGAAGTTGATCGGGGACAGCCTCGCACCGTTGGCGAAGGCCGCGATCACCAAGACGATCCCGTTGACGGTCATCAGCTTCGCGATCGGCCTGGTGCTGGCGCTCGCGGTGGCGCTGGCACGGCTGTCGTCGAATGTGGTGCTCACCAACGTGGCGCGGTTCTACATCTCGGTCATCCGCGGCACCCCGCTGCTGGTGCAGTTGTTCATCGTGTTCTACGCGCTGCCGGAACTGGGGGTGAAGATCGATCCGTTTCCCGCGGCCATCATCGCGTTCTCGCTCAACGTTGGTGGCTATGCGGCGGAGATCATCCGGTCGGCCATCCAGAGCATCCCCAAGGGTCAGTGGGAGGCGGCCGAGACGATCGGCTTCAATTATGTTGGCGCGCTTCGGCGCATCATCTTGCCGCAGGCCGCCAGGGTGGCGGTGCCGCCGCTCTCGAACACGTTGATCTCGCTGGTGAAGGACACGTCACTCGCCTCGACGATCTTGGTCACCGAACTGCTGCGGCAAGCCCAGATCATCGCGGCGCCGACGTTCGAGTTCTTCGCGTTGTACGGCACCGCCGCTGTGTATTACTGGGTCATCTGCCTGGCGCTCTCGTTCGGTCAGGGTCGCATTGAACGCCGACTGGAAAGGTACGTGGCGCGATGACAGAGAACCGTGTGGTGGCCGAGGGCGTCCACAAAGCTTTCGGCGACAACAAAGTGCTCAAGGGTGTTTCGTTCACCGTCGAGCAGGGGACGGCAACGGCCATCATCGGGCCGTCCGGGTCCGGCAAGACGACGCTACTGCGCACGCTGAACGCGCTCGACCGGGCCGACGCCGGGGTAATCCGTGTGGACGATATCGAGATCGACTTCTCCACGCCGACACCCAAACCCGAGGTGCGCAGGTTCCAGTCGCGGAGCGGCTTCGTCTTTCAGGGCCACAATCTGTTTCCGCACAAGACGGTCCTGCAGAACGTCACCGAGGGGCCGGTCATCGTGCAGAAGCGGCCGAAAGATGAGGCTGAGGCCGAAGCCCTCGCGCTGCTCGACCAGGTGGGGCTCGCTGCCAAGAAGGACCAGTACCCGTATCAACTATCCGGCGGGCAACAACAGCGCGTCGGCATCGCCCGCGCGCTGGCCTTGAAGCCGAAGTTGGTGCTGTTCGACGAGCCGACATCGGCGCTGGATCCCGAACTCGTCGGCGAAGTGCTCTCTGTGATCAAGGATCTCGCGGTGGAAGGCTGGACGCTGGTGATCGTCACCCACGAAATCCAGTTCGCCAGACAGGTTTCCAATCAGGTGCTGTTCACCGACCAGGGCATCATCCTGGAGCGGGGCACTCCGGACGAGGTGATCGGCGACCCGAAGGAAGAGCGCACGCGACAGTTCCTGGATCGTATTCTCAACCCGCTCTAGGTGTGAGAGATACTCTCGCAGAGCGGGTTTCAGTGATGATGGACCGAGGTGCGCCGAAATGCAGTGGCGCGCATCGCTGTCGTGCCGCTATCGTCACCGGTGTGAACATCCGAGTCGAGGAGGTCGTCGGCGCTCGCGCCGACATCAGATGACCGCGCTCCGTCGCCGACCCATTCAGGTCGGCGGCACAGTCATGCCCTCACTCGCCGGTGCGCACGTCGTGCGCTCCGTTTTTCAGGATGGATTCACCGATGGACTCCTACACCCGCGACCAGATCCTCGGCGCCTTTCGAGGTGCCACCCGCAGCGAGGTCAAGAAGGTCACCTTCGCCGCGAACTTCGACGCCGTCGACTTCAACAAGCTCGACTTCTACGGCTGGACCGATCCGAAAATCCCGCGCCGTGCCTACGTGCTCATCGACCGACCCGAGGGGCCAGTCGCGCTACTTTTGAACAGGGCCGCGGTGAAACCACGCGCCCGAGCCATGTGCGCGTGGTGCAACGATGTGAACCTCACCGATGAGGCAGTTCTGTACACCGTGCGCCGGGGCGGTGCCGCAGGGCGTAAGGGGGACACCATCGGAGCCCTGATCTGCGAGAACTTCGAATGTTCCCGAAACGTCCGGCGGCTACCGCCCGCGTATCACCGGGGGACCGATCTCGCCGGCCTTCGCGAACAGCGAGTTGGCGAGCTGCGGCGCAAGGTGCACGGATTCGTCAATGAGGTGCTCTCAACCGAGGCTTGAAGCCAGGCGGGGGATCGTCGTCACCCGTTGTCCCGCCAGGCGACAACCTCCTTGAGAGACGCCAGGTCGTAGCCGTTGTCGGAGGTGAGTTCGGTCTGGAACAGCGTGACGCCTGCTTCGCGGAAAGTGTCAGCGGTTTCGGCATTCGCCCAGAGCGTCGAGCGTTCGATGTCGGCGCCGTTGCGGCCGAACGTCGCCGCCAATTCGTCGACCCGGTCGCTGGCCCTGCGGAACGCATCGAGGTCCTGGAATGCGTGCCAGATGTCGGCATGCTTGGCAACGGCAGGCAGCGAGCGCTTGGGCCCCGTGCCGCCGATGAGGATCGGTATCTCCCGGATGGGCGGCGGAATCAATGCGGCAAGCCGATTCTCGATACGGATCAGGCTCTCGTCGAACAGATCGAAGCGGGAGCCGAAGGTGCCGAAGTCGTAACCGTAAGTGGTGTAGTCCTTTTCGTACCACCCGGCACCGAGGCCGAGGATGAGCCGGCCGCCGCTGATGTGGTCGACGGTACGTGCCATGTCGGCGAGCAGGTCCGCGTTGCGGTAGCCGACGCCGGTGACGAGGAGGCCGATCTCGGCGTGCGAGGTGATCTCACCCCATGACGCGAGTGCGGTCCAACCTTCGAAGTTGGCGACGTCGGGCTGCTCCTCTTCGAGGACGGGCTTGCCGTCGACGATGGCCTGCATCGCCGGGCGGTGGAAGTGGTCGTAGCCGAAGATCACGTCGACGCCGAGGTCGTCGGCGGCCAGGACGGCGTCGCGCCACGTGGCGTAGTCAGGCGTGCCGCCGGGCTGGATCTGCACAGCGACGCGGACGGGACGAGTCATGGATGCTCCTGAGTCAGGGAAAGGATGACTCTTGAGGCAAGTCCGTCGCGGGCGGGGTTATTCCTTGTTCGGTCCGGTGTCAGGTCGTAACGACGAGCTTGCCGGTTGCCTTGCCGGACTCCATGTATGCGTGAGCCTCTGCGATCTGGTCGAGGCCGAAGATGCGGTGGACGGGGACGATCGCCGTACCGGCGGCGACGGCGTCCAGGAAATCCTGCAGAACTCTGGGGGAGAGGTCGTTGGCGTCGCCGCCGTAGGCGGTCAGCCGGACGCCGCGCGGCAGATAGTCGATGGGGTAGAACTGGTCGACTATCCACTGGTTGGACAGCATGCCGGTGAAGCAGACGACGCCGTGGATTCGGGTGGCGCGCAGCGTGTCCGGCAGCGTCGGAGTGCCGATGAGTTCGAGAGCGGTATCGACGCCGCCGTCGATGATCTCGCGCACCTGTGTTGCGATCTCGCCGGTGTCGATGAGGATGTGGTCGACGCCGATCTGTTCCAACGCCCCGGACTTGTCAGGGTTGCGGGTGGTGGCGAGCACCGTCATGCCGCGGCCTTTGGCGAGGATGGCGGTGGTCATGCCGACCGAGGAAGTGCCGCCGCGGATCAGGATCGATTGCCCCGGTTGGGCGTCGAGGCCGACAGTGAGCGAGCCGTTCGAGGTCTGCAGCATCTCCGGGACCGCGCCGAGTGTTGCCCAGTCCAGAGTGCTGGTGAACGGAATGACCTGCGAGACGGGCACACAGGTGTATTCGGCGTAGCCGCCGTCGTAGGTGCGACCCATCCCGCCCATCATGGCGGCCACCTGTTGCCCCACGGCCACCTCGCGGCCGGGGCAGGCGGCGACCACTCCGACGGCCTCGATGCCCAGCACACGGGGGAAGGTGACGCCGTCGGCCAGGCCGAGTCGGGTGTGGAGTTCGGATCGGTTGAGCCCGAAGGCCTTTACTCGGATCAGGACCTGGCCGGGTTCGGGTGTCGGGATCGGTAGCTCGCGCAGGTGCAGTGCCTCGGGTGGCCCGGGAGCAGCCAGGACTACCGCGCGCATCGTGTCAGGTAGGTCGGTCATTGATATGCACTCCTGGTTTCGTCGCTGCTCAGGTTAGATACCCGCAGCAGTTCGAGGGTGGCGTTGAATCGCGCCATGACATCGCTCGTGAGGACCGCTCCGATGCGGTCGCTGAGTTCGTCGTCGAGGGTCGCTGCCGCCGCTCGCAGGACTTCTCGTCCCACAGGGGTCAGCACGACCTGCGAGGAACGGCCGTCCACCGGGTGTTGTTGCCGGCTTAGGTAACCGGCGGCTTGGATGCGGTCGGCCAGCTTGCTTGCACCGCCCTCGGTGATGATCAACGCCTCGGCGATGTCGCGAACGCGAGCCTGGTCGAGCCGAGCGACGACGCGCATCAACTCGAACCACGTCAGCGGCAGGTCATGCTCTTCGCGGAGCCGGTCATCGACCCCATTCCAGAGCAAGATCTGCACCCGCACCAGTCGATCGAAGACCTCCGCCGGCCCGTCATCCGCCACAATGTCACCCTACGCGATATTTCCATTCCATGTAATGCTTATTGGATACGGGTACTTGCACCCTGAGGAGCAGGCCGTAGCCGAATCCTGGTTGATTCATGCTCTTGCTAGGACGGATTGGTCGGATGTTGTTGCAGTAGCCCCGAGCAGTTATCGCTTCCGTAGAATGGAAAAGATATGAGTGTGGGGGCGCCGCGCGCGTCAGTTGCGTCGCGGTGTCACAGCGCGTCGTAGACCGCGGCGACGAGCCGATAGGCGCGGCGATCGCCGGCCAGCCAGTCTCGGCGCAGATTGGGCACGAAAGCGAAAGCGACCTTGTGTTCGAGATCTGCCAGTCCCACCGAGCCACCGGCCCCCGGGTGACCGAATACAGTGCATCGCGCAGGTTCGGGCACCACGAAGTTCTGCGACGGCAGCATGTAGCCGAGCCCAAATGCACTTTCCAAGCGCAGCACCCGGTCGCGGCCGCGTACGCGTTCGATGATCGCTTCCCGCAGAGAACCTGGGGCGATCAGGGTTCCGCTGATCAGATCGCCATAGAATTTGGCCAGATCACGAGCGGTGGTGACCAGGCCAGCCGCAGGCCAACCGGCCGCCAATACTTCTGGATCATTATAGGACGCAACAGGATTCGACGATGCCCGGATGAACAGCGATTCCGAATCGGCGATCGCGGCCACCATCTCGGCGACTGCATCGTCCGGTATCGGCGGCGCGTTCTCAGCCTTCCAGACACGCTGGTCGGGCGGTGGCGAACTGATCCGTGCAGCCTCGCGTGCCGCCGCACCGGAAGCGCCGATGAGCAGCCGATCACCCAGGTGTCGCCGGGTGAACTCGCCGACTGTCATATCGGTGTGGCGGCGCACGAATTCACCGACCAGCCACCCGAAAGTCAAAGCGTGATAACCATGTTCGGTCCCCGGCCGCCAGAGAGGGGATTGGCGCGCCAGCAGGTCGGCCATCGCAGCAGGATCCGTGGTTTGGGCCGCCGAAACCGGGCGCTCCAACACGGGCAATCCGGCCCGATGGGACATCAAGTCGCTCAGCGTGGTCTCGTGCTTGTCGTGTTGTGCGAATTCCGGCCACCAAGCGCTCACCGGTTCGTCAGGGCCGTGGCCGCATTGCTGGGCGACCATGAGGGCCGCGGTCGCCGTGACACCTTTGGTGCAGGAAAAGGTCGGACAAGCGGTGTCGCGCGTCCATGGACGTCCAGTCCTCCTGTCGGCGATGCCTCCCCACAGATCCACCACCGCACGGCCGTCGACGAATACCGCTACCGAGGCGCCGAGGTCATCGCCGTTGGCCAAACCTGCTTCAAAGACGGCTTTCACTTCCGCAAACGCGGGGTCAGTGTGCCCCTCCGCTGAACCGGACATGCACCGAATTAGAACACGTTCTAGTATCGGTCGAGTGCAGATCCCGCACACCCGTTTGAGCTCGAGCGGTCCAAACCGGTTGTGAGCCGCCATCGATCGCCGTGGCGGGACACCCCGCGCGGGTCAGGCGGTCAGCGTCGTCTTCAGCGCTGCGATCGTGGCGGGGCTCAGCCCCACGCCGTCGGTCAGGTAACGCTCCATCGAGCCGTACCGTGTGCGCACCTCGTCCAGACCGGACTGCAACGCCTCGGGGAACACACCGAGTATCACCCGAGTTCCGGCTCCGGCTTCTGGTCCGTGCGCCCCAGTGGCGGCAGCTACTCCGGCATCGATGGACTTCTTTGAGTACTCATTGGTGAGCAGGTAGTCGCTCATCACGTCGGCAGGCGACACGCCTACCAGAGTCTGCAGGACTGCACTGGCCCAGCCGACCACGCCGCAGGCCATGCACTCCCACCACTGCGCGGCGTAACCCGTGGACCCGAACCGCACGATCACGTCCGGTCAGGCGTAGCCGACCCAGCCGCGGAAAGTGAACGCCGAGAAGAACTCAGTGACGTTGGTGAATCCGGCGCGTTCGAGAATGGCACGGTCTTCGTCTGGGCTCAGCGCAGGCATGTGCTGGTTGATCATCTCGCTGGCCATCTCGACGTAGGCGGGCTGGTTGCCTGCGGCGAGAAGATAGGCGACGTGTCTGTCAAGCCACCGTTGACGTTTGGCATCGTCTTCTTGTGGATAGCTGACGTGCATGACGAGAAACGGTGCGCCAGGCCGTAGCCGGCGGTGCACCTCGGCGACGGTACGTAATCGATCCTCCGGTTCGGTCAAGTGCAGTAGCAGCAGCGCCGTCGCGGCGTCGAACGGCCCTTCGGGGGCGTCGTCGACGTATCCTTCGTGCACGTCCATGCGTGCGGCGAGCGGCCCGAGGGTGTCCTTGGCGAGGTCGATCATGGGTGCAGACGGGTCAACGGCCATGAACTTCCACCGTGGGTGTGCTGTGGCGAAGGCCTTGATCTCCAGACCGCCCCCGGCGCCCAGCACTAGGACCTGTGCGTCTGCGGGTGCTTCCTCGGCTAGCAACACCGACGCCATGGTGTGGATGTCGTGATAGCCGGGCACGGTCTGCGGGGCCTGCTCAGCGTACGTGGATACCAGGGATGCGGCTCCGAAGCCGCTCGGTCGTTCACTCATATCCTCAGCATCCCTTCGTCGGCCCAAAAGTGGCAATGCAGTTTGCTGATTTGGCAATCTTCTATCGCCGATGGCCTGCGCGTGCGGTCATATATCTGCCCGGGCGGGTCGCAGAATCCGTTGCGACACTTGAAATAGCGCGGTGCGTAGATCGATGTCGCGCAACGGATTTCCGAGGCGTGGTGCGAAACACGCTGTTGTGCAATAATCTTCACGATTATCGGAAGAACACGGCGAGAATTGCCGGCAAACGTCAGTATTCGATTCGGCCGTATTGCCCCGAATGCGTGATTCGGCTATCGACGCAGCGGATTTGAGGGAGAGAACATCGGCCCGGTTCTTCGGTCTGAGGGTCGCTGGGGGTCGCTCGCGGAATCGACGCGTCGTGGGGGACTGTCTTTGAAGGACTATTGCCGAGAGTTGCCCGACCCCACCAACCGCCCGGTGGTCACGCCGCCGCGTTGTGACGGTTCACGCGACACTGCTGGCGATCGCGATAACCAGCCCGCCCAGGGTCAGCACCCCGACCATCACCGCGGCGGCGATCGCCCGGCGCCGCCGGTGCCGACGAGCGTCGTAGATCGCCACGGCAATGCCGGCCAAAATCAATGCTGCATAGACCGCCAGCCCCACCGTCAGCGTGGCCGTCGACGCGGCGTTGGCCAAGGTCACGTTGTGCACGCCGTGAGCCTACTGCGCGAACGGAAGCATCACTCCGTCAGTCAGTTCGGATCGGTCAGCGCCACGTGACTCGGTCATTTCTCAACCGACTTGTAGTGCGCAGACACCGCGGCGTCGGCCATGTTGTGGGCCAGTTGGCCGGTCTCGCCGAATAGCTCCGGTTGCCAACGCTCCAGCAGCGCAGTGTTGTCGACATCGTTCGGATGGAATCCTACGGTGTTGTACTTCCGAAACCGTTGGAGCACAGATCGTTTCAGAAAGGGAGAGCGGCGCAGACGCCACAGGCTGCCGAACAGGCGCACGGGATTGTAGGTCGCGCGGTCCCTGAGCATGGACAGCGTGGTGAACGCGACGATGCTGCCGAAGAAGGTGAGCGTCACCATGCGCATGGTCCAGATCCTGCGTCGCTCGCTGCCGCCCACCGTCCGGTACACGTCGAATGCGACCGCACGATGTTCGGATTCCTCATAAGCGTGCCATAGCAACATCTTTCGCACCTCGGTCGACCCGAGCAGGGCTTGGGCGTCCTCGTCGCCGAGTAACGACTCGGCGAAGACAGCGGTGAAGTGCTCCAATGCGGCCGTCATCGCCAGACAGGTCAGCGGGGAGAATCGGCGCTCATCCCAACGCAGTGACCTTGCGGTGAACCGGTCGTTGTACCGGGTCGGATAGCCCATCTGCTCGAGGCGCTCGTTGAGCGCGACGTGCTCACGACTGTGCGTCACTTCCTGGCCGATGAAGCCCTTGACCTGCTCTTTGAGAACCGGGTCGGTGACCTGATCGGCATAGTGGCGCACGGACCGGACGAAGAAATCCTCGCCCTCGGGGAACGTCGAGGACAGATACGCCAGGACGTGGCTCATGACCAGATCGCCCTGGACGTAGTGTCTTTCGAGGCCACCCTCGGGGTAGTTGAAGTGGATGCGCCGGGCGCGGACGGGCCGTGTCGCGGTGTCAGGCATGTGCTTCCCCCATGGTTGGTGCCAATTGAGTCAACATTGCAGTGAAGAAGGCCCGCACTTCGGCGACCTTCTGGCGCTGGTCGCTCTGGGTCATGTCGTAGAGACCGAGACCGTCGAAGAGCGCGGTGATGGTGCGCAGCAGCACCCCAAACGACGGCTCTGCGGTTGCTTCGCCGAAGAATTCGGTGGCCGACGCGTGCAGAATCTCGATGTACTTGTCGTCCCACCTCGCCATCAAGGCACGCAATTCGGCGTCGTGCCGGGCCGCGATCGAAAGTTCCACCAAGGCACGGCATTCGGGCTGTTCGTAGAACGACCACAGGATGTCGAGCGCGGCGGCCGGTGTGCGCTGCTGCGGGTCGAGTCCGGCCATCCGCGACTCGAATTCGACAGTGCGCTTGGCCACCAGGTGGCCGGCGGCAGCACTTACCAGCGCAGCCTTGGTGGGGAAGTGATGGGCGAGAGCGCCCCGAGACACCCCGGCTCGCCGCACGACGTCATTCGTGGAGGTGGCCGCGTAGCCCTTGTCGACGATGCACCACAGCGTGGCCTCCAGGAGTCGCAACCGCATCGTCTCCACCCGCTCCGCACGAGGGATTCGAACCCGCTCGCTGGAGTGCCGCCGTCGCGTTCTCGCGGTCATACGGGGGACGGTAGACCCGAATCAACAAACAGGCAAGCCTGCCTGTGAAATCATCTTGATGCTCAGCCGCACGGTCGCCACGATCGGTTCAGGGTTCCAGCCCTCACACGTAACGGGTGCCATCGCCAAGATCGCGTCGATGTATGTGACCAGCGCTGCTAACGAGTGAGTCGGGCGGAACATCCGTTGCCACGACGGCGCCCGCGGCAACGACCGATCCTGAACCGATTGTGACACCAGGAGCGATAGTTGCATTGGCCCCGATCCACACATTTGACCCAATATTGATCGGGGAGACAGTGATGCCATCGAACCGCTCCGCCGGGTCGACCGGATGGCCGGCGGTACAGAGCGTGACGCCTGGCCCGATCATTGTGCGGTCTCCGATTGTGATGCCCCCAAGGTCATAAAATGAGCAATTCTGGTTGACGAAGACGCGATCACCCAGACGCAGGTTTAGGCCGTAGTCGCAATAAAACGGCGGGTAGATTGTGCAGGTCTCAGGCAGCGGCTGCCCCAGGATTTCTTTCAGCAGGGAGTTGCGACCATCGACATCGGAGTGCCGGAGGACATTCAGCTGCGACGTCAGGTCCATGACAAACTGCACCCGTTCCACCACATGGCGCGATTCGTCGGTACCCCTGGGGATCAACCGCGCCGAGTTCTTCTTCATGTCTCGATCCTGGCACCGGCCGCGGACATCCCGTGTGGCGACTCGCCTCACTGCTATACCGCTATGTGACAACGACCGTCGGTGGTGGTAGATGGAAAGCGCTACACGGCAACCGAAAACGATGAGACCTGGCAACGCCATCGACTAGCACCTCGGGCTCAGACGGTCACTCCAATGGCTCGGGCGTGAAGGTGACGTCGACTCCGCCCACGGTCATCGTCACCTGACCTTCGATCACCATCACCTGCGCCGAGACCCGCCGATCGACAGTCTGGGCCAGTTGCTGCACCGGTGCGTGCGGTATCTGCACCACCGACAGGTTCGGCAGTCCCGCCACCTTGGGGCCGACGGTGCGCCACCAGGTGGCCACGCCGGCGGCGAATGGGAAGAGCAGCACTTGGTCGGCCTGGCTGGCCGCCTTGCCCAAGGCGCGTTCGTCGGGCTGGCCGACGTTGATCCACTCCAGGGTCCGTCCGGTGTAGTCGGCGAGCCGCAAGTCCGGTACACCAGGGGAGGACAGGCCTGGCCCGAACGCCAACTCGCCGTCGACGTCGCTGAGCCGGTGTGCGCGAAGCCCAAAAGCCAACAACCGCACCACCATCCGCTCATCGGTCTCACTGGGATGACGGGCCACGGTCAGCGCGTGATCGGCGTAGTAACCGTGATCAACATCGGAGACGCCAAGTTCGACTTTGAATACTGTTGCAGAAAGGGCCACGTCATAGTGTCCACCCACGCGGTGCCTCCCGAGCAGTCGGGCCGCGTTGAGTGGTCACCAGCCGTCAGTTCGAGTCGCAGCCGACGTCGGGGCCCGTCGTCTTCCTCGCGCCCGCGGAGGACAGGCCAATGCGAAAGCGATTCGGGGGCAGCACTTTCTCCCCAAATTACTGGTAACCCTCAGTATTCGATTCAGCCGTAATCCGGTGATTGTTGATATCGATAGGGTCGGCAGTTTCGGGATGGGCGGCTGGCAGCAGCTGTGATGGACTCACACTTGGCAAGCCCTTTGGGC
>NZ_JXST01000033.1 GCF_000878195.1 Mycolicibacterium llatzerense | reverse complement strand
GTCTCTTCCTCCGCATCCAGGAACTCGAAAACCCGCTCCGCGCTGGCCATCCCGGACTGCATGGTGTTGTACATCGACGCGATCTGGGTCAGCGGCTGATTGAACTGCCGCACGTACTGGATGAAAGCCTGGATGCTGCCGAGGCTGATCTGCCCGGTCGCCACCTGGATGCCGCCGACCACGGCGACCCCGACGTAACTGATGTTGCCGATGAACGTCGTGATCGGGGAGACCAGCCCGGACAGTGACTGCGCACCGAAACTCGACTGGTACAGATCGTCATTCAGTTCGCGGAACTTCTCCTCGGCCAATGCCCGGTGCCCGAAGGTCTTGACCACGGTGAAGCCGCTGTAGGTCTCTTCGATGTGGGCGTTGAGCCGGCCCATGTTGCGCCACTGCGCCATGAAATGTTGCCGCGACCGTTTGGTGATGATCCGCGTCGCCAGCAAGGTGAACGGCACCGTCAGCACCGTGATCAACGCCAGCAGCGGCGAAATCCAGATCATCGCTGCCAGTACCGCCACCACCGTGAGCGCCGAGGTCAGCAGCTGACTGACGGTGATGGTCAGCGACGTCTGGACGTTGTCGATGTCGTTGGTGACGCGGCTGAGAATCTCGCCACGCGGACGGGAATCGAAGTAGGACAACGGCAGTCGGTGAATCTTGTCCTCGACGCGGGCGCGCAGCGCGAACATGGTGCGCTGCACGATGGTGTTGAGGAGTCGTGCCTCGACCCACACCATCACCGCCGAAACCAGATACAACAGCAGCGCAAGAGTCAGCACATGACCGATGGCACTGAAGTCGACGCCCTGCCCCGGAACGACATTGGAACCGGCAAGCAGATCGGCAAAAGTGTTGTCGCCGCGGGCCCGGGCCGCTGCCACCGCCTGCTCACGGCTCATCCCGGCCGGCAAGCCACGCCCGAGCACGCCGTTGAACAACAGGTCGGTGGCATGGCCCAGAATGCGCGGCCCGATCACGCCGACGGCGATCCCTGCGATCCCCAACAGCATCACCACGGCAACCCGGCCACGTTGCGGCGCCAGCTGCTTCACCAGTCGCACTGCCGTGCCGCGGAAGTCCTCGGACCGCGAACCGGACGCCAGCATCGCGGCTGACGGCGGCCGGGTCACGCCACGCCTTCGGCCACGATCGCCTGCGATTCGGCGAACTCGCGGTACACCGGGCAGGACCCGATCAGCTCGGAATGCGTGCCGGCACCCACCACCTGGCCGTTGTCCAGCACGACGATCTGATCGGCGGCAGTGACCGTCGAAAGACGTTGGGCAACAATGACCACCGTGGCTTCGGCAGCCACCGCGGACAGCGCGGCCCGCACCCGGGCGTCGGTGTGGACGTCCAACGCAGAGAACGCATCGTCGAACAGATAGACCGCCGGCCGCCGGATCACCGCGCGCGCGATGGCCAGGCGCTGACGTTGTCCACCGGAGAAATTCGTGCCGCCCTGGGCGACGGGCATGCTGAGTCCCTCGGGATGATCCGCCACGAAATCAGCCGACGCGACACCCAGCGCGGCCCACATCTCGTCTTCGGTGGCGTCGGCCTTGCCGAACCGCAGGTTGTCGGCGACGGTGCCGGAGAACATGTGCCCGCGCTGCGGTACCACGCCGATCATCGACCACAACTGTTCCGGGTCGTAGTCCCGCACGTCGACGCCGTCGACGGACACGGAACCTGAGGTGACGTCGTACATCCGGCACAGCAGTGCCATCAGCGTCGACTTCCCCGAGCCGGTCGACCCGACGACGGCCGTCACCGCGCCCGGCCGGGCGGTCAGCGAAACTCCATGCAGCACAGGATCGTCGGCCCCGGGGTACCCGAAGGTGGCTGCCTCCACCTGTATTTCCCCGCGCCGAACCTCCGGCACCACAGGCGTATCGGGGGACACGATCGTCGGCTCGGTGGCGAGCACATCGGTGATCCGCTCGGCGCATACCGACGCGCGCGGCAGGATCACCAGCACGATGGTCACCATCAATACGGCCATCAGGATCTGCATGAAGTAGGACAGGAAGGCGATCAGCGAGCCGACTTCCATCTGGCCGTGGTCGATGCGGATACCGCCGAACCAGATCACCGCGACGCTGGACAGATTCACCACGAGGGTGGTCGCGGGCAGCATCAGGGCCTGCCACCGGCCGACCGTCATGGTGGTGTCGGTCAGGGCGTGATTGGCGTCGGCGAACCGGTCGCGTTCGGCGTCTTCCCGCAAGAAGGCCCGAACCACACGGATACCGGTGAGTTGTTCGCGCAGCACCCGGTTGATGCTGTCGATCAACCGCTGCATGCGGCGGAACAGCGGCAGCAGCCGCGAGATGATGAGGTAGTTGCACACCGCCATCACCGGCACGCTGACCAGCAGTAGCCAGGACAGGCCGGCGTTCTGGTGCACGGCCATCGCGATGCCGCCGATGCTCATGATCGGCGCGGTGATCAGCATGGTGCAGGTCATCTGCACCAGGACCTGGATCTGCTGGACGTCGTTGGTGGTGCGGGTCATCAGCGTGGGCGCCCCGAACCGCACGGCTTCGGCATTGGACCAACCGAGCACCTGACGGAACACCGTCCAGCGCAGGTCGCGGCCGAAACCCATGCCGGCGCGGGAGCCGAAATAGACCGCGCCGATCGCGCACAGCACCTGCAGCGCGCTGACGCCGAGCATGATGGCGCCGAGCCGCCCGATGACGGCCGTGTCGCCGCGTGCGACGCCGTGGTCGATGATCCGGGCGTTCAGCGTCGGCAGATACAGCGAAGCCAGCGTGCTGATCAGTTGCAGCGTCGCCACCACCGTCAGCTGCCGCCGATACGGCCTCGTGTACTGCCGCAGCAGTGCCCAGAGCATGCGGTTACTGTGGCACACCCGAGAATGCTTGCAGAAAGACCAGGTCAGTCGGCATGTCGGTGGTTGACCTCCGAACCTGCCGCTACAGTGCATGGCGTGACCCGCAGACAGGTGAAGACCGCCGCCGCGACCGTGCTTGCCGCGGCGATGATTCCGGCGATGTCCGCCTGCTCGGACGATGGCAACGGCGGCGGCGCTGTCGCGGGCGGCCAGTCGGGCCCGTCCGCATCCGGTCCGGCCAAGCACGGCCCGATGTTCCCGGTGTGTGGTGGCGTCAGTGATCAGACCGTCGGCCAGCTGACCCAGGTCGCCGGCCTCGTCAACACCGCGAAGAACTCCGTCGGGTGCCAGTGGCTGGTCAACGGCGGCATCCTCGGTCCGCATTTCTCGTTCACCTGGTACCGGGGCAGCCCAATCGGCCGCGAGCGCAAGACCGAGGAACGGACGCGTGCGGACGTCAACGACATCAACATCCAGGGCCACTCCGGTTTCGTCGCACTCGGTGAGGACCCGATGATCGGCAAGAGCCTGTGCGAGGTCGGCATCCAGTTCGATGACGACTTCATCGAATGGTCCATCAGCTTCTCCCAGAAGCCGTTCCCCGACCCGTGCGACATCGCGAAGGAACTGGCCCGGCAATCGATTGCGAACGCGAAATGACACAGCGGAAACTGGCTGGAGCGGTCGTCGTGATGTCGGCGTTGGCGCTGGTGGGCTGCGCGCGGTCGGTCGAGGGCACCGCGCTGAAGGAAGGCGCAGGCGGCGGTAGCGAGCACTCGGCGGACTCGTACCCCAACCTGCTCAAAGAATGCGACGTGCTGACCAACGACGTGCTGGCCAAGACGGTCGGCGCGGACCCGCTGGACATCCAGAGCACCTTCGTCGGCGCGGTGTGCCGGTGGCAGGCGCTGAACCAGACGGCGGGCCTCATCGACATCACCCGGTTCTGGTACGAGCAGGGCAGCCTCGACGAGGAAACCAAGGTCGCCCAGCACCTGAACTACAAGTACGAGAACAAGTCGATCGCCGGCGTGAAGTCGATCATCATGCACCCGAACGACCCCAACGGTTCGTGCGGTGTGGCCAGCGACGCCGCCGGTGTCGTGGGCTGGTGGGTCAACCCGCAGGGTCCGGGCGCGGACACCTGCGGCATGGCCACCAAGCTGATGGAGCTGACGCTCGCCACCAACTCCTAACGGGGGACGTGGAACTGCGCCAGCGTGGCGCTGCGCAGTTCCAGCTGCGCCCATGGTCGGTCGGTGTGCAGGACCGCGATCGCTGACGTCGGGTATTTCATCGCGATCTGGCCGGCGGCATCGCGGTCGCTGGTGTCGGGCGACGCCAAACTCAGCGCCAGCGATGACATGACCGGTTCGTGGCCGATCACCAGCACCGTGTTCGCCGCCTCCGGCGCGCCGTTGATGACGTCGATGGCGATGCCCACCGTGGCGTCGTAGAGGCGTTCGACGTACGTCACGGGCGCGGTGATGCCGGTGCGGGCCAGGGTCTGGCGGGTGCGGGTGGCCGTCGAGCACAGGACGGCGTCGACGGACGGCAGGTGTTCCCGAATCCAGTCGCCGGCCAGCGCGGCTTCGCGAATGCCGCGCTTGGCCAGCGGCCGCTCATGGTCGGCCACCCCGTCGGGGTAATCGGATTTCGCGTGCCGCAGCAGGATCAATGTTCGGGTGGCCACCCGAACACCGTAGATCCCCAGAGTTGTCGGTGCCCGGATTTACACTCGCCACAGGAGTTTTCGAACAGCGCAAGAAAGGGGACGCCGAGATGCGTTTCGTGCACACCGCCGACTGGCAGCTCGGCATGACCCGGCATTTCCTGGGCGGTGAGGCGCAACCGCGTTACTCGGCCGCGCGTCGTGATGCGGTGGCCCGCCTCGGTGCGCTGTGCACCGAGGTCGGTGCGGAGTTCGTCGTCGTGGCAGGAGACGTCTTCGAGCACAACCAGCTCGACCCGCGCGAGGTCAGCCTGTCGCTGGAGGCGATGCGGGCCATCAAGATCCCGGTATTCCTGTTGCCCGGCAACCACGATCCGCTGGATCCGGCGTCGGTGTACACCAGCACGTTGTTCCTGGCCGAATGCCCACCGAACGTCACAGTGCTCGACGGCGTGCACGAGCTGCGCCCCGGTGTGCAGATCATCGGTGCGCCGTGGCGCTCCAAGGCGCCCACCACGGACCTCACGGGCGACGCGGTGGCCGATCTCCCGGCCGACGGCATCACCCGAATTGTGGTGGGCCACGGCGGGGTTGACGTGCTGGACCCTGATCCCACCAAACCGTCGCTGATCCGGCTGGACGCGGTGGAAGCTGCGGTGCAACGCGGCGCTGTGCACTATGTGGCGCTGGGGGACAAGCACTCCCGCACCGAAGTGGGCAGCACCGGCCGAGTTTGGTACTCCGGCGCACCCGAAGTCACGAATTACGATGACATCGAAGCGGATTCGGGTCACGTCCTGGTGGTCGACGTCGACGAAGCAGATCAGACGGTGAAGGTCGACGCCCGACGGGTGGGCCAGTGGCGGTTCGTCACGCTGCGCCGCATCGTCGACACCGATCGCGACATCGCCGATCTGGACCTGAATCTCGACGGGCTGCCGGACAAGGAACGCACCGTGGTCCGGTTGGCGCTCACGGGCTCGCTGACCATCTCCGACAAGGCCGTGCTCGACGCGTGCCTGGATCGCTACGCGCGCCTGTTCGCCGCGCTGACCACATGGGAGCGGCACACCGACCTCGTCGTGGTCCCGGCGGACGGCGAATTCTCGGACCTGGGCATCGGCGGATTCGCCGCGGCGGCGGTCGACGAACTGGTCGGCACCGCAAGCGCATCGGGCGACGGCGCCGACGACGCCCGCGCGGCGCTCGCGCTACTGCTGCGCCTGGTCGATCGGGGAACAGCGGCATGAAGCTGCACCGCCTGGTCCTGGCCAATTACCGCGGAATCACCCACCGCGAGATCGACTTTCCCGATCGCGGCGTGGTGGTGGTGGCCGGCGCCAACGAGATCGGCAAGTCCTCCATGATCGAGGCGCTCGATCTGCTGTTGGATGCCAAGGATCGCTCGACCAAGAAAGAGGTCAAGCAGGTCAAGCCGACCCACGCCGATGTGGGAGCCGAGGTGACGGCAGAAATCTCCACCGGCCCTTACCGGTTCGAGTACCACAAGCGCTTCCACAAGAAGGCCGAGACCCGGCTGACGATCCTCGCGCCGCGCCGCGAGCAGCTCACGGGCGACGAGGCACATGACCGGGTGCGGGCCATGCTCGACGAGACGGTCGACACCGAACTCTGGCGGGCCCAACGCATCCTGCAGTCGGCCGCCATGGTGCCGGTCGATCTGGCCGGATGCGACGCGCTGGCCCGGGCACTCGATGTCGCGGCGGGTCAGGCCGGTGCGCTCGAGGGGGCGCTGTCGGGTAACGAGCCGCTACTGGTCGACCGGATCGACGCCGAATTCTTGAAGTACTTCACCCAGACCGGCCGTGCCACCGGCGTCTGGGCCGAGGCCGTCAAAGGTCTGAAGGCCGCGCAGGCCGAGGTGGCGACGCGTACCGCAGCGGTGGCCGAGGTCGACGACGCGGTTCGGCGGCACGGCGAGCTGACCGCGGAATTGGCCACGGCCGCTGAGCAATTGGCAGCCGCTGAGGTGCGCCTGGCCGCAGCCCGTGAGGCGGCTGGGGCGGTGGCGCGAATCCGCGACGACCTGACGCAGGCACGGGTACAGACGCAGGCTGCGGTGGCCTCGGCGACGGCAGCGCGCAGCGCACTGGACGAGCGGCAGCGGCTGCACGCCGACGTCGCACAGCGGACCGCCGGCATCGGTGAGCTGACCGCCGCGGCCGAGCAGGCCGCACAGCAGCAGGCCGCTGCGGTGCAGCTCCAGCAAGCCGCAGACAACGCCGTGGCCGTGGCACGTTCTGTGGTGGACGCCGGTCGCGCACGGCTGGACGCGGCGCGGCAGGTGGTGGACCAGCTCTCCCAGCGTGCCGAAGCCGCCCGGTTGGCCGGACAGCTGGAGCGGGTACAGGCTGCCGCGACCGAACTGGCGGTTGTCGCCGAGCAGCTGGGCAAGATCACGCTGACCGGCGCCGCCATGCGCGCCATCGAAACCGCCGCGGCAGCAGTGGACCGCGCCGCAGCCGCGGCGGAACTCGCCTCGGCGCGAATCGAATTGGTCGCGCAGGGCGACGTTGAGCTGCGGGTCGGCGACCAGAACGTGACGTTGTCCGCCGGGGCCGAGTGGGCCACCAGTGCGGGCAGCCAGACCGATGTCGAGCTCCCCGGTCTGCTTACGGTGCGGGTGCTGCCCGGCACGCCGGCGGCGGACACCAGCGCAGTTCTTGGCGCCGCACGTGATGCGCTGGCCGCTGCACTCCAGCCGCACGGGGTGGCCGACGTGGAGGCCGCGCGTGCGCTGGACACCCGGCGGCGCGAACTCGAAGCCGAGCGTGATCGGCTGACCGTCACCCGGCAGACCCTGCTCGGCGCCGATACGGCCGAGGCGCTGGCGGCTCGACTGGCGGGGCTGCGGGAGCAGCTCGGCGACACCGAGCCCATCGATGTTGGCTCTGCTCGGGCCGAGCTGGAGGCCGCCGACGCCGAACAGCGGCGTGCGGCAACCGATTACGAGCAGTGCCGCGACACAGCCACCGCTGCGGCGGCCGCGGTGGCTGCCGCGCTGACTGCGGCCACGGTCGCGCGCGAGAAGGTGACGGCCGCGACGACAGCGCTCACCGAGTCGACCGCGCGACTGGCCCGGCAGAGCGAACTCGAAGACGACGCCGCGTTGACCCAGCGCGTCGCCACGCTGGGGGAGCAGGCTGCCGCCGCCACCGCACGCGAACAGGAACTCGCGGCCGCGCTGGCTGCCACCACACCCGACGTCGTGGACGCGGAACTCTCGGCGGCCATCGCGGATTCGACCCGCATCGGTGCCTGGCGCCGCGAACTCGATGACCAGTTGCGGGATGTGGCAGCGCAATTGAAGGTGTACGGGACTCAGGGCCGGCAGAGCCAGCTGGATGTCGCCGAGGTGGCGTTGCGGCACGCGGAGTCCGAGCATGCCGCGGTGGGCCGGCGCGCCCGAGCGGCTGAACTGCTACGCACGGTGATGGGCCGGCACCGCGAGCAGGCCCGCCAGCGGTACGTGGCACCGTTCCGCACCGAGGTGGAACGGTTGGGGCGCATCGTGTTCGGGGACAGCTTCGCCGTCGAGGTCGACAGTGATCTGCGGATTTGCAGTCGGACCGTCGCGGGTACCACCGTGCCGTACGAAAGCCTGTCCGGTGGGGCCAAGGAACAGCTGGGGATCGTGGCCCGGCTGGCCGGAGCTGCGTTGGTGGCCAAGGAGGACACCGTCCCGGTGATCATCGACGACGCACTGGGTTTCACCGATGCCGGCCGCTTGGCCCGGATGGGCGAGGTGTTCGACGCGGTCGGCGGCGACGGCCAGGTGATCGTGTTGACCTGCAGCCCCGAGCGTTATGCGAGCGTCGGCGACGCGACGCGAATCGAGCTCACCGCTTAACCCCCGAGACCCGGTCGGTTCGTGACAGACTTCGGCGGTGATCGCTGATTTCGTCGTCGTGGGAACCGGCTCTGCCGGTGCGGTGCTGGCTGATCGACTGAGCGCCGACGGCGCCTCGCAGGTGGTGGTCCTGGAGGCCGGGGCTCCCGACAAGAACCAGTTCATCCACATCCCGGCGGCCTTCGCGAAGCTGTTCCGCGGCGAATTCGATTGGGATTACTCGACCGAACCGCAACCGGAGCTCGCCGACCGCCGCATCTACTGGCCGCGCGGCAAGACCCTCGGCGGTTCGTCGTCGATGAACGCCATGATGTGGGTCCGCGGCATGCCCGCCGATTACGACGAGTGGGGTGAACTCGCCGGCGAAGAGTGGTCGTACGCGGCCGTCGAGAAGTACTTCGACCGGATCGAAGCCGGGCCGCTGGTGCTCAGCCCGCAGCGCAGCCCGCGCAGCATCACCGCCGCGTGGTTGGAGGCCGCCAAGCAGGCCGGCCACGAGGGATTCGTCGAGACCAGGGTCTGCCAGCGCCGCGGCGCCCGGTGGAGCACCGCCGACGCCTACCTGCGTCCGGCCCTGAAGCGGTCCAACCTGCATCTGCGCACGGGTGCCACCGCAACCCGGGTGCTGTTCGAGGACGGCCGGGCCGTCGGCGTCGAGTACGAGACGGAGGGCCGTCGCCAGACCGTCCGGGCACGCCGCGAGGTGATCCTGTGTGGCGGGGCGATCAACAGCCCGCAGCTGCTGATGCTGTCCGGGATCGGTCCACGCGAGCACCTGGCCGAGCACGGCATCGACGTTATCCACGACGCGCCCGGTGTCGGCTCGAACCTGTTGGACCATCTCGTTGCACTGCTCGGCTTCGATGCCAACTGCGTGACGCTGACCGGCGCGGAAAAACCCGTGCAGCTGCTCAACTACCTGACCCGCCGCCGCGGCATGCTGACCTCCAATGTCGGTGAGGCGTATGGCTTTGTCCGCAGCAACCCGGATCTCGCCGAGCCCGACATCGAGCTGATCTTCGCCCCGGCGCCCTTCTACGACGAGGGCCTCGGCGAGCCGTACCCGCGCGACGCGGTGGCGATGGGACCCATCCTGGTGAAGCCCAAGAGCACGGGCACCATCCGCCTCGCGTCGTCCGATCCATTCGCCAAGCCGATCATCGACCCGCGCTACCTGTCCGATCCCGAGGGCGCCGACCGCAAGGCGATGCTGGCGGGCTTTCGGATGCTGGCGGACATCGCGCAGGCGCCCGCGCTACAGGGACTGCTCGGCGACATCGCCCGGCCGGTAGGTGCGCGCGCTCTCGACGACAGGACGCTGGAGCTGGCACTGACCACCACGTCGCACACGCTGTATCACCCGACCACCACGTGCCGGATGGGCAGCGACGAGGCCAGCGTGGTCGACCCGCAGCTCCGCGTACGCGGTGTCGAGGGGCTGCGGGTCGCCGACGCCTCGGTGATGCCGACGATCATCCGCGGCCACACTCACGCGCCGAGCGTGCTGATCGGTGAGAAGGCCGCCGACCTCATCACCGGTCAGAAGTAGGCGTTCGCCGGAATCGCGGTGCCGTGCAGCAGGTTCTGTCCGACCACGCGCGCCTTGTAGCCGACGGGGTTGTGCAACGTAATGGTGCGGATGTTGCGCCAGTGCCGGTCGAGGTTGCGTTGCCGGCTGGCCGCGCTGGCACCGCCGAGCTCCAGCAGCTTGGTGGCGGCTCGTGGCGCGATGTCATCCAGGTGCACTTTCACCTTGGCTGCCTGCAGTTGGGCCTCGACGACCAGTTTTGCGTCGGGCACGCCGTCCGGGCCGGTCGAGTCGATGGCCGCCCCGATCGCCGCCGCCGCATCGAGCACCGCGGCCCGGGCAATGTAGGCGGAGCTGGCCAGTTCGCCGAGCTGGCGCTGCAACAGCGGGTCATCTGTCGGCGACGCCGCGGAGGCATGGCTGAAACTGCGCTCGCGGGACCGCAGGAGCGCAATCCCGTCATCGACGATGTTCTCCAAGATTCCGGCCACCACCGCGTGGATGTACAGCTGCAGCAGGGTGTACTGCACCGATGGCACGGGCTCGGCGCCATACGGCGTGTCCGAGAGCACCTCTTCGGGTAGCACCGTCACGGTCTGGAACCGCGTGGTGCCGGTGCCGGTGCGGCGCTGCCCGAAACCGTCCCAGTCGTCGACGATCTCCACACCCGCCCGATTGGCGGGGACGATGACGATCGCCACCGAGTCGTGATCGGTGGTCGCTGTCACGGTCAGGTAATCCGAGAACAGGGTTCCGGTGCTGTAGAACTTCTCGCCGGTCAAGGTGTATCCGCCGTCGCGGGCGGGGGTCAAGCGCGTGTTGAACACCAGGCTGCCGACCGCGTTGGAGCCTTTCTCGCTGAAAGCGTTGCCGAATATCTTGCCTTCGGCGACCTTTTCCAGCCAGGCCCGAGAACCCGGCTGGTCCAGGGTGCGCAGCCGCTCCTCGACGAACCAGAAGTGGGTGCGGAAGATGTGGGCCACCACCGGATCGGCGCGCGCCACGTCGATCACGGCGGAAAATAGTTGCGGCACAGTGAGTCCGGATCCGCCTAGTTCAGCAGGCAGCCGCAGGGTGCCGAATCCGGCTCGCTTCAGTGCGACCACCTGGTCAAAGGGATTCACGTCTTCCAGGTCACGGTCTTTTGCGCCTGCGCCGATATCGGCCAGCAGGTCGGCCCAGGCGGTGGTGCGGGGGTCGTCGAGGATCGTCATATCCCAGTTCTACGTACCAGCACAGTCACAGGCACTGCTTACGCTCGCGCCGAACCTAAGGCGGCACAATGGGTGCTGATGACCATGAACGCCAAACGCCGCCGCGCGCACGACAAGCTCGCGGCGCTGCCCGGGGTGCGGTCGGTGCGGCGACCGGTCCGGTCAAGTGGTGCAGAGGAATTCGATCTGTTCTATGTGCGGACCGGGCCGCCGGCTGAGCATCCGCTGGTGATCATTCCGGGCGGGCCGGGGGCGGCGTCGATCGGGCATTACCGGAATCTGCGCCGGCGTGCGACCGCTGCCGGTCTGGACGTCATCATGGTCGAGCACCGTGGCATCGGGATGTCCCGGCACGACGACGCCGGCGCGGACCTGCCTGCGGAGGCGCTGACCATCGAGGCCGCGGTCGACGACATCGCGGCGGTTCTGGACGACGCCGGCGTCGAGTCCGCGGTGGTCTACGGCACGTCGTACGGCAGCTACCTGGCGGCGGGCGTCGGCGTGCGTCACCCCGATCACGTGCACGCGATGGTGCTCGACTCACCACTGCTCTGCGCCGACGACATCGACGCGGTGCGCGACGCCACCCGGGCGGCGTTCTGGGACGGCACGACTCCGTCGACCGAGGGTCTGGCCAGCACCATGCGCGGGTTGTCGGCGGACGGAAAACTCACACCCTGGGTGGTGCAATTGGCGACCGGGCTGTACGGCCTGGTCGGGCCCGACGTACTCGAGCAGCAGCTCGAATTGCTGCTCACGGGACGGGGCCTGCTGTGGCATGCCATCGGGCACAGCACCAAGCTGCTGTTCGAGAGCAAGACGCCATACCGGCATGAACCTGACCTGGTCGAGCACATCGGCTACCAGGAGCTCAACTATGCCCCCGAGCCCGACGGCCTGCCGATCGACCCGGCACTGGCGTACCGCGAATCCGCCACCGGCGACCCGGAATTCGTCGCCGAACCGTTCGACCTGGTGGCCGCGATGCCGGCATTCGACTGGCCTACCGTGGTGATCTCCGGCGGCCGGGATCTGATCACGCCACCCGCCGTGGCGCAGCGGGTCGCTGCACTGATCCCAGGCGCTGTCCTGCTGGAACTGCCCAGTGCGGGCCACAGTGTGCTCGACATGCGGGAGGGCTCGGCACTGACCATCGCCGCCTCGGTATATGCCGGCGACTATGCCGAATTACCCGACCGGGCAACAGAATTGGACAACGCACCGTTGGATTTCCCGGTGCGCCTGATGATTCGGGGCATCGCTACGGCCGCGGCCGCCGAGTCGTTGGTGCCGGCCGGGCTGCCACGGGCCATCCGGCAGCTCAGGACTTGGTGAATCCGATCGTCATGTAGTTCAGGTCGCCAAGGCCCGCCGGCCCGAAGTTGGCCAAAGTGCTTCGGACCGCGACATTTCCGGGGGACTGGGCGAGCGGCAGACTGAAGGTTTCAGCCCACAGCATGCGGTCCAGTTGATTGGCCAGCGCCTGCGCCTTGGCTGGCTCCAATTCGTCGAGGGTCTGTTCGATCTTGGCGTCGATCTCGGGTGTGCCGACCTTGCCGAAGTTGCTCTCGCCGTCGGAGGCATAGATCTGGGTCAGACCGCTCAAGGGAAATGCGTCGCCTTGCCAGGCGAAGGCGGCGATGTCGAAGTTACCGGGAATGATGTACTGGCTGAACAGATCTGCGCCCGAGGACACCACCAAATCAAGCCGGACGCCGATGTCGGCGAGCGTCTTCTGGGCGATCTGCCCGATCTGCCGGCCCCCGGAGGCGTCATAGAAGACAAGCCGCACGGTCAACGGCCGGCCGTCTTTCTCGCGTACCGAGCGGCCCGCCGGCAGCTTCCAGCCCAACGAGTCGAGCTCGTTCCGTGCCGCCACCGGGTCGAAAGGCGTCCCGCCGCTGTTGTTCTGGTAGCCGGCTTGGCCTGCGACGTAGATGTGGTTGTTCAGCGGTACCGGGTTGTCGACCAGGCCGTGCTGGAGGACGGTGACGATGGTCTGGCGGTCGATGCCCATCGCAATCGCGTGGCGCAGCGCCGGGTCGTGCAGGATCGAGCCGGGCGCGCCATTGAAGGTCAGGTGCGACCAGGTGGGGCCTGGCGCGGTGCGGATGTCGACACCTTTGGTGCGTCGGGCGCGCACCATGTCGTCGAGTGACCCCAGCCCGGTGGCGTCGATGGCGTTGTTCTGCAGCGCCGGGATGCGTGCCGAATCGTCGAGCACGAGGAACGTGATGCTGTCCAGCAGCGGCCGGGCGCCCCACCATCGAGGGTTGCGGGTCAACGTGATTCGCTGCGCACCGCGGTCGACGTTCGAGATGACGAACGGACCCGCCGACGGCCCCGGCTTGGTCAGCTGCCCCTTGTTGAACACCTCGGGATCGGTCGTGGACACCTTCGGCAGCAGCATGCCGTTGCCCGCGAACATGCCGCGCCAGTCGGCGTAGGGCCGGGTGAACGTCATGACCGCCTGCCGGTCGTCCACGCCGCGGGTCACCGAGGCCACCCGCTCGCTGCCGTTGGGGCTGGCGATCTGGAACCTCGGGTCCTTGCCCGTCGTCGCGGTGACCTGGGCGGCGATGTCTTCCCAGGTGAGTGGGGTGCCGTCGCTCCACACCGCCTTGGGGTTGATGGTGTAGGTGACCACCTGCGGGTTGGTGCTGGTCAGCTGGATGTCGGTGAAATAGTTGTGGTTGACGGTTGTCGAACCGTCGGGGCCGACGACGAAGGCCCGCGGCAGGGTCGGCCTGAGGATCGAGGCGGTATCGACGGTGTTGCCGTCGATGTTCAGCGTGTTGAAGTTGTCCGGAAACGCGGTGAGCGCCAGGCGCAGATTCCCGCCGTCCATCAGGGTGGCGGGGTCTCGCGGGTTGAGGTCGTTCGCCGCGCCGAGTTTCGGTGCGCCGGCACTGGACCCGCTGTATTCACTCGAGCAGCCGCCCAGTGCGGCGACCAGCGCGACGATGGACACCAGCACAACGAGCAACCGACCGCGACGGGAACCCATCACTCTCCTCCCGGTTGCGGCACGGCATTGAGCAACCGCTGGGTGTAGGGATCCTGCGGGTCACCGAAAACCGCTGCGGCGTCGCCCTGTTCGACGACGGCGCCCTTGTACATCACGGCCACGGTGTGGGCCAGGTGCCGGACCACCGAAAGATCATGCGAGACAAACAGATACGAGAGGTCGAAGCGCTGCTGTAGGTCGAGCAACAGGTTGATGATGCCCGCCTGGATCGACACGTCGAGCGCCGACACCGGTTCATCGAGCGCCAGAATCTTGGGCTGACGCGCCAGTGCCCGGGCGATGCCGATGCGCTGTTTCTGGCCCCCGGAGAACTCGGCGGGATAGCGGGCGGCGTCCTCGTGCCGAAGGCCGACGATGCCGAGCAGTTCGGTGACGCGGTCCTCGATGCGGCTCTTGTCGAAGCCGCCGACCCGCAACGGTTCGGCCAGGACGTCGAACACCGGCAGCCGCGGGTCCAGCGCCGCAACCGGGTCCTGGAACACCACCTGCAGGTCGCCGCGCAGTTCCCGCCGCGTGTCGCGGTTCAGGCCGGCCACATCGTGGCCGAGCACCGTGATCGAACCCGATTGCGGCGCGGTCAGATTCAGAATCTGATGCAGCGTGGTGGTCTTGCCGGAGCCAGATTCGCCGACGATGCCCAGGGTGCGGCCCTGCTGCAGCTGCAGGCTGACACCGTCGACCGCACGCAGCTCGCCGGTCTTACGCCGCAGCATCCCGCCGCTGAGCTTGAAGGTCTTGACCAGGTCGCTGACCGCGAGCACCACCGGCCGGTCGACGTCGTCCTCGGCAACGACCTCGGGTTCGGTTGCCACCCCGTAGATTTCGGCTGCACTGCGGCCCGTCACCTGGTCGGTGTGGATGCACGCGGCAGCGTGCCCGGGAGCGATGTCGAGCAACGCAGGCTCAGCCGCCCGGCAGTCGTCGTCGGCGAGCGGGCAGCGCGGCGCGAACGGGCAGCCCAGCGCCAGACTGGCCATCGACGGCGGGGAGCCGGGGATCGGCACCAGCCGCGAGCCCTGCTGTGCGTCGAGTCGAGGCACCGATCCCAGTAGACCGACGGTGTACGGCATCACCCGGTCGCGGTACAGGTTCGACACCGGCGCCTTCTCCACCGCCCGGCCGGCGTACATCACCATGGCGCGGTCGGCGAATTCGGCGACCACACCCAGATCGTGCGTGATCATCAGCACCCCGGCACCGGTGACGTCGCGGGCGGTGCGCAGCACGTCGAGAATCTGCGCCTGCACGGTGACGTCGAGGGCCGTGGTGGGTTCGTCGCAGATGATGAGGTCGGGGTCGTTGGCGATCGCGGTGGCGATGACGACGCGCTGCCGCTCGCCACCCGACAGCTCGTGCGGGAACGCCCGAGCGCGGGCCGCGGGCTGCTTGATGCCGACCAGCTCCAGCAACTCGACCGCCCGCTTGCGCGCGGAACGCCGGTCCACCGAACGGTCATGCACGCGAAGGGCTTCGGCGATCTGGTCGCCGACGGTATATACCGGGGTGAGCGCTGACATGGGATCCTGGAACACCGTGCCGATCACGCGGCCACGTACCTCGGACATGGCGTCGTCGTCGAGCCCGACGAGCTGCTTGCCCTGAAGTTTCACCGAACCGGTCACCTGGGCGTGTTCGGGCAGCAGCCCCACGACCGCCATGGCCGTCGCCGATTTACCGGCGCCGGATTCGCCGACCAAAGCCAGCACCTCGCCAGGGGCGATGTGAAAGTTCATGCCCCGCACCGCCGAGACGTCCTCGTCGGAGGTCTGGAAACTGACGGTCAGGTCGCGGACCTCGAGCAATGGCGTGCTCATCGCTTCACCACCCGCCGGCGCGGCCGTGCCGAGGGATCGAGCGCGTCACGCAAGCCGTCGCCGATGAGATTGGCGCACAGCACGATCAGCACCAGCACCCCGGCCGGGAACAGGAACACCCAGGGGAATGTGGTGACCGACGGGGTGCCGTCGGCGATCAACGTGCCAAGCGACACATCGGGTGGCTGCACACCGAAACCCAGGTAACTCAAACCGGTTTCGGCCAGGATCGCCAAACCGACGTTGAGGGTCGTGTCGATGATCAGGATGGACGCCACGTTCGGGATGATGTGCCGGGCGATGATCCGGGCATTGCTGACGCCCATATACCGTGCGGCCGTGACGAACTCGCGTTCGCGCAGGCTCATGGTCAGGCCGCGCACCATGCGCGAGCTGATCATCCACGAGAATGCCGCCAGCAGGATCACCAGCCACAGCACCGTGCTCTCGTGCCGGATGCGGGGCGTCACGACCGCGATCAGGATGAAGCCGGGGATCACCAGCAGCAGGTCGACGATCCACATCAGCACCCGGTCTCGCCAGCCACCGAAGTAGCCCGCCACCGAGCCGACCGTCGCCGCGATGACTGTCGAGATCACCGCCACGCAGACGCCGATCAGCATCGATTTCTGCATGCCCCGCAACGTCTGCGCGAGAATGTCCTGGCCAAGGGCGTTCGTGCCGAACAGGTGCCGGCCGTCCGGCGGTTGCAGCAGGGCGTTGAAGTCCATGTCGGTGTACGCGTAGGGGAGCAGCGGCGGCAGCGCGTAGCAGCCGACGAAGAGAGCCACCAGCAGCACGAGCGAGACCACCGCGGGCCGGTTGCGGACGAACCGCCGCGCGACCAGCGTGCGCCGGGAGGCGAATCGGGCGCGGGGCAGCCCCATCTGGATGCTCATGAGACCCGCACCCGCGGATCGAGGGCGGCGTAGACGACGTCGGACAGTAGCCCGCCGATCAGGATCGTCGTCCCGGAGAACAAGGTGAACGCGGCGACGATATTGGCGTCCTGGCCGTTGATGCCCTGCACCATCCACTCACCCATGCCATGCCAGCCGAAGATCTTCTCGACGAACACCGCACCGGTGACCAGGCCCGCGACCCCGTAGGCGAACAACGTGGCCATCGGGATCAACGCGGTGCGCAGGCCGTGCTTGAACAGCGCCTGGCGCCGGGTCAGGCCCTTGGCGCGGGCGGTCCGGATAAAATCCTGCCCGAGTACGTCGAGCATCGCGTTGCGCTGGTAACGGCTGTACCCGGCGATGGCGCCGAGCGCCAGCGTTGTGGTCGGCAGCACCAGGTGCTGCAGCCGGTCGACGAACCCGTGCCAGCCGCCCGCTGCGTAGGGCGAGGTTTCGCCGGTGTACTGGAACAGTTGGAAGCCCAATACCTCGTTGACGCCGAGTGCGCCCAGAATCAGCAGGTTGGCGATGACGAACGTTGGTGCACTGAGAATCAGCAGGGCCAGCACGGTAACGGTCCGATCGGACAGGCGGTACTGCCGGATGGCGCCCCACGCCCCGATGATCACGCCGATGATGGACCCGAGGATCGACCCGATGGCCACCAGCCGCAGGCTGGTCCACACCCGTCGTCCCAGCTCTTCGGAAACCGGTTGCCCGGTAACGGTTTTTCCGAAGTCCCCGTGGACCGCGCCGGATACCCAGTGGGCGTAGCGCGGCAAGAGCGACTTGTCGAGGCCGAGGTCGTGTGCCTTGGCGTCGATGACCGATTGCGGCGGGCGGGGGTTGCGCTGCAGCAGGTTGTCCAGCGGGTGGAAGGTCACCGACGTCAGCGCGAAGGTCAGGAACGTCGCCAGCGTCAACAGGATCGCGTAGTTGAACAATCGGCGGATCAGGAACCGCGTCATGGGCCGCTCGCTGGAAACCGCATCTGGACAGGTTAAGAGATCCCGGCGCACTAGCGCGGGATTGGCGCCCGATGGCCGCGGCCACCCTGTTCCTGAGCTGGTGACCAGACCAGTTCTGATTCGGTGGAATACCTGACGGTCGGGGCGACTTGAAAATACATGGCCGGCTGCGTGCCCCAATGGTGTGGCGAAATCGTGGCAGATCGCGTCTAGGTGGGAGACCCGCGATGAGTCAAACCAAGAATTCTGAAGCAAACAACAAGTGGGCCATCGGCGTTATCGCCGGGAGCATGATCTTCGGTGTCACGACTCTTGTGTTTGTTGGAGCGCAGGCACAGTCCCTGCAATCGACATCGGCCAACGGCACCTCAGTCAGTTCCGTTGTCAGCGCCACGACGGTTGGGCCGATCATCAGCGCCGCGCCGGCGATCACCGGGCCCGCTCCGCTGTACCCGGGCCAGGACCCAGGCTGATGAAGTCTGGGCCGTGGCGCAGATGCCTCCGCCGCGACCCAGACTCGAATCACCGGGCTATGAAGGGCGAACTGCCAGAAGCGATTCAGTGCGTTGCCAGATTGGCGCGCTTGACTTGAGGCATATGACCGGCCGCGCGCCCCGACGGCGCGGCGCAGCGCAGTGGTCCCAAGTACACGGGAGGCAAGCCATGAGTCGAACAGAGACTTCCGGCATCAGCATGAAGTGGGCAATCGCCCTCATCGGTGGCAGCACAGTGATGGGTGCGGCGGCGGTGTGTGCCGGCATGGTGGCAGGCCCATCGGAGACGATGAATGCCAACACCACGTTGATTTCCACCACCACGACCGCACCGGTCACCTTCGCGGCGCCCTCGATCACGGGTAAGGCGCCGCTGTTCGTCGGACAGTCGCCCGACACCAACCCCCAGGGCTAGCGGCTAATCTCGCGTTTCGGCGGATCGAGATTCACAGCTCGCACATAGAGTTGTCACAGTACTGGCCCACACCGGCGCGAATAATGGAGCTGTGACAGGTCCCAGCAGCACCGCCCGTGACAGTGAAGCCCAGCGCGTCGTCATGCACCGCGCCGACGGCAAACCGATCAACGTCCTCGTGGTCGACGACGAACCCGTCCTGGCCGAGCTCGTCTCCATGGCGTTGCGCTACGAAGGCTGGGATATCGCCACAGCCGGCGACGGTGCCACCGCGATTTCGCTGGCCAAGGACAACCCGCCCGACGTCGTCGTGCTGGACGTCATGCTGCCCGACATGAGCGGGCTCGACGTACTGCGCAAGCTCCGCGAGCAGATTCCCGGACTGCCCCTGCTGCTGCTGACCGCGAAGGATTCGGTCGAGGACCGCATCGCCGGCCTGACCGCGGGTGGCGACGACTACGTCACCAAACCGTTCAGCATCGAAGAAGTGGTGCTGCGCCTGCGTGCGCTGCTGCGGCGCACCGGGGTGGCCAACGAGGCCGGTGGCGCGCAGATCGTCGTCGGCGATCTGGTGCTCGATGAGGACAGTCACGAGGTGACGCGCGCCGGTGAGCAGATCACCTTGACCGCCACCGAGTTCGAGCTACTCCGGTACATGATGCGGAACTCCAAGCGGGTGCTGAGCAAGGCGCAGATCCTCGACCGGGTGTGGAGCTACGACTTCGGCGGCCGCTCCAACATCGTTGAGCTGTACGTGTCCTACCTGCGCAAGAAGATCGACAGCGGACGCGACCCCATGATCCACACCCTTCGTGGCGCCGGATATGTCCTCCGACCTGCCCGCTGAGGCGGCCGGCACGCGGATCTGGCAGCCGCGGACCTGGTCGCTGCGGGTCCGGCTGCTGGTCACCCAGGTGTTGCTGCTGGCACTGGTCATCATCGGGGTCGGCGCGGCGACCGAGTTTGCGCTGCAACGCTTTCTGCTGCACCAGTTGGACGATCAGGTGCTGGAGGCGGGCCGGCGCTCGGCAGCCATCTTCGAACTGCCGCCACCGCCGATGGCCCCGCCACTCACCGGCGGCGTGCCGCGCCCGTCCATGGACCCGCATTTCCGGATGCGGTTCGACCCCGAGGCCGGCCCCGGCCCGGGCTTCCTCAACGCGCCTGGGCAGGCCGTCGGCACCGTCGGGGCGGTGGTGTTCCGTGGCCAGGTCGATGCGGGCGTCATCACCTCCGAGGGCAGTCGCAACTCGGTAAGCACCACGGCCACAGCGCAATTGGCGCAGATACGGCCGGATCGCAAGGTTCGGACCATCGACATCGACGGGCTGGGCAGCTACCGCGTCATCGGTCTGCATCCCCGGCACGGCGGTCCGCAGACCATCGTGACAGGCCTGCCCACCAGGCATGTCGACAACACCCTGCTGTGGGTGCTCGGCATGTTCTGCGCGGTGGGGGCGTTGGCGCTGATCGGGGCGACGGTGGTCGGGGTGTGGATCATCCGGCGCCAACTCGCCCCGCTGTCAAGGGTGGCCGCCGCCGCGCGCGACGTGGCCGACCGCGAACTGGACCGGGGCGAGGTACAGCTGCCGGCGGAGATCGTGCACGTCGACCCGGTCGCCGCGCACACCGAGGTCGGCCAGTTGGGTTCGGCGCTGAACCGCATGCTGGACCGGGTCGCCGGCGCGCTCGCGGCCCGTCATGCCAGTGAGACGCGGGTACGCCAGTTCGTGGCAGACGCCAGTCACGAACTCCGCACCCCGCTCGCCGCGATCCGCGGCTATACCGAACTGGCGCAACGCAAGAGCGACCAGCTGCCCGACGACGTCGCCCACGCGATGAACCGCGTCGAATCCGAGACTGCGCGCATGACCCGGCTCGTCGAGGACATGCTGCTGCTGGCCCGGCTCGACGCGGGTCGGCCGCTGGAAATGGAGACCGTCGACCTGTCCCAACTGGTCGTCGACGCCGTCAGCGACGCCCACGTCGCCGGTCCCGATCACGACTGGTCGCTGGACCTGCCCGACGAACCGGTCACCATCGAGGGTGACCCGGCGCGGCTGCACCAGGTGCTGGTGAATCTGCTGGCGAATGCGCGCACGCACACGCCGGCGGGCACGTCGGTGACGATCGCCCTGTCCGCTGATTCGGACGCCACGGTGATCAGCATCGCCGACGACGGTCCGGGCATTCCAAAAACCTTGCAGCCCGAGGTGTTCGAGCGGTTCGCGCGCGGTGACTCGTCGCGGTCCCGACAGGCCGGCAGCACCGGGCTGGGACTGGCGATCGTCGCCGCGGTGGTCAAGGCGCACAGCGGCACCATCAGCGTCGACAGCCGACCAGGAGCGACGGTATTCATGGTGCGCCTGCCCGCTGGCCCGGCAGATTCAGCCTCACAGCCACCGCATAGCGTCGCCTCGACATCCGCCTAACCAGCGCACTCACAATCAGACTGGTGACTCCTGTACTACGCCGCCCGCTGGGCGAGCGACTCCAGCTCGGACTGCTGCTGGCGGGTACCGCTGTGTTGTACCTGTGGAACCTGTCGGTGAGTGGTTGGGCCAACAGTTTCTATTCAGCCGCGGCACAGGCCGGAGCCAGCGACTGGACCGCAATGTTGTTCGGCGCCAGCGACTCCGGCAATGCCATCACCGTCGACAAGACCCCGGGTGCACTGTGGGTGATGGACCTCTCGGTGCGGCTGTTCGGGCTCAGCTCCTGGAGCATCCTGGTGCCGCAGGCCGTGATGGGAGTGGCCGCGGTCGCGGTTCTGTATGCCGCCGTGCGCCGCGCTGCAGGGCCTGCCGCCGCTTTGATCGCCGGTGCGGTGTTCGCGCTGACGCCGGTGGCCACCTTGATGTTCCGGTTCAACAACCCCGACGCACTCTTGGTGCTGCTTCTCGTGATCGGTGCGTACTGCGTGCAACGCGCCTGCGAAAAAGACGCGGGCCGTTGGTGGTTGATCGCCGCGGGGGTGGCCGCCGGGTTCGCGTTCCTGGCCAAGATGCTGCAGGCGTTCCTGGTGCTGCCGGCCTTCGCGGCTGCGTACTTGGTGGCCGGGCCGCCGTCGGTGCGTACCCGGCTGTGGCGCCTGCTCGGGGCCGCCGTGGCGATGATCGTCGCCGGCGGCTGGTACCTGCTGCTGGTCGAATTGTGGCCCGCGTCGTCGCGCCCATATGTCGGTGGATCGCAACACGATTCGATCATCGAACTGGCGCTGGGGTACAACGGCGTCGGCCGGCTCAGCGGAAATGAGCCCGGCGGACTGGGCAACCCGAACTTCGACGTCGGGTGGGACCGGCTGGTGGGTGCGAGCATGGGCAGCTACGCGGGCTGGCTCCTGCCGGCAGCGCTGATCTGTCTGGTCGCCGGATTGGTGCTCACCCGGCGGGCGCCGCGAACCGATCCGACCCGGGCCGCCCTGATCCTGTGGGGCGGGTGGCTGGTGTTCACCGCCGCGGTGTTCAGCTTCGCCAACGGCATCGTGCACCAGTACTACACGGTCGCGCTGGCTCCGGCCATCGGCGCGTGCGTCGGTATCGGGTCGATCCTGTTGTGGCGCAACCGCACTGCGTGGCAGGCCCGGCTGACCATGGCGAGCACCGTGGTGGCCACGGCGGCGCTGGCCGCGATTCTGCTGGGCCGCGGTGAGGTGACCTGGTTGCGGACGTCGGTACTGATCGTGGGCGCGGTCGCCGCACTGCTGCTGCTCGCGCCGCCACGATTCGGACCCGCGCGCCTGGCGGCGGCCACGGCGGTCCTGGTCTGCCTGGCCGCCCCAACCGCGTATTCGATTGCCACCGCGAAGGTTTCGCATACCGGGGCAATGCCGTCCGTGAGCGGTCCCGGCGGGCACAGTGCCGGCTGGGGGCCACGGCCCGGACACGGCAAGGCCTCGGCCGGTGGATCGGGCCGTGCGATGGGCGCACCACCGCAAGGGTTTCGGCCGGGCGGTGGGCTCCTCGATTCGCCGGTTCCAGGGGCCGCCTTGACCACGCTGTTGGGCAACGATGCCGCGCACTACCGCTGGGCGGCCGCCGTCGTCGGCTCCAACAACGCCGCCGGCTATCAGCTGGCGGCCCGCGTCCCGGTGATGGCGATCGGTGGCTTCAACGGCACCGATCCAGCGCCCACGCTCGCGCAGTTCCAGCAGTACGTCGCGGCCGGTCAGGTCCACTACTTCGTCGAGGGCGATGTCAAGATGGGCTGGGGACCGCATGGCCAGGACGACGGCAAGCAGGAATCTCAGCAGATCGCCACGTGGGTCAGCGAGCACTTCACCGCCACCACGGTCGACAACACCGTTGTCTACGACCTGACCCGCCCGGCTCGAAACACATAGCTTCCGCATAGCTTCACCCAATGGCGGCCTAAAGCTGTGGCCGAAAAATCAGTGTCATGACAAACCTGCTCGAGAGCGACACGGAACGCCGCTTCACCACCCGCCAGAATGCCGCGGTTGTTGCTCAGGCCGCCGGCGTGCCGGTGCTGGACGTCGTGGTCCCCGTCTACAACGAGCAGGTCGCACTGCCCGGCTCGATCCGCCGGCTGCACCGCCACCTGGAAGAGCACTTCCCGTACCCGGTGCAGATCACCATCGCCGACAACGCGAGCATCGACGACACCCCACGGGTCGCAGCCGAGCTCGCCGCCGAACTGGACAACGTCCGCGTCGTGCGACTGGAGCTCAAGGGCCGCGGTCGGGCGCTGCACGAGGTGTGGTCGCACTCGCCGTCTCCCGTGCTGGTCTACATGGACGTCGATCTCTCCACCGATCTGGCCGCCCTCGGCCCGCTGGTGGCCCCGCTGATCTCCGGCCACTCCGACCTGGCGATCGGCACCCGGCTGGCCCGGTCTTCCCGAGTCGTGCGGGGACCGAAGCGGGAGTTCATCTCGCGCTGCTACAACCTGATCCTGCGTGGCGCCCTGTCTGCGAAGTTCTCCGACGCCCAGTGCGGCTTCAAGGCCATCCGGGCCGACGTGGCCCAGGCGCTGCTGCCGCTGGTCGAAGACACCGGCTGGTTCTTCGACACCGAGCTGCTGGTACTCGCCGAGCGCACGGGCCTGCGTATCCACGAGGTCCCGGTCGACTGGGTCGACGATCCCGACAGCCGGGTGGACATCATCGCCACCGCCGCCGCGGACCTCAAGGGCGTCGGCCGGCTGCTGCGCGGTTTCGCCAACGGCAGCATCCCGGTGAATACCATTGCCGCTCAGCTGGGTTCGTCGACCAAAGCGGCCGCGCCCGGCTCGCTGCTGCGCCAGGTCGTCCGGTTCGGGACCATCGGCGTCGCGTCGACCCTGGCTTACCTGCTGCTGTTCATGATGATGCACACGGCGCTCGGCGCGCAGACGGCCAACCTGGTCGCCCTGCTGCTCACCGCGATCGTCAATACTGCTGCCAACCGGCGCTTCACTTTCGGCGTCACGGGCGGGGGAGCCGCGAGTGCGACCCGGCATCAATTCGAAGGATTGATCGTCTTCGGTATCGCCCTGGGTATCACCAGTGGCGCGCTGGCGGGGCTGCATGTGTTCGCGCCGCACGCCCACCATCTTCTCGAACTGAGTGTGCTGGTGGCCGCCAACCTGGTTGCGACCGCGGTGCGGTTCGTGCTGCTGCGCGGTTGGGTGTTCCACCCACGGCGTTCAAATTAGGGTGTTCCACCCAGTGCACGAATTGACCTGCGTACCAACTGTTTCAGAGGAGACCCACTCGTGATCGCCACTGCACCCACCGTCGCTCAGCTGCCGAAGGCCGGCCGCGGACCGGCAATCTGGGCCCGCCCGGTCTGGGAACGGTCCGCACTGCTGACCCTGCTGGCCGGGACGGCAGTGCTGTACCTGTGGGCGCTCGGCTCGTCGGGCTGGGCCAACTCCTACTACGCCGCCGCGGCCCAGGCCGGTACCCAGAACTGGGAAGCGCTGCTGTTCGGCTCGTTCGACGCAGGCAACGCCATCACGGTCGACAAGCCGCCGGCCGCCTTGTGGCTGATGGGCCTGTCGGGCCGGCTGTTCGGATTCAGCGCGTTCAGCATGCTGCTGCCACAGGCACTGATGGGTGTGGCCGCCGTCGGGATGCTCTACGCGACCGTCCGCCGCACCAGCGGCGCGGCCGCGGGCCTCCTGGCCGGCCTGGTCCTGGCGGTGACTCCCGTTGCGGCCCTGATGTTCCGGTTCAACAACCCCGACGCGCTGCTCGTACTGCTACTGATCACCGCGGCCTACTGCACCGTGCGGGCCATCCAGTCCACCGACTTCGCGGTGTCCGCCCGGTGGATGGCGCTGACCGGCGCGGTCGTCGGCTTCGCCTTCCTGACCAAGATGCTGCAGGCCTTCCTGCCGGTGCCGGGGCTCGCGCTCGCGTTCCTGGTCGCCGCGCCCTTCAGCGTGGGACGCCGCGTCGGCGCGCTGCTGATATCCGTTGTGGCCCTGGTGATCTCGGCCGGCTGGTACATCGCGCTGGTCAGCCTGTGGCCCGCCGACGCCCGCCCGTACATCGCCGGGTCCTCCGACAACAGCCTGCTGCAATTGGCCTTGGGTTATAACGGCATCGAGCGGATCACCGGCGGTGACCGACCCAGCGGCGGGCCCGGCGGGGGCATGCGCGACAACCTGTTCTTCGGCGGGCACGCCGGCATCACCCGGCTGTTCGGCCCGTCGATGGGTGTCGAGGTGTCGTGGTTGCTGCCTGTGGCGTTGATCGGTCTGGTGCTGCTGCTGTGGACGAGTCTCCGTGCTCTGCGCGCAGGCGGTCCTGGTGCAGCGCGTCCTAACCTGCTTCGTGCCGGTGTATTGCTCTGGGGCGGTTGGCTTCTGGTGACCGGTGCGGTGTTCAGCTTCATGGACGGCACGGTGCACCCGTATTACAACGTCGCGCTCGCCCCTGCGGTCGCCGCGCTGGCGGGTATGACGGTCACGCATCTGTGGCAGCGCCGAGGCAAATTGTCGGCACGCCTGCTGCTCGCGTTGCTCCTGGTCGGCTCAGCTGGGTGGGCGTTCGCGCTGCTGTCCCGTACCCCGGATTGGATGCCCGCCCTGCGCTGGAGCATCGCGGTGGTGGCCGTCCTGGCGGCCGTGGCCATCGTGGCGGTCGGAGCGCGCCCCGGACGGCTCACGGCGGTCATCGCCGGCATCGCGATCGCCGCGGCCCTGGCCGGCTCGGCGTCGTTCACGCTGTACAACGTCGCGCAAGCCCACAGCAGTGGGCCTGGCTCGATGTCCGGTCCGCCGCGGCCCGGCGGCGATGCCTGGCCGGGCGGCGGTCCTGGCGGCCCCGAGCGTGGCGGCCCCAATGCCGAACTCGAGAACCTGATCCGTGGTGCTGACAACCGCTGGGCGGCCGCCACGGTCGGGTCCTTCCAGGCCGGCGATCTGGAATTGAGCACCGGCAAGTCGTTGATGGCCATCGGCGGATTCTCCGGCGGCGACAATGCACCGACCTTGGCGCAGTTCCGCCAGTACGTCGAGGACGGCCAGATTCACTACTTCATCGTGGGTGATCACAAGCGCGGACCCGGGCCCGGCGGTCGGGAACGGGGGAGCGCCGCGGAGATCACCGCGTGGGTCACCGGGCATTTCGCCAAGCTCAACGTCGGCGGCGCCACCGTCTACGACCTCGAGGCGCCCCACTGATCTCGGCGGGTCAGCCGATCTTGTAGGTGCCGACGGCCTTGGCTACCGGGTCACCGGACGGCGTCGAGACCTCGACTTCGCAGTGCACCAAGGACTTTCCGCGATGCAGGACGCGGCCGACGGCGATCAGGTCGGTGGACCGGGCCGGTGCCAGGTACTGGACCGACATCGAGATCGTCACGCCGCGCAGCGATTCCGGTGCCTGTTCGGTCGACCATGCCGCAGCCATCACGGTGACATCGGCCAGCGCCGCGATCGCGCCGCCGTGCACCATGTCGGCGAGCGTGGTGTTGGACGGATCCCACGGCATCCGCAATCGCACCTCGGGGGCGTCGAGCGCCTCGGCGACGATGCCCAGCTTGGCGACCAGTGGGGACTGCGGGATGAACTGCGCCATGACCTCGGCGCCGGTACTCGGGCTCATGGAGTCGAAGTCTTCGCTCGGCTGCTCGCCGGATCAATTACCTGCCAGGTAGTGATGGTGCTGACGTGTCTGTCGCTGCGGACTGATCTCGGTGGTTACAACCGTTGACACCGCAGGACCGGGCACGTAAATTCTGACCATGGTTCTTAACTTGACCAGTTCTACCAACTTTACGGGGAAATGATGACCGTCACTCCCGACGCCGCCGAGGCGTCCAAGGTGGACCACCGGGCCGCCAAATACGAATTGAGCCATCTGCGATCGCTGGAGGCCGAGGCCATCCACATCATCCGCGAGGTCGCCGCGGAGTTCGAGCGGCCGGTGCTGCTGTTTTCCGGTGGCAAGGACTCGATCGTGATGCTCCACCTGGCCATCAAGGCGTTCGCGCCCGGCCGGCTGCCGTTCCCCGTCATGCACGTCGACACGGGTCACAACTTCGAAGAGGTCATCGCCACCCGCGACGCCCTGGTCGCGAAGCACAGCCTGCGCCTGGTCGTGGCCAGCGTGCAGGAGGACATCGATGCCGGACGCGTCGTCGACAACGGTCCGTCGCGCAACCCGCTGCAGACCGTGTCGCTGCTGCGCGGCATCCGCGAGAACAAGTTCGACGCCGCCTTCGGTGGCGCCCGGCGCGACGAGGAGAAGGCCCGCGCCAAGGAGCGCGTCTTCAGCTTCCGCGACGAGTTCGGTCAGTGGGACCCCAAGAACCAGCGCCCCGAGCTGTGGAACCTGTACAACGGCCGGCACCGCAAGGGCGAGCACATCCGCGTCTTCCCGCTGTCGAACTGGACCGAGTACGACATCTGGGCCTACATCGGCGCCGAGGAGATCGCGCTGCCGAGCATCTACTACGCGCACGAGCGCCAGGTCTTCGAGCGCGACGGCATGCTGCTGGCGGTGCACGAATTCCTGAAGCCGGGCGAGAACGAACCGGTGATCACCAAGACCGTGCGGTTCCGCACCGTCGGTGACGTCACCTGCACCGGTTGCGTCGAGTCGGAGGCTTCGACTGTCGAAGAAGTCATCGCCGAGACCGCGGTGTCCCGACTGACCGAGCGCGGCGCAACCCGCGCAGACGACCGGATTTCTGAGGCCGGCATGGAAGACCGCAAGCGGGAAGGCTACTTCTGATATGGCAACGTTGCTTCGTATCGCCACTGCCGGTTCGGTGGACGACGGTAAGTCCACGCTGATCGGCCGGCTGCTCTATGACAGCAAGGCCGTCATGGAAGACCAGCTGGCCGCCGTCGAGCGCACCTCCAAGGAACGCGGCCACGGGTACACCGACCTCGCTCTGGTCACCGACGGCCTGCGTGCCGAGCGGGAACAGGGCATCACCATCGATGTCGCCTACCGCTACTTCGCCACGGCCAAGCGGAAATTCATCATTGCCGACACCCCGGGGCACATCCAGTACACCCGGAACATGGTCACCGGTACCTCGACGGCGCAGCTGGCCATCGTGTTGGTCGACGCCCGCCACGGTCTGCTGGAGCAGTCGCGCCGGCACGCCTTCCTGGCCTCGCTGCTTGGCATCCAGCACATCGTGCTGGCCGTCAACAAGATGGACCTGATCGATTGGGACCGTGAGCGTTTCGAGACGATCCGCGACGACTTCCACGAGTTCGCCGCCCGCCTCGACATCAAGGACGTCACCACCATTCCGCTGTCGGCGCTGACCGGCGACAACGTGGTGACCAAGTCGGACAAGACGCCGTGGTACGAGGGACCGGCCCTGCTGGCGCACCTCGAAGAGGTGTACATCGCCGGTGACCGCAACCTGAAGGACGTGCGGTTCCCGGTCCAGTTCGTGATCCGGCCGCAGACCCACGAGCACGCCGACCACCGCAGCTACGCGGGCACCATCGCCAGTGGCGTCATGCGCCCCGGCGACGAAATCGTCGTTCTCCCAGCGGGAAAGACCAGCACCATCACCGCGATCGACGGACCCACCGGGCCGGTCGACGAGGCGTTCGCGCCGATGGCGGTGTCGGTCAGCCTGGCCGACGACATCGACATCTCGCGCGGCGACATGATCGCCCGTGTGCACAACCAGCCGCACACCACGCAGGAATTCGACGCCACGGTGTGCTGGATGTCCGATGACGCGACGCTCGAGCCGGGTCGGGACTACATCATCAAGCACACCACCCGCACCACGCGGGCCCGGGTGACTGACCTGGACTACCGGCTGGACGTCAACACCCTGCACCGGGACAAGAGCGCAACGGCGTTGAAGCTCAACGAACTTGGCCGCGTCACGCTGCGCACGCAGCAACCGCTGCTGCTCGACGAGTACTCGCGCAACGCGGTGACCGGCTCGTTCATCCTGATCGACCCGGACACCAACGGCACCGTCGCGGCGGGCATGGTGCGCGAGACCACGCCGGCCGCCGGCCGGGCTGCCACCCCGAATGCGGTGCGGCACGCCAACCTCGTCACTGCCGAGGACCGGTTGTCCAAGGGCAGCACGGTGTGGTTCACCGGCCTGTCCGGCTCGGGCAAGTCGTCGGTGGCGATGCTGGTGGAGCGCAAACTGCTCGAATTGGGCCGTCCCGCCTACGTTCTCGATGGTGACAACCTGCGCCACGGGCTGAACGCGGACCTGGGCTTCTCCATGGCCGACCGCTCGGAGAACCTGCGCCGCCTGGCCCACATCGCCACGCTGCTCGCCGACTCGGGCCAGATCGTGCTGGTGCCGGCGATCAGTCCGCTCGAAGAGCACCGCGAGCTGGCGCGAAAGGTCCACACCGACCAGGGATTCGAGTTCTTCGAGGTGTTCATGGACACCCCGTTGGCCGACTGCGAGGCCCGGGACCCCAAGGGCCTCTACGCCAAGGCGCGTGCCGGTGAGATCACGCACTTCACCGGTATCGACAGCCCGTACCAGCGGCCGAAGAACCCGGCTCTGGCTCTGGTGCCGGGTGACCTGGATGCCCAGGCGCAGCGCGTCGTCGACCTGCTGGTGGGCCGGTGATGATCGATCACGAAGTCGCCGAGCGATTGGCCACCCGCGCGGGTGACCTGCTCCTGGACGTGCGGGCCGAGTTCGCCACAGCTGACGCCGCCGAGCGGAAAGCCGCGGGGGACAAGCGCTCTCACGAGTTCTTGATGACGGAGCTCGCCCGGCTGCGGCCGAACGACGCGGTGCTGTCCGAGGAAGCAACCGAGGAAGAGCGGGCCAACAGCGCCCGCCTGACCTCCGACCGCGTGTGGATCATCGACCCGCTCGACGGCACGCGCGAGTTCTCCGAACTGGACCGGGACGACTGGGCCGTGCACGTGGCGTTGTGGGAATCCGGCGAGCTGGTTGCCGGCGCCGTGGCGCTGCCCGCGCAGAACACCACGCTGCACACGCCCGAGGTGGCCGCGCCCCGCGCGGTCGACGGGCCGCCGCGCATCGTGGTGTCGCGTACCCGCCCGCCGGCCGTCGCGCTCGCAGTGCGGGACGCGCTCGACGGGGTTCTGGTCGAAATGGGTTCGGCGGGGGCCAAAGTCGCGGCCGTGATCCAGGGCCGGGCCGACGTCTACGTGCACGCCGGTGGTCAGTTCGAGTGGGACTCCGCGGCTCCGGTCGCGGTGGCCCGCGCCGCCGGACTGCACACCTCGCGCATCGACGGCTCGCCGTTGGTCTACAACCGCGAGGACCCGAAGCTGCCCGACCTGGTCGTGTGCCGGCCAGAACTGGCCGAGCGAGTACTGGCGATCACTTCGACGCAGTAGCCTCCGCGAGATTGACGAAATGGCTGTGGGAACGCTTGTTCCCGCAGCCATTTCGGCTATTTGGGTCGGCCTTGCGTTGATCCTGCACCCTGGGCCTTCGCTACTCGAACTTTGTGAACGTCAGCGCACGGTCAACGCCCACAAGGCTTTTGCTTGTCGAGTGCCCAGCACGAGCGCGTACTGAAGCCTCGACATGAACCCGACTGCAGTACGGACGGTCTGCTGATGGTTATTGCAATCAGGGACCCCTGACGGCCCGAAAAAGTACCTGGCCTCAAAAACGAGCGTCGAGAGTGCCGCGTGATTGAAGCTGCGGATTTCTCGTGAGAGGACTTTCTCTGACGGCTACGTCGACGCGGTGACCGGCAGCGGCGCATCCGACGGCGTCCGTGCCACGGTGCGCACCGCCACCACGCACGCCACCGCAATGCCGAAGCACATCGCCGTGTACCACAGGCTGCCGATCGGATCTCCGTGTGCGGTAACGCCATTGACCGCGCCAAAGTAGTCCGGCAGCGCGCTGAGCCAGAGAACTGCCATGATCACCAGGTAGGCGATGCTGTAGCCGACCAACCACGGCGGGCTCACATAGCGTGGTTCGGTCGGGCTGGCGGCGGTGCTGCGCAGTCGGCGCCATTGGGTGACCAGTGCCCAGATTGCCACGGCACAGACAGCCACTAGTTCGGCGGCGTAGGCGATGCCACCGGCGGTGGAACTCCCCGTCACGCCGCCGATCACGGTCGCGGGCAGCGGCAGGATTGCGGTGCCCAAAGAAGCCAACACCCCGGCCACCACAGTGCGCCAAGCGATCTGGATACCGGTGAAGCGGCGGCCCCGGTCGGCGTGGCGGCCGACGAAGAACTGCACACACAGCGCCAGCGACATCGGCCACAGCGCGGCGAAGACCACCACGCTGGGCAGCGGCACGGAGTCGAACATCGGCTGGTTCATCGGGTTGTGCACCGACCATTCCCACCACCGCAGTTGCGGGCCCAGGTGGTCGAAGATCTCGTAGAACGCGTGGTGGACGAAGCCCACGCACACGGCGCCGACCAGGGTGCCGTAGCGGCGGAAAACCCCTAGGCTGCGGACGATTTCGAACGCGACGGTAGCCATCATCGGGTAGATCGCCACGATGTACAGCGGCAGTCGTCCCCACAGGAAGTCCACCGTGAACACATTGTGCGCGAACATGGTGTCGACGCGATCGGCGATGCCGAAGGCGGCCGGGAAGTACAGCGGCGGTTCGATGATCAACAAGTAGGCCACCGCGCCGAACCACAATGCGATGTTGGTGGCGTCACCGTGGCGACGGAGCCGGATGATCGCGTAGACGAGGGTCAGCACCGCGCCGGTGATGACAGTCAACTCGAGGACCGGCAGGGTCCAGTTCTCCAGCTGGAGGGGATTGCGGATCTCGAGCAGGCCGCCCGCCGTCTGACAGGAAAACCCCAGGCGCCCAGCGAGATCAGCGAACGTTGCCGAACACAGGTCAGACATGGGCGCTCTGCTTTCCGGCGGTGTACCAGTGGGTGACGTCGTAGCCGGCGTCGTAGCGTTCGAACCATTCGGCCGCCAGTGCGGGCAGCTTCTCGTGCTCCGGGTTGTGACCCGGGATCTGGCTGCGCACAATGCCCGACAGCGCCACCAGTTGCTCCCGGACCGGGAGATCGTGGAAGGCGCTGGCGAACGGCCCGAAGTCAGGGATGCGGCCCAGCCGCTTCAGAATGGTGTTCTTGCGGCGTTCGAGCGCGAATGCTGACAGAGCGTCGACCTTGCGGACTTCCAGCGGCAGATGCTTGTTGAACCCGTCGCACGCCAGCCGCACGACGTCCATCACGTGCTTGAAGATCGAGGGCGCCACGCGCATGCGGTACCACGGATCGTCGACGAGGCCGTTGTAGATGATCAGCGCCGAGCTCCGGTGCTCGACCTCTTCGACGAAGTGCCACAGGAACAATGACGCGACCCGGTCGTCGCCCGGCGCGAACAGCGTGTCGTCGTGGTCGAGCATCAGCTTGAACACGGGCGTGAACGTCGCCTCCAGGTCGGCGGTGTAGGCCAGCCGATATTTGAGGGGCTTGTTGGCGACGAGATCGTCGAACGCGGCGATCACGTCGTCGAGCGTCTCTTTGAGCTCCGGGTGGGCCTTGATGAGGCCTCGGGCATGTGCGCGATGGGCCATCGAATGCTGGCCCTCCTGCCGGACGAACGCCTCGGCCTCCTCGGCGATCACCGGGTCGGTCAGCAGCGGCTTGGCCTCGGCCATGGTGCTGACGATCATCTTCTCGAACGCAATTGCCAAGAAGGACACGGCATTTGCCATCGCGGAGAAGGCGGGGTTGGTCTCGTTCCAGAGGAACGGCACGGGGTGGTCCGCGAAAGCGAACCGCATCTTGCGGACCTGGAGATCGGTCACAGGGCACCTCGTTCAGTAATCATACAAAGGATGTCTTGTTTGTATGGTTACAGTGTCGACGCGATCCGTCAATGCCCGGGTGGGGTCCGACGTGTACCGTCCGGCGAATGGCACGCAAACGTCGCGGTTGGGGTGGGGAGCCGCCCGCCGACGACGAAGAGGCGACGCGGCGCATCGTCGCGGCTGCGGTCGAGTTGCTGTCCACGACGGGCACGGCGATCACCATCGCCGATGTCGCCGAGTCGCTCGGAGTCATCCGGCAGACGGTGTACCGCTACTTCCCGACGGCCGACGAGCTGATGCGGGCTGCCGCGATCGCCTCGGTTGCAGGCTTTTTGGACCAGCTCAGCGAGCACGTGCGGGGGATCCACGATCCGGCCGACGCGATGACAGAGGGTGTCCTCTACACACTCGACGCGGTGACCCGCACGCCGCATCTGGGCATCCTGATGTCGGCGCCGTACGTCGGCGCGCACAGCAGCGACCTGGCTTCTGCCGAGGCGCAGGACTTCGGCATGCAGATGATCACCCGATTCGACGTCGACTGGGCCAGTTATGGATACGACGACGTGGCGCTGCGTGATCTGGTCGAATTCACGCTGCGCATCATGCTGTCCTACTTCCTGGCGCCGGCCGGAGACGGACGAACTCCCGAGGAGTTGCGGGCTTTCATCCGGCGTTGGCTGGGCGCCGCGATCCTGGGGCAGCAGGGCTGAGCTAGCGGTGGCGATAACTGCCGGTCAGGGCTAGTTTGGGTTCGTATGAGCACACATCTGTCCACTCGTCGGTTGATGGCCGCGGCCGGAGGCGCCGCCCTTGTTGCGATGGGGGTGCTCACCGCAGGTTGTAGTAGCAACGGCGGGCAATCGCCCTCCACGACGACCACGACCACCACGACCTCTCCCTCGCCGACGGCGACAGAGAAGAGCATCAGCCCTACCGGCGGCAACCTGTTCACGCCAGGGGTCACCGCGCCGGGTGCGCCGAGCGTGGCACCTGGTCTGCATCCGGGTATCAACGGCAACAATTAGTGGTTGAAAGCCGTTTCGGCTGAAGCTATTCGGATTGCCTCGACTGACCATGTCGAGTTTGTCCGCGAGCGCAGTGTCCACCGGTACGCTCACCAATATGACCCGCCCGACTCTGCGTGAATTGTCCAGTCTCCCTGTCGAACCCGTTAGCCTCGCGGACTCGGCTCTCGTGCTGATCGACTGTCAGAACACCTACACGCACGGGGTGATGGAACTCGAGGGAGTGCAGGCCGCACTCGATGAGACCGCTGCACTGCTCGACCGGGCCCGCACCGCCGGCATTCCCGTCATTCATATCCAGCACGACGACGGACCGGGGTCGCTCTACGACATCCGCGCCGATATCGGTGCCATCGTCGATCGGGTGGCTCCGCGCGGCGACGAGCCGGTGATCGTCAAGCAGTACCCGAACTCGTTCGTGCAGACCGAACTAGATGAGCGGCTCAAGGCCCTCGGTGCGTCGAACCTGGTGCTGGCCGGGTTCATGACGCACATGTGTGTGAACTCCACCGCCCGTGGCGCGTTCAGCCTCGGGTACGCACCGACGGTCGTGGCTGCCGCGACGGCGACCCGCACCCTGGCCGGCCCCGACGGTCAGCCGGTGCCGGCTGCGGCGCTGCAAGCGGCGAGCCTCGCCGGGCTGGCCGACCTGGTGGCAGTGGTGGCCCCCAACGCAGCCGCTATTCCGGACTAATCCGACCTGAAATGGCATGATTGGCTGATGCGGATGTCAGCCAAGGCGGAGTACGCCGTCCGCGCCATGGTCGAACTGGCCGCCGCCGACGCGGGTGCGCTGGTCAAAACCGACGACCTGGCCAAGGCACAGGGCATCCCGGCGCAGTTCCTGGTCGACATCCTCACCAACCTGCGTACCGACCGTTTGGTGCGCAGCCACCGCGGCCGCGACGGCGGCTACGAGCTGGCCCGCCCGGCCGCGGACATCAGCATCGCCGACGTCCTGCGCTGCATCGACGGTCCACTGGCCAGCGTGCGGGACATGGGGCTGGGGGACCTGCCGTACTCCGGACCGACGGCCTCGCTCACCGATGTGTGGCGGGCGCTGCGGGCCAGCATGCGTTCGGTGCTCGAACAAACCAGCCTGGCCGACGTGGCCACGGGCCACCTGCCCAACCACGTCAGCGCGCTGGCGGGGGACTACCGGACGCAGGAAGCCCGCCGCGGCCACTAGCCGGCTACTTCCCGCGAGCGTGCGCTAACTGCCCGCCGCGGCGATCCCCGCGATCAGCATCCGCAGGCCGCCGTCGAAATCGTCCTCGACTGACACGGTGACGGCCACCTCGGACAGCGCGGCGATGTGCGGGTGCTGGGCCCCGGCCGCCGACCCGATACGGGCTGCGGTTTCGGCGGCGTCGCCGGAAAACGGTCCGGCCAGCTGGGCCTGCGCTGATCCCGTGACCAGCCCGAGTACCGCGTGAAAAGCCGACAGCCGGTTGGCGTCTGACAGCCCTGCGCGCCCCAACGCGCCGACCAGGGCGTCGGCAATGCCAAATCCTGTTGCCGAATTCATCCGCCGGGTCAGGACCAACGGGATGGCTGCCGGATGCGCCCGAACCCCGCGCCACATCGCCGACGCCGTCGCATGCACGTCGGCCGCCCAGTCGTCAGTCGGTTCGGGGACGACGATGCCGGCCGCTACCGCGGCGACGACCAGTTCCTCCAGGCCTTCCTTGTCGGCGACGTAGTTGTACATCGTCATCGGACCGGTCCCGAGTGTGCTGGCCAGGCTCCGCATGCTCAGCGCCGACAATCCCGATTCATCGACGATTCGCAGTGCGGCCGAAGCGATTTCGTCCCTGGTGAACCGTGCGCGCATGAGCAACCCCTTGACAAGTACGTCGTACGTGTTGAAGTGTAGTTCATACGTACAACGTACTTATGTGAGGGAGTTGCCATGACATCAGCGATTTCAGTCGAGCGGTTGGACTTCGACAGTGGCGGTGACCGGTATGCCGCCTGGCTCACGCTGCCGCCGACGCCCGGGCCGCACCCCGCCGTGGTGTTGGTGCACGGTCTCGGCGCCACCCGCGACATGATGCTGCCGCAATACGAGCAGCACTTCGCCGCCGCGGGCATCGCCGTGCTGTCCTTCGACTACCGATTCACCGGAGCGTCCGGAGGTCAACCGCGGCAACGAATTTCGATCCCCGAACAATGCCGAGACGTCGCCGCCGCCATCAATTTTGTGCAGCGGCACCCGCACGTGGATGCCGGCCGAATTGGTTTGTGGGGCACCAGCCTCGGCGGCATGAATGTGGTGCGGGTGGCCGGTAGTCGCAGCGATATCGCAGCGGCAGTGGTGCAATGCCCGATCACCCACGGGCCGGCGGCGGCCGGAACCGTCGGCATCCGCGGAGCGCTACGGCTGACGCCGGCGATCGCCGAGGACGTGGTGCGCGCGGCATTCCGGCGCGGCCGTCGCTACGTGCCGATCGTCGGGCAGCCGGGTACCGATGCGATGGTGACGGTCGCCGGCGCGGAGGACGGGTGGCGCTCGACGGTGCCCGACGGAGCGGCCTTCGACAATCGAATGACGGCCATCGATGCAGCGCTATTGATCACGCGATCGGCGCTGAGCCACGCGGCGCGGGTGCAGGCGCCACTGCTGGTGTGCGTCTGCGACGGCGAGACGCTGATGGATCCGCGCTACGCCGAACTGGTGGCCCAACGAGCACCGCGGGGTATTGCCCGGCATTACGAATCCGACCACTTCGCGATCTATCACCCGCCGCTGGTGCGGCGAGTGCTCGACGATCAGGTCTCTTTTCTGAAAGAGCATCTGTGATGGGGTCGCGAGATGTATTGCGCGCCAACGATGAACGCTTCGCCGACGTCGCCGCCGGACTGACCCCCGACGAATGGGCCGCGCCGAGCCTGTGTACGGAGTGGAGCAATCGTGAGGTGTTGGGGCATCTGGTGGTCGGATGCAGCCATCCCGTCGGCACGTTTCTCGGTGCGCTGGTCCTGCACCGGAATTTCGATTGCGCCAACACCGCGACTGCCCAGGAGGCTGCGCGGGACCGCAGCGTAGAAGCGCTCTTGACCGATTTCCGCGCCGTCAGTGCGCGCCCGGAAGGAGTCGGTAGGTACTTTCCGGCGCGACTCCTGCTGGGCGACCACATCACCCACGAGTTGGACATCCTGTTCGCTGTCGGCCGGGAGCCGGACATCCCGCCGCACCTGCTCAATGCGGTGCTGGACACCCAGGTGGCCTTCCCCAACCCGTTCGTCCCGGCCTATCGCAACAGTCAGGGCCTGCGGCTCGTCGCCGCCGACACCGGATGGTGCCACGGCAATGTCGGGCCGACCGTGGAGGGGACGGCCGCCGAGCTGATCTCGGTCCTGGGCAACCGGCCGAAGGTGTTGCCTCGGCTGCGGGGAGCAGGCGCCGAGATACTGGCCGACCGGCTGCTCAGCCGCCAGACCCGTACGGCCGGGTGATGATCTCCAGGTAATGCCCACTCGGGTCCTGGAAGTAGACGCCCCGACCACCGTCGTTGTGATTGATCTCGCCGGGGTGCTGTGCCCGCGGGTCGGCCCAATGCTCCAGCCCGCGTTCACGAATCCGGCCGTAGATCGCGGTGAATTCGTCCTCGGACACCAGGAACGCGTAGTGCTGGGGCACAACGGTGGTGCCCTCCGGCATCTGGGCGAAATCGAGGCCCACGCCGTGGTTGAGTTCGACAGCGAGGAAATGCCCGGCTTCTTTCGCGGGCGGGAGGCCGAAGAGCTCGGTGAAGAAAGTGGCCGCGGCCGAGCGGTCAGTCGAGTGGACGATGGTGTGGTTGAAGGTGATGGCCATAGATCTCTGTTCTACCCCGTCGCGCGTGCCGCGTCACTGCCGGTGTGGGAGGTCCTGGCCTGTCATGATCTAGGCATGGCGTTCGACCTGCGAGAGCTGGCAGTTCCGATCATCGTCGCGCCCATGGCCGGCGGGCCGACGACGCCTGAGCTGGCCGCCGCCGGTTCGACAGCCGGCGGTCTGGGATTCGTGGCGGCCGGCTACCTGACCGCTGCGGCCCTATCCGATCGGATCACCGCCGCCCGCGCGCTGACCACCGGCCCGCTCGGCGTGAATCTCTTTGCCTCGCAGCCCAGTACCGCCCGGCCCGGCGAGATCGAGCGCTACGCAACGGACCTCGCCGGTGAAGCCACCCGCTATGGCGCCGCACTCGGCGATCCGAAATTCAACGACGACGACTGGGCCGCCAAGCTCGACGTCGTCGCCGACCTGCGACCCGAGGTCGTGTCGTTCACTTTCGGCGGGCCCACCGCCGGTGAGTGCGCGCGGTTGCGGCAGGCCGGCATCACCACGGTCGCGACGGTCACCACCCGGGCCGAAGCGGTGCAGGCCGTCGCCTCGGGTGTCGATGCGCTCGCCGTTCAGGGGCCCGGCGCCGGTGGCCATCGCGGCACCTACGACCCGCTGGCCGCGCCCGCGACGCAGGCACTCACCGAACTGCTGGCCGACGTGCTCGCCGCGACGACGGTGCCGGTGGTCGCGGCCGGCGGTCTGATGACGGCCGACGACGTCGCCGCCGTGATCGCGGCCGGTGCGGTGGCCGCACAGCTCGGCACGGCGTTTCTGCTCGCCGACGAGTCCGGCTCCAGCCCGGTGCACCGCGCCGCGCTCGTCGATCCGCGGTTCACCGAAACCGTTGTCACCAAGGCATTCTCGGGGCGCTACGCGCGGGGGTTGCGTAACCGGTTCATCGATGAGCACGACGAGCAGGCGCCGCTGGCCTATCCGGAGGTGCACTACCTCACCAGCCCGGTGCGCAAGGCGGCCGTGGCGGCCGGCGATCCGGACGGCACAAATGTGTGGGCGGGCACCGGATTCCGCAAAATCCGGTCGGGGTCGGTCGCCGACATCATGGCCGGACTGGTGTGAGCGTCGTGAAAGGAGCCGGCATGCGATCCGTTGTGGCGATCCCGTTGGCGGTGGCCTGTGTCTGGCCGATCACCGTCGCTCATGCCGACCCCGTACAGGTGCCGCGTTGTGCCAGTGCCCAATTGACGCCGAGCCTCGGCCCGCCCGACGGTGCCGCCGGCACCACCTTCTATCCGGTGATCCTGAAGAACTCCGGGGACGCCCCGTGCAGCATGTCGGGCTATCCGGCGGTGTCGTTCATCGCTGGTTCGGACAATCATCTGGTCGGGGTGGCCGCCAGCCAGGAAGTGGAAACCACCATCGGCGTCGTGGTGATCGGACCCGGCCAGTCCACGTCGGCGAACCTGGGCATCGTCAACGCGGGCAACTTCCCCGCCGACTGTAATGCTGTACCGGTCAGCGGTTTACAGGTCAACCTGCCGGGTGAGACCGATCCGATCATCGTCGGCCACGCCGATACCGCCTGTGCCAGTACGGCATACCCGACGTTGCGAGTAGGGCCGTTCACCGGCGCGTAGTGACGGCGACGCTGCCCTCGGGGGCGCGTGCGGTGATCTGTGCAACCGCGCGAGACGCGTCGCTGGTCTGAGGAACTCGCACTTTCGCGTCATCGCCGGCCTCTGCCCGAACCAGGTACGGCCCACCTGGCGGCAGGGTGATGTCGACGTCAGAACTCTGTGTGGTGATGTCCACGGTGCGCGGGGCGATCTCCTTGAAGTCCACGGCGATGTGGCCGTCGGTGGAGTCGGCGATGAAGGCGTCACTGACCACGATCGGGTCGCGGGTCTGCACATCGGCGCTCTGCGTGTGGATTTCGATCCGCCGGGCGTTGCCACCGAGGATCACCGCGCCGTCGGTGTTGTGCACGGTCAGCTGGTCCAGATTGGTCTGGGTCAGCAGCGCGCCGACCTGCTGTTTGGTGGTCACGGAAAGCTGGTGTGCGGCAGAGGGCGGCAGCGTCACCGTGATTTCCCCGGGCGGGCCGAAGTTGAACAGCGGGGACGGTGAACCGGCCACGGTCAGGCTGACTGCGCTGCCGTTCCGCGTGACTTTCAGCGCTTGCTCGTCGTTTTGCGCGGAGTTCAGCAGCCGCATCCGGACGCGCGGTTCGCGGACATTGCGATCGCTGGTGATCCGGATGGCGGTCGGCAGATCGCCGGTATCGATGGTCAGCGAGCTCAGATCGGCCGGCAGTGTCTCGGAGTTGGCGGCGACGCGTACCGAGCCGATACCCCAGGCCAACCCACCGAGTCCCAGCGCAGCCGATGTGGTCACGACCAACGCGACGAGTACCAGAATCGTGCGGATCGCCGAGCGCGCTCCCGGTGACAGTGTGGGCGGTTTGGCCGCTGGGGCCGGCTCGGTCACTGGTTCGAAGTCCAAGTTGGAAGTCATGAATATCCTTTTCTCTGTTCAGGATTCGAGGTAGCGCAAGACGGCGAGGACGCGGCGGTTCTCGCTGTCGTCGGGGGTCAGGTCCAGCTTGGTGAAGATCGATGCGATGTGTTTTTCCGCGGAGCCGATCGAGATGTGCAGTAGCGCGGCGATGGCCGAATTGGTCTTGCCTTCGGCCATCAGCTGCATCACCTCCTGCTCGCGCGGGGTGAGCACCGCGAGGGTGGAGCGGCGGTGCGTGCGCACCAGGATTTGCGACACCACTTCCGGGTCCAGGACAGTGCCGCCCGTGCCCACCGTGGTGACGGCGTCCAGGAACGCCGGGACGTCGGCGACCCGGTCCTTCAACAGATAACCGAAACCCCTTGTGTCCGAGGTGATCAGGTCAGCTGCGTACCGTTCTTCGACGTAGTGCGACAACACCAACACCGGTGACTCGGGATTCTGGCTGCGGAGCAGGGCGGCGGCGCGGATGCCCTCGTCGGTGAAGGTCGGTGGCATCCGGACATCGACGATGACGAGGTCAGGCTGGTGCTCGTTGACGGCGCGCAGCAGCTCCGTGGCGTCGGGTACCCCGGCCAGTACGTCGTGGCCGGCGTCGATCAGGATGCGCTCGATTCCCGCGCGCAGCAAAGCCGAATCCTCGGCGATCACAATGCGCATGGCAGCACCGCCGTCACGGTCGTCGTTCCGGTCTCGGGGCTCGAGACAGCGAAGGTGCCCCGCGCCGCGCGTACCCGCTCGCCGAGCCCGCGCAGGCCCGTCGTGTCGTCACCGGTGGTTTGGGCCCCGCCGATCCCGTCGTCGAATATCGAGATGTGCAACTGGTCGGTGGGCTCGTGGTAGCGCACCGAGATGACGGCGTGGGTGGCGTGGGCGTGCTTGGCGATGTTGGTCAACGACTCGGCGACGACGAAGTATGCGCACGACTCGACCTCATCGGAAAAGCGTTTCGGCAGTTGCAGTTCCAGCGTCACTGGCACCCCGGCTGTTTCGGTGCGCTGGACCACCGCCGACAGCGCGGCGTCCAGGCCGCGGTCGGCCAGGATCGTCGGCGCGATGCCGCGCACCACATTTCGTAGTTCGAGGAGCGCGGCCTTGGCGTCGTCGTGCGCTTCGGCGATCAGCTTGCGGGCCTCGGGCAGGTCCGAGTCGAGCTTGGTCTGCGCCAGCCCGATCGTCATGGCCAATGACACGAGCCGGGGCTGAACACTGTCATGCAGGTCGCGTTCGATGCGGTGCCGTTCGGTCGACGCCGATGAGACCGCGCCGCGGCGGGCCTGGTGCAGGGCGGTCACCTCGTGCTGCAGTGCCGCTGTCGGCGAGGCCGGCAGCAGCCACCGATCGATGACCGCGTCCACCCTCGGGCCGAACACCAGGATGGCTCCGGCGGCCGCCATCGCGATGACGGCCAGCAGCCAGGACAACGGCGGCGAGATGAAGCTCAACCCGGCGGCCGGGTCACTGTTATGGATGGCGGTCGCGGCGGCAGGACCGATCAGCGCGAAGGCCAGCAGGGTGAACGCCAACCCGACCGCGAAGATGTCGAAAGCCATGCGCAGGTAGCTGTGCGCCAACACCTTCCAGAATCGGCCGCTGCTCACGTCTAGCCAGAGCTGATGCGCCCACCCTTGAAAACCGGTGTAGGGAGTCATCTTTCGGTACGGAACGGCGATGCCGAAGCCGAAGATGGCTTCGCTGCGCACCCGCTCCACCCGGTCGGTGGCGCGGACGGCGTACACGAACACCACCCCACCGAACACGGTCCCGATCACCGAGGGAATCGAGCTGACGGTGAGGATGAGAAGCGACAGCGGTATCCAGAACCAGATCATGCCGGTCATGGCGCCGACGATCATCGACGCGGTCGGGACGATGCCGAGGTCTGGTGCGCGCCGCGCTGGCGGTGCCGTCGTCGGATTTATCGGCTCGGCCGAAGCGGTGCCAGTAGCTGTTACAACCATGCCTCCAACCTAGGCACTGGCGGTGCCTGGCGACACGGCGTTTTCCCTCGATTGAGCTGGGGGTAAACCCCCACTCGGCTCGGCAACTCGGACCGTGCGCTGGACGCGCGTGCCAGAATCGGCTGTGTGCAGATCGGGATGACGATGCCAGTGATGGAGTCCAACCTCGACGCGGCCACGCTGACGGCGTGGGCTCGCGTGATCGACGGAGGGCCGTTCTCGTCCCTGTGTTGGGGTGAGCGCATCGCCTTCGACAACCCGGATTCACTGACCCTGCTCGGCGCACTCGCGGCCTGGACGGACCGGGTGCGCCTGGTCACCACCGTGATCGTCCCGCAGTTGCACGATCCGGTGATGCTGGCCAAAGCGCTTGCCACCGGTGACTTGCTCAGCGGCGGACGGCTCACCGTCGGGCTCGGTGTCGGGGGCCGACACGAGGACTACAACGCTGTCGGCGCCGACCCCAAGACCCAGACGATGCGCGGCATGGCCGAGCGCGTCGCGCTGATGAAGCGGGTTTGGGCGGGGGAGAAGCTGACCGACTCCGTGCTGCCCGTCGGTCCGCAGCCCGTGCAGCCCGGCGGCCCGCAGCTATTGGTGGGCACCATCGGGCCGAAAACCGTACGCAGTGCGGCGAATTGGGCCGACGGGATGGCGGGCACGACGCTGGATCTCAGCGTGGAGCGCGAGAGCGAATTGTTCGACGTCGCCCGCGCGGCGTGGGCCGAGGCGGGAAAACCCAAGCCGCACTTGGCCACCTCCTTCTGGTTCGCCCTCGGTGACAAGGACACCGCACGTGACCAGGTGCACCGCCACCTGCGCCGGTACATGAACTGGATTCCCGAGGAATACGTCGATGCGATGGCGCCCACCACGGGCTGGGCCGGCACCGAAGACGAATTGCTCGACGTGCTGCAGAAATTCGATGACATCGGCGCCGACGAGGTGCATCTGATTCCCACCAGTTCGGACATCGACCAGCTGCGCCGGGTGGCCGACGTGGTCAAGGACTTCACCGGAGAGGCATCGCTATGAGCCGTGCGACGGACGTGCTGGCCGGCTTGCCCACGGTGCGGGCGTGGCAGGAGGACCTGTACCGGGATCTGCATGAGCACCCGGAGTTGTCGTACCAGGAGCACCGCACCGCAAAACTGGTGTCGGACAGGCTCAATGAGCTCGGCTACCAGGTGACCGAGGGGGTCGGCGGCACCGGCGTGGTGGGCATCCTGCGCAATGGCGACGGCGCGTCGGTGCTGATGCGCGCCGACATGGACGCGCTGCCTGTCGCCGAAGCCACCGGGCTGCCCTACGCCAGCGCGGTGCGCGCCACCGACGCCGCAGGCAAGGACGTGCCCGTCATGCACGCGTGCGGTCACGACACCCACGTCACCTGCTTGTTGGGCGCAGCCGCGCTGCTGGCCGACGGGCGAGATCACTGGCAGGGCACGGCGATTGCGTTGTTCCAGCCGGCCGAAGAACTCGGCGGCGGTGCCGCCGGCATGGTCGCCGACGGGCTGGCGGACATCGTCGGCAAGGTCGATGTGGCGTTGGGCCAGCATGTCGCCCCCGCCCCGGCCGGATACGTCGGCACCTGCAGTGGCCCGATACTCGCTGCGGCCGACAGCATCCGCGTCACGGTGTACGGGCGCGGGGGCCACGGGTCCATGCCGAACGCCACCATCGATCCCGTGGTGCTGGCCGCCATGATCGTGATCCGGCTGCAAACCATCGTGTCCCGCGAGGTGGCGCCCACCGACACCGTCGTCCTCACCGTCGGCAGCATCCACTCGGGAACCAAGAGCAACATCATCGGTGACCACGCGGTGCTGGAACTGAACCTGCGCACCTACGACGCCGCCGTCCGCACCGCTGTCATCGCCGCGATCAAGCGCATCGTCATCGCCGAGTGCCAGGCCTCGGATTCACCCAAGGAGCCGGAATTCGACTTCTACGACCAGTTTCCGGTCACCGACAACGATGAGACCGTCACGACCCGCACCCACGACGCCTTCGTCGAGCACTTCGGTGACCGCGCGCTGACCGTCCCGCCGGCGGCCGCCAGTGAGGACTTCAGTGACATCCCGCGGGCCCTCGGCGTGCCGTACACGTATTGGATGTTCGGCGGTATCGATGCCGCCGAGTTCACTCGTGCGGCCGAAGCCGGCCGGATCAGCCAGGACATCCCGGTGAATCACTCGCCGACATTCGGCCCGGTGATTCAGCCGACGCTGGACACCGGCACCGAGGCGCTCGTGGTGGCCGCGCTGTCCTGGTTGTAGTCCTTTGGGCGGTAGGCGATCTCGAAGACGCACGGGCCAGCACGCAGAGGGCGATGGCTTCGACCATCTGGATGATCAGCATCGTCCACGTCGTGCGTGCGACGGCGACGAAGAACTGCATGTTGGGAATGACGACGAACAGCCCGCCCCAAAGGCCCCACCAAGCCGCCTTGCCCAGCCCGCGGCCGGGGTACAGGCGCAGGAACATGAAGCACAGCATCGTCAGCTGCAGGACGTACGTGAACCCAAGAAAAGGGAACAGGTCCATGATTTCGGTCAGCGGGCGCTGCGGATAATCAGCCGCTGGATAGCTGTCGCCGAACAGCGCCGGTCCCGCGGCCTTGTGGAAGACGACGTCGAGAATGAACGTCAGAATCGACACCGGCACCGCGATCACCAAAAAGCGTCCCCACCCGAATTGCTTGCCCATGACATCCTTCCGATCTTGAGATTCAGATCGTTGATATCCCGGATGAGCGCGCTACGGATCTCGGCTTCCAGGCAGCCGGACAGTGCCCGACCGAAGGATCTGCGCGAAATTGCGTTTGACCAGGGCTTCGGCGGGTAACCTCCGCGTTGAACACTGCCTCGGTGTGGGAACGGGAGTAACGGTGAAGATCAAACTTGTGGCGCCTGTTGGGATCGCCGCGATCGCGTTCGGCCTGGCTGGCATGACGGCGGGCTACGCCTCGGCGGCCAACAACATCAAGCCGTTCGGTCAGCAGGAGACGCTGAACGAGATCGGCTACACGGTCAAGGGCCTGAAGCCGAGTTCGGACCCCGTGCCGCACAACGGCCAGCTCTACTCGGCGACCGTGACGGTCGAGGGGCTCGGCGGTTGGGGCAACCCGATCGTTGGGTTCTTCAACGCCCGCGCCGAGAGCGGCACGAACTACCGGGTCATCGGCGGGGGCGTGCCGTCGGCACCTCCCGGAGGGAAGACGACCGGCAAGCTCTACTTCGACGTCGTCGGTGACGTGCCGAACAGCGTCGTCTACAACGACGGTTTCCAGGACCTGCTGGTGTGGGTGCCTCGCCCATCCGCGAGTGTCGTAGCTGCTGCCGACGCCGACGACGACGTGGTCGGGACCAGCGAGATCATCACCGCACCGGCCGCCGAGAGCACGCCGCCTGCCGAGGGAACTCCGACAGGTGGCAACTTCTTCGCCCCTGAAGTCCTCGCACCGCCACCCTTCGAGCTCACCGAAGCTGAGATTGCTTCACCGGGATACAACGAGGGTGGCGGCCGTCGCTGAGCAATCTCTGATTGCCTACCAACAGAAGTCGCACGAATCCTGACTTACGTCAGGCGGGTTCTCGCCGTCTCACACACCGCTGGGTAGGTGGCCCTGGTAGGGCACGTTGCCCAAGTTGCCCCCTTGACGAATTACCGGGTGTGGCAGACCTTCATGTCCCACTGGTACGCGACGCCGGGTCCTGACGACATGACGTAACGGGAGTAGGTCATGTTGTCGCCTGGGTACCACGTGTGCGGCGGCAGCGGGCCGGCGTGGGCGGGAGCAGACGGCTGTCCGTCCCGGCTGACGTTCGGTCGGATGAACTTTCAGCGACTGACACATTGACCGGTTGTCGAAACTAGACTCCGTACCCTTGCCGGCGGGCGGTGGATTTCGGTTGCCCGAATAACAGCTTTGAATATGCACGTCCTGATCACGTGCCGATCGCCGCGCCAGCCCGGGAAGGACCTCGATATAGACGCGGTCGGGTGCTCGCGCCGATTTGCCCAATCGGCTGAGGTTGTCGTGTCTACTGCCGGGACTGTAGCCGTGGGCACCGACTAGGACTCGCCTAGGCTATTTGGCCATGGAAGCCGCAACTCTCGCGTGGACTATCGCAGCAGCAGTGCTTGCCGGACTCAGCCTGATCGCGGCAATAGTGATCGGAGTTCGCGCCGAACGCATTGCAAAGAAAAACACCATCCTGGCAACTGAACGTTCCATTGTTAAATGGCAGGTGGAGCGCAAGACTCCAGATACTCCGGGCGTATTCCGAGTGATGAATGTCGGTCGCGACGTCGCGTATGAGGTAACCGTCGAGGCTTGGGACTCCCACGATTACGCTACGGAGACGGTGGGGTCGTTGTTGCCGTACACGCTAAACGGCACGGTTGAGTATGCCGAGATCACGCTCGCACACCGCAGCTCAATAGGGCCCGATATGGACGCCGCGCGAGAGGGCGTGCCGATTCCAATTGCCGTACCACGTCCGTTCGCGGGCGCACCGTCGTTTATAGGCGATCTCATCGCTGCCAGCGACTCAAGTTACGAAGACATGGTCAACACGAACGTTCGCATGCAGGTGCAAGTCGAGGTCAGTTGGCGGTCAAAGGGCGGTCGCTGGTCAACGGAGTCGATCCAGACGGGTTAGACGGGCACCACGATGGCTTTCGGTTGCGCAATTCCATTATGACTGCTGCGTAGGTAGTGAGCCGCTGTTCGATGCCTTGTCTAGGAAGCCTCGTTTGACCTCATCGTGGGACAGGCCGGTCAGTGAGATATCGAGAATTGAGGTGAGTGTCTTGAATTGTGGGGAATTTCTGACCTCGTTGAGGGTCCCAGCTTTGACTGATCCCCGTTTCCGGTCACACTCGATGCACAGGACGCCGAACGCGGCATCGTGCACATCACGCCTCAGCTTCGTGGCCGTCATGAAAACGGTATGCATCTTTAGCACCTCAGCTTCCGATCTGGATAGGCCATACGATTGCACTTGGGTCTCGACCCAGTCCTGCCGGTCGGTCGGAAATGTGACGTTGGTCTTGTCATCTGCTGCGCGCCAGACCTGCCCGATGAAGCCTTGTGAGTCTGGATATGAAGTGCGGCCGACTGCCGCATAGTTCTCATTGGGCGAGACACGTCCTACCAGGTAGAACTTGTCTTCATTGTGTCGGTACACGGAAAGCCGAGTGTCGCCCCGGTAGATTCCGAGATCATTTGCGAGGTCTCGCAATAGGACGTTGACGACGTTGATCAGGTTTGTGGCCCGGTTGTCTATCTGTTCTTCGCACCGCGCGAGTTCGTCTGTGAGCAGTGCGTTTTCGTTGGTGAGGGTGAGCAATGTAGGGCGATGGCGTCGGCGGTTGTAGACGATTGCTCCGCCTGCGAGCAGGAGGCCGAGTGCAATGAGCGCGAAGACAACCAGGCCGTTCCATTTATAGGACGGGCCGATGCTTGCAACGCAGAAGGGCACCGCGCTTACAGCAGTGAGCGAATCGGCAAGGTATTCAACGAAAAACAGATGGGCCCGTTTACGAAACTGTTTAGGTATCCGAGAGAACCAAAGCATCGGCGTAGGTCAGGCGAGGGTGAGTTCCCGCTGCCTTTCCCGCACATCGTCACCCCACTCGAAGTGACCACGGAGAATTTCCTTGATGGCCTCTACGGCCGCGTCCGCATCCACGTCAGCCTGCTCGGCGTCGCTGCTCTTCATCGCAAATTTGATGACGAAACTGTCGTCATCCTGGCGCTCAACGTGAACGTCGGTCACCCCGTACCGTGCGGTATCGAAGTCTTTCAGGGCGTCGCGAATCCCATCAATCACGGCGTCGAGGACCTGCTCCTTGACCCCGAAGTGTGCGTTCGACCGAATCCCCACCGGGTGCACCTTCCCTCTGATCGCGGTAACTCGCAGCGGCTGCTGTCAAAACAGACTACGCGCTGTACAAGTCACAACACCGGATTGATGGTGTGTATTTCGACCGACGCGGCAGTGTGCCAACGCCAGTTCACCTGAGCGAATAACGCACGGGCCTGCGCAGACGTGGGTCAAAGAGTGCCCCCGGCAGGATTCGAACCTGCGGCCTTCTGCTCCGGAGGCAGACGCTCTATCCCCTGAGCTACGGGGGCGCATGATGCTGGGGACCAGCGGCGCCGTTGGGCGATCACAGAGTAGCGCATTCGAGCCTACCGACAGGAATCGGACCTAATGCGCACTAATTCCGCCTGTGGCCTGCTACCGACCAGCGGACGACCGATGACAAGCGTGAGCAGCTCAGCCCATAGGATGGACCCCCGTGACCCCCGCCGATCTGGCTGAACTGCTAAAGAACACCGCCGCCGCGGTCCTGGTCGAACACGGCCTGGACATTGCCGCGCTGCCCGAAACAGTGGTCATCGAGCGTCCGCGCAACCCTGAGCACGGTGATTACGCCACCAATCTGGCGCTGCAGCTGGGCAAGAAGGTCGGCGTCAACCCGCGTCAGCTGGGCGAATGGCTGGCCGAGGCCCTCATCAACGCCGACGGCATCGCCGACGCCAGCATCGCCGGTCCGGGCTTCGTGAACCTGCGCATCGAGGCCTCCGCGCAGAGCGTCGTCGTCCTCAACGTGCTGGGCGGCGGGGCGAGCTATGGCACGTCCGAGGAGCTCAAGGGCCGCCACATCAACCTGGAGTTCGTGTCGGCCAACCCGACCGGGCCCATCCACATCGGTGGCACCCGCTGGGCCGCTGTCGGCGACGCGCTGGGCCGCCTGCTGGCCACGCAGGACGCCACCGTCGTCCGCGAGTACTACTTCAACGACCACGGCGGGCAGATCGACCGGTTCGCCCGCTCGCTGGTCGCGGCCGCCAAGGGCGAGCCGGCCCCGGAGGACGGCTACGGCGGCGACTACATCAAAGACATCGCCGCCGACGTCGTGACCAAGCGGCCCGACGCGTTGGAGCTGCCGGCCGACGAGTGCCAGGAAGTCTTCCGCGAGGTCGGCGTGGATCTGATGTTCGGTCAGATCAAGCAGTCTCTGCACGACTTCGGCACCGACTTCGACGTTTACACCCACGAAGACTCGATGCACACCTCGGGCCGGGTGCAGCAGGCCATCGACAAGCTGCGCGACAACGGCTCGATCTACGAGCTGGACGGCGCAATCTGGTTGCGCACCACCGACTTCGGTGACGACAAGGATCGCGTCGTCATCAAGAGTGACGGCAACCCGGCGTACGTCGCGGGCGATATCGCGTACTACCTGGACAAGCGCCAGCGTGGGTTCGACCTGTGCATCTACATGCTCGGTGCCGACCACCACGGCTACATCGGCCGCCTGAAGGCCGTCGCGGCCGCGCTGGGTGAGGACCCGGCAACCGTCGAGGTGCTGATCGGCCAGATGGTCAACCTGGTCAAGGACGGCCAGCCGATGCGCATGAGCAAGCGCGCCGGCACCGTGATCACCCTGGAAGACCTGGTTGACGCCATCGGCGTGGATGCGGCCCGCTACGTGCTGATCCGGTCGTCGGTGAACAGCCCCATCGACATCGACCTGGGCCTGTGGGCCAGTGCGTCCAACGAAAACCCGGTCTACTACGTGCAGTACGCGCACGCCCGGCTGTCGGCCCTGGCGCGCAACGCCGCCGACCTCGGCCTGGGGCTGGACCTCGGGCACCTCGACCTGCTCGACCACGACCGTGAAGCCACCCTGATGCGCACCATCGGCGAGTTCCCGCGGGTGCTCAAAACCGCTGCGTCCCTTCGGGAACCACACCGCGTGTGCCGGTACCTGGAGGACCTGGCCGGTGACTACCACCGGTTCTACGACTCCTGTCGCGTGCTGCCCATGGGCGACGAAGAGCACAGTGACCTGCACCGGGCGCGGCTCGCGCTGTGCGCGGCCACCCGCCAGGTCATCGCCAACGGTCTGCACATCCTCGGCGTCACCGCTCCGGAGCGGATGTGAGCGGGCAGCCGACCGGCAACACCGTGCCGGAGAAGCCACGGTCCGCCGACGAGGTCAACTTGCTGGCTTCGAATGTCTGGCCGCGCAACCTCGTTCGGGGCGCCGATGGCCAGGTCAGCGTCGCCGGCGTCACCGTCGGTGAACTGGCGAAGCAGTTCGGCACGCCGCTGTTCGTCATCGACGAGGACGACTTCCGGTCCCGTTGCCGCGAGATCGCTGACGCCTTCGGTGGCGGCGAGCATGTGCACTACGCCGGAAAAGCGTTCCTGTGCGCCGAGATTGCCCGCTGGGTCGCGCAGGAAGGCCTCTGCCTCGACGTGGCCACCGGCGGCGAGCTCGCCGTGGCCCTGCATGCCGACTTCCCGGCCGAGCGAATCACCGTGCACGGCAACAACAAATCGGTTCCTGAGCTGACCGCGGCGGTCAAGGCCGGCGTCGGGCACATCGTGCTGGACTCCGAGATCGAGATCGAACGCCTGGAGGCCATCGCCGGTGCGGCGGGCGTCGTCCAGGACGTCCTGGTCCGCGTGACCCCCGGCGTCGAGGCGCACACCCACGAGTTCATCTCCACCGCCCACGAGGACCAGAAGTTCGGTCTGTCGCTGGCCAGCGGTGCGGCGATGGATGCCGTGCGCAAGGTCTTCGCCACCGACAACCTGCGCCTGGTCGGCCTGCACTGCCACGTCGGCTCGCAGATCTTCGATGTGGCCGGATTCGAGATCGCCGCCCACCGCGTCATCGGCCTGCTGCGCGATGTGGTCGCCGAATTCGGCGTCGAAAAGACAGCGCAGATGTCCGTCATGGATCTCGGTGGGGGACTGGGTATCTCGTACCTGCCCAGCGACGACCCACCGCCCATGAAGGAACTCGCCGACAAGCTCAAGGCCATCGTGAAGGCCGAATCGGCGGCCGTCGGGCTGCCCACGCCCAAGCTGGTCGTGGAGCCCGGCCGCGCCATCGCGGGCCCGGGCACCATCACGCTGTACGAAGTCGGCACCGTGAAAGACGTTGCCGTTTCGGCCGACAAGTACCGGCGCTACGTCAGCGTCGACGGCGGCATGAGCGACAACATCCGGCCGTCGCTGTACGACGCCCTGTACGACGCCCGGTTGGTGTCGCGCGTCAGCGACGCCCCCGCGGTCCTCGCCCGGATCGTCGGAAAGCACTGCGAGAGTGGCGACATCATCGTCCGCGACACCTGGGTGTCCGACGATGTGGGGCCCGGTGACCTGTTGGCAGTCGCCGCCACCGGCGCCTACTGCTACTCGATGTCCAGCCGGTACAACCTGCTGACCCGTCCCGCTGTCGTCGCGGTGAAGGACGGCAACGCACGGCTGATCCTGCGTCGGGAGACCGTCGAAGACCTGTTGAGCCTGGAGGTGAGTGGTCAATGAGTGAAAAGCCAATCGGCGTAGCAGTTCTCGGACTCGGGAACGTCGGGACCGAGGTGGTCCGGATCATCGAGAACAGCGCCGACGACCTGGCCGCTCGCATCGGTGCGCCCCTGGAGCTGCGTGGCGTCGGCGTCCGCAAGGTGGCCAAGGGCCGCGGCGTCTCGGTCGACCTGCTCACCGACGACATCGAGGCGCTGGTTTCGCGTGACGACGTCGACATCGTCATCGAGCTCATGGGCCCCGTCGAGCCGGCCCGCAAGGCCATCATGGCCGCGCTGGAAAAGGGCAAGTCCGTGGTCACCGCGAACAAGGCGCTGATGGCCCAGTCCACTGGCGAACTCGCTCAGGCCGCCGAAAAGGCGCGCGTGGACTTGTATTTCGAGGCAGCCGTGGCCGGCGCGATCCCGGTGATCCGCCCGCTGACGCAGTCGCTCGCGGGTGACGTGGTGCTGCGGGTGGCCGGCATCGTCAACGGCACCACCAACTACATCCTGTCGGCGATGAGTGAGACCGGCGCCGATTACGCCGACGCGCTGGCCGAAGCCGGTGTGCTGGGCTACGCCGAAGCCGACCCGACCGCCGACGTCGAGGGCTACGACGCCGCTGCCAAGGCCGCGATCCTGGCATCCATCGCGTTCCACACCCGCGTCACCGCCGACGATGTCTACCGCGAGGGCATGACCAAGGTCAGCGCCGCTGACTTCGAGTCGGCCAAGGCGCTGGGCTGCACCATCAAGCTGCTCGCCATCTGTGAGCGCCTGACCACCGGTAAAGGCAAGCAACGGGTTTCGGCCCGCGTCTACCCGGCGCTGGTGCCGCTGGACCACCCGCTGGCCTCGGTCAACGGTGCGTTCAACGCGGTCTTCGTGGAGGCCGAGGCTGCCGGCGAGCTGATGTTCTACGGTCGCGGCGCCGGCGGCGCTCCGACCGCGTCGGCCGTCATGGGCGACGTGGTCATGGCTGCGCGTAACCGCGTGCAGGGTGGCCGCGGTCCGCGGGAATCCAAGTACGCCAAGCTGCCCATCGCATCGATCGGCGCTATCGAAACTCGCTACTACGTCAGCATGAACGTCGCGGACAAGCCCGGTGTGTTGTCTTCTGTCGCAGCCGAATTCGGCAAGCGCGAGGTCAGCATCGCCGAGGTTCGCCAGGAGGGCATGGAGGACGAGTCCGGCCAGCGCAGCGGCGCCCGGATCGTCGTCGTCACCCATCGGGCCACCGATGAGGCGCTGTCGGAAACCGTTGCGGCCCTCGCAGATCACGAAGCAGTACAGAGCATCAACAGTGTGCTGCGCATGGAAGGAACGAGTAAATGAGCGTGCACAAGCCGTGGCCCGGCCTGATCGAGGCCTACCGGGATCGTCTGCCCGGCACCGAGAACTGGACGCCGGTCACCCTGCTCGAGGGTGGCACCCCGCTGATCCACGCCAAGCGGATCAGTGAACTGACCGGCTGCACAGTGCATTTGAAGGTCGAGGGGCTCAACCCGACCGGTTCGTTCAAGGACCGCGGCATGACCATGGCCGTCAGCGACGCCGTGGCGAAGGGCCAGAAGGCCGTGCTGTGCGCGTCCACCGGCAACACCTCGGCCTCGGCGGCCGCCTACGCTGCCCGCGCCGGCATCACCTGCGCGGTGCTGATCCCGCAGGGCAAGATCGCCATGGGCAAGCTGGCGCAGGCAGTCATGCACGGCGCCAAGATCATTCAGGTCGACGGCAACTTCGACGACTGTCTGGAGCTGGCCCGCAAGCTGACCGCCGACTACCCGACCATCGCCCTGGTCAACTCCGTCAACCCGGTCCGCATCGAGGGCCAGAAGACCGCGGCGTTCGAGATCGTCGATGCCCTCGGCACCGCGCCCGACGTGCACTCGCTGCCCGTCGGCAACGCCGGCAACATCACTGCCTACTGGCGCGGATACAGCGAATACCACCGGGACGGCGTCTCCGATCGGCTGCCCCGCATGCTCGGCACGCAGGCCGCCGGTGCGGCGCCGCTGGTGCTCGGCGAGCCCGTCAAGAACCCGGAGACCATCGCGACCGCGATCCGAATCGGTTCTCCGGCTTCGTGGGACGGCGCCGTCGCCGCCAAAGAGCAGTCGGACGGCCGCTTCCTGGCTGCCACCGACGAAGAGATCCTGGCCGCGTACCACCTGGTGGCCAAGGCTGAAGGCGTGTTCGTCGAGCCGGCGTCGGCCGCCAGCATCGCGGGCCTGCTCAAGTCCATCGAGGATGGCTGGGTCAAGCCCGGCTCGACCGTGGTCTGCACCGTCACCGGTAACGGCCTCAAGGATCCCGATACCGCACTCAAGGGCATCCCCGAGGTCAAGGCCATCCCGGTCGATCCGACCGCCGTGGTCGAACAGCTCGGACTGGTCTGACGCAAGTGACCGAAAGCCTGCCCGCCGGCCTGCTCGCCACCGCCGTCGTCCCCGCCTCGAGCGCCAATCTCGGCCCCGGCTTCGACAGCCTGGGCCTGGCACTGAGTCTCTACGACGAAATTCAGGCGGAGACAACCGATTCCGGCCTCGTCATCGAGGTGACGGGGGAGGGCGCCGGGCAGGTTCCGCTCGACGAGTCTCATCTGGTCGTGCGGGCGATCCGGCGTGGTCTGGCTGCCGGCGGAGTCTCGGCTTCTGGCCTGAACATCAAGTGCCGCAACGTCATTCCGCATTCGCGGGGACTCGGGTCGTCGGCGGCAGCGGTGGTCGGCGGCCTGGCCGTCGCCAATGGCCTTATCGCACAATCGGGTTCGCAGCCGCTCACGCTCGATCAGCTGGTGCAGCTGTCTTCGGAGTTCGAGGGGCATCCGGACAATGCGTCGGCTGCGGTGCTGGGTGGCGCGGTGGTGTCCTACACCGAGCCCGGCCCGGTGTACGCGGCGGTGCCACTGGCGCTGCATCCCGACATTCATCTGTTCCCGGCCATTCCGCAGGTGCGGTCGTCGACCGCGGAGACTCGGGCTGTGCTGCCGGAAGTCATCGCTCACACTGACGCGACGTTCAATGTGAGCCGCGCCGCGCTGCTGGTGGTGGCACTGACGCAGCGCCCGGATTTGCTGATGGCGGCAACCGAGGACGTCATGCACCAGCCGCAGCGGGCAGCTGCCATGCCGGCCTCGGCGGAATATCTGGCGATGCTGCGGCGTTCTGGAGTGGCAGCAGTGCTTTCCGGTGCTGGACCTGCGGTTATCGCATTCAGCACCGAGCCCGAGTTGCCCGCCGAAGTCCTCGAATTCGGCGCTGCCAACGGGTTCGTCGTCGAAAAGATGGCTGTGGGCCAAGGGGTTCGCTGGACCGTCGGTGCCGGCGTCTAACGAAAAGCACACGCCGGAGTGGCATTTCTTGCTTCATTGTCGGATCAGAGATATTCTCGCACCGTCCAGCAATCGCAGGCTCTAGTACCTGCGCCTACGGTAGGACGACCACTCTTCTCTTAGATGTTCAACTCGTGGACTGATGGTTCGCCGCACGGCGGCAAATCCCGGTGCTTGGCTGTTGCACTGCCTCAGCTGACCAGGGCTCTTGCCGATTGCGGTTCGGGGAAGCCGTCCGACTGCGAACAAAACCCTCGCCTGATCCGATGCGCGAGGGCACAGAAAGGAAATCCGTGACTGATACGGACCTCTTCACCGCCGATGGCACCACTGATGCCCCGGCAACTGAAGCGCCGGCGGCCGGACGCTCCGGATCGCTGACCAGTCTTCTGCTCCCCGACCTGCGTGCGCTCGCTTCCGAAGCCGGCGTCAAGGGCACCTCCGGCATGCGCAAGAGCGAATTGATCGCCGCCATCCGGGAACACCGCGGCGAGGCAAACGGCGCCAAGAGCGAAGCCAAGGCCGCCAAGGCTGAACCCAAGACCGAAACCAAGACCGCCGAGGCTGTGAACGGCAACGACGCCGCCAACGAGGCCAAGGAAGCCCCGGCCGCGGCCGCGAACACCGGCGGCGAAGCTGCCGCTGACGCGCCCGCCGCTGAGCAGGCCCCGCGCCGCGAACGCCGTGGCTCGGCGCGCCGGGCCGGTGCGCCCGCCGACGGCGAATCCGGCGATGCCGGCGACAAGCCCGCCGAGAACGCGGACAACACCGACGCCCCGCGCGAGGAGCGCAACCGCGAGCGGAACGCCGACAACAGCAACCAGGGCGGCAACAAGTCCGAAGGTAACCAGGGTGGCAACCGCGACCAGGGCGGCAACCGCGATCGCGGTGGCGACAACCAGGGCGGCAACCGCAACCAGGGTGGCAACCGCAACCAGGGCGGCAACGACAACTCCAACAATGATGATGACGACGACAGCCGTGGAGGCCGTCGCGGCCGTCGGTTCCGCGACCGTGACCGTCGTCGTCGTGGGGAGCGCGGCGATAACCAGGGCGGCGGCAACGCCGAGACCGAACTGCGCGAGGACGACGTCCTGCAGCCGGTCGCCGGCATCCTCGACGTGCTGGACAACTACGCGTTCGTCCGCACCTCGGGCTACCTGGCCGGCTCCAACGACGTCTACGTCTCGATGAACATGGTCCGCAAGAACGGCCTGCGCCGTGGTGATGCGGTGACCGGCGCCGTGCGGGTCCCGCGCGAGGGCGAAACCGGCGCCAGCAGCAGTGGAAACAACCCGCGTCAGAAGTTCAACCCGCTGGTGCGGCTGGACAGCGTCAATGGCGGCCCGGTCGAGGCTGCCCGCAACCGTCCAGACTTCAACAAGCTCACCCCGCTGTACCCGAACCAGCGGCTGCGTCTGGAGACCACTCCGGACCGGCTGACCACGCGTGTGATCGACCTGATCATGCCGATCGGTAAGGGCCAGCGTGCGCTGATCGTGTCCCCGCCGAAGGCCGGTAAGACGACGATCATGCAGGACATCGCCAACGCGATCACTCAGAACAACCCGGAATGCCACCTCATGGTGGTGCTCGTCGACGAGCGTCCGGAAGAGGTCACCGACATGACGCGCTCGGTGAAGGGTGAGGTCATCGCCTCGACCTTCGACCGTCCGCCGTCAGACCACACCCAGGCCGCCGAGCTGGCCATCGAGCGGGCCAAGCGCCTGGTCGAGCAGGGCAAGGACGTCGTGGTGCTGCTGGACTCGATCACCCGTCTGGGCCGCGCGTACAACAACGCGTCGCCGGCGTCGGGCCGCATCCTCTCCGGTGGTGTCGACTCCACCGCCCTGTACCCACCCAAGCGGTTCCTCGGTGCTGCCCGCAACATCGAGCACGGCGGCTCGCTGACCATCATCGCCACCGCGATGGTCGAGACCGGCTCCACCGGTGACACCGTCATCTTCGAGGAGTTCAAGGGCACGGGTAACGCTGAGCTCAAGCTGGACCGCAAGATCTCCGAGCGCCGGGTGTTCCCGGCGGTCGACGTCAACCCGTCCGGTACGCGTAAGGACGAGCTGCTGCTGTCCACCGACGAGTTTGCGGTGGTGCACAAGCTGCGTCGCGTGCTCAGCGGTCTGGATCCACATCAGGCCATCGACCTGCTGATGAGCCAGCTGCGCAAGACCAAGACCAACTACGAGTTCCTGGTCCAGGTCTCCAAGACTGCCCCCGGCGGTCCGGACAACGACTAACCGTCGCAGTTCTTGAAACTGAAGGCCGCAACTCTGCCCGAGTTGCGGCCTTCAGTGCGTTCTGGGGTACTGCTACGGCTGCGCCTTCAACCCCGGCATCACGTAGCGGCGGACGTGCGCGCGCAGTTCCTCGGCATTGTTGGCGTCCAGCCGCTGCCCGGGCATGGTGGCCAGCGACAGGATGACCCGCGCGACCCACTCGGCGGCGTCGTCGATGTCGGTGTCGGGGTGGATCTCGCCGTTGTCGCGGGCGCTGACGAGGTACCGCGACCAGAAATCGGCGAGGTCGGGCACCAGGCCCTGCACGCCGGCGCCGGCGCAGGCGGCGAACTCGTCGGGTTCTTCGACGCGCAGCTTCATCAGCAGGGCGCCGGGGTCGTCGTAGGCGGTGCGGCCGTGCTGGATTCCGGTCACCATCTGGTTGTCCAGGCCGTCGATCGACTCCAGCATGGCGTGCGCGTCGGTCCAGTAGGCGTTGTTGAGGCGGACGATCGCCGCGCCCAGCAGTGTCACCTTGTCCGGGAAATGCCGGTAGAGCCAGCCGCGTGAGACGCCGGCGGCCTCGGCGACCTCGGATACCGTGGTGGCGCGAATTCCCTTGGCGCGCATGCACTCTTCAGCGGCGTCGATCAGTCGATCGCGCACACTTTTCGGGGATTCTGGGCTAGCCACCGGATGTCTCCTCACTTGTCAACCGGGCGAACGACGATTCTGCCAGGGTGCGGACGCTAGTGCGCTACCCCTCAGCCATGGTAGACACTTTCTACAATCTGTTCACTCTGGGTGGTTCGTGACCGCCCACCGCACCGGGAGCCTAAATGGCGGAGACCCTTCAGCAGCTGCTTCTCGAACGCGCGGACCAGGACACCGTCGCCGTCAAGTATGGCGAGACGACCTGGACGTGGCGAGAGTACGTCGCCGGAGCCAAGGCGCAGGCCGCCGCCCTGATCGGTCAGGCCGACCCGCTGCGGCCGCTGCACGTCGGCACCCTGCTGGGCAACACCCCCGACATGCTGACGGCGCTGGCCGCCGCGGCGCTGGGTGGCTACGTGCTGTGCGGTATCAACAACACCCGTCGAGGTGAGGCGCTCGCGCGCGACATCGCGCGCGTCGAATGCCAGATCGTGCTCGTAGATCAGGCGGGTCGAGAGCTCCTCCAGGACGTCAAACTGCCGGGCGTCACCGTCATCGACGTCACCGCGACCGAGTGGCCGCAGCAGGACCTGACGCCGCATCGTGAAGTCGGGCCCGACGACACCTTCATGATGATCTTCACCTCGGGCACCAGCGGCGAGCCCAAGGCCGTCGAGGTGGCGCACTCCATCGTGCTGTTCTCGGCCGCGGCGCTGGTGCAGCGCTACCACCTCACCGAGGCCGACACCTGTTACCTGGCGATGCCGCTGTTCCACTCCAACGGCGTCTACGCCGGCTGGGGCGTCGCCCTCGGGTCCGGAGCGGCGATGGCGCCGGCACAGTTCTCCGCGTCGAGATTCCTCCCGGACATCCGCCGCTACGGTGCGACCTACATGAACTACGTCGGCAAGCCGCTGGCCTACATCCTGGCCACCGCCGAGCAGCCCGACGACCACGACAACCCGCTGCGGGTGGCCTTCGGCAACGAGGCCGCCGACCGCGATATCGACGAGTTCAGCCGCCGGTTCGACTGCAGCGTGTGGGACGGCTTCGGCTCGACCGAGCTCGCGATCATCATCACCCGCTCCGAGGGCACCCCGGCCGGCAGCGTCGGACAGGGGTTCCCTGGTGTGGCGATCTACGACCCGGAGACCGTCGAAGAATGCGAGGTCGCCCGCTTCGACGAGACCGGCGCGCTGGTCAACGGCGACGCCGCCACCGGCGAGTTGGTGAACACCAACGGCAGCGGCATGTTCCGCGGCTACCACAACGACCAGGGTGCGACCGACGAACGGCTGCGGCACGGCATGTACTGGTCGGGCGATCTGGCCTACCGCGACGCCGACGGCTGGATCTACCTGGCCGGCCGCACCACCGACTGGATGCGGGTCGACGGGGAGAACATCACGGCGGCCCCCATCGAACGAATCCTGTTGCGCCACCCGGTGATCAGCCGGGTCGCTGTCTATCCGGTGCCCGACGAGTTCATCGGCGACCAGGTGATGGCCGCCATGGTGCTGCGTGACGGACACACCCTCGACCCGACGTCATTCGCGGAATTCCTGGCCGCCCAGCCGGACATGTCCCCGAAGTCCTGGCCGCGGTACGTCTGGCTCGCCGACGACCTGCCCAGCACCGCGACCAACAAGATTCTGAAGCGGGAACTGGTCGCCCTCGGCACGGATCCGGCCGGTCGGTTGGTGTGGAAGCGCGACGGTACCGAGTACCGGCAGCTGACCGAAAACTGATTTCTGCCGACGTGTCCCCTCAACGGGCCCCCGTTCGTCTCACTGCTGTTGGACGATCAACCCAGAAGGAGACAACGATGAAATACGCAACGCTGATCTACATCAAGCCGGGCAGCCACGACGCGGAGCTCACCGACGACGAGCAGGCCGCGCTCAGCGCGGAGTACATGGCCCTGCGGTTCGAGCCGCAGTGCGTCGGCGGCGGCCACCTGCAGCCGGTCGAGACGGCCACCACGGTGCGCGGTGACGGGCTGATCACCGACGGACCGTATGCCGACACCAAAGAGGTGTTCGCCGGCTACTTCGTCATCGAGGCCGACAACCTCGACGATGCCCTGGCCTGGGCGCAGCGGATCCCGGCGGTGCGCCTCGGTGGTGGCGTCGAGGTACGGCCGCTCTTCGAGGTACCGGTGGAGACGGGCTACTGATCGAGGCGATCTTCCAGCGCGAGTGGGGCCGCGTGCTGGCCGCGCTCATCGGCATCCTCGGCGACTTCGACCTCGCCGAGGATGCCGCGCAGGAAGCGTTCGCCCGAGCGGCCGAGCGCTGGCCCCGGGACGGCGTGCCGGCTGCGCCGGTGGCCTGGCTGGTCCGCGCCGGACGCAATGTGGCGATCGACCGGTTGCGCCGCGAGCAGACGCTGCGCGCCAAGACCCGGCTGCTCGAAGCGGATCAACAGGCAACCACGATGGACGAGATCGACCTCGATGACAGCACCATCGGCGACGAGCGCCTGCAGCTGATCTTCATGTGCTGCCATCCGGCGCTGGCACGTGAGGCGCAGGTGGCGCTCACGCTGCGGGCTCTTGGCGGGCTGACCACCGCCGAGATCGGGCGCGCGTTCCTGGTTTCCGAGGACACCATGAAGCGGCGTCTCTCCCGGGCCAAGACCAAGATCAAGGCGACGAACATTCCCTTCGCCCTGCCTGCCGACCGGCTGCTGCCGGACCGGGTGGCGGCGGTCCTCGCGGTGCTCTACCTGATCTTCAACCAGGGCTTCACCGAGCGGGACGATCTCGCCGCCGAAGCGATCCGGCTCGGCCGGCTGCTCGCCGAACTACTGGCCGACGAACCCGAGGCTTACGGGCTGCTGGCGCTGATGCTGCTGCACGATTCGCGACGCGCGGCCCGCGTGGTCGACGGCCAGGTGGTGCCGCTCGCCGAACAGGATCGGACATTGCACGACCAGACCAAGGTCGACGCCGGACGGGCCGCCCTCGACCGGGCGCTGGCCCTGCGGCTGGCCGCCGGGCCGTACGTGCTGCAGGCGGCCATCGCCTCGTTGCAGGCCGATGAGGAGATCGATTGGGACGAGGTCGTGGTCTTGTACGAGCGGCTCGAAGAGCTGACCGGATCACCGGTCGTCGCACTCAACCGTGCGGTGGCCGTCGCCGAGGCCGGTGATCCCGCCCGGGCGCTGGACCTCATCGACGCGCTTGACCTGGGCGATTACCGTTATCTGCCGTCCACTCGGGCGGAATTGTGGCGCCGGCTGGGCCGCACCGACGAGGCGCGCAGCGAGTTCGAACGAGCGCTGGCACTGGCCACGACCGAGGCGGAACGACGATTCCTGGAGCGCCGGCTGGTCGAGCTGCGTCCTGGCGCCGCCAAGGAATAGTCACCGGCTCGGCCGCGTTTAGGACCTTGGCGGCTGACCTGGCATAATCGACCGCCGAACCCCCTCGGTTCCGGTTCACGTCCGAATAATCGGGCGACCCGGCGCCATCGATCGCAGAGGACCATGAAATGAAATCGGGTATTCACCCCGCATACGTCGAGACCACTGTGGTCTGCGGTTGCGGCAACAGCTTCCAGACTCGTAGCACCAAGGACAGCGGCCACATCGTGGTCGAGGTGTGCTCGCAGTGCCACCCGTTCTACACGGGCAAGCAGAAGCTTCTCGACACCGGCGGCCGCGTGGCTCGCTTCGAGAAGCGCTACGGCAAGCGCACCGCCGGCGCGAAGGCCGAGTCCGAGAGCTAGCTTCCACGGGCGGCGCCCGATCTGTCGCATTCGCGTCAGGTCTGGGCGCCGTTTTCGTATCCAGAACCCGGCACCCCAGAACTACCGCAGGAGTCCTCAAGTGGCACAGACAGATACAGCGCCCCGCATCGAGGCGCTGCTGGCCGAGCACGCCGATCTCGAACGGCAACTGGGGGACCCGGGTCTGCACGCTGACGCCGGCGCGGCCCGTAAGGTCGGTCGCCGCTTCGCGCAGGTGTCGCCGATCGTCGTGACCTACCGCAAGCTCGAGGCCGCCCAAGGCGACCTCGAAGCGGCCCGCGAGCTGGCCGCAGAGGACGCCGCGTTCGCCGCGGAGGTGCCCGAGCTGGAGGCCCGCGTCGCCGAACTCGATGCCAAGCTGACCGATCTGCTGGCCCCGCGTGATCCGCACGACGCCGACGATGTCGTGCTCGAGGTGAAATCCGGTGAGGGCGGCGAAGAGTCGGCGCTGTTCGCGTCCGACCTCGCGCGCATGTACATCCGGTACGCCGAGCGCCACGGCTGGACCGTCACCGTGCTCGACGAGACCTGGTCGGACCTCGGCGGCTACAAGGACGCCACCATCACCATCGCCAGCAAGGGCGATTCCGCCGACGGCGTGTGGTCGCGCATGAAGTTCGAAGGCGGCGTCCACCGCGTGCAGCGCGTGCCCGTCACCGAATCGCAGGGCCGCGTGCACACGTCGGCAGCCGGCGTCCTCGTGTACCCGGAGCCCGAAGACGTCGAGCAGGTGCAGATCGACGAATCCGACCTGCGCATCGACGTCTACCGGTCGTCCGGCAAGGGCGGTCAGGGCGTCAACACCACCGACTCGGCGGTCCGCATCACCCACCTGCCCACCGGCATCGTCGTCACCTGCCAGAACGAGCGCTCGCAGCTGCAGAACAAGGCCCGCGCCATGGTGGTGCTCGCCGCGCGCCTGCAGGCGCTGGCCGAGGAACAGGCGTCCGCGGACGCCTCCGCTGACCGCGCCAGCCAGATTCGCACCGTCGACCGCAGCGAGCGCATCCGCACGTACAACTTCCCGGAGAACCGGATCGCCGACCACCGCATCAACTTCAAGGCCCACAACCTCGACCAGGTGCTCGACGGCGACATGGACGCGCTGCTCGACGCCCTCGCCGCCGCCGACAAGCAGGCCCGGCTCGCGCAAGAGTGACGGGCCCGAGTGAACTCCGTCAGGCAAGCGATCGCTGACGCGGCGGCCGTGCTGGCCGCCGCGGGCGTCGACTCGGCGCGGGTCGACGCCGAATACCTCGCCGCGCACGCTGCCGGGGTGGACCGGGCCCGGGTGATGTTCGCCGAGCCCGACCCGGCGTTCTATCCGCGGTTCCATGATCTGGTGACGCGTCGCGCCCAGCGAATTCCCTTGCAGCACTTGATCGGAACAGCCGCGTTCGGCCCGGTGGAGGTGCAGGTCGGTCCGGGGGTGTTCATTCCCCGCCCGGAGACCGAGGCGCTGCTGGAGTGGGCGATGAACCAGTCGTTGCCGCCGAGCCCGGTGATCGTGGACCTGTGCACCGGGTCGGGAGCGCTGGCCCTCGCGCTCGCGCACACCTGGCCGCAGGCGCAGGTCGTGGCCGTCGAGAAGTCCCCGGAGGCCCTGGTCTATGCCCGGCGTAACTGTGCCGGACGCGCCGTCGAAGTGCTTGAGGCCGACGTCACCGTTCCCAGCCTGCTGGCAGACAGGGACGGCACAGTGGACCTGCTGGTGTCCAACCCGCCCTACATCCCCGACGGCGCCGAGCTCGATCCCGAAGTCATCGACCACGACCCGGCCGCGGCCCTGTTCGGCGGGCCCGACGGCATGTCCGTCATCGTGCCGATCGTCGCGCTGGCGGCCCGGTTGCTGCGTCCGGGGGGCAAGTTGGGCATCGAGCACGACGACACCACGGCGGATCAGGTGGTGGCCGCGTTGGACCGCGACGGTACGTTCGGTGACATCACCGCACGGCGCGATCTGACCGGGCGGCCCCGGTTCGTCACCGCGACTCGACGGTAAACGGGTCATGGCAACCGACGAACGCTTGCGTGAGGAGTCATAGATGGAGACGTTCGACTGCGGCGATGCGGCGAAACGCAGCACCGGGATCGCGTCGGCCATAAGTGCCCTCAAAGGCGGGCGCCTGGTCGTGCTGCCCACCGACACCGTCTACGGTCTCGGCGCCGACGCCTTCAACAGCGAGGCCGTCGCGGCGCTGCTGGCCGCGAAGGGGAGGGGCCGCAACATGCCGGTCCCGGTTCTGGTCGGTTCCTGGCGCACTATCGACGGCCTGGTCTACACCGTCCCGCCCTCGGCGCGGGACCTGATCGAGGCGTTCTGGCCCGGAGCGTTGAGCCTGGTAGTGCGCCAGGCCCCGTCGCTGTCATGGGATCTCGGCGACACCAACGGCAGCGTCATGCTGCGTATGCCGCTGCACCCCGTGGCGATCGAGCTGCTGCGCGAGGTCGGCCCCATGGCCGTGTCCAGCGCCAACATCTCCGGCCAGCCGCCCGCGGTCAACGCTGACGAAGCGCGCGAGCAGCTGGGCGAGAAGGTCGAGGTGTACCTCGATGCCGGCCCGGCGACCAAGCAGGCCGCGTCGACCATCGTCGACCTCGCCGGCGCGACGCCCCGGGTCCTGCGCGAAGGGCCGATCTCTGCCGCGCAGATCGCCGAAGTGCTCGGCGTCGACGCGGAGTCCCTGACCGGCGAGGTGCCGTGACCGTAGTTGCCGACGCCGGCCGGCTGCTCGCGCAGATCGATCGCGGTACCGGGGTCCCGCTCCGGGAGCTGGTGCTGGTCGGTCTCACCGCGGCGATCATCACGTACTTCGCCACCGGCTGGGTACGGGCGCTGGCCTTCCGGTTCGGTGCGGTCGCCTACCCGCGCGAGCGTGACGTCCACGTCCAGCCGGTCCCGCGGATGGGCGGGCTGGCCATGTACATCGGGGTGGCCGCCGCCGTTCTGCTGGCTTCCCAATTGCCCGCGCTGACACGTGGTTTCGTCTATTCCTCCGGTATGCCCGCGGTCGTGGTGGCGGGCGGCCTGATCATGCTGATCGGCTTGATCGACGACCGCTGGGGCCTGGACGCCCTGACCAAGTTCGCCGGCCAGATCACCGCGGCCAGCGTCCTGGTCACCATGGGCGTGGCCTGGAGTGTGCTGTACATCCCGATCGGCGGCGTCGGCACCATCGTGCTGGACCAGGCGTCATCGATCCTGCTGACCCTGGCGCTGACGGTCTCGATCGTCAACGCGATGAACTTCGTCGACGGCCTCGACGGCCTGGCTGCCGGGCTCGGACTGATCACCGCGTCGGCCATCTGCATCTTCTCGGTCGGGCTGCTGCGCGACCACGGCGGTGACGTGCTGTTCTACCCGCCGGCCGTCATCTCGGTGGTGCTTGCCGGCGCGTGCTTGGGCTTCCTGCCGCACAATTTCCATCCGGCCCGCATCTTCATGGGCGACTCCGGGTCTATGCTGATCGGCCTGATGCTGGCCGCCGCGTCGACCACCGCGGCCGGCCCGATCTCCCAGAACGCCTACGGCGCGCGCGACGTGTTCGCTTTGCTGTCGCCGTTCCTGTTGGTCGTTGCGGTGATGTTCGTGCCGGCCCTCGACATGCTGCTGGCGATCGTCCGCCGCACCCGTGCCGGCCTCAGTCCGTTCAGCCCCGACAAGATGCATCTGCACCACCGGCTGCTGCAGATCGGCCACTCGCACCGACGCGTCGTACTGCTCATCTACCTATGGGTGGGGATCGTCGCGCTGGGGGCGGCCAGCACCATATTCTTCGACCCCCGATACACCGGTGCGGTCATGCTCGGAGCCATCCTGCTGGCCGCCATTTTCACCCTGATCCCGCTGCTGCGGCGGCGCGATGACCTGCCAGAAGGCGAGTACGACAAAAAGTAGTAGGTGCCCGTTTTTGGGTGCCCACCATGTGGTACGGTTCTGGCAGAACCCGAAAAACCTCGCGGGTTGCCGGCCCGGCCCATCGGTTCACACAAGCCGATCGGCGCCGAATGACGACCGACAAAGGGAGCTTCCCCTTGGGTGATTCCAGTGTGCCCGACGCGCTCGATGTGACCTTCGATACGCTCTGTGGGCACGCACACAGGATTGCCAGGTATATGGGGACGGCACTCGTGACCGCGGGATTGAGGTGAACACAATGACGACGCCAGCGCAAGACGCGCCTTTGGTGTTGCCGGCAGTGGCTTTTCAGCCCGTGCGTTTGTTTGCTATCTCGCTCCTCGTCACGGCCATCGCGCTCGGTGGCGGCTACGCAGTGAGCGGCAATCTCAAATTCGGTGCCTTCTTCGGCCTGGGGATGGCGCTCGGTCTGGCCAACGCCATGATGGTCCGTCGCGCGGTTGCCAAGGTCACCGCCAAGGACCACCCGCTGAAGATGCAGATGGCAGCCAACTCCGCGATGCGGTTGGTGGCCATCTCCGTGATCGCCCTGCTGATCACGTGGTTTTTCAAGCCAACCGGAATCGGCGTGCTGTTCGGGGTGGCGTTGTTCCAGGCGATTCTTGTCATGAGCACGGCATTGCCGGTCATGAAGAAGGTGCGCGCCGGCCAGCGTGAAGGTGGCGCCGGCGCCGACGGACCAGAAGCACACGACGGATCAGAAGCAAAGGACTGACGACCCAAGTGATTCAACAATTCACCGCCGAGGCCGCCATTGAGGTCGGCCACCACGAGCAGCACGAGCTGTGGGGCTACACCTTCAACGTCGACACGATCATCGCCACCAGCGTGGCCGCGGTCATCGTCATTGCGTTGGCCTTCCTCGTGAAGGCGAAGGTGACCTCGACCGGAGTTCCCGGCGGTGTTCAGCTGTTCTTCGAGGCCATCACCATCCAGATGCGCCAGCAGATCGAGACCGCGATCGGTATGAAGGTCGCGCCCTTCGTGCTGCCGCTGGCCGTCACGATCTTCACCTTCATCCTGATCTCCAACTGGCTCTCTGTTCTGCCGGTGCAGTTCGGTGGGGAAGGCGGTGGCGCCAAGGAGCTGCTGGCCCCGCCGGCCTCGGACATCAACTACGTATTGGCGCTCGCGCTGTTCGTCTTCCTCTGCTACCACGCTGCGGGCATCTGGCGCCGGGGCGTCTTCGGCCACTTCAAGAAGCTGCTGAAGGGCCACGTCGCGGTCCTGGCGCCGATCAACATCGTCGAGGAGATCGCCAAGCCGGTCTCGCTGTCTCTGCGACTCTTCGGCAACATGTTCGCCGGCGGCATCCTGGTCGCGCTGATCGCGATGTTCCCCTGGTACGTGCAGTGGGCGCCGAACGCCATCTGGAAGACCTTCGACCTGTTCGTCGGCCTGATCCAGGCGTTCATCTTCGCGCTGCTGACGATCCTGTACTTCAGCCAGTCGATGGAACTCGACGAGCATCACTAACCAGCAAGACCTGTAGGAACCGCAAATAAGACCCTGGTAGCGCAGCTACCAGTTACCAAGGAGGAAAAAGAGAATGGCCGACGCAGCAACGAACGCCACTATCATCCAGGGCGCCCTCATCGGCGGTGGCTTGATCATGGCCGGTGGCGCCATCGGCGCCGGTATCGGTGACGGTATCGCCGGCAACGCGCTGATCTCGGGCATCGCCCGCCAGCCGGAGGCCCAGGGCCGCCTGTTCACCCCGTTCTTCATCACCGTCGGTCTGGTGGAAGCCGCGTACTTCATCAACCTGGCCTTCATGGCGCTCTTCGTGTTCGCCACCCCGGGCCTGTCGTAATCCGTCGACATGGGTGAATTGAGCGCAACCATCCTGGCTTCGGGCCAGGCAGCAGCGGAAGGCGGCGGGGGTCAGAACTTCCTGATCCCCAACGCGACCTTCTTCGTCGTGCTGATCATCTTCCTGATCGTGCTCGGCGTGATCGGCAAGTGGGTTGTGCCACCGATCAGCAAGGTCTTGGTCGAACGCGAGGAAATGCTGGCCAAGACCGCTGCTGACAACCGGAAGTCGGCTGAGCAGGTGGCCGCCGCAGAGGCGGACTACAACGCGGCGATGGCGGGCGCTCGCACGGAGGCCTCGGCCATCCGTGACGAGGCCCGCAACGAGGGCCGCAAGGTCGTCGACGAGGCGCGTGCAGCGGCAAGTGGTGAGGTGGCCGAAACCCTCAAGGGTGCCGACCAGGCACTGTCCGCGAAGCGGCAGTCCACAGAGGCCGAACTGCAGTCGTCGGTCGACAACCTGTCCCAGACGCTGGCGAGCCGAATCCTCGGCGTGGACGTGAAATCAGGCGGGAGCCAGTAGATGGAAATCTTCATCGGGCAGCTGATCGGCTTTGCCGTCATCGTGGCCATCATCTGGAAGTACGTGGTACCTCCGGTGAAGGGCCTGATGGCCAAGCAGCAGGAGGCCGTTCGCGTCGCGCTGGCCGAAAGTGCCGAAGCCGCAAAGAAACTCGCTGACGCCGACGAGATGCACGCCAAGGCTCTCGCCGACGCGAAGGCCGAGTCGGGCAAGGTGACCGACGAGGCCCGGCACGATTCGCGGCGCATCGTCGAGCAGCTCAGCGAGCAGGCCGGCGTCGACGCCGAGCGCATCAAGGCGCAGGGCGTCCAGCACGTCGAGCTGATGCGCCAGGGCGTCATCCGCGAGCTCCGTCAGGGGCTGGGTGCGGAGTCGGTGGCCAAGGCCGACGAGCTGGTGCGCCAGTTCGTCGCCGAGCCCGCCGCTCAGGCCGGCACTGTCGACCGCTTCCTCGCCGATCTCGAGCAGATGGCGCCGTCCTCGGCTGAGGTCGGTACCCACGCCGAGGTGAAGCTGCGGGCCGCGAGCCGGGAGTCACTGACCGCGCTGGTCGGCAAGTTCGACGCCACGGCCAACGGCCTGGATGCGGCTGCGCTCACGGCGCTGGCCGATGATCTGGCCGCCGTCGCCCGGCTGCTGCTGACCGAGGTCAACCTCGACCGGCATCTGGCCGAGCCCGCAGATGACCCGGCTCCCAAGGTCGCGCTGCTGGACGCGGTGCTGTCCGGCAAGATCGGCGCCCCCGCCCTGGAGCTGCTGCGCTCCGCGGTGTCGTCGCGGTGGTCGGAGCAGTCCGACCTGGTCGACGCCGTCGAGCACATCGCTCGCCTGGCGCTGATCAAGCGGGCCGATGTCAGCGGTGAGGTCGCCGAGGTCGAGGACCAGCTGTTCCGGTTCAGCCGTGTGCTGGACGCGCAGCCGCGCCTGTCGACGCTGCTCGGTGACTACGGCACTCCGGTCGATGGCCGAGTTGCCTTGCTGGACAAGGTCCTTACCGGTGCCAACGGCTCGGTCAACAGCTCCGTCAAGGCGCTGCTGACGCAGACCGTGAGCCTGCTGCGCGGCGAACGTGCCGATGAGGCAGTTCTCGACCTGGCAGAGCTGGCAGTCGCCCGCCGCGGTGAGGTTGTTGCCCACGTGGAAGCCGCCGCGGCACTGTCCGATGCCCAGCGGACCCGACTCACGTCGGTCCTGACCCGCATCTACGGCCACCCGGTGTCCGTCCAGCTGCATGTCGATCCGAGCCTCCTCGGTGGTCTGACCATCACCGTCGGTGACGAGGTGATCGACGGATCCATCTCGTCACGACTGGCCGCCGCCTCCAACCGGCTGCCGGACTAACCCAGACTCCGAAACACCCAAGACTAGGTAGGAAGACCAAAAACCATGGCAGAGTTGACAATCTCGGCTGCTGATATCGAAGGTGCCATCGAGAACTACGTAACGACGTTCTCGGCCTCGAACGATCGCGAGGAAATCGGCACCGTCGTCGACGCCGGTGACGGCATCGCACACGTCGAGGGTCTGCCCTCGGTTATGACGCAGGAGCTCCTCGAGTTCCCTGGCGGTGTTCTGGGCGTGGCCCTGAACCTCGACGAGCACAGCGTCGGTACGGTCATCTTGGGCGGCTTCGAGAAGATCGAAGAGGGCCAGCAGGTCAAGCGCACCGGTGAGGTGCTCTCGGTGCCTGTCGGCGACGCCTTCCTGGGCCGCGTCATCAACCCGCTGGGTGAGCCGATCGACGGTCAGGGCGAGATCGTCGCCGAGACCCGTCGCGTGCTCGAGCTCCAGGCCCCTTCGGTGGTTCAGCGCCAGGGCGTCGGCGAGCCGCTGCAGACCGGTATCAAGGCCATCGACGCCATGACCCCGATCGGCCGTGGCCAGCGCCAGCTCATCATCGGTGACCGCAAGACCGGCAAGACCGCGGTCTGCGTCGACACCATCCTGAACCAGCGTGAGGCCTGGGAGACCGGCGACCCGAAGCAGCAGGTCCGCTGCGTCTACGTCGCGATCGGCCAGAAGGGCACCACCATCGCCAGCGTGAAGCGCGCGCTGGAAGAGGGTGGCGCGATGGAGTACACCACCATCGTCGCGGCCCCCGCCTCCGACCCCGCCGGCTTCAAGTGGCTGGCTCCGTACACCGGCTCGGCCATCGGCCAGCACTGGATGTACGCCGGCAAGCACGTGCTGATCGTGTTCGACGATCTGTCCAAGCAGGCTGACGCCTACCGCGCCATCTCGCTGCTGCTGCGCCGCCCGCCGGGCCGCGAGGCCTTCCCGGGTGACGTCTTCTACCTGCACTCGCGTCTGCTGGAGCGTTGCGCGAAGCTGTCCGACGAGCTCGGTGGCGGTTCGATGACGGGTCTGCCGGTGATCGAGACCAAGGCCAACGACATCTCGGCGTTCATCCCGACCAACGTCATCTCGATCACCGACGGCCAGTGCTTCCTGGAGTCCGACCTGTTCAACCAGGGTGTGCGCCCGGCCGTGAACGTCGGTGTGTCGGTGTCCCGCGTCGGTGGTGCCGCTCAGATCAAGGCGATGAAGGAAGTTGCGGGCTCGCTCCGCCTAGACCTGTCGCAGTACCGCGAGCTGGAGGCCTTCGCGGCCTTCGCCTCGGACCTGGACGCGGCGTCGAAGGCTCAGCTGGACCGCGGCGTTCGCCTGGTCGAGCTGCTCAAGCAGCCGCAGTACAGCCCGCTGGCCGTCGAGGATCAGGTCGTCGAGATCTTCCTCGGTACCCAGGGCCACCTGGATTCGGTTCCGGCCGAGGACGTTTCGCGCTTCTCCGCCGAGCTGCTGGAGCACGTGAAGGCCAGCCACGCCGAGATCCTCGACGGGATCAAGTCGACCAAGAAGCTCTCGGAGGAGAACGAGGAGAAGCTGGTCTCGGTCATCAACGAGTTCAAGAAGGGCTTCGCCGCCACCGACGGCAGCTCGGTCGTGGTCAAGGAAGCCGGTGTCGAGGCACTGGACCCTGCTGAGCTCGGCCAGGAGTCGGTGAAGGTCCACAAGCCGGCACCGAAGAAGGCCTAGGTAACCAATGGCAGCCACACTGCGCGAGCTACGCGGACGGATCAAATCCGCCTCGTCGATCAAGAAGATCACGAAGGCGCAGGAGCTGATCGCCACGTCGCGGATCGCCAAGGCGCAGGCCCGGGTTGATGCAGCCCGGCCCTACGCCACCGAGATCACCAACATGCTCACCGAGCTTGCGGGGGCCAGTGCGCTGGACCACCCGCTGCTCGTCGAGCGGAAGAATCCCCGCCGTGCCGGGGTGCTGGTGGTGTCGTCGGACCGCGGCCTGTGCGGCGGCTACAACGCCAACGTGCTGCGTCGGGCCGAGGAACTGTTCACGTTGCTGCGCAACGAGGGCAAGGACCCGGTGCTGTATGTGGTCGGCCGAAAGGCCTTGGGCTACTACAGCTTCCGTCAGCGTGCCGTCGCCGAGTCCTGGACCGGCTTCTCGGAGCGTCCGGAGTACACCAACGCCAAGGAGATCGCCGACACCCTGGTGGCGGCGTTCATGGCAGGAGCCGACGACGAGGGTGACGGACCGGGTGCCGACGGCATCTTGGGCGTCGACGAGCTGCACATCGTCTCGACCGAGTTCAAGTCGATGCTGTCGCAGACCGCCGAGGCGGTGCGGATCGCCCCGTTGGCCGTCGAGTACTCGGACGAGCCGGTCGGCATCCAGACGCTGTACTCGTTCGAGCCGAGCGCGGACGTGTTGTTCGATGCGCTGCTGCCGCGGTACATCGCGACCCGTGTCTACGCGGCACTGCTTGAGGCCGCGGCCTCGGAGTCGGCTTCGCGTCGACGCGCCATGAAGTCGGCAACGGACAACGCCGACGACCTGATCAAGGCCCTCACGCTCGCCGCGAACCGCGAGCGCCAGGCCCAGATCACCCAGGAAATCAGCGAAATCGTCGGTGGCGCCAACGCGCTGGCCGACGCGAAATAGGCCCCGTAGGAAGCGAAGAGAGATATGACTTCTGCCGTAGAGACCAAGACCGCCGGTCGCGTGGTTCGCATCACCGGCCCGGTGGTGGATATCGAGTTCCCGCGCGGCTCGGTGCCCGAGCTGTTCAACGCTCTGCACGCCGACATCACCTTCGGTGCGCTGGCAAAGACTCTGACCCTCGAGGTTGCTCAGCACCTCGGTGACAACCTGGTGCGCTGCATCTCGATGCAGCCGACCGACGGCCTGGTGCGTGGCACCGAGGTCCGCGACACCGGTGCCTCCATCTCGGTGCCAGTCGGCGACGGCGTCAAGGGCCACGTGTTCAACGCGCTCGGCGACTGCCTGGACGAGCCCGGCTACGGCAAGGACTTCCAGCACTGGTCCATCCACCGCAAGCCGCCGGCCTTCGCCGACCTGGAGCCCCGCACCGAGATGCTGGAGACCGGTCTGAAGGTCGTCGACCTGCTGACCCCGTACGTGCGTGGTGGCAAGATCGCCCTGTTCGGTGGTGCCGGTGTCGGTAAGACGGTTCTGATCCAGGAAATGATCAACCGTATTGCCCGCAACTTCGGTGGTACCTCGGTGTTCGCCGGCGTCGGTGAGCGCACCCGTGAGGGCAACGACCTGTGGGTCGAGCTCGCGGACGCGAACGTGCTCAAGGACACCGCGCTTGTGTTCGGCCAGATGGACGAGCCGCCAGGCACCCGTATGCGCGTCGCCCTCTCGGCCCTGACCATGGCGGAGTACTTCCGCGACGAGCAGGGCCAGGACGTGCTGCTGTTCATCGACAACATCTTCCGGTTCACCCAGGCCGGTTCCGAGGTCTCGACCCTGCTGGGTCGTATGCCTTCGGCCGTGGGTTACCAGCCGACGCTGGCCGACGAGATGGGTGAGCTCCAGGAGCGCATCACCTCGACCCGTGGTCGGTCGATCACCTCGATGCAGGCCGTGTACGTGCCCGCCGACGACTACACCGACCCGGCCCCGGCCACCACGTTCGCCCACCTGGACGCCACCACCGAGCTTTCTCGTGCGGTGTTCTCCAAGGGCATCTTCCCGGCCGTGGACCCGCTGGCATCGTCCTCGACGATCCTGCACCCCAGCGTCGTCGGTGCCGAGCACTACCGGGTGGCTCAGGAAGTCATCCGAATCCTGCAGCGCTACAAGGACCTTCAGGACATCATCGCCATCCTCGGTATCGACGAACTGTCGGAAGAGGACAAGGTGCTGGTGTACCGCGCCCGTAAGATCGAGCGCTTCCTGAGCCAGAACATGATGGCCGCCGAGCAGTTCACCGGCCAGCCGGGTTCGACGGTGCCGCTGAAGGAGACCATCGAGGCGTTCGACCGTCTCGCCAAGGGCGACTTCGACCACCTGCCCGAGCAGGCGTTCTTCCTCATCGGTGGTCTCGACGACCTGGCGAAGAAGGCCGAAAGCCTCGGCGCCAAGCTGTGATGAGCGCTTGCGCGAAGAACCGACTGGCGCAGTTCGTCGTCAGTACTAGTCGAAAGGTGGTGTGACATGGCCGAAATGGACGTCGAGATCGTCGCCGTCGAGCGCGCGCTGTGGACAGGCAAGGCCACATTCGTCTTCACTCGCACCACCGCCGGCGAGATCGGCATCCTGCCCCGGCACATCCCGTTGGTCGGCCAGCTGGTCGAGGACGCGATGGTCCGGGTCGAGCGCGAGGGCGAGGATGATCTGCGGATCGCAGTGTCCGGCGGGTTCCTCTCGGTGACCGAGGAGACCGTGCGGATTCTGGTGGAAGACGCGGCGCTGGAGTCGGAGATCGATGCGCATGCGGCCAAGGCCGATGCCGCGTCGGACGACGAGGCGACCGCTGCGTGGGGCCGGGCGCGTCTGCGCGCCGTAGGCCAGCTCGACTGATATCCCGATGAGCGCGTCCATGTTGATGATGGTCGCGCTCGTCGGTGTGTTGGTGCTGGCTGTAGCGGCCCTGAGTTATCGGCTGTGGAAGTTGCGTCAGGTTGGCGGTACTGCCGCCATCCTGCGCGACTACCCGGCTGCCGGCGGCCACGGGTGGCGGCATGGAGTCATGCGCTACCGCGGTGGTGAGGCCGGCTTTTATCGTTTGTCGAGCCTGCGCTGGTGGCCCGACCGGACACTGTCCCGTCGTGGCCTGGAAGTCGTCGGGCGCCGCGCCCCACGGGGCGACGAATTCGACATCATGACCATCGAAACGGTCATTCTCGAGCTGCGCGACAACAGTCCCGAACGGCGCAGCGGTTACGAAATCGCTTTGGACCGTGGAGCTTTGACGGCTTTCACATCGTGGCTGGAGGCCCGGCCGTCGCCGCGGTCGCGCCGCCGCGCGGTCTGATTTCTGCTACTGCATGCCGCCGCCGGGCTGCCACAGCACATCGCCATCCGGGTTCGCGACCCGCGACAGGATGAACAGCAGATCCGACAGCCGATTCAGATATTTGGCCGGCAGGATGCTGACGCCGTCGCCGTGTTCGTCGATCGCCTGCCAGGCAGCTCGCTCGGCCCGCCGCACCACGGTCCGGGCGACGTGCAGGTACGCCGACAGGGGAGTGCCGCCGGGCAGGATGAACGACGTCAGTTTCGGCAGCGGTTCGTTGAACTCGTCACACCACGCTTCGAGCCGATCGATGTACGGCTGGGTGATCCGCAGCGGCGGGTATTCCGGATTCTCGACCACCGGGGTCGACAGGTCCGCGCCGGCATCGAAGAGATCGTTCTGAATCTGCAGGAGTACCAAGCGAATTCGTTCGTCGGGTGCGCCCGCAGAGACGGCGACGCCGATCGCGGCGTTGGCTTCGTCGCAGTCGGCGTACGCCGCCAGGCGCGAATCGTTCTTCGACACGCGGCTGAAATCGCTGAGTCCGGTCGACCCGTCGTCGCCGGTCCGGGTATAGATACGGGTCAGGTGAACAGCCATGGTCAAACCGTACTCGCGGAGACTTCTTCGTGGCCTGACACCGGCCGACGCCGCTGTCTACACTTAGCCGCGTGAGCGAGCGTTTCGTGGTGACTGGGGGTAGCCGGTTGTCCGGCGAAGTTGCCGTGGGGGGCGCTAAGAACAGCGTGCTGAAGCTGATGGCCGCGGCACTGTTGGCCGAGGGCACCACCACGATCACCAACTGTCCGGACATCTTGGATGTGCCATTGATGGCCGAGGTGCTGCGCGGTCTCGGGGCCACCGTCGAGCTCGAAGGTGACGTGGCCAGAATCACCTCACCTGACGAACCCAAGTACGACGCGGATTTCGCCGCGGTCCGGCAGTTCCGCGCTTCGGTGTGTGTGCTCGGGCCGTTGGTGGGCCGCTGCAAGAAGGCGAAAGTCGCGTTGCCCGGTGGTGATGCGATCGGATCGCGGCCGCTGGACATGCATCAATCCGGTCTGCGGCAACTCGGTGCCCGATGCAACATCGAGCACGGTTGCGTGGTCGCTGAGGCCGATCACCTGCGTGGGGCCGAGATTCAGCTCGAGTTCCCGTCGGTGGGTGCGACCGAGAACATCCTGATGGCTGCCGTGCTCGCCGAGGGCGTGACGGTCATCCACAACGCAGCGCGTGAGCCGGACATCGTCGACATCTGCGACATGCTGAACCAGATGGGGGCCAAGGTCAGTGGGGGAGGGACCTCGACCCTGACCATCACCGGGGTGGACAAGCTGCATCCGACCGAGCACCGGGTGATCGGTGACCGGATCGTGGCAGCGACCTGGGGAATTGCCGCGGCGATGACGCGGGGCGATGTCGCCGTGACGGGGGTGGACCCGCAGCATCTGCAGCTGGTGCTGCACAAACTCCACGACGCCGGCGCGACCGTGACCCAGCACGACAACGGTTTCCGCGTCGTGCAGTACGAACGGCCGAAGGCCGTCAACGTCGCGACGCTGCCGTATCCCGGATTCCCGACCGACCTGCAGCCGATGGCCATCGGCTTGGCGTGCATCGCCGAAGGCACCTCGATGATCACCGAGAACGTGTTCGAAGCGCGGTTCCGGTTCGTCGAGGAGATGATCCGCCTGGGCGCCGATGCGCGGACCGATGGACACCATGCGGTGGTCCGCGGAATTCCGCTGTTGTCGAGTGCACCGGTGTGGGCTTCGGATATTCGCGCCGGCGCCGGTTTGGTGTTGGCGGGATTGGTCGCCGACGGTGACACCGAGGTTCACGACGTTTTCCACATCGACCGGGGGTACCCGTTGTTCGTGGAGAACCTCGTAAGTCTGGGCGCGGAGGTCGAACGGGTCAGTTGACGGGGATTGGCGTGTCGCACTGACCGTTCCGACGGACAGCTGTGCAACACGTTTTCGCCGAAAAACCGCCCGTATGCAGCCGTTTTGTAAAATCAAGATCAGCCCGCTAATGTATTCCAAGTCAGCAGCGAGCGGGGCCGAAAAAGCCCAGAGCAAGAGCTTGACAGCCCGACCAAGAGGTAGTAGGTTGGTGGGGTTGCCCGAAAACGGCGTGTTGTTTGAGAACTCAATAGTGTGTTTGGTGGTTTTTGTTTGTTGTTTTTTGACTGCACCTCTTGTTTTCCCGTTTGTGGGGTGTGGTTGTTTTTTTGATGCCAGTTTGTTTGGTGTCTTTTGTTTGTGATCGGATTTTTCTGATTCGAATTCACCTGTCTTTGGATGGGTT
>NZ_JXST01000032.1 GCF_000878195.1 Mycolicibacterium llatzerense | reverse complement strand
CCCTGGGCGATCCAGCCCTGCGACGGGTGCCGACCGACGCCGTCCAGACCTACACCCAGATCACCCGCGACGGCGGGACCCCGCCGGGATACCGCCCCGTGCTCCCGGCAGCGCATTGCTCGACAACTGTCGGCCAGGACAGCTGCGCGCCGCTGGATGCGAACGGGCCGACGGTCGTGCTGCACTGAGTCGCCGACCTCCGGCACCATCGCGACCAATTCCACACAATGCGCCCGAGATCGCCGGGTTTCCAGCAGGATCACCGGTATGAAACTGACTGCCATGCTCGCGCTCGCCGGCTTCGCCTCGCTTACCATCGCTGTCCCGACGGCCGCGGCCGCTCCGTGTTCTGCGAGCGGGCTGGCCAGCACTGCGGGCGGAGTCCTGGCCCAGGCCGGCGCCTACCTCGATGCGCACCCGGGTGCCAACGACGCCCTGACCAACGCGGGCTCGTCGGGTGACGCGGAAGGCGCCGTCCGGGCATACTTCACCGCGCACCCCGGTGAGTTCTTCGACCTGAAGAACATCGCGCGGCCCCTGACCACGCTGCGGGGTCAGTGCGGCGGCATGTCGGTCTCGCCCGCGCAGATGTCCGCGTTGTTCGACGCGCTGTCGTCCTGAGCGGACGGTGCTGACATGTTTCGCGACGACTACTTGGTTCCGAAGATGCGGTCGCCGGCGTCACCCAGGCCGGGCACGATGTAGCCGTGCTCGTCGAGCTGGCGGTCCAGCGCCGCGGCGTAGATCGGCACCTCGGGGTGGGCCGCCTGCATCGCGGCGACGCCTTCCGGACAGGTCAGCAGACAGACGAACTTGATCGAGCGCGGCCGGTACTCCTTGAGGCGGTCGATTGCGGCCACCGCCGAGTTGCCGGTGGCGAGCAGCGGATCGCACACCACCACGTCGCGCTCGTGCAATTCGCTGGGCATCTTGAAGTAATACTCCACGGCGACATGGGTTTTCGGGTCGCGGTACAGACCGATATGGCCGATGCGCGCGCCGGGAACAACGCTGAGCATGCCGTCCAGAATGCCGCTGCCCGCCCGCAGGATGGACGCGAAGACGAGCTTCTTGCCGTCGATGACCATGCCGGTGGTGGATTCCAGCGGAGTGTCGATCTCGATCTCGTGCACGGGGATGTCGCGCAGCACCTCGTAGGTCATCAGCATGGAAATCTCGTTGAGCAGCTGACGAAAACCCTTGGTGGATACGTCCTTCTGCCGCATCAGCGTGAGCTTGTGCTGAACCAGCGGGTGGTCGACGAGATGCAGGTTACCCATGGCGCCTCCTAGAAAACCGTGCCGTCACTACTGATGGACAGCGGCGGGCTGCCGGCCCGCAACTGCTGCGCCAGGGCGCGCCCGGAAGCCCAGGTGCCGCCCTCGAGGACACACGCCAGCGGCAGGGCCGCAGTGTCGAGCCCGAGCCGGGTGCGCACCAGCGGCGCGAGCGCGTCGAGCAGCGCGACGGTCAGGGCTCGCCATTCGACCACCAATTCGTCGGCCACCGACCAGGTTCGGGCCGCGGCCGACGGATCGCGTAAGCGCAGGACCCCGGTATCGAGCAGCAGACCACCGTTGCGGTACTCGGGCAGGCCGGTCAGGGCGTCCAAGCCGGTGACCGCAACGCCGGCCCACTCGAACGGCTCCAGCAGCGAATAGGTCAGCCACTGCGACAGCTTGTGGAACGGCATCCACCCCTGCGACAACCCCACCCCCGGCACCGCCGGGTGCCGCCAGCAGTCGCCGAGCGGGATACCGCCGATATCGTTGTCCCCCAACCACACCCCGGACAACGTGTCCAGGAGCTGCGCCAGGATGTCATGAGCCCCGACAGCCGGGCCGGTCAGCACGTCGAACAAGCCGCCGGGACGCCCCTGCGGCCCGAAGACCTCGGGCTGGGCGGCCAGGGCCGCACCGAGGCGGCGCAGCAGCTGCACCCGCCCGGAGAGCCCCACCAACGGATTGTCCGGCCGCACCTGAAATGCCCGGCCGAAGGCGGCGTCGTCGACACTGCGTAGTCCCACGGCGTCGACCTGCCACGGCCGGCTCGGGTCGCTGGAGAACATCCCGTCGACAAAGGCGTGCCAGCTGGCCACGCCGAGGCCCTCGGACCGCGTAAACCGTTGTCCGGTAGCGGGTTCCACGTAGCCCCAGTCCGGCCCGGCACCGGCGTCGAGCAGCACACTGACCACAGCCAGGTCGATGAGGGCACGCGCCTGCGAGCTCGTGTCCAGCGCAGCCAGGCGGGCGCGCAGGTCGGCGTTGCGGTCGATGCCGCCGGCCTCGAAATGGCGCCAACGGCTGTGATACGGGATCGCCAGGTCCGGGTAGCGCGTCCAGGTGACGGCGGCGACGAGGTCAGCGGCCTGCGGCATCAAGTCGTCGTCGACCACGAACCAGCGGGACTCCCCCGCACGTGCCCGGCGCAGCAGGAATTCGGCACGTTCGCGGATCGCGTCGGTGCGGCGCAGGACGCCGACCGCGACGGCACTGTCGGCATCCGTGTCGGGGCCGGCGCTGGTTGTCATGGCGTGAGTCCGCGGCCCTTGGCGACCTTGAGTTCGTCGGCGTCGGGCACCGGACCGGGGGTGAAGTAACCGGCGGCTGTCTTGGCGTCGATCTCGACGCGGGCGTCGGCGGGGATCAGATCGTCGGGGATGTTCACGCGTTCGACGACCTCGATACCCGAGCCGGTGATGGCGTCGTACTTCATGTTGCTCATCGACACCAGACGGTGAATCTTGCGGACACCCAGCCAGTGCAGCACGTCGGGCATGAGTTCCTGGAAGCGCATATCCTGCACTCCGGCAACACATTCCGTGCGAGCGAAGTATTGGTCGGCCGTGTCGCCACCAACCTGACGCTTACGTGCGTTGTACACCAGGAACTTGGTGACCTCGCCCAGCGCGCGGCCCTCCTTGCGGGAGTAGGCCACCAGCCCGACCCCACCGCGCTGCGCACCCAGGATGCACTCCTCGATGGCATGGGTGAGATACGGCCGGCAGGTACAGATGTCGGAGCCGAACACATCGGATCCGTTGCATTCGTCGTGCACCCGTGCGGTCAACTCCACGTCGGGGTCGGCAAGATCGCGCGGCTGGCCGAAGATGTAGACGGTCTGCCCGCCGATCGGTGGCAGAAAGACCTCGAGATCACCGCGCGTGACGAGTTCGGGGTACATGCCACCGGTCTCCTCGAACAGCACGCGGCGCAGTTCGTTTTCGCTGCAACCGAATCGCGCGGCGACGCCGGGGAGAAACCAGACAGGCTCGATGGCCGCCTTGGTCACCAGCGCGGCGCCGTTGTCCAGCAGCACCCGACCGTCCGGGCGGAGCCGGCCCTTGCCGATCGCTTCGGCAACCTCGGGCAGGATCACATGGGCTTTGGTGATGGCGATGGTCGGCCGGATGTCGTGGCCGGCCGCCAATTCGGCACTGAACGCATCCGCGACCATGGCACCCCACGGGTCCAGACTCACGATCGCCCCGGGTTCGGCCCACTGCGGGTACGGACCGATCACGTCGGTGGGTGCGGTGTTGGTCAGGTCGGCGCGATGCGCGGGCGAGAGCGCCCCGGCCGCGACCGCCAGTGCCCGGTAGACGCTGTAGGAGCCGCTGTGCGTGCCGATCACATTGCGGTGCGCTCGCGTGGTCGTGGTCCCGAGCACCGGGCCGCGCTCGGCGGCGGTCGCCGCGCCCCAACGGATCGGCAGGGCATCGGCGGCGCCGCTGTGCGACGTCAACCTGATGTGGCGGCCAGAGCCGCGCGGCGGGACCGCGGATGCGGCGGGACCGGATGCAGCGTCAGAACCCAAGACCATCGACAGCGCTCCTTCCCGGCAAGCTCCAGTCAACCCTGAAATTGCCGGGCGTGCAGCGGTACGGGTCAGTAGACGTCGCGAACGTAGCGCTTGTCGGCGATCAGCTCGCGCTTGTAGTCATGCGCCGCCGATTCGGACATGCCGCCGTGGGTCTTGAAGATGTTGGTGAGCGCCACGTCGACGTCCTTGGCCATCCGGGCAGCATCGCCGCACACATAGAAGTGCGCCCCGTCTTCGAACCAGCGCCACAGAATCTCGCCGTGCTCACGCATCCGGTGCTGCACGTACACCCGCCGCGCCTGGTCTCGGGAGAACGCGGTATCCAGCCGGGTCAGCAGGCCGTCGGCGGCGAAGGCCTCCAATTCCTCTTGGTAGTAATAGTTTTCGGCCCGGTGCTGGTCACCGAAGAACAGCCAGTTACGCCCGGTGTGGCCCAGTGCCCGACGTTCGTGCAGGAAGCCGCGGAACGGTGCGACACCCGTGCCGGGGCCGACCATGATCATCGGGGTCAGCGCATCCTCGGGCGGCCGGAAATGCGGTGCCGACTGCAAGAACACCGGCACCGTCTCGGCCCGGTCGGCCAGATAGGTGGACGCGACGCCGTGCCGGATGCCGCCGCGGGCACCTTCGTACCGCACGACCGACACCGTCAGTTGCACCTCGTCGGGGCTCACCAGGGGGCTCGACGAGATCGAGTACGAGCGCGGCGCCAGGCGCACCAGGGCATCTCGCCATTCCTCGGGTTCCGCCCGAATCTGGAACTCTTCGACGAGGTCGAGGCCGGTGCGGCCGTCGAGCCAGCGGTCGCGCTCTTCGCGGGGCGCCCGGAGAATCTTGGCGCTGCTGCGTTCGGCCAGGAAGTTGAGCAGGGTCGGCGACACCTTGCAGATGTCGTACGCCGTGGTGAGTGCCTCACGCAACGGGGCTTCGCCGCCATCCATTTCGATGACCTCGTCGCCGGTGAGCCCGGTGGCCGCCAGCCACGTCGATACAGCCTCTGGACAATTGGCCACCACCACGCCCAGTGCATCGCCGACGCCGTAGCTGACGTCGTGGCCGGACAGGTCGAAGCCGATCTGGCGTACTTCCTTCGCGCCGCCATTGGTCAGCATAGTGTTGCGGCACAACGGGACCGACAACGGGTTGTTGCGGGTGAAGGGCTTGGCGGGCTTGGGAGCCGGCTTGGCGGGCGTGGCCGGGCCCGCGGGCGCGACGACGGGCGCTTCGGCAGCAGCGACGACGACCAAGTCGGCTGCGGCAGCAGCCCATTGGGCGAGTGGTTCGTCGTCGTAGGCCTCGCAGTCCGCGCGGTCCAGCAGCGCGGTGGCTCCGAGTTCGGCGAACCGGCTGTCCAGGGATTTGGCGTAGCCGCAGAAGTTCTCGTACGCGCGGTCACCGATGCCGAGCACGGAGTACCGCACCCCGCTCAGGTCTGGCGCATCGGCGGCGCTCAAGCGAGCCCAGAAGTCCGCGCCGTTGTCGGGCGGTCCGCCGTCGCCGAAAGTGCTTGTCACAACCAGCACTTCGCCCGCTTGGGCGATCTCGTCCAGCGCGGTGTCGTCCAGTACCTGCAACCGGGCCCCGACGATCCTCGCGGCAAGTCCGGCGGCGAATTCTTCGGCGGTACCGGTCTGCGATGCCCACAGCACCAATGGACCCGGCTTGGGAGACTCGAGCGTTGCCGACGCGGGCACCGCATCGATCACCGCGACAGGTGCCGTCGAACTGTGCGCGCCGGCCAGCGCCCCGTTGACCCACAGCCGGACGATGCCACTGACCGGAGCCGACTCCGGCAACACGGGCACCCCGGTGACATGCTGGATACCGGTGAAAAAGCCGGCCAGATAGACCTTTTCGGCCTCGTCGAGCGCAGGCGGCCCGCCCAGGCCCAGGGCCGCGGCCAGCGGATGGGACGCGGCAACCGAGGGTGCCGCGGCAGGCGCGGCCGGTGTCACCGCCACGGGTTCGATCGCGACCGGCGCCAACCGCACGGCGCACACCTTGAATTCGGGCTGCAACGAATCCGGATCGACCGCGTCGTTGGTGACCGCATTGATGGTCAGTCGCTCACCCTGCGAGTCGTTCCAGTGGAACGGCGCAAAGCAATTGCCCGGACGTACCCGGTCGGTCAGCACCGCGGGCAGGACCGCGGTGCCGCGCCGCGACGAGATCTCGACGGACCCGCCCTCGGTGATGCCGAGGTCTGCCGCGTCGATCGGGTGAATCTCCACGAACGGCGACCCGTTGAGCTTGTTGAGCTTGGCAACCTTCCCGGTCTTGGTCATGGTGTGCCATTGGTGTTGCAACCGACCGGTATTGAGCACCAACGGAAACTCGTCGTCGGGCAATTCCGCCGCGTCCAGGTGCGGCCTGGCATGGAACACCGCCCGCCGCGACGGCGTCGGGAACGCCAGCCGCGGCCGGTTTCCGTCGGCGTCCACGAACAGGTCCTGACTGATTCCGTCGTTGAGATAGCGGATCGGGTTCCGGTCGCTGCCGCCACCGGGCACACCCTCGGGCGGGCAGGGCCACTGCAGCGGGGTCTCCCGCAGCCGCTCGTAGGTCACGCCACCCAGGTCGTAACCGGTACGGCGATTGGCGAACTGGCGAATCTCGGCGAACACGTGCTCGCTGGATTTGTAGTCGAACTCATCACCAAAGCCCATGTGCCGGGCCACATTGCAGATCAGTTCCCAGTCGGGCCGCGCGTCGCCGGCCGCTGGGATGCTCTGCTGCAACAGGGTCAGGTTGCGTTCGGAGTTGACCATGACGCCGTCCGCCTCGGCCCACAGGGTGGCGGGCAGCACGATGTCGGCGTAGGCGTTGGTCGCGGTGTCCTGGTAGGTGTCCTGGGTGATCACCAGTTCGGCGGCCTGCAGGCCGTCGATGACGGTCTGCCGATTGGCCACGGTGGCAACAGGATTGGTGCAGATGATCCACACGGCCTTGATGTCACCGGTGCCCAGCCGGCGGAACATCTCGATGGTGCCGGGGCCGACGTCGGTGCGGATGGTGCCCGGTTCCAGTTCCCACTGTTCTTCGACGAACGCCCGGTCTTCGGCCGACGTCACGGCGCGTTGCCCGGGGAGACCCGGTCCCATGTAACCCATTTCGCGGCCGCCCATGGCGTTGGGCTGGCCGGTCAGCGACATCGGGCCACTGCCCGTCCGGCAGATGGCGCCGGTGGCCAGGTGCAGGTTGCAGATGGCGTTGGTGTTCCAGGTGCCGTGGGTGCTCTGGTTCAGCCCCATGGTCCAGCACGACATCCACTCCCCTGCCTCCGCGATCATCTCGGCGGCGCGGCGGATGTCGGCTTCGGGAAGTCCGGTGATCTCGGCGACCTTCGCCGGCGGATAGTCGGCCAGGAACGCGGGCATGGTCTCCCAGCCCTCGGTGTGCTCGGCGATGAATTCGGTGTCTATCGCACCGCTTTCGACCAGCAGGTGCAGCAGGCCGTTGAGCAGCGCCAGGTCGGTGCCTGGTTTGATCTGCAGGAACAGATCGGCCTTCTCGGCGGTCGCGTTGCGGCGCGGGTCGACGACGATCAGCTTGGCGCCCTTGGCCATCCGGTCGGCCATGCGCAGGAACAGGATCGGGTGGCAGTCGGCCATGTTCGCGCCGCTGACGAAAAACAGGTCGGCGGAATCGAAATCGGTGTAGGACCCAGGCGGGCCGTCGGCGCCCAGCGACTGCTTGAAGCCGGTGCCCGCGCTGGCCATGCACAGCCGGGAATTCGATTCGATGTGCACGGTGCGGATGAAGCCCTTGGCCAGCTTGTTGGCCAGGTACTGGGCCTCGATGGTCATCTGGCCCGAAACATAGAGCGCCACAGCGTCGGGGCCGTGTTCGTCGATGATGGCCCGCAGCCGGCGGCCGGCTTCGGCGGTGGCATCGTCGACCGCGACGCTGACCGCTTCGGCGCCCCGGCCGTGCCGGACCAGTGCCGTGGTGAGCCGGCCGTCGTCGGCACCCATCATTTCCGCGTGGGTGGCGCCCTTGGTGCACAGCCGACCGAAGTTGGTGGGGTGTAGCCGGTCCCCGGATACGCGCGCGATGACGGGCAGTCCGGTGCCCGCGTCGGTGCGGGTCTCGACCGAAATTCCGCAACCGACACCGCAGTAGGAGCACGCCGTGCGCGTGCTGTGCGGTCCTGCGGTGGTCATGCTTCAGTTCTACGGGCCGTCAATTCCGCAACCGTTGCGCGACCATGTACTGCGCGTCAACCCAAGCTCACATGCCCGTCAGGCCTTGGTGCGCAACATGTTTCATGCCGGAATCATGATGGAAATGTGCCGGAAATCTGTGACCTGGGTTACGCGCTGTCGGGCGACCAGCCCGGTCCGCGGAACGTGTGTCCGAAGCGGTGCTTCCAGGTCTTTGCCGCGCGCAAATCCTGCCAGATGGCGGTGTACTCGTGCGTGGCAACCCGCACCGGGTTGAACGTCTTGATGTTCTTGGTCAAACCGTAGACCACGCGCTCGCCCTCGGGTTCGAAACTGCCGAACAGCCGGTCCCAGATGATCAGGATGCCACCGTAGTTCGTGTCCAGGTACTGGTCGTTGGAGCCGTGATGCACCCGGTGGTGCGACGGTGTGTTCATCGCGAACTCGATGGGCCGCCACAGCTTTCCGACGCGTTCGGTGTGGATGAAGAACTGGTACAGCAGGCTGACCGACTGCTGCAGCAGGATCATCCACGGCGAGAACCCGAGGAATGCCAACGGCAACCAGAACGGCAGCGCGGTGAACGGCGTCCACGTCTGCCGCAGTGCGGTCGACAGGTTGTAGTGCTCGCTGGAGTGGTGCACGACGTGGCTGGCCCAGAACACCCGGATCGTGTGGTGGGTGCGGTGATACCAGTAGTAGAGGAAGTCGTCGGCGACGAAGAGCGCGATCCAGGTCAGCGGATTGTCGGCCGGCAGATGCACCGGCGCCACCAGGTACGCCGCGCTGTAGGCCGCCAACACCACCAACTTCCAGCCGACGTTGATGATGACGTTGCCGATCCCCATGGTGAGACTGGTTCGGGAGTCGCGGAATTCGTAACCGACTTCGTCGTCGTCCGGCAGGAAGCGGAAGGACAGCGCCTCCAGCACCAGAGCGATCACGAACACCGGCACGGCGTGCAGGATCAGATCGAACATGGGGAATGACTCCTACTGCTGACCGGAAAGGGCGTCGACGACCCGGCCCAGCAGGTCGTCGGCTACGCGGTGGGCGGCATCGGCGTCGCGCGCGACGAGGTGCTCGGCCAGCGTCAGGTGGGCGTCGCGGTCGGCCAGTTCGGCCGCCATTCCGAGGTCGGCTATCGAACCGAAGCCGATGTCGGCGAATGCCGCGACCAGCGTGTTCAGCGCCAACCGGTAGGCCAGGTTGCCGCTGCCGTCGATGATCGCGGTCCAGAACGTCAGGTCCGCATCAAATGCGGAACTGGAGGATTCGCCGTGGTATTCGGCCGGGTACGCCGCGGCCGCGTCGGCGATCGTCGCCAGCTGGTCGTCGGTGGCATTCCGGGCGCACAGCCGGGCCGCGTCGGCGGCCACGGTCCGGCGCATCACCATGATGTCGCGGGCGATCTGCACGGCCGGCACCGCGCCGGTCGCGGCGAGGGTGCTGAGCACGTCCAAACCGGCCGTCAGGCGCCAATCCTGGACCCGCGTCTTGCCGCCGTGGCTGATCCGTACCAGCCGGGCCTGCTGCAACCGTTTGAGCGCTTCCCTGATGGCGTGCCGGTTCACTGCGAAGGCCAAGGCCAGCTCACGCTCGGACGGCAGTGCCTCGTCGACCGCGACGCGGCCGGACAGGATCTCGTCGACCAGATGCGCGAACACCGTGTCGCTGACGGCCGCGCGGGAGACGGGTGCGATGTCCATGCATCGATGATCGGCGCTCCACCTAAACTGGTCAACTGGTTGGACCAGTTGTGTGGGTCACAAACACGAAAATGCCCCGCGGGAAACTCCCGCGGGGCATTCCGACCAGCTGGCTAGGTCGCCGGCACAACTTCCCGGCCGACGTGCTCCCCTGTCGCCGCACGCAGGTGCGGCTGCCGCAGGAACACGAACCAGGTGACGAAGCCGCACACCACGTAGAAGGCGAGGAACACCCAGAACGCGGTGGTCGCCGAGTGGGACGGTCCGGCGTAGGACGTCCGGAGCACGATGTTGACGAGCACACCACCGAACGCGCCGACCGCGCCGGCGAAGCCGATCAGGGCACCGGACATGCTGCGCGACCACAGGGTCTTCTCCGCGGCACCCAACTCGTCCTTGCTTTGCGCCTTGGCCTCGAAGATCGACGGGATCATCTTGTAGGTCGAGCCGTTGCCGAGGCCGGTCAGGATGAACAGCACCATGAACGCCACGATGTAGACGATCATCTGGCTACCGGTCGCCGGGCCCTTGGTGGCGTCGTCCCACATACCCCCGCCGACCAGGACGGCAGTGATGGCCGTCATCGCCGTGAAGACGTACAGCGTGATCTTGCCGCCACCGATCTTGTCGGCCAGCTTGCCGCCGAACGGCCGCGAGATCGAACCGAGCAGCGGGCCCAGGAAGGCGATCCACGCCGTGTGGACGGAGGCGTCGAAGTTGGCCTTGGCCAGCTCCTTGGCCGCTTCCTTGGGCAGCTTGGCCACTGACGCGACGTGGTACTTCTCCAGCAGCGGCGCGACGTCCTGCGCGGTGAAGTTGATGTTCAGAATCTGCGTGAACGCGAAGCTGAACCCGATGAACGAGCCGAACGTGCCGATGTAGAGGAAGCACATGACCCACGAGTTGCGGAACTTCATGGCCTCGACCATCGCCGAGAGGTTCGACTTCTGCCCCTGGATGTTGTCCATGAACAGCGCGGCGCCGAGGGCCGCGGCGGCCAGCAGCACCAGGTAGATGGCGCAGACGACCTCAGGACGACGGTTACCGACGCTGGCGATGGTCACCAGACCGATGATCTGGATCACCGGGACACCGATGTTGCCGCCGCCGGCATTCAGGCCCAGCGCCCAGCCCTTCAGCCGCTGCGGGTAAAAGGCGTTGATGTTGGTCATCGACGACGCGAAGTTACCGCCACCGAAACCGGCGACCGCCGCGACGATCAGGAACGTCGTGTACGACGTCCCCGGATGCATCATGAAATACATGGTCAGCGCACACGGGATGGCGAGCATCAGCGCGCTGAAGATGGTGAAGTTGCGGCCACCGAACTTCGCCGGTCCGATGGTGTAGGGAATGCGCATGAACGCGCCCACCGCGATCGGGACCGCGCCCAGGACGAACTTGCCCAGCGCGTCGATGCCGTAAACGGCCTGCGGCATGAACAGCACCATGACCGACCAGATGGACCACACCGAGAAGCCGACATGCTCGGCAAAGATCGACCAGACCAGGTTCCGCTTGGCGATGTCCTTATTGCCGGCGTCCCACGCAGCAACGTCCTCCGCATCCCAGTGCTCGATGTCGCGGTTGCGTTTTAACACACTCACAGTGCCTCCCAGCTGATGAACAGTTGAGATATATGTACGGGCCTCCCATGCCGCAGCTGTTGCCCTTCGATGTCAGCAAAGTCAATACGGACTCACTTGGAGGTCCCTGTGGTTCGTGACCGGTGCGATTCACGGCCGACGCATCGACGCAACAAGCAGGAAATACGCGGCCGCGGGTGCTCGCGTTGACTCAGTACGCAATCAACGCCCCAGTGGTGTGCCGGAGGCCCGTGAACAGGGTGGAAAAGTACGTGAGCGCAATGGTGGGGCGGCCTGCCGCCGGTTATTGCAGTCAGGGACGTCTGGCGGCCCGAATCGATACCTGAGTTCAATCGCGGTGGCGTCGAGAGCCTCGCGATTGAAGCCACGTATCCCTGGCCGAGCGTTACTGAGTTCTGCTGACCCGCCGGCGCCGAAACCAGCCCACCCAGGCGACGAGCACCACGACGACGGCGAGCACGCGCACCACATTCGTCGCCGAGGCCGGATAGAGCACACCGGTGATGTAGTGCGCGATGAATCCGTCGGGCGGCAGCTGCGCCAGACCCGCGCGTGGGCGGGCCCACCGTTCGACGTCGGTCATTGGACAGTCGACGCCCCAGGCGGTGCTGCCGATGCCCCACAGCACCGCGGGTACGTGCAACCAGATGACCCAGGGCCGGCGCCAGGTCAGGAAACCGCCGAACACCATGAAGGCGATGAAAGAAAAATGCACCGCCACGACGGCCACCACAACCAGCAGTGGGAATCCCGTCGTGACGGTGACATCGGTTGAAACTGGGAGCGCCAGGGCTCAGGCCTTCTTGGCTTCGTCCTCGTCCGCTGTGGCGTCTTCGGTAGCCTCGGCTTCAGACTCGTCGGTTTCGTCGGCGTCTTCAGCCGCGGCGTCCTCGGGCGCTTCGGATTCGTCGGCAGCCTCGGGTTCCGCGGACGCTTCCGGGGCCTCATCGACAGCTTCTTCGGCTTCGGCCGCGGGCTCATCGCCTTCGGACTCGTCAGCCTCTTCGGCCTCAGCCTCGTCAGCTGCAGCCTCGCCGGCGTCATCTTCCGAAACCGCTTCGGCGACAACCGTTTCCGGCTCGGCCTCGGGCTCATCCTCGGGGTAATCCTCGGTGGCCACCACAGCGGTGTCAGCGGTGGCATCGTCACCGGCAGCGTCGGACTCGGCCGCCGCCTCACCGCCGCGCGAGCGTTCCCGCAGCGCGTCGACGATGAGCAGCAACACTCCGATGACGCTGGCGCCGATGCACACCCAGGCGATCAGCTCATTGCTGGTGACGATTGCGGTCACCAGCGCTGTCAGGCCGATGAGGGCAAGGACCAGGGCAATGATCAGCATCGGTCAGCCGTCAGCTGTTGCCCCGGTTGAACTGGCCGAAGCCAGCACCCTCGCCGCCGGCCGCCGAGTCGGCCGGTGCGGCAGAACCGCGCTGGCCGAGCTCTTCGAGCTGGGACTCCAGGTAGGTCTTGAGGCGGGTGCGGTACTCGCGCTCGAACGTGCGCAGCTGCTCGAGGCGGCCTTCCAGCACCGTGCGCTGCTGGTTGATGTTGCCCATGATCTCGGTGTGCTTGCGCTCGGCGTCGGCCTGCAGGGCGTCGGCCTTGTCCTGGGCCTGACGCAGCTGAGTGTCCGAACGGGTCTGCGCGTCGGCCAGCATGGCCTCGGCGCGGGCCTTGGCGTCGGCGACCGTGGTCTCGGCGGTGTGCTTGGCATCGCTGACCAGAGCATCGGCCTGGGCACGGGCGTCGGCGAGGGTCTTGTCGGCCTCGGCCTTGGCCGAACCGGTGAGGCGGTCGGCGGTGTCCTGGGCCAGGCTCAGCACCTTGGCCGCGCGGACGTGGTGGTCCTCGCCGACCGGCGCGGCCACAGGCGCGGCGACCGGGACGGGCGCTGCGACGGGCTCGGGCTCCGGCTTGGGCTCGGGCTTGGCGAACACAGGTGCCGCGACCGGCTGTCCGGTACGGGCGGATTGGAGCTCGGCGTCGAGCTCGGCGACCCGCTGCCGCAGATCGCTGTTCTCTTCGATCAGCCGGGTCAGCTCGGTTTCGACGAGATCGAGGAATGCATCGACCTCATCCTCGTTATAACCGCGCTTGCCAATCGGCGGCTTGCTGAATGCGACGTTGTGGACGTCAGCCGGAGTTAGCGGCATCTTCTGCCCCCTTGCAGTCTGGACCGTCAATCGGTGTCAAAGTGTAGAGCGATCAAAGTGTAGAGCGATCGTGGAGTAACTGGCGTCCATCCTGTCACAGCAGACCCGTCGGTTGCAGGCGAGGGCCGGAATTAAGAACGAATTTCAATGTTTCATCGGAATTCGCGGGCGCGACCCGGCGCTCGGCGCCAATAGACCTAAACAGAGAAAGCGCATTAATTACATAAATGTAATTAATGCGCTTTCGCAGGTCAGGGGAACGTCGCGCTCAGGCACCGACCTGATCGAAAGACAGCCGCATACCGATGAACACCACCATGAGCAGCACCACGATGGACAGATCGACCCGGACCGGCCCGATGGTCAGCGGAGGGATCAAGCGCCGCAACAGCTTCACCGGAGGATCGGTCATCGTCATGATCGCTTCGAGGATCACCACCGTCAGCCCTCTCGGCTGCCAGTCCCGGCTGAATCCGCGAATGAACTCCACCACCACACGGGCGATCAACAGGAGCCAGAAGACGAACAGCGCAAAACCCAGAATGTCGAAGAACAGGGTCAATGCAACAGACCTCACTAGCGCGGGAAAAGCGCCGACCGGTGTCGGCGCTCGAGCACGAGCCTACCTAACGCAGACCCCTCCGGCCGGGGGCCGAAGGGGTCTTGCGTAGAGCTGCGTAGGGACTACTGGTAGCTGTAGAAGCCCGCCTCGGCGATCCGGCGACGCTCTTCGGCGCTGACGTCGACGTCGGCCGGCGACAGCAGGAACACCTTGGTGGCAACCTTGTCGAACGACCCGCGCAGCGCGAAGGCCAGGCCGGCGGCGAAGTCGACCAGGCGCTTGGCGTCGGCGTTGTCCATCGACACCAGGTCCATGATCACCGGGGTGCCGTCGCGGAAACGCTCACCGATGGTGCGGGCCTCGCTGTAGTCCTTCGGCCGCAGCGTGGTGATCTTGGCCAGGGCACTGCCGGCCTCGAACAGCTCGGCCATGCGGCGGGGCTCCATGGCGACGGCGCCACGGGTGGCGCCACGCAGGGTGTTGAAGCGCGGGCGCTCGAACTCGCGCGGCCCGCGAGCCGGCATCTCTTCGTAGCCACCGCGGTAACCCATTGGGGCGCTTTCGTATTCGCGGCCCATGCGGTCGTCGTAGCCGCGCGCTTCGCCACGGCCGTAGTCGTCGTCCTCGAAGCGCTCTTCGCGCGGGCGACGCGGGGCCGCGTAGGCGCGCGCGGGACGGTCTTCGTCGTCGTAGTACTCGTCGTCATAGTCGTCCATCGGCGCCATACCGAAGTAGGCCTTTACCTTGTGCAGTGTGCTCATCGGATGCCCCTAGCTAAGAATGTGGTGTCTGGTGACTGTGATGTAAGTGTGACTGGAGTGACTACTCATGGTGACGTTAGAGGACGCGGTCCCATTAGCGCGGTACCGACACGCACACACGTTGACCCGTGTCGCACCGCGATTTCGAGGTCGTTCGACATGCCCGCGGACAACCCCAGCCGCTGCGGGTATTGCGTTTGGACTCTGAGCAATTCAGCCTCCAGCCGCGCAAACTCCTCGTCGGCCGCACTGGCCAGCGGCGGGATCGCCATCAGACCCGCCAAACCCAGGCCCGGGGCGGCCTGCGCGGCGGCACACAATTCGTCGACCAGGTCGGGCCGGTCCACCGGCACGCCACCGCGGGCCGGATCCCCGTCGAGGCTGACCTGGATGTAGACCTGCAGCGGCTCGGACCTGCGGCCTTGGTCCAGCGCCTCGACCGCGCCACGGGATAGCGCCGCGACCAAAGGCGCGGTGTCCACCGAATGCGCCACCGACGCCCAGCCGGCGACAGCCCGCGCTTTGTTGCGTTGAATTCGGCCGATCATGTGCCACCGAATTGCCGAATTCGACCCTATGTTCGATGACGCATCCAACAATTCCCCGGACGCTGTGATCAATTTCCTGTTCGACAACGCGGTCGACACCTCAGCGACTTTGCTCGCGGCTTCCTGCTCCCGCGATTCGCCGAATGCCCGGCACCCCAATCCGAACAGCGCGACAATGTCAGTCGCCGGAAAGAATTTGGTCACCGGAAGAAATTCGATGTCGGCCCGATCCCGGCCGGCAGCCGCCGCCGCAGCGTCGATTCGCGCCTGAATCCGGGCCAGCGACGCGGCCAGTTCGGCCTCGCGCGGCGCGCTGGTCATTCCATCCACACCACCGACGCCAGCCGCCCGGTCGGGGCGCCACGTCGGTGACTGAACAGATTCGGATCGTCGACCGTGCAGCGCGGGTCGATATCGATGGCCTTGATACCCAACCCCGCCAGCTGCTTGGCGATGCCGGCCCGTAGGTCGAGACCCACGGTGCCGCGGGCGGTGGTGGTGATGCTGCCGGGCAGCACAGCCTCCACGTCGTCGGCCATCTCGTAGGGCACCTCGTAGTTGCGTCCGCTGACCGCCGGGCCGAGCAGGACCGTGATGTCCTCGAGCTGCGCGCCGAGCTTCTGCATGGTCTCGACCGTCCGCAGCACCACGCCACCCGCCGCACCGACGCGTCCGGCGTGCACGGCGGCCACCACACCCGCGCGCGCATCACCCAACAGCACCGGCACGCAATCGGCCGTGATCACCGCGAGCGGCAACCGCGGTGTCGCGGTGACCAGAGCGTCGGTGTTGTCGTAGGCTCCCCCGGCTCCAGTTCCAGGGCCCTCGACAACTTCGACATGGTCACCGTGCACCTGGTTCATCCACACCAGCGGGCCGTGCCCGATGGCGTCGGCCAGCCGAGTCCTGTTGGCCGACACGGCCTTTGGATCATCGCCGACGTGGTCACCCAGGTTGAACGTGTCGAACGGGGCCTTGGAGACCCCGCCCGCACGCGTCGTAGTCACTCTGCGGATACGGAACGTCACGATTCCAAGTATCCGCGTCGCGCAGTCACAATCAGTGCTTCATGAAGGGCGGCACATCGACGTCATCATCGTCGTCGCCGCGACCACCAACACTCACCGTCACACCGTTGGTCGCCGCAGGCACGCTGCCCGGATCGGTCCCGAAGGCACCGAGCTTGCCCGCGCTGGCGGCCGAGAACGTCTGGGCCCGATGGGCGCCACCGGCAGCCGACGCGGCGGCCGCGGCACCGGGCACGGCCGAGGTGACCGGCTTGCGGCTCTGACCGGCGGTGTCGAAACCGGCCGCGATGACCGTGACCCGGACCTCGTCGCCCAGCGAATCGTCGATGACGGTTCCGAAGATGATGTTGGCCTCGGGGTGTGCGGCGTCCTGCACCAGCGACGCAGCCTCGTTGATCTCGAACAGGCCCAGGTCGCTGCCACCGGCCACCGACATCAGCACGCCCTGGGCGCCGTCCATCGAGGCTTCCAGCAGCGGCGAGTTGATGGCGATCTCGGCGGCCTTGAGGGCACGACCGTCGCCGCGGGCCGAACCGATGCCCATCAACGCGGTACCGGCGCTGCTCATGACGCCCTTGACGTCGGCGAAGTCGACGTTGATCAGACCGGGCGTGGTGATCAGGTCGGTGATGCCCTGAACACCGTTGAGCAGCACCTCGTCGGCGCTGCGGAACGCATCCATCAGCGAGACGGCGGCGTCACCCATCTGCAGCAGGCGGTCGTTCGGGATGACGATCAGGGTGTCGCAGCTCTCGCGCAGCGCCTGGATACCCGTTTCGGCCTGGTTCGAGCGGCGCTTGCCCTCGAAGGAGAACGGACGGGTCACCACACCGACGGTCAGCGCGCCGAGCTTGCGGGCGATGCCGGCGACGACGGGAGCGCCACCGGTGCCGGTGCCACCACCCTCACCAGCGGTGACGAACACCATGTCGGCGCCGCGCAGCAGCTCCTCGATCTCGTCCTTGGCGTCCTCGGCAGCCTTGCGCCCCACCTCGGGGTCGGCACCGGCACCCAGGCCACGGGTCGAGTCGCGGCCGACGTCGAGCTTGACGTCCGCCTCACTGAGCAGCAGCGCCTGGGCATCGGTGTTGATCGCGATGAACTCGACGCCGCGAAGGCCCTGTTCGATCATGCGGTTGACGGCGTTGACGCCGCCGCCGCCGACACCGATCACCTTGATGACGGCGAGGTAGTTATGCGGGGGTGTCATGTGTCGTCTTCCTCCCTGGCTCGATTTGTCCGGAGCAAAACTTCTCGAATTAAAACCCTAAACCTCAACCATAGGGTTAGAGTTATGTCAAGTTGTTCCGCGCAAACAGAACGGTAGGGTGCCGCCGCGCCGCTGCCGCGCAGGCGCGCCGAGAGTTCACGCGTTTTTTCTCGTGCCCAGGGCGAGCGAATGGCCCCAGCCGAGCGAAACGACTCAAAACGGATGAGCTACTTCACAGTCGGCAGGTCAGGACTGGACACGTCATAGGTGTGTCCCGGCTGAGTCAGCAGCGCCCCGAGCTTGAGGGCCTTCTCCTCGGTGCGGTCGGTGGTCCCCCAGATGACCTCGCGACCGTCGTTCAGGGTCAGGGTGACGCCGGCGACCGACGGCGCCCCGACGCGGGCGACCTGGCCGAACACCTCGGGACGCAGTGACAACAGCACCTCGAGGGCGGCGAGGGTCGCGGGATCCTTCGGTCCGGGGTTGTCTGCGTCCAGGAACGGCACCCCCTGCGGCGGCGGCTCGGTCGCGAAATCCACGCCGTCCCGGTCGAACAGGTGCGGACCGTCCGGATACTCCTTGGCCGCCACCGGAACCCGCTCCACCACCGTGATCCGCAGGGTGGACGGGTACTCCCGCTGCACCCGCGCACTGGCCACCCGCCGGATGGTGGCCACGCGTTCGGCCACCGCGTCGGTGTTGACCTGCAGCAGAGGCGTGTCCGGTTTGACCGCGGCCGCCAGCGTCACCTCGTCCTCGGTCAGCGTCGCCACGCCGGTGACCACCGTGTGGCGGACCGCCATGATCGGCGTGAAGTACAGCACCAGGCCCAAGGTGACCGCGACGACGGCCGTCACGGCCGACCACAGCAACAACTTCAGCCCGCGGATGACGCCCCGGGTGGGCGCCTTGGGCTGCTCCGAGAGACCGGCCGCCCGGCGCCGCGCCTCCTGGCGCGCCTGTTCCAGGGCCCTGGCCCGGTCCAGCGCGATCCGGCGTTCCTCCCGCTCACGCCGGGCGCGGCGGCGCGGACCCTCATAGTCGGGTGACGCGGGATCGACCGCCGCGGCGTCGGCGGCCTCGGCCGTGGGCTCGTCAACCGCGGCGTCCGGCTCGGTGGCCTCCGCTGCGACGTCCTCCGCCGCGTTTTCTTGCACCAGGTCGTCCTGCGCCGCAACAGGTTCCGGAACCGACTCCCCCGAGCCGTCCTCCACTGTCACGGCGTGGGCCGTCCCGGAGCTGCGCGATTGGCCTTGACCTCCAGCGCGGTCAGGATCTCGCGACCCAGCAGGGTGACGTCGCCGGCACCCATGGTGACGATGACATCACCGGGCCCGGCTTTGGCCGCCACCTGCTCGGCGACCGCGGAGAAGTCCGGCACGTAATGCACCGGGGCGGAGACGTGTTCGACGATGCTCGCGCCGCTGACGCCGGCCATCGGGGCTTCCCGGGCGGCGTACACGTCGAGGACGAACACCTCGTCGGCACGATCCAGCGCCTGGCCGAACTCCTTCGCGAAAGTCTTTGTCCGCGAATACAAGTGGGGTTGGAAGACCACGATGGACCGCGATGTGCCGGCCACTGCCCGCAACGCATCGAGCGTCGCCCGGACCTCGGTGGGATGGTGCGCGTAGTCGTCGAAAACCCTGACGCCGTAAGCGGTTCCGACCGACTCGAAGCGCCGCCGCACGCCTTCGAAACCGGTCAGGCCGTCGAGCACGGCCTCCGGATCGGCGCCGGCTTCCCGTGCCGCCAGCAGCGCGGCCAGGGCGTTGAGCGCCATGTGCTTGCCCGGCACCGACAGCCGCATGCCGCGCCGGTGCGGCTCGCCCGCCAGCTGAACGGCCGCCACCCCACCGGTGCCCTGCTGCTGCCAGGTCAGCAGCGTCGCTTCCAGATCCGTGCGCTGCCCATTGCCCATGCCGTACCGCAGCACCCGGACACCACGTTCCGCCGACCGCTGGGCCAGCGCTTCGGAACCCGGATCGTCGGCGCACACCACGAGCGCACCGCCGGGACGCAGCCGGGCCACGAAGTCGTCGAACACCGCGGTGTAGGCCTCGACACTGCCGAAGTGATCGAGGTGATCGGCCTCGATGTTGGTCACCACCGCGACGTCGGGGGTGTATTCGAGCAGCGAGCCGTCGCTCTCGTCGGCCTCGGCGACGAAGCAGTCACCGCTGCCATGGTGCGCGTTGGTACCGGCCTCACCCAGGTCGCCGCCGACGGCGAACGACGGGTCAAAACCACTGTGTTGCAATGCCACAATGACCATCGAGGTGGTCGTGGTCTTGCCGTGGGTGCCGGTCACCAGCACCGAGCGGTAGCCGTTCATCAGCTTGGCGAGCACGACCGGACGCATGATCACCGGGATGCCGCGCCGCTGGGCCTCCACCAGCTCCGGATTGTCCTTGGGGATCGCGGCGTGCGTGCTGACCACGACGGTCGGGCCGCCGGGCAGCATGTCCAGCGACGACGCGTCGTGCCCGATCCGGATTTCGGCGCCGCGCGCCCGCAGCGCCGCCACACCCCGGGATTCCTTGGCGTCCGAGCCGGACACCAGGCCACCGCGGTCCAGCAGGATCCTGGCGATACCGGACATGCCGGCACCGCCGATACCGACCATGTGCACCCGAGCCAGCTCGGGCGGCAGCTCGCGCGCCGTCACCGGATACCCGCTGCCACGTCCAGCGCGATCTGCGCCACCCGCCGCGCCGCGTCGCGGTGGCCGGCCAGCGAGGCCGCCGTCGTCATCTGATCCAGTGCGGCGGTGTCGCCCATCAAAGTTCCGATCCGTTCGGTGACGAAGTCCGGGGTCAGCTCGGCGTCCTCGACCAAAAGGCCGCCGCCGGCATTGACCACCGGGAGTGCGTTGAGTCGTTGTTCGCCGTTGCCGATCGGCAGCGGGACATAGACCGCGGGCAGGCCGACCGCGCTGACCTCGGCGACGGTCATGGCCCCGGACCGGCAGATGGCCAGATCCGCTGCCGCATAAGCCAAATCCATGCGATCGAGGTACGGCACGCCGACATACGGCGCGGCCCCCGGCACCGGCGCCGGCAGCTCAAGGGTGTTCTTGCGCCCGTAGGCGTGCAGGACCGAAACGCCTTGCGCGGCGAGGTTTTCGGCCGCGCCGGAGACGGCACGGTTCAGCGATTGCGCACCCTGGGAACCGCCGAACACCAGGAGCACGCGGGCGTCGTCGGCGAAACCGAAGAATTCCCGGGCCTGTGCACGCAGCGCGGCCCGATCGAGCGAGGTGATCGATTCCCGCACCGGGATGCCGACGACCTCGCTGCCCTTGAGACCGGAATCCGGCACGGCGGCCAGCACCCGGCGCGCCGAGCGGGCGCCGACCCGGTTGGCCCAGCCCGCGCTGGCGTTGGCCTCGTGCACCACGACCGGAATGCGGCGGCGCCGGCGCAGCCCACCGCCACGGGCGGCCAGGTAGGCGGGCAGCGAGACATAGCCGCCGAAGCCCACGACGACGTCGGCCTGGACCGAGTCGAGGACTTCACGTGTCTCACGGACAGCGGCACGAATCCGCAGCGGCAGCCGGGCCAGGTCGGCAGAAGGCTTGCGCGGCAACGGAACCGGGGTGATCAGCTGCAGGTCGTAACCGCGTTCGGGAACCAGCCGGGTTTCCAGCCCGCGGGCCGTGCCGAGGGCGGTGATCCGGACGTCAGGCCGCAGCGCCACCAGGGCGTCGGCGACCGCCATCGCGGGTTCGATGTGACCTGCAGTACCGCCGCCGGCCAGAACCACCGAGATGCCGTGAGTTCCCCCGTCGCTGCGCTCGCCTCGACCCGAACTCACACCAACTCCTGACTCACCCGTACCGCTGACCTTCCAATGTCCGGACCCGTGGGTCCGACCGGCGCAGATCACGTCGCCCGTGCCCCTTCGGGTCATCATTTTGCCTTGTCCGCCGTCCGGCGCCGTCGGCCGGTACGGGGTTTCGGCGGCTGTGGCCCGATCGCCGGTCGGGTTCTTCGGTGCGTCGTGTCCGCCTCGGGGCGTCGGCGCGGCGCTGCCGGGCCGGCGGTTCCTGCCTGGCGGCCTGCCGGGTGGGACGTGCCGACTTCGTGGGCCTGGCCGGCTTGGTGGGTTGGGCCTGCCGGGCGGCCGGCTTGCGGGCGGGCTTGTCGCCGCGGCCACGCATCCGGTCCCGGGCCGAGTCCAGGGTGGTCGGCGAGTACGGCACCGGCGGCGGCAGCCGCAGGATCCGGTTCATCCGATCGTCGCGGCCGGCCCGCAGGGCGGCCACCGCCTCGGGTTCGTGGCGCGCCGCATTGGCGATCAGGCCTATCAGCAGAAGTGTTGTGGCCGTTGCTGTTCCGCCTGCGGAGATGAGCGGCAGCTGGATGCCGGTGACCGGCAGCAGGCCGAGCACATAGCCGACGTTGATGAACACCTGGCCGACCACCCACAGCGTCGTGGTGGCGGTCAGCAGCCGCAGGAACGGGTCGACCGACCGGCGGGCGATCCGCATGCCGGTGTAGGCGAACAGGCCGAACAGCGCGAGCAGGCCCGCCGCGCCGATGAAGCCCAGCTCCTCGCCGATGATCGCGAAGATGAAGTCGTTGTGTGCGTTGGGCAGGTAGTTGAACTTGGCGGTGCCCTGCCCCAGCCCGTCGCCGAACATGCCGCCGTTTGCCAGCGCGTACTTGGCCTGCCGCGACTGGTAACCGATGCCCTGCAGGTCGGAATCGGGGTCCAGCCAGGCCCGCACCCGGTCGGAGCGGTAGCCGGCCGAGACCGCGAGCACCGCGGCAGCGCCGACCGCGGCGACCAGCGAGGTGAGGAACAGCTTCAGTGACAGACCGGCGTACCAGAGCAGGCCGAGCAGGACGATGCTCACCGACACCGTCTGGCCCAGGTCGGGCTCGGCGACGATGAGCGCGAGTGCCAGCACCGCCGCGGGCAGCAGCGGGAACAGCAGTTCCTTGAGCCCGGCGTGCTCCATGCGACGGGTCGCGAGCAGGTGGGAACCCCAGATCGCGAAGGCGATCTTGGTCAGCTCGGACGGCTGCATGGAGAAGCCGGCGACGACGAACCAGCCGCGGGCGCCGTTGGACAGGTGACCGATGCCCGGGATCAGCACCAGGGCGATCAGCACGAGGCTGACGATGAACGCCGGCAGCGCCATCCGGCGCATGAACGCGATGGGCAGCCGGAGCGCGATATAGAACGCGACGAGGCCGATGATCGTCCACAGCACCTGCTTGGCGAAGATCGTCCAGGGCGAGCCGTCCTCGTCATACGAATGCACGCCCGAGGCCGAGAGCACCATGGTCAGGCCCAGCGTGATCAGCAGTGCCGCGCAGGCGATTACCAGGTGGAACGACGTCATCGGTCGGCTCAGCCAGGCCCCGACCCGGGCCCGGGGACCCTGCCGCTTGGGCTCGGCGGGCTTGGCGGCCGCACCTTCGGATGCGCTCTGGTTCTTCTCGTCCGGAGCCTGTGGCTCGTCCGGGCCGGCTTTGCTCCGGCGAAGCTTTGCAAGGATGTCCGGCATGTGACTACCCGACCTCGTCATTCACATTGGTCACAAAAACCACAACTGTCCCTTGCATCCCAAAATCCTCCCCTGTCACCGCCGTCGGGGGCGGCACATCCGGCGCGTGTCGCCGGAATGGGGCGATTTGCCACAGCTGGTGCGCTGCCGCGACGCGTTTCCGTCGCGAACGCAACTGCACGGCGAATTTCGGGCCGTTTCTCCGCCACCCAGTTGCACTCGTGACGAACCGGCGAGCGGCGCGCGAAGAAACCTGTGCGCTACCCCTTGAGCGCGGCGACCACCTTGACGAGCAGGTCCTTCGCAACCTGCGGATCGATGTCGGCCTGGACGACGGCCACGGTCTTGTCGCCCATGACCGCGGTGTAGGTCGCTTCCTCGATGGACTTCCCGTTGGCGCTGATGTGCGCCTGCACGCCCATGGTCTTCGCCCCCGCGATATCGGGGCCGGGGACGCGGTCGACCGTCGCGGTGACACCGTCGGTCGTGTCGACGGTGATGTGATCGCAGCCGGCGTGGCCGAGTTCGCCGGCGTTCTTGGCCGCCTCCGCCGCCACCACGATGATGGTGTGGCCCTCCTGGTTGCTGCCGACGAATCCCTCGGCCTTGGCTCCGACGCCGGCCGGCGCGAGCGGCTTGAGCAGCGACGCGCACTCGGCGGGGGTGACAACCGACGGCGGCGTGGTGGTGAGCGCGCCGACACCGGGAGCGTCCAGCTTCTCCTGGGTGACGGTGTCCCGCTCCAGATCCATGGGGTCATAGCCCGCCGGCAGGCTGCTCTTGACGCCGCCAACCTTCGAGATGTCGTACTTCGCGGCGGCCTGGCTGGTCCCGGACTTGCCGTCCGAACCGCCGCAGCCCGCGAACAACGCCGCACCCGACAGCACGACAACGGGCCCGACCAGGTATTTCTCGACATTCATGGCGCGAACCCTAACAGCGGGTTCCGGTGTCGCCGCGCACATACTGGATGTTGGCTGGGAGCCGCGTGTCTAGCGGCCACCCGCGGACAGCCACTCGCTGTAGAACAGCGCCACGCCGAGCCCGCAGGCGATCGCGGTGAGCAACCAGAACCTGATGATCACCGTGGTCTCGGCCCAGCCGGCCAGCTCGAAGTGATGATGGAACGGCGCCATTCGGAAGACCCGGCGACCGGTGGTCCGGAACGCCAGGATCTGGACCACCACCGAGGTGACCTCGGCGACGAACAGGGCGCCGAGCACGATGGCCAGCGTCTCGGTCCGGCTGGTCACCGACAGACCGGCGATGATGCCGCCGAGCGCCAGCGAGCCGGTGTCGCCCATGAAGATCTTGGCCGGCGCGGCGTTCCACCAAAGGAATCCGATGCAGGCGCCCGCCGTCGCGGCCGCGACCAACGCCAGGTCCAGCGGATCACGGACGTTGTAGCAGCCCGGCCCCGGGCTGGTGGCGCACGCGTTGCGGTACTGCCAGAACGTGATCAGCACGTACGCTGCGCTGACCATCGCCATGGCACCGGCCGCGAGGCCGTCCAGGCCGTCGGTGAAGTTGACCGCGTTGGACCAGGCACTGACCAGGACCACGATGAACAACACGAACAGCAGCGGCCCGAGGGTGACGGTCGCGATCTCGCGCACATAGGACAGGCCGGCACTCGCCGGCGTCAGCCCGTTGGCGTTGCGGAACTGCAGCACCAGCACGCCGAACAGGACGGCGGACACCAGCTGACCGACCGTCTTGGCGGTCTTGTTCAAACCCAGGTTGCGGGCTCGACGAAGCTTGATCAGATCGTCGAGGAAGCCGACGGCACCCAGCGACGTGGCCAGCCCGAGCACCAGCAGACCCGAGGCCGACGGCCCTTCGCCGTCGACCAACAGCCCGACGACGTGGGTGCCGAGATAGCCGCACCAGATGCCGGTCACGATCGCGACGCCGCCCATCGACGGCGTGCCGCGCTTCTTCTGGTGGCTGGCCGGACCGTCTTCGCGGATCTCGTGGCCGAAACCCCGGCGGGTGAACAGCCGGATCAGCACCGGCGTCAGCACGATCGACACCGCGAGCGCGATGCCGACGGCGAACAGGATCTGAATCACGCTTGCCCCTCCCGCGCCAGTTCCTCAGCCAGCGTGCCCAGCCCGGCCGAATTCGAGGCCTTGACCAGCACGACATCGCCGGGCTCCAGCTCGGCACGCAGCAAATCGAGTGCGGCAGCGGCATCGGGGACCGGCGATACCTCGCTGCCCCACGAGCCTTCCATCACCGCGCCGTGTTGCATGGCGCCCATAGCCCTCCCGGTTCCGACGACAACCAGTCGTGACACATCTAAACGCACGGCCAGTCGACCGATGCTGTCATGCTCGGCAATGGCGTCGTCACCCAGTTCGGCCATCTCGCCGAGCACCGCCCAGCTACGCACCTGCGCGCCGGACTCGGCACGCGCCGACTTGGCCATCCAGGCCAGCGCCTTGAGGCCCGCCCGCATCGAGTCGGGGTTGGCGTTGTAGGCGTCGTTCACCACGACCACACCGTCGGCGCGGGCACTGACCTGCATGCGGTGCTTGGAGACGGGGCCGGCACCGGCGAGCGCGTCGGCCACCTGCTGCAGGCTCGCGCCGCATTCCAGCGCGACCGCGGCGGCACTGAGCGCGTTGGACACCTGATGATCGCCGTGCACCGCCAGCGCGACGTCGACGTGCTGCTCCCCCGCATGCAGGGTGAAGCGCGGGCGGGCCAGCTCGTCGAGCGTGACGTCACCGGCCCAGACATCGGCTCCGGGAGACCGGGATACCCGCACCACGCGGGCTTCGGTGCGCTCCGCCATGGCGGCCACCGCTGGGTCGTCAGCATTGAGAATGACAACACCGGTCGCCGGAACAGCTTGTGGCAGTTCGGATTTCGTCGCAGCGATGACGTCGCGCGAGCCGAATTCACCGAGGTGCGCAGTGCCGACGTTGAGCACCACACCGATCGACGGCGGTGCGATCGCGGCGAGTGCGGCGATGTTGCCGGGGTGCCGCGCCGACATCTCCAGCACCAGGAAGTCGGTCTCCGGGGTGGCCCGCAGCACCGTCCACGGATGGCCCAGCTCGTTGTTGAACGATCCCGGCGGCGCGATCACTTCACCCAGCGGTGCCAGCACCGCGGCCAGCAGATCCTTGGTCGACGTCTTGCCCGACGAGCCGGTGACGCCGATGATCCGCAGTCCCCCGGCGGCCAACCGATCGGCGACCGCGCGGGCGAGTCTGCCCAATGCCGCCAGCACCGCGGCACCCGAGCCGTCGGTGTCGTACTCCAGCGCACCCGAGGACGAATCGACCTGTCCGGCAACCGGCTTCACGACGATCGCCGGCACGCCGACCGGCCGGGCCGCCAGCACCGCGACGGCGCCCGCCGCCACCGCGCCGGCGGCGAAGTCATGCCCATCCGACCGGGCACCCGGCAGCGCCAGGAACAAACCGCCCGATGTGACGGCCCGCGAATCGAACTCGACGGTCCCGGTCACGTGCGTCGCGGCGGCAGCCTCAGGTGTGACGTCGGACAGCTCGCCGCCGACGATGTCGGCGATCTCTGCCAGGGTCAGGTCGATCATGCGGGTGACTCTCCAGTCTTCAAGGTCGCAGCATGCAGGGCCTTATCCAGAGCGGCAGCCAACTCATCACGATCATCGAACGGCCTGGTCTGACCGGCTCGGGTCTGGCCCGACTCGTGTCCCTTGCCCGCGATCAGGACCGTGTCCCCCGCGCGGGCCCAGCCGACGACATGGTCGATGGCCGCCCGCCGGTCACCGATCACCACCACCTCGGCCGATCCGTCCGCGGCGCCCGCCGCGATGGTCGCCCGGATGAGGTCGGGGTCTTCGTCGCGCGGATTGTCGTCGGTGATGACCACCAGATCCGCCAACTCCGCGGCGATGCGTCCCATCGGTTCGCGCTTCCCGGCGTCCCGGTTGCCGCCGGCGCCGAACACCACTGCCAGCCGGCCCTGGGTCTGCGGGCGCAGCGTCTGCAGCACCGCCTCCAGAGCACCCGGCTTGTGCGCGTAGTCGACGAGGGCCAGGAAGTCCTGCCCGCGGTCGATGGGCTGCAGGCGGCCGGGCACGGTGGCGGTGGCCAGTCCCGGTGCGGCCTGCTCCGGGGTGACGCCGACGGCGTCGAGCAGTGCCACGGCCAGTAGCGCGTTGGCGACGTTGTAGCCGCCGGGCAGGCCGATCCGCAGCCCGTGCCGGGCGCCGTCGGACCCGACTGCGGTGAACCGCTGGCCCTCGCGGTCCGCTTCGATACCGGCGACGGTCCAGTTGGCGTCACCGGTGGTGCTGACGGTCACCGGGTCGGCGGCGCGGGCCGCCATCTGGCGGCCCCAGTCGTCGTCCACGCAGACGACCGACACTGCCGCATGGTTGGGCGAATCCGGTTGGAACAGCCGGGCTTTGGCGTCCAGGTAGTCGTCCATCGTCGGATGGAAGTCCAGGTGGTCCCGCGACAGGTTGGTGAAACCGCCGGCGGCGAAGCGGAGGGCGTCGACCCGGCCCAGCGACAACGCGTGGCTGGACACCTCCATGACGACGGTGTCCACGCCGCGTTCGACCATCGCGGCCAGCAGCGCCTGCAGCGCGGGCGCCTCGGGGGTGGTCAGGGAACTCGGCAGGTCTCGGCCGTCGATCCGGATACCGACGGTGCCGATCAGTCCGGCCACCCGCCCCGCGGCACGCAGCCCCGCCTCCACCAGATAGGTGGTTGTGGTCTTGCCGGAGGTCCCGGTGATGCCGATGACACGCAGCCGCTCGGATGGCCGGCCGTAGATTTCTGCGGCGATCTCACCCAGCACCGCCCGCGGGTCGGCGTGGACGAGGACGGGAACACCGACCGCGGGAACAGTGGTACCGAGCAGCTCCAGGCCCTCCGGGTCGGTCAGTACCGCGGCGGCCCCGGCAGCGACGGCGTCGGCGGCGAACCGCGCGCCGTGTGCGGCCGAACCCGGCAGCGCCGCGAACAGATCACCGGCGACGACGTCCCGGCTGCTCAGCGTGACGCCGGTGACCCGCAGCTCCCGGGCCTGGGCACCGGCTGGCAGCGCTGCGCCAACGTGGTCGGCCAACGAGCCCAGCGCGGCTCCGGCGGGATCAGCGGGGCGCAAGGTAGGCAAAGACATGGCCATGACACAGTACCGGGCCGGTGACGGGCAACCGGCCCGTCAGGTGGCCTGCAGGACCAGCGGCGGACCAGGGTCCGGCGACAGCGGCACGTTCTCCCGCTGCATCAGCCACGCCGCGATGTTGTGGAACAGCTGTGCCATCGAGTGTCCGGGCGTGCCGTCGGCATTACGCAGCGGGTTGTTGGCCATGATGCCGACGACGTAGCGCGGATCGTCCGCCGGCGCCATGCCGGCGAAGGTGATCCAGTAGTGATCGTCGTCGTAGTAGCAGCCGCACGCCGGGTTGATCTGCTGCGCGGTACCGGTCTTGCCGGCCATCTGGTACCCCTCGACGGCGCCCGGCCAGCCGGTGCCCTGCTGGGTGCCACGCGGGTCACGCTGGAGGGTCGCGCGGAACATGTTGCGGAGCGTCGCCGCGGTCTGCGGGGACACGACCTGGACGCTCTCGGGTGCCGGCTGATCCTGGTGGGTGCCGTCGGCCGAGACGACCGACTTGACGATGCGCGGCGGGATGCGAAGACCGTCGTTGGCGATGGCCTGGTACATGCCGGTCATCTGCAGCAGGGTCATCGAAAGGCCCTGTCCGATGGGCAGGTTCGCGAACGAGCTGCCCGACCACTGATCGATCGGCGGAACCAGGCCCGCGCTCTCACCCGGCAGACCCGAGCCCGTGCGCTGGCCGAGGCCGAACTTCGTGAGCATGTCCGCGAAGCGCTCCGGGCCGACCCGCTGGGCCAGCATCAGGGTGCCGATGTTCGAGGACTTCCCGAAGACACCGGTGGTGGTGTACGGGTCGACGCCGTGGCCCCAGGCGTCGCGGATGGTGACGCCGCCCATGTTGTAACTGCCCGGAACCTGCAGCACCTCATCGGGATTCGACAGGCCGAACTCGATGACCGACGCCGCGGTGACGATCTTGTTGACCGAACCCGGCTCGAACGGTGACGTCGCGGGGAGATTGCCCATCTGCTTGTCGTCCTGCCGGTTCAGTTCCTGCGCCGGATCGAACGTGTTGTCGTTCGTCATGGCCAGAATCTCGCCGGTCTTCGAATCCAGGACCACCGCGGACACGTCGCGTGCGCCGGACATGTCCTTGGCCTGCTGCACCTGCTGCTGGACGTAGTACTGGATGTCGTTGTCGAGGGTGAGCTGCACGGTGGCGCCGTTGATGGCGTCATGCCGGTCCCGGTAGCTGCCGGGGATCACCACACCGTCCGAGCCGCGGTCGTAGGTGACCGAGCCGTCGGTGCCGGAAAGCTTTGCGTCGAAGGAATCTTCGAGGCCGAGCAGGCCGTGGCCGTCCCAGCCGATGTCGCCGACGATGTTCGCGGCCAGCGAGCCACCGGGGTACTGCCGGATGTCCTGACGCTCCGCGCCGACCTCGGGGTACTTCTTGGTGATGGCGTCGGAGATGGCGGGATCGACCGCGCGGGCCAGGTAGACGAACGAGTCCCGGCCGGTGATCTTCTTGGCCAGGGTCGCGGCGTCGGGCTTGTTGTTCAGCAGACCGGCGACGCCGACGGCGATCTCGTTGAGTCGCTTGTCCGGGTCTGGTGCCGCCGGGGTCTTGGCCTTCGCCTCGGTGAGCTGCTGGCGAATCCGGTTCGGCTGGAAGGTCAGCGCGCGGGCTTCGATGGTGAAGGCCAGCTTGGCGCTGTTGCGGTCGACGATGCTGCCCCGCACCGCCTTCTCCACGTCGGTGACCTTGAGCTGGCTGGCCGCCTCGGCGCGCAGACCGGCAGCCCGCGGGCCCTGGAGGAAGAACAGCTGCACTGCCGAAGCCAGCAGCACCAGCGCGATGACGATGTTGCCGGTCTTGTGCCGGAACCCGAACGAGCCCGTGCGGCCCTCGGACACGACGGCCTCGCGGGTGCGCCGTTCGTGCGCCGAATGCGGTTGCGCGGTACGCGGTTTGGCGGTGGGCTGCCGCTTGCGCGGTGCGGCCGTCCGCTGCGTGCCGGTCCTGCGCGGGCTCTTGCCGCTCATGCGGGGGCGCCGGGGGCCGACGGCACCGGAAGCGGGGCCGGCACCGGGGCCGGAATCTGTGCCGGGACCTGGACCGGCAGCGGCGCCGGAACCTGCGCGGCCTGAGCCGGGAGCACGCTCTCCGGCTGCAGCGCCGGGCCGGGCAGCGTGCCCAGTCCGGGCACCGGGAGGGCCGGTGCCGCCGGGACGGGCGCCGCGAGGGCGGGAGCCGGGACCGGGAGCGCCGGTGCCACGGGCGCCGGCGCATGGACGACCTGCTCGCGCGGGTCAATCACGAGTGGCGCCGGAGCGGCGGCCGGGGCCGGAACCGCGCCGGGGACCGGAACTGCACCCGGGACCGGGACCGGAGCCGCGGCAGGTGCCGGCGCCGGGGCGGGAGCCGCGGCAGGTGCCGGCGCCGGGGCGGGAGCCGCGGCCGGACGTGGGGCTGCCGGGGCGGGCGGGGCCACCTCGGGCAGCGGTGTGTTCAGCGGTGGCGGCGGAACGCCCTGCGCCGGTTTGGGACTGCCGACCAGCAGCCAGTTGCCGGTCGGGTCCTGCACCAGGTGCGCGGTGTCGCGGGACGGGATCATGCCGAGGTTGCGGGCCGCATCGGCGAGCGCCGGTGCGGCCTGCGCCACCAGCACGTCACGCTCGAGCGCCTCTTTCTGTTGCTGCAGCGCCTGATTGATCTCCTTGGCGCGGCCCAACTCATAGGACCGTTCGGCAGCGGAGGTCGACAGCCACAGCGTGACGCCAAGGCCCATGCCCAGCGCCCCGATGATCAGCACGACGAACGGCACCCGCGCGATCACGTGCCGCGGGTCGAGGTCCATCTCGGCGATACGCATGAGCATCCGCTCCCGCAGCGGGGTGCGAACAACCTTGGGTGCCTTGGCCTTACGCGCCTTGGCCCGCGCCTTGGCCTGCGACGCGCTCTTGGGGCGTGACGGCGCCGCGGTCGGCCGTGCGAACGGCGTGGTCTGCGGACCGGCACCGGTGGGCTTGGACCGCTGCGGCCGGACGTCGCGCTTGCCGCGCTTGACGCGGGCTTCGCCCTTGCTACCGGACTTGCTGTCACGCTTGGCATCCCGCTTGTCCACGGGGTCCTGCCGTACCGCTGTGCGCCGGCGCGGCTCTGCCTCGCCGGACCGGGTCCCCCGTCGAGCGTTGCCGCCGCGTACCGGCGCTGGCCGCTTTGCCATCACAGACCTCCCCTTGTGACAACTTTTTCCAATGCACGCAGGCGAACCGACGCGCTACGCGGATTCAATTCGAGTTCGTGGTCGTCGGCCCGCTCGGCACCCCGGGTCAACGAGGTGAAGAGCGGCTCGTAGCCGGGCAGCTCCATCGGCAGGCCCTCCGGGGTACGCGATGCGGTGGCATCGGTGAAGTACCCCTTGACAATTCGGTCTTCCAGCGACTGATAGGCCTCGACGGCGATCCGGCCGCCGGGCCGCAGCGCGTCCAGCGCGGCGGGTATCGCCGCGCGCAGGCAGTCCAGCTCCCCGTTGACCTCGGTGCGCAGCGCCTGGAACGTCCGCTTGGCCGGATGCCCACCGGTGCGACGGGCCGGGGCCGGGATCGCCGCGTACAGCAGCTCGACGAGCTGGGTCGTCGTGGTGAAGGGGCGGCGGGCCCGCTCGCGGACGATCGCGCCGGCGATGCGGGACGCGAACTTCTCCTCGCCGTACTCGCGCAGCACTCGGGTGAGCGTCCGGGCGTCATAGGTATTCAAGATGTCTGCCGCCGTCAGGCCAGACGTCTGGTCCATCCGCATGTCCAGCGGCGCGTCCTTCGCGTAGGCGAAGCCACGCTCGGCCTGGTCGAGCTGCATCGAAGACACTCCGAGGTCGAACAGGATGCCGTCCAATTCACCTGGGCGGTAACCGGATTGGGTCAGTGCGTCGTCGATGCCGTCATACGCGGTGTGCACCAGGTGCACCCGGTCACCGAACGGCGCGAGGCGCTCGGACGCCAGCCGCAGCGCGGTCTGGTCCCGGTCCAGACCGATCAGCGTCAGACCGGGAAAGCGAGTCAGGAAGCCTTCGGAGTGGCCACCGGCGCCCAGCGTCGCGTCGATCATGACGGCGCCGGCGCCGTCGGCGCTGCGCCGGGTGAGTGCCGGGGCCAGCAGCTCGACGCAGCGGTCCAGCAGCACCGGAATGTGCGGCCGACGATCGGTCAACGCAACACCCCCAAAAGGCTTCAGCTGGTGGATTTGTGCGGCCCCCGCAGCGAGGTCTCTGTCCGAGTTCGCGGACCTGACGTTGGGGAAGTACGCCAGGGCCGGTTCGGACAGAGGCCACGCTGCACGGGCCTGCAGGTCAAAGGGTGCTGCCGAGCGCTTCATCGCTTGCCGCGGAGAAGTTCTCTTCGTGAGTGTCTTGGTAGGTCTGCCAGGCCGCGGCATCCCAGATTTCGAGGTAGTCCACCGCACCGATCACGACGCATTCCTTGGTCAGGCTCGCGTAGCGACGGTGATCAGCGGACAGGGTGACACGGCCCTGAGCGTCGGGGTGCTGCTCGTCGGCGCCCGCGGCGAAAACGCGCAGGTCGGCACGAGCGGCGGGATCGTTTCGAGGAGTGCTCGCCACGCGGCGGGCAATCTCGGCTTCGAACTCAACCCTCGGATACACGGCGAGGCTGTGATCTGGACTTTTGGCGACCATCAACCCTCCTGCCAGTGCATCGCGGAACTTGGCGGGCAACGTCAGTCGCCCCTTGTCATCGAGCTTCGGCGTGTAGGTACCCAAAAACACCAGGCACCTCCCGCCACTCCGGAGTCCGGTCTCTCCGATGTCCGCCACATTACCCCACAATCCCCCACTTCACTCCATTCCAAGTCTAAAAATGGCCTTATCTGCCCCACTCGGCGCAGCAACCACGGAAACTCAGGGGTGGAGGACGGCATCAAACGGCCTGGCTGTGCACCAAAATCCCAGCTGGAAGGGCATGCGGGAGTGCGGTGGGGCGTTGTGGGGGGCCGCGGAGCGCAAGCCCTGAAAAAACGGCGCGGACGCCGCCTCCGGCAAATTTCGCTACCGGCCCGGCGTGTCGCACCACACCGTCACTGGACCGGCGAAAAACAAAACAGGGGCAGCCGAATCGGCTACCCCTGTGTCACGCGTGGGCGTTTACTCGTCGAACCTGCGACGGAACCGGTCTTCCATGCGGTTGGTGAACGAGTTACCAGCGCGAGCGCGCTTGGACTTGCCGGCAGACGGCGCCGACTTCTCCTTGGAGAGCTTCCGGGGACCGGTCACCGCGAACACCGCACCGGCAAACATCACCACGAAGCCGATGACGCTCAGGATGGGGAGTTGGTCGATCCACAGGATCCGAAACGCCACACCCAGCACCAGCAACGCCAGACCGAGGACAAACAGCCCCGCGCCTTGCAGCCGCCGCCGTGCCGACGGCGCTTGCAGCGTGCCGCCCCGGACGCTCGAAGCGAACTTCGGGTCCTCGGCGTACAACGCACTCTCGATCTGGTCGAGCATGCGCTGCTCATGATCGGAGAGTGGCATCCGCGCCTCCCAACTCACACCGCTGCCCGCAGCGGCTCCTGACGTCTGCACCCGTGGTCACGGATCCCTAACAGTCATGATACGAGGTCACACAGACACGTACCACATACTTCAGACTCCCGAATTGTAAGACTGGGACGTCGGCCGGGCGACAGCGCCTGCTGCGCAACCCGACTTCGACGTTCCAGACCACCTCCTTCAACGTTCCCGCCCACCCCCCAAGACCTCCCTGCTGCACCGAAAGGCTCACACCGTGGCGACGCTCCTGACCGATCTGTCGCCGGCTGACATGCAGCACCGACTCGATGACGCGCTGTCCGTCTACGTCGACGCCATGCGCTACCCGCGGGGCACCGAACGTCAGCGCGCGTCGATGTGGCTGGACCACACCCGACGCGACGGCTGGACCGGCGTCGCCGCGTTCGACGTCCCCAGCCCGGACGAGACCCCAGACGCGGCACTTCGATCCGCCCCCATGCTCGGCGTCGCCTACGGGTATCGCGGCGCTCCCGATCAGTGGTGGTACCAACAGGTCGCCGCCGGCCTGCGCCAGGTCGGCACGCCCAGCGAACGCATCGACCAATTACTGAACGGGTACTTCGAACTCACCGAACTGCACATCCACCCGCGGGCCCAGGGCCTGGGACTCGGCGAGGCACTGACCCGTCGACTGCTCGCCGGCTGCGCGGAATCCCATGTCCTGCTGTCCACCCCGGAAATCCTCGGCGAAGGCAACCGGGCCTGGCGGCTGTACCGCCGGCTGGGATTCCACGACGTCATGCGCAGCTACTTCTTCCCCGGTGATCCACGGCCGTTCGCCATTTTGGGCCGAGCCCTGCCACTGTGATCCGTCCGGTGTGCCGCTGACCCTGCCCCGATCTGGCACGATAACGGCGTGAACCGCCGCCGCCACCTGCGTGCCTTGCTGCTGTTTCTGATGTTGCTCCCCCTGGCGGTCGGCTGCGTGCGCGTCCACACCTCGCTCACCGTCTCGCCCGACGACCGGGTGTCCGGCCAGATCGTCGCCTCCGCGAAGGCCAAGGACGCGGACGACAGGGGCCCGCAGCTGACCAACAACCTGCCGTTCGCGCAGAAGGTCGCGGTCTCGGACTACCGCAAGGACGACTACGTCGGCTCCGAGGCCGTGTTCTCGGACCTGAGCTTCTCCGAGGTGCCCCAGCTGGCCAATCTGAGCCGGGACTCGGCCGGCGCCGACATCTCGCTGCGCCGGGCCGGTGACCTGGTGATCCTCGAAGGCCGCGTCGACCTGACCACGGTGACCGACCCGGATTCCGATGTCACGTTGTCGGTGGCGTTCCCCGGCGACGTCACGTCGACCAACGGCGAGCGGGTGGCCAGCGACATCGTCCAGTGGAAGCTCAAACCCGGCGTCGTGAGCACCATGAAGGCCCAGGCCCGCTACACCGACCCGAGCGCGCGTTCGTTCACCACGGCCGCGATCTGGATGGCCGTCCTGGCCTTCGCGATCGCGGGCATCATCGGCGGCCTCGCCTACTGGAGCCGCGACCGCTCCCCCAAGCTCGACGCAGTGTCCGATGAGTGACTTTGTCACTGTGTCCGACCGGTGACCCGGCACCCTCTAATCTGGATGCACAATTCCGGGGTCAGGAGAGGGGACGCGCGCTGAGCGTCGATGCCGCAGGTCCGTCGGCTGGCGAGCTGGCGAATGCCATCACAGATCAACTGCGCGACTATCTCGCCGAACGCCGGCGGGACAGCGCCTACATCGGCGACGCCTACGCCGAGGTCACCGGAGCACTCGAAGAGTTCGTGCTGCGCGGCGGCAAACGGGTCCGCCCGGCGTTCGCCTACTGGGGCTGGCGCGCAGTCGCGCCCGATCCCGGCCACCCGGCCGACCCGGCGGTGTTGCGCCTGTTCTCCGCATTGGAGCTGTTGCAGGCCTGCGCCCTGGTCCACGACGACGTCATCGACTGTTCGGCGACCCGGCGCGGCCTGCCGACGGTGCACCGGCTGTTCGCCGAGCGGCACCGTCAGCAGGGCTGGCGTGGCTCGTCCGAGCAGTTCGGGCTGTCCGCAGCCATCCTGCTCGGTGACCTCGCACTGTCCTGGGCAGACGATGTGGTCTCGAACGCCGACCTGTCGGCCGACGCGCGCCGGCGGGTCAACGAGGTGTGGGCACACATCCGCACCGAGGTCCTCGGCGGGCAGTACCTCGACATCGTCGCCGAATCCAGCGGCGCCGACACCGTCGCCTCGGCCATGAACGTGAACCTGTACAAAACCGCGTCGTACACCGTCACCCGGCCGCTGCAACTGGGCGCCGCCGCAGCCGCCGACCGGCCCGACGTGCAGAAGATTTTCCACGGCGTCGGCACCGATCTGGGCATTGCGTTCCAGCTGCGCGACGACGTGCTCGGAGTGTTCGGCGATCCGGCCGTCACCGGCAAGCCGTCGGGTGACGATCTGCGCTCGGGCAAGCGCACCGTGCTGCTGGCCGAGGCCGTGGAACTGGCCGAAAGCTCCGACCCGACTGCGGCGGCCCTGCTGCGCAGCGCGATCGGCACCGACTTGACGGACGGTCAGGTCAGCGAGCTCTGCGGCGTCATCGAGTCCGTGGGTGCACTGGCCGCCGTGGAGCAGCGCATCTCATTGCTGACCGAACGTGGACTGGACGCGCTGGCCGCGGCCCCCATCGACGAGGGCGCCAAGACCGGGCTCACCGAGCTCGCCCGGCGCGCGTCGAACCGGTCCGCGTAGGGCACCGACCATGACCACCTCGACTACCGCGCCCGGGGCGCTGGCCCGGCTGATCGCGTTCGGGCGATCCGACGAGGGCCGCCCCGCGCTGCTCGGCTTCACCGGCGCCATCCTGATCGCGCTGGGCGGCTTGGGCGCCGGGAGCACCCGGCAGCACGATCCGCTGCTGGAGTCGATGCACCTGTCGTGGTTCCGGTTCGGCCATGGGCTGGTGGTGTCGTCGATCCTGCTGTGGACCGGCGTCGCACTGATGCTGATCGCCTGGCTGGCGCTGGGCCGGCGCGTGGTGGACCGGACCGCGACCGACTACACGATGATCGCGACGACCGGCTTCTGGCTGGCACCGCTGCTGCTGAGCGTCCCGGTGTTCAGCCGCGACACGTACTCGTACCTGGCGCAGGGCGCGCTGCTGCGCGACGGCCTCGACCCCTATCTTGTCGGGCCGGTGGACAACCCGAACTCGTTGTTGGACAACGTGAGTCCCATCTGGACCACCACCACCGCGCCCTATGGACCGGCTTTCATCCTGGTCGCCAAGTTCGTCACCATGATCGTCGGCGACCATGTCGTGCAGGGCACCATGCTGCTGCGGCTGTGCATGCTGCCCGGTCTGATCATGTTGATCTGGGCCGCACCCCGGGTGGCCCGGCACGTCGGCGCCAACAGCGCTGCCGCCCTGTGGATTTGCGTGCTCAACCCGTTGGTCATCATCCATCTGATGGGCGGCGTCCACAACGAGATGCTGATGGTGGGGCTGATGATGGCCGCCATCGCGCTCACCTTCGAACGCCATCCAATCGCCGGCGTCAGCCTGATCGCCCTCGCGGTGGCGGTGAAAGCCACCGCGGGACTGGCACTTCCGTTCATGGTGTGGGTCTGGATGCGCCAGTTGCGCGAACGACACCCGTGGGGCGCGGTGCGCACCTGGCTCGCGGCCACCGCCGCGTCCGGGGCGATCTTCACCGTGGTGTTCGCCGTGGTGACGGTCGCGGCGGGCGTCGGGCTCGGCTGGCTGACGGCGTTGGCGGGCTCGGTCAAGATCGTCAACTGGCTGACCATCCCGACCGCCATAGCCAACCTGATCCACGCCATCGGCGGGCTGTTCACCACCGTCAGTTTCTACGCGGTACTGGACGTCACCCGGATCATCGGCATCGCGATCATCGCGATCTCACTCCCGTTGCTGTGGTGGCGATTCCGCCACACCGACCGGGAAGCGCTGATCGGCATCGCGCTGGTGATGGCCGTCGTCGTGCTGTTCGTGCCCGCCGCGCTGCCCTGGTACTACACCTGGCCACTCGCGATCGTCTCGGCACTGGCGCAGAGCCGGTCGGCGATCGCGCTGATCGCCGGGTTCTCGACCTGGATCATGGTGATCTTCAAACCCGACGGATCGCACGGCATGTACTCCTGGCTACACGTCATCCTGGCCACGGGTTGTGCTGTGGCAGCGTGGTATTCGCTGTCACATGCACCGGAGCCGGCCGTCGAGACCGAGCCCGCGCGCTAGGCCTTCCTGGCCCGCGTGCCCTCGCCGTCGATGCCCCAGCTGACGATCCGAGTGGGCGTCAGCCGGATCATGTCTCCGCTGAGCCCGCCGTCGGTGCTCCCCTCGCCGGGCAGCGCCCGCGCGGTGCCCCTGACCTCGATCCCCTGCGCCCGCGGCGGCACCACCGAGGTGACCTCGTCGACGATGAACGCCACCTTCGGATTGGCGATGACGTTGCGCCACTTCTGCGTTGCGGCGAGGGCGTGGCCGACGATGTCGACGGTCCCGTCCGGACCCAGGTGCACCCCCACCGGCCGGATCTGCGGCTGTCCGCCAGGCCCGATGGTGCTGAGACGCCCGATGGGCTGGGCGCCCAGGAAGTCCCGCTCGGCCGGGGTGAACGACATGATCACGCCTTCCTGGCGACGACGAGGTGTCCGGGCAGCCGCATCTGTTCAGCACCGGCGCCGGCTTGCAGCTGCGCCGGCCGGATGCTGTCCACCTGCCAGTGCTTCGAGACGATCTGGCGCAGTTCGTCTGCCGTGAACTGGGTGGGTCCCGGGCCATCGTGGTCGGGGAACGCTCCGGTACCGAAGGCCAGGATGTAGAACGCGGCGCCGGGTGCCGCCGCTCGGTAGGCGGACTGCAGGTAGCCGTCCCGCAGTTCCGCCGGCAGGGCGTGCAGCAGGCCGCTGTCGAAGATGGTGCCGAATCGCCCATCGTGCCCGGTGAACGCGCTGATGTCCGCCTGCTCGAAAGTGGCTGTGCGCAAACCCCGTTCGGCCGCGGCAGTGGTGGCCGCGGCGATGGCCGTCGGCGTCAGGTCGATCCCGTGCACAGTGTGCCCCCGCGCCGCGAGGGCCAGGGCAAGTTCGGCGTAGCCGCAGCCGGCGTCGAGCACCTCGCCCTGAACGACTCCGTCCTGGTCGATCAGTGCGGCGTACTCAGGTTGCGGCTCGCCGATGTTCCATGCGGGCGCGTCCTCGTTGCGGTAAGCGCCGTCCCAATCCATCACATTTCCTCCTCGTCGAATGTCCGCCAGAATAACGCACCGCATGTTTACTTTTGTTCCCTGAGAGGATGTGACCGTGACTGCACCGACCCCAGAGCGCAAGGGCCAACGCACGCGGCAGCGGATCCTGCTGGCCGCGCGAAAGGTGTTCGCCGAGGCCGGCTACGAGAAAGCCACCATCCGGGGCATCGCCGAATTGTCCGGCGTCGATAAGGCGTCGGTGATCAAGCACTTCGGCAGCAAGCAGGAGCTGTTCCACGAGGCGGTGCAGTGGACGATTCCCGTCGGGGAGATGACGACGGCCGACCCCGCCGAGACCGCACAGAACTTCCTGCAGGGCCTGCTGACCGCCTGGGCCGCGGACCCCGACGGCCCCATGGCGGTGCTGCTCCGCACCGCGATGACCAGCCCGGACGCGCTGGAGTTGCTGCGGGCCAAGGTGACCGATCAGGTCGTCACGTCAGTCGCGGCAGACATCGAAGGACCCGACGCGCGGTTGCGGGCGGCCCTGCTGAGCGCGGCACTGATGGGCATCGCAAGCCAGCGCTACCTGCTGCAGTTCCCCGACCTGGCCGCCGCCTCCGACGAGGACATCGTGCGGATCATGGCGCCGGTGCTGGCTGGGCTACTCGGTAACCCATAGACGGCGGTGCCGTCAGTAACCCATGGCCTGGGCGCGGCGCAGCACTTCCCTGGCCTGGTGCGAATGCAGCGCGTCGACCGGACGCGCGTTGGCGATGCGGTCGGTGCTGCCGTCGCGGGTCAGCGTGAGCGATTCGTCGGCGGTGAACAACCACCGCACGATGTGGGTGTCGTCGTAGCCACCGTCGCGCAACAGCACCAGCAGGCCCGGCAACTGCTTGACGACATGACCCTTGGCGTCGAAGAAGATCTTCGGCACCACGATGGCACCGTTGCGGCGCACCCCGATCAAGTGACCGTCCCGCAGCTGCTGGTGCACCTTGGTCACCGGAATACCCAGCATTGCTGACACTGCGGGAAGATCGTAGACCGCTTCATCGGGATCGATAACGTCCTCGGCGGCCGGAATGCTGCTCACGCAGGAGATTCTAGAGCCGTACCATTGCCGGGTGCAGCCATCCCACCAACTGGACCCACTGATCGGTGCGGTACTGGACGGGCGCTACCGGGTCGATGCCCCGATCGCCAGCGGCGGCATGTCGACGGTGTACCGCGGCCTCGACACCCGGCTCGACCGCCTGGTGGCGCTGAAGGTGATGGATTCGCGGTATTCCGGCGACGAGCAGTTCCTGACCCGGTTCCAGCGCGAGGCCCGCGCAGCCGCCGGCCTGAAAAGCACTGGGCTGGTTGCGGTTTACGACCAGGGATTCGACGGCCGTCACCCGTTCCTGGTGATGGAACTGGTCGAGGGCGGCACGCTGCGGGAGTTGCTGCGCGAGCGCGGCCCCATGCCGCCGCACGCGGTCGCGGCCGTACTCGCCCCGATGCTCGACGGCCTGGCGGTGGCCCACCAAGCAGGCCTGGTGCACCGTGACATCAAGCCCGAGAACGTCCTGATCTCCGACACCGGCGAGGTCAAGATCGCCGATTTCGGGCTGGTGCGGGCCGTCGCTGAGGCGAAGATCACGTCGACGAGCGTCATCCTCGGCACCGCGGCGTACCTCTCCCCCGAACAGGTCAGCACCGGCGACGCCGACCCGCGCAGCGACGTCTACTCCGTCGGCATCCTGGCGTACGAACTGCTGACGGGCACCACACCGTTCACCGGCGACACCCCGCTGAGCGTCGCGTATCAGCGGCTGGACCAGGACGTGCCGCCGCCGAGCGCGGCAATCGCCGGTGTGCCAAAGCAATTCGACGACCTGGTGGCCTGCGCGACGGCCCGCACACCCGACGACCGCTACCTCGACGCCGGCGACATGGCCGCCGAGCTGGCTGCCATCGTCACCGATCTGGGCCTGCCCGAATTTCAGGTGCCCGCGCCGCAGAACTCCGCGCAGCACACCGCGGCTGCCGCCCAGCGCGGCCGCGCGGAGCGCACCACGGTCGCGACGGGTCGGGCAGCGGCACCGAAACCGGCGCCCCAGCACACCCTGCAGTTCACGATGGATCCGGCGATGGACCCCGCGCTGCTCGAATCACCCGTGGTGGCAAAGCAATTCGCCGGGATCGCCCTCGACGATTTCGCCTGGGCCAGGCAGCGGTCGCGGCGCGCCGTGCTGTTCTGGCTCATCGCGATCCTGACCCTGACGGCGCTCACCGCCGCGGGCGCCTGGACGCTCGGCACCAATCTCAACGGGTTGTTCTGAAACGCCGAAAGGCCACCTACCGCACGGATTTCTCACGAAATCGTGCGACAGGTGGCCACTCGGCGGGGTGGTCTAGTCGCGGAGCATCTCCGCGACCAGGAACGCCAACTCCAGGCTCTGCTGCGTGTTCAGGCGCGGGTCGCACGCCGTCTCGTAGCGGCCGGCCAGGTCGTCGTCGGAGATATCCTGCGCCCCACCAAGACATTCGGTGACGTTCTCGCCGGTGATCTCGACGTGGATGCCGCCCGGGTGGGTGCCCAGTGCGCGGTGCACCTCGAAGAAGCCCTGCACCTCATCGACGATGCGGTCGAAGTGCCGGGTCTTGTAACCCGTCGAGCTCTCGTGGGTGTTGCCGTGCATGGGGTCGCACTGCCAGATCACCTGGTGACCGGAGGCCTCCACCTTCTGGATGATGCCCGGCAGCACGTCGCGCACCTTGCCGTTACCCATCCGGCTGACCAGCGTGAGCCGGCCCGGGATGTTGTGCGGGTCAAGACGTTCCACGTACTCGACGGCCATTTCCGGCGTCGTCGTCGGGCCGATCTTGATGCCGATGGGGTTGGCGATGGTCTCCACGAACGCGATGTGCGCATGGTCGAGCTGACGGGTGCGCTCGCCGATCCAGACGTAGTGCGCCGACAGGTCGTACAGGCGGGGCTCGGGGGCCTCGAGCGGGAACTCGGTGGACAGCCGGAGCATCGCGCGCTCGTAGTCGAGCACCAGGGCCTCGTGGCTGGCGTAGATCTCAGCGGTCTGCAGGTTGCGGTCGTTGACGCCGCAGGCCGTCATGAAGTTCAGGCCACGGTCGATCTCGCCCGCCAGCGCCTCGTACCGGGCACCCGCCGGCGACGTGCGGACGAACTCGCGGTTCCATTCGTGCACCTGCTGCAGCGACGCCAGACCCGACGAGGTCAGCGCCCGCACCAGGTTCATCGCGGCGCTCGCGTTGGCGTAGGCCCGCACCAGGCGCGACGCGTCGTGCACGCGAACGGCCTGGTCCGGGTCGAAACCGTTGACCATGTCACCGCGGTAGGACGTCAGGCCCAGCGAGTCGATGTCCGACGAGCGCGGCTTGGCGTACTGCCCGGCGATGCGGGCCACCTTGACCACCGGCATGCTGGCGCCGTAGGTCAGCACGACGGCCATCTGCAGCAGGGTCCGGATGTTGGCCCGGATGTGCGGCTCGGTGTTGTCGACGAAGGTCTCGGCGCAGTCGCCACCCTGCAGCAGGAACGCCTTGCCCTGCGCCACGTCGGCCAGCTGGAGCTTGAGCTTCTCGATCTCGGACGGCACCGTGATGGGCGGCACGCTTTCGAGCACCTTGCGCATCGCAGCGGCCTGGTCCGCGGGCCAACTGGGCTGCTGCGCCGCCGGACGGGACAGGGCGTCGGTAAGACGGGCGCGCAGGTCCTCTGGCAGCGGGGGCAGCTCGGGCAGCTGGTCGATGGGTACGTCGACGGTCCAGTTCACGTGTCTATGGTACCGGCGCCGACCAGCGGGTATTTACCCGCCAATACGGCCCCGAAAGACGGATTTGGGACCACCGGGAGAAAACCGGGCCCGGTGCGCGACTATTGACGATGTGGAGTGCGAGATTGCTCGGGAGGCGCTGTCCGCGCGCATGGACGGCGAGCACGAACCCGTCCCCGCGCGCCGCGTCGACGAGCACCTGACGTCCTGCCCCGAGTGCCGGCAGTGGCAGGACGAGATGAACAGCCAGATGCAGCTGCTGCGCGGACTGATCGCCTCGGACCGCACCCGGATCACCGCAGTGGCCGACACGGTCTCTCAACCCGCCCTTCCCGACAGCCCCGCCGGCATCGACTGGCTGCGCATCAGCCTGGCGACGGTGGGGTCCATCCAGATCGTGCTGGCCGTGCTCCAGGCGGCAGGCGTCAGCATCGGGGTACACGTCGGGCATGCGATGGGCGGCCACGTGGTCAACGAGTCGACGGCCTGGTCCGTCGCGCTCGGCGTCGCCATGCTGGTGGCCGCCGCCCGGCCCGCCGCGGCCCTGGGCCTGGCCGTGGTCGGTGGGGTGTTCACGCTGGTACTCACCGGATACGTCGTCGTCGACGGACTGACCGGCGCGGTAGGTGCGGTACGCATGCTGAGCCATCTGCCGGCGCTGGCCGGTGTGGTGCTGACCGTGCTGGTCTGGCGCCGCCACACCCTCGAGCCGCCCCGGCCGGACCGCGACGCGGCACCCACGCTCGAAGACATCACGCTGCCGGGCAATGCCTCCCGCGGCCGCCGCCGGGGCCACCTGTGGCCCACCGACGGCAACGCGGCCTGACCCAGCTAGACCATCACGGCGAACATGATCGCCATACCGGCCGCCGCCATCGCCTGACAGGCCACGGCGAACCACAGGCGGGCCGGGGCGTCCGGGTGCTCCTGGCGCACCGCGAAGTAGCGGATGGCCCACCACACCGCGGCGATCCCGAACAGCACAGTGACCAGCCAGTTCACGCCGGTGACCCACTGCGCCGGGTGCCCGCAGCCGCCCATCGCACCGGAATGCGACGCCGGCCCGGACATGTCCATGCCCGGCATGGACGGCATTGAGGACGCCGGCTGCGGCGCGTCGGCGGCTGTCCCCGCGCACTGACCGGGCAGCAGCCGGCCGTCCATCACCGCGTACATCCACGCCATCGCCAGCATCATCACCGCGTGATAGCCGTCGGCGACCCGGTGGCCGGCGCGCGTCACCAGGACGACCGCGAACCAGCCCGCGGCCAGCAGGAAGAACACCATCGGCGGCCGGTTCGGCACACCCATGCCCGCCGGCCACGCCATGACCAGCATCGCCACGTCCATCAGCAGATGCAGCAGGCGGCTGATCTGGTCGACCCAAGTTCGGTTCGCGCGCGCCGTGACCAGGGCGTAGATGCATTGGGCGGCGCTCAGCAGGAACAGGCCGCCGACGAGCAGCCGCAGCCAGATGTCCGCGATCACTTGGTCACCTGCTGACGCTGACGCCAACCGAGAGCCACATCGACCGCGACGAACAGGGCCAGGGTGAGGCCGAACAGCGGGGCGAAGTAGCCGACGCCCCCGAGCACCACCACCAACAGCACCGCCTCGTACGGACGCAGTGCCGACAGCGCGCCGCGCCGCTGGCCGGTGGGCAGGGCGAACCCGGCACCGCGGGTAGGTCGCCGGCGCCACCACATGCGGTACCCGAGCAGGATCGCGACGATCAGCGCGACGGCGACCGCGATGAGCGCGATCTGGTTGACGAGGCCGAACAGGACGCCCATGTGCAGGTCGATGACCCAGTCGGTCATTTTGGCCATCAGCGGCCACTCGGCGAAGTCCAGCCGCGAGGTCACCTTGCTCGTGGCCGGGTCGACGACGATGGCGTCGTACTGCGTCGGCCAGTCCCGCTTGCGCTCGGCGACCTGCCAGCCCTGGCCCGTCGTCGTCGGCGGATACATCCACATCGGGGTCCGCAGGTGCGCATCGTGCGCCACCTGCAGCGTCGTGTCGGCTCCGCGCAGTGCGGTGGCCTCGTCGAGGGTCGCCCCGGCGGTCTGCCCCGGCAGTGCGGTGTCCACCGACGGGCTGGTCCAGCTCAGCTGTGTCCGCAGCGCCGCGACGTTCTCGCCGGCGAACCGGGACCACGTCATGCCCGACACCGCCAGCAGCGCCACCGCCGCGAGGATCCAGACCCCGAGCGTGCCGTGCCAAGACAGCAGTCGGCGCCGCCCGGACGCCCGTACATCCGGGACCACCAACCGACGCGGCTCTCCCCTGTTGTGCCCGATCCACAGCAGCAGCCCGACGCCGGCGATCACCCACGACCAGCTGGCCGCCAGCTCGCTGTAGTTCCGCCCGAACGCCCCGAGGTGCAGGTTGCGGTGCAATTCGTCGAACCAGGCCCGGACCGGCAACCACTGGCCGTAGGTGGTCAGCGCGCCGCGGACCGCGCCCGTGTACGGATCGACGAACACGGTGCGCGCGTAGTCGGCCGGGACGTCGTCCACCGCGAGCGTCACCTGCGTCGTCTCGTCCGGCGCGGCGGGCGGCCGGATGCTGGTGACGGTGCCTTCGGGGTGCGCGCGGCGGACCGAGACGAGTTGTTCGGCCAGCGGCAATCGGTGCTCACCGACGTGGTCGACGGTGAGTTCGTGCCGATACACCGCACTGTCGATCTGCGGGATCACCGCGTACAGCAGCCCGGTGACGGCCGCGATGAGGATGAACGGCGCGACGAACAAGCCGGCGTAGAAGTGCAGCCGCAACAATGCCGGGCGAAAGCGCTTCCACGCCGATGGATCGGTCGCGGCGGGGGCGTCCGATTCGGGCAGCTGGGTATGACTCACAACTGGTATTGGTCGGCCCGCAGCGCCAAGAGTTCCTGCGCCCGGAAAATTTCTACGACACCTGGTCGTAGACTGGGCCTGATCAGTTCTTCAGGTGGAAGGCCGGTATTTCGATGGGCTCGGACGAGGCGCCGACGCCGCGCCAGGCCGGCAGGTTCGCACTGCCGATGTTGGGTTATCTGGCCGCGGTGGCCGCCCTGGTCACCTACGCGCTCATCTCGGGTGACCAGCGCTTCGTCGCGACGGGCGACAGCTTCCCCGGAACGCTCACCTCGGTGGCCGAGCCGGTCGGGTACTTCACCGCCCTCTTCGCCGGCGCGATCTGTCTCGGCGGCCTGGCCTACGTCGTCACCACCGCACGACCCGACGCCAAGGGCGTCATCGACCCACCGGCCTTCCGTGTCCACCTTGTGCTGGAACGGGTTTCGCTGGTCTGGCTGGTCGCCTCGGCGCTAATGGTGGTGGTGCAGGCGGCCACAGATGCGGGGGCGCCGGCTCTTCGGCTGGTGGAAAGCGGCCGGCTGGGCGAGGCCATCGGCGCATCCGAGATGTCCCGCGGCTGGATCGCCGCCACCCTGTGCGCCGCGCTGGTCGCACTGACCCTGCGGTTCAGCTTGCGCTGGATCGCCATGGTCGTGCTGCTGCTGCCCAGCGTGATCGGCGTGCTGGCGCTGCCGGTCACCGGCAACGCGAGCGAAGGTCCTGACCACGACTACACAACCAGCGCGGTGATCGTGTTCGCGGTGGCGCTGGCGGTGCTGGCCGGCACCAAGATCGCCGCAGTCATCAGCCCGCCGGCCACCGACCTCTACCGGCGCGTGCTGATCATCCAGGTCGCCTGCGGAACCGCGGCCCTGATCTACGGCGTGCTGCTGCTGGCCGAACAGCTCGGCCCCACCGGGCTGACGGGCAGCGGCTACGGGCGGTGGGCGATCGTCGCCGCGATCGCGCTGGCCGCGTCCTGGATCACCGACGCCGCGGCACTGCGCCGCGACAAGCCGTCCCGGCTGGCCAGTTGCCTGCCCGCGATCACGGCGCTCGCCGCAGTGGCCGCCATGGCAGTGCAGACGGCGCCGCGCCTGCTGCACCACAAGTACACGACCTGGGACGTCTTCCTCGGCTACGAGCTGCCCGACCCGCCGAATGTCGTTCGGCTGCTCACGGTCTGGCGGTTCGACACGTTCATCGGCATCGGTGCGATCGTGCTCGCGGGCGCCTATGCGTACGGGTATGTGAAGCTGCGGCGCCGCGGCGACGAGTGGCCGGTCGGCCGGTTGATCGCGTGGCTGATCGGCTGTGCGGTACTGCTTTTCACCAGCAGCTCGGGTGTGCGGGCATACGGGTCCGCGATGTTCAGCGTGCATATGGGCGAGCACATGACCCTCAACATGTTCGTCCCGGTGCTCCTAGTGCTCGGCGGCCCGGTGACCCTGGCCCTGCGCGCCCTGCCCGCCGCCGGCGAAGGTGCCCCGCCCGGGCCGCGCGAATGGATCCTGTGGCTCGTGCACTCGAAAGTGACGGCCGCCCTGTCGAATCCAATCGTGGCGTTCGTGCTGTTCGTCGCGTCGCTGTACGCGGTGTACTTCACCCCGATCTTCAGCACCCTGGTCCGCTACCACTGGGGCCACGAGTTGATGAGCGTGCACTTCCTGCTGGTCGGCTACCTCTTCTACTGGGGCATCATCGGCATCGACCCGGGACCCAAGCGCCTGCCGTTCCTGGGCCGGCTCGGATTGTTGTTCGCGGTCATGCCTTTTCACGCGTTCTTCGGCATCGCGACCATGACCATGACCGCCACCATCGGCGGTTCGTTCTACCGCTTCGTCGGCCTGCCGTGGCTGTCCAGCATCGGCGCCGATCAGCACCTCGGCGGCGCCATCGCCTGGGGCTCGAGCGAGCTGCCGGTGATTCTCGTTGTCATCGCGCTGGTGGCGCAGTGGGCGCGGCAGGATCGCCGCGCCGCCTCCCGCGCGGATCGGCACGCCGACGCTGACTACGGCGACGGCGACGACGACCTCGATGCGTACAACGCGATGCTGCGAGAGCTGGCCCGCCAGCGCGGCCAGCAGTAGTTCCCTCGGCTCAGCGGCCGAAGTTGCGCAGCCGCAAGCTGTTCGACACCACGAAGAATGATGAGAAGGCCATCGCTCCGCCCGCGATCAGCGGGTTGAGCAGGCCGGCGGCCGCCACCGGGATGGCGGCGATGTTGTAGCCGAAGGCCCACACCAGGTTCATCTGGATCGTGCGCATGGTCGCCTTGGCCAGGTCCAGGGCCTGCGGCACCGAATCCAGGCTGTCGCGGACCAGGATGATGTCCGCGGCACCGATCGCCACGTCCGTGCCGCGGCCGATCGCCAGACCCAGATCCGAGCAGGCCAGCGCCGGGCCGTCGTTGATGCCGTCACCCACCATCGCGACCATGCGGCCGCGGTCGCGCAGCTGCTGGATGACGTCGACCTTGCCGTCCGGGAGCACGTCGGCGATGGCGTCGTCGATGCCGACCGCAGCACCTACCGCGGCAGCGGCCGCGGGGTTGTCGCCGGTCAGCAGGATGGTCTTCAGGCCGCGTTCGTGCAGCGCGGCGATGGCACCGGCAGCCGAATCACGGACCGCGTCAGCGACCGCAACGGCACCGCACAGCTGGTCGTCGACGGCCACGAAAACCACCGTCTCCCCACGGGATTCGGCGCTGCGGCGCGCTTCGGCGAGGGCCAACGGCACCGCGGCACGACCGGCCGCCCAGGACGGCTTACCGATCCGCACCTCGCGCTCCCCCACGGTGCCGACGACGCCGCGGCCGGGAATGGCCTGAAAATCGGTGACCGCCTCGTGTTCCGGCGCGGCCGTGGTGATGGCCACCGCGACCGCATGCTCGGAAGCCGACTCCACCGCCGCGGCGAGGGCCAACACCTCATCGGACTGCCAGCCGTCGGCAGCGGTGACCGCGGTGACGGCCAGGTGCCCGGTGGTCAGGGTGCCGGTCTTGTCGAAGACGACGGTGTCGACGGCCCGGATCGCCTCCAGCGACCGGTGTCCCTTGAGGAAGATGCCGAGTTGGGCGCCGCGTCCGGACGCCACCATCATCGCCGTCGGCGTGGCCAGGCCCAGCGCGCACGGGCAGGCGATGACCAGGACCGCCAGCGCGGCGGCGAACACCTTGTCCGGACCCGCCCCGGCCAGGGCCCAGCCCAGCGCGGTCAGGGCGGCGATGCCGAAGACACACGGCACGAACACCGAGGCGATGCGGTCGGCCAGGCGCTGCGACTCGGCCTTCTGCGCCTGCGCTTCCTCGACCAGCCGCACCATGCCGGCGAACTGCGTGTCGGCACCGACGGCGGCGGCCTCGACGATCAGGCGACCATCGAGCACGATCGTGCCGCCGATGACGCTGCTGCCCGGGGTGGCCCGGACCGGCTTGGCCTCACCGGTCATCACACTGGTGTCGACCGCGGCCGAGCCTTCGACCACGAGTCCGTCGGCCGCGATCGTCTGACCGGGGCGCACCACGAACTTCTGCTGTTCGGCGAGTTCCTCTGCAGGGATGACCATCTCGGCGCCGTCGGACAGCAGGATCGTGACGTTCTTGGCGCTCAGCGCGGCGAGCGCCCGCAGCGCGCTGCCCGCCTTGGACTTGGCGCGGGCCTCGAAGTAGCGGCCCGCCAGTACGAACACCGTGACGCCCGCCGCGACCTCGAAGTAGATCGCGTCGCTGCCGGCCAGCGCCTGCCAGATGCCGGTGGTCGTGGTGGCGTGGTGCCCGACGAACATCGTGTACAGCGACCACACGGTCGCCGCGGTCACGCCGACCGAGATGAGCGTCTCCATGGAGACGGCCCGGTTGCGGGCGTTACGCAGGGCCACGCGGTGGAACGGCCAGGCCGCCCAGGTGACGACCGGCAGGGCCAGCGCGGTCAATATCCACTGCCAACCGGTGATCCGGGTGCTGGGGACGACGGCGAACATCACCGACAGATCGGCGAGCGGGACGAACAGCACCGCAGCCACCAGCAGCCGGCGCAGCAGGTACCGGGCCTGCGACAGGTCCTCGTCATCGCGCTCCCCGATGACCGCCCCCGACCGGGGTTCGGCATCGCAGCCGGCCTTGCGGACCGCGTCACACAGCTCGGTGTCGGCGATCTCGGGAAGTGCGTCGACCGTGGCGACGCGGGTGCCGAAGTTCACGGTGGCGCGCACGCCCGGCATCTTGTTGAGGGTCCGCTCGACCCGCGCGGCGCAGGCGCCGCACGACATGCCGGTCACGTCGAGCTGCACCCGACGCGCGGCCGCACTGTCGTCGGCGGTTGCGGCAGCGTCGACCGCGCTGCCAACCACTGTGCTGACCGAGCTGGCCGTCATCATCCTCCTATTGTCCCCGCGAAGCGGGAGCTACCCAAAACATTGGTCGGACGTGCCCGGCTGTGAGTTCCCGGCAACAGTCGCATATGGTCGGGCCGTGAACAGCCGCGGCGACGACGACGAAGTGACCCGCCTGGCGCTGGCTGCCGGTCGGGGCGATCGCGCCGCATTGGACCAGTTCATCAAGGCTACCCAGCGCGATGTCTGGCGCACCGTCGCCTATCTCGACGAGCCCGGCAACGCCGACGACCTGACGCAGGAGACCTACCTGCGGGCCCTCGGTTCGCTGCCCCGGTTCCGCGGCCGGTCGACCGCCCGCACCTGGCTGTTGTCGATCGCCCGCCGCGTCGTCGTGGACCACATCCGGCGCAAGCAATGCCGCCCGCGCAGCAGCGCCGCCATCGAGCCCGAGACCGTCGTCGACATGCACCAGCCGACCGCCCGGTTCGAGGACATCGTCGAAATCCGCATGCTGCTCGATGGCGTGGACTCAGACCGCCGGGAAGCGCTCCTGCTGACCCAGGTGCTGGGCCTGTCCTACGCCGAGGCCGCCGAAATCTGTGGCTGCCCCGTCGGCACCATCCGTTCCCGGGTCGCCCGGGCCCGCGACGACCTGCTGAAGGCAGGGAATCAGGACCAGAGCGCGGGCTGACTGCGCTTCAGATTGGCGAGTCTGACCTGACCTGACGTGCCGGTCGTTGCGGCCTCACGTCCGGGCTGCGGGCTAGCGGCCCGCTGCCCGGACGCGTCACGCCGGCTGTGTCCCGACGCGAGTTAGCTGCTGGAGTGGCTGGCGGCCCCGGCAGCGTGTTCGCTTTGGCTGTGGGTTGTCGACGTCCCGGACGCGCCGGTGTTCGGCGTGGTGTTCTGGGTTGTGGGCCGATTCTGGCCAGGACGACTCCCACCGCCGCGGACTTTGGGCAACCTCGGCGACGCCTTGGACGATGATGCATCGGTGCGCGGCGCCGCCGCCTCGCCGGTGCTCGGTGTGCCGGTGCTATCAGTTACGGTGCTCGTCGGTTTGCCGGCCTTGCCTGTCGGCGTCGACTTCGTGGATTCGGGCCGGCTCACCGCCGGCAACGAGGTCGCGGTCAAAGAGGTGGCCTTTGCCGACGGGGTATCCGCAAGTGACGTCACGGGGCTCGACGCTGCGGGCGACTTGGTCACCACTGCGGGACCGGAACTGGACGCTGCGCGCGACGTGGTCACCCCGGCCGGCTCGGAACTCGATGCAGCGGGCGGCGTGCTCACCGCTGCCGCGGTGGGACTCGTCGGCGTGGGCGGGGTGCTCACCGCTGCCGCGGTGGGACTCGTCGGCGTGGGCGGGGTGCTCACCGCGGCCGGGCCTGAACTCGTTGCCGTAGCCGGGGCGGAACTCGACGCTGCGGCCGGGGTGTTCGTCGGCAGCAAGTAGCTGTTTCCTGCCAACATCAGTTGAGATGCCGATCGTCCGAACTCGGTGATCTGCTTGAGCGCGCGCCCGAAATCACTCGGTGAGAGTGTGTAACTGTTGGCGTGCATCAGCGCAACCGCTAGATCGTCGCGAGCATTGAGAAAGCCGGCGGTGACACTGGTAGCCGGGTCGGTCAGGGTTTGACCGACCAGCGTGCCCAGACCCCGCACACCCGAACCCAGGTCGCCCAATACTTTCTCCGGGTGTCCGGATCTGAGATCGTCGACGACGGCCTGGACGGTCTGCCCGACGTGCATCTGCAGGCGCAGTACGGCCAAGACCATCGGCAGGCCGATGTCATTGATCACGAGAGGCAGGTTGTTAACCACCGCCGACAGGCTTCCGGCCGGATTGGCCAGCAGGGCGTGCGCGACGGCGCTGACGTTGGGCATCAGCGCCGCTGATGTCATGCGGTCCAGCACCGAGGGCACACCGGTTTGACCGACGAATATCTGATTGAACGCGTCTTGGCCGACCGCAGCCTTGATCTGGTCGAGTTCAAGGTTGCTCGTGATCCAACCCAGGTTGTTGTTCTGGTGCAGGGAATAACCCCATTCGAGCAGCCGCTGCCGCAGTTCGGCTTTCCGTTGCGTCGGGGTGACGACCGGGGTGTCCGCCGGAAGTGCGTCACGGATGTCGGCGACATTTACGACCTGCGTCTGTATTGGGATCGACGGGGCCGTACCGTCCTGCAGAGCCTGCCACCGCAGGAAGACATTTCCATCAGGGTTGTTGCTCGAATCAATCCAGTTCGCCACTCCAGGATCGGTGCTGCTGATCACGTAATAGGTAAAGCCATCAGGATCTTTGTAAGTCTGAGTGTTGTTGAGGGTGCCGGAGGCGGTGGCATACGGCAGCGCATACGTCCAGGCGTCGTTTATTTGAAATCCTGTATAGCCCGCGTCAATGTTCGGCACTTTGACCACGAGTGCTTGACCAGGCTCGAGGGCAAAATGTCCGAAACTACTCAGCTGAAAAGAGTTCGAGGCCCCCACTGCATTGCCGGTCAACGTGATCGGCGTAAACGTGTTGCTCGGCAGCGTGTTTTGTATTGTTTGCAGACCCAGCAGGAAGCGGCTGCTGTTGACGGACGCAAAGGTCGTCGAAATCTGATTCAACACCGCGCTGATCTGCGTTTTCGATAGACGCGGCGGGAGGACGACGTCCGGCTGACCCGGCGTCTGCAGGGATACCGTGGCGCGTAGCAATCCCCAATCACCGGTGGTGTTGCGCAGCAGCATCGAGTAGTCGTCGGAAGTATCGACCCAGTTGCCAGGCTGTGGCGTCGGACTCAGGACAATGGTGTAGGTACCGTCGCTGTTGGGCGTAAAGCCGGTGAGATTGTAGGCGCGATGCGGGATGATATCGCCATTTCCGAGATAGTCGCCTTTCGATGTAGTGATACTGAAGTCGGCGGTACCGGGACCGGGACGAACAGTCATGATTTGAGTACCGCTACCCAGATGGGTAAACAGATACGGCGTGTCCGGGTTCGAGATGTTCATGTTGGTGATCGGGTTGGCGCCGGGCGCATTCCAGGTGTAGGGCACCGACTGCCCATTCTGAGTTATCGAATTATCCAGATTGAATTTGCCGAGCGCATTGAAGAGTTGACCCGTCGCAACAAGGCGCGCATATTGCGGCAGTAGTGTCTTATCGAACTCCGTGACGAACGGGTAGTTACTGTTATTGGCGACAACAGCTTGCTGGGCCGCGAGAATCTGATCGATTTCAGTTTGAAAAGGGCTAGCTGCAGCGGTAAGCGTAAACGCCAAGTTCGCCGCCAGGCGGTGGTCTCGGGCCGCGGTCGCCACCGGCTCGGTTGCGGTCGCGGCGGTCAGCGCGACCGCCAACGTACTTGCGGCGGCGATGGTCGCAACGCGGGTGGCCCCAACCCGTCGCGCGCGAGGCAGCCGTCGGCGACCGGCGCGGTTGAGGGAGACGTCGGCGCCGTCGTCGGTGATCCGCGATGAGCCGCACGTGGCGGGCGCAACGCTGACGGCTTGCCGGCCGTGGACGCGCAGCATCGGTGACGGTGAAGTGGATGTGACGTCTCGCATAAGTTGCCTCGCTGTGTGACGGAAGTCTCGAATCGACTGAACGGGATGTAATCGTTCCCCAGCGCAAGGCACAGCTACAAGGGCATTTCGCACAGATATTGCTATCTACTTATGCATAGTGCCGTCGTGTCATAGGCTGTGCTGCATGGAGCCACCCGGCTGGGAGCCGCCGTCACCGCGAGTCTGCGAGTTGATGCGGCTGGCCGCCGAGAAAGTCATCAACGTTCCCCAAGACTGGCTCGACGAGTTGCATGCCGCCACGCTGGCATCGGATTACATGCCGCCGGCCATCGTGAACGATCCGGTTCTCGCCGGGGAAGTCCGCCGCAGCAACCGGGCAAACCAGCTGCACTGGGCCGCTGCCAATATCGGTCACCCCGGAGAGCCGGTCGCAGCCAATGTCGGAGCCGACTCGTTGGCCATCGCACGCGACCTGATTCGGCGCGGGCTCGATGAATCAGCGCTGTTGGACGCGTACCGGATCGGTCACAACATGGTCTGGCTCCAGTGGATGCGGATCGTATTCGATCTGACCTCAGATTCGGCCGAACAACGAGAACTGCTCGAGGTGTCAGCGCGCTCGATCACCGCATTCATCGACGCGACCATCGCCGGTATCCACCGACAGCTCCGGATCGAACGCGACGCGCTGACCCGCGGCACGGATGCCGAGCGCCGGGAAGTCGTGACGCTGATTCTGCACGGGGCGGCCATCACCGAGCGGCACGCCGAGAACAAGCTCGGATACCACCTTGGACAGAGCCACACCGCAGCTGTCATCTGGGGCGACGAGTCCGACACTGACTTGGCCGACTTGGACCGCGCCGCCGAAGCGCTTACCCACACCGTCGACGGCCCCCGACCGTTGTCGGTGCTGGCCGATGCCGCCACCCGATGGGTGTGGGTGCCCGGAGAAACCGGCCCCGACCTGGATCGTGTCTACGCCGCGGTCGATCAACTGCCAGGGGTGCGGATCGCTCTCGGGCCCACGGCGGCAGGAATCGACGGGTTCCGGCGCAGCCACCTTGATGCCGTCACCACAGAACGCATCATGGCCCGGCTCGGCGCCGGCCGGCGGGTCGCCAGCTTCGCTGATGTCGAGCTCGCCGCCCTGGTCACCGCCGACCCAGAACCGGCGCAGCGATTCATCAAACACACCCTCGGGGATTTGGCGATGGCCGATCCTGAACTCCAGCGGACCGTTCTGACCTTCATCCATGCGCAGTGCAACGCCTCACGCGCGGCTGCTCGCCTCTTCACGCATCGAAACACGTTGCTAAACAGGCTCACTCGCGCCAATGAGCTGTTACCGCAGCCGCTGGAACACTCCAGCGTGAAGGTTGCGGTGGCATTAGAAGCACTACGCTGGGCCAACGGCGGCAGATAGGTCACGTACCCCGACACCGTCGCCAGCCATTCGAACGAAACTTCCGCCCCGGCCCTGGTGAACTCCGCAATCGCACCACGATGAGCCGGTACGGAACCCGCGCCCCCACTCATCCGACCAACTCTGCGAGACTGTTCTGCAGACTGAACGGAGTTGGGCTTGTCCACCCACCACACCATCGATCTCGAACACACCCTGAGCGCCATCGGGCGACGGGTGTTCGACGAGGTCTGGATCGGCCCTGCGCGCCGCTACCCCACCGCCGTCGCGGTCGTCGTACTCGCGGTGTCCGCCGGCATCTGCTGGTCCGAAACTCATCGGTGGGTACTGAAGGTCGTCGCCGTGCTCTTCACTCTGGCCGCGGTGGCATCGGCAACAGCGCTGTGGCGCAAGCGGTTTCGCGTGTGTTGTGCGGCGCTGTACCTGTCGGGCGTGGCCACCGCGGCGGGATTCGGGGCGGTCTGGTGGTGCCAGACGTCGCCGGCGCGCGTCGCCGTGTGGTGGCCGCTGGCCGGCTTCGTGGCAGCCGCGGTACTGGCGGTCTGCTGGCTGGGCGTGGCACTGACACCGTTGGACCGATCGCAACCCGATATGCGGGCCAAGGCCGCCGGGAACTGAAGACCGGTTTCATACGACTAATGACAGCGTGATCGCCGACTCCGCCTTGCGCTGGGCGCTGACCGCCGTGTTCGTGGTGGCGGCGCTGCTGTTCGCGGGCGCCGGACGGCGCGCACCCCAGCAGCGCGGGGTCGGGGCGATGCACGCGCTGGCGTCGGTGGGCATGATCGCCATGCTGTGGCCGGCCGGTATGCGGGTGTCACCGCTGCTGTACGCCCTGGTGTTCACCGCCGGAGCGCTGTATTTCGCCTACCTGGCGCTGTTCGGGTTCGACCTGCCGCACCCCGTCTACCACTGCGCGATGATGGCCGCGATGGCGCTGATGGGCCTGCTCATGGCCCCGAACGCCGGACTGCCGGTCGCAGCGGCCAGTTCGGGAGCTCAGGCCTCGGGTCCGCACAGCGCGCATCTCGGCCACGGCGCCGTCGCGGTGACTCCCCCGGTCTGGCTCGTCGTGGTGTGCGCCGCGCTCGCGGTCGCGTTCTGCATCGCCGCGTTGTGGTGGTTCTATCTGCTGGTACGCGGGCCGAAGCGCCCGTACGCCGACCTGCTCATGGCGCTCGGCATGAGCGCCACCTTCGCCGTCATGGCCGTCTAACCCTCGTAGTGCCCCGAAAGGACAACATGCCCAAGCCTTTTCAGACCGTCGCCGCCATCACTGCGACGGCCGCCTGCGCCGTCGCCCTGGCCGCACCGGCCGCGGCCCACGTCAAGGTGACGGGCGACGCCACCCAGGGCGGCTGGGGCGTGCTGAACTTCCGCGTCCCGACCGAATCGGACACCGCGTCCACCACCGCCCTGTTGGTCGTGCTGCCCGACGACCAGCCGATCATCTCGGTCAGCACCCAGCAGAAGGCGGGCTGGACGGCCACCCTCACCAAGAAGAAGTTGCCCACCCCGCAGAAGGACGACGACGGCGTCGAGGTCACCGAGTACGTCTCGTCCGTCGAATGGAAGGCCACCGCACCGGACGCGGCCATCCCGCCGCATCAGTTCAACGTCTTCGCCATCTCGGCCGGCCCGCTGCCCAAGGTCAACACGCTGGCGCTGCCGGCGGTGCAGACCTACAACGACGGCAAGGTCGTGAACTGGAACGAGAAGGCCAATCCGGGGCAGCCCGAGCCCGAGCATCCGGCGCCCGCCCTGCACTTGAAGCCCGCCGGCGGCGGCGACCACGACCGACCCGCGGCCGCTGCCCCCGCGTCCGCGGCACCGGCGTGGCCGGGTCTGACGGCGCTGGCCGTGTCGGTGGTCGCGCTGCTGCTGGGGATCGCTAACCTGGCGATGTCACGACGAAAGAATTGAGATCGGTCGCCGCGCTGCCGGTCGTCCTGCTCGCGGCTCTGCTCGCGCTCCTGCTGCCGGCTCCCGTCGCGCACGCGCACGCCGTCCTGGTCTCCAGCGATCCCGTCGACGGCACTACCCTGCCGGCCGCACCGAGTCGGGTCACCCTGACCTTCGACGAGCCGGTTCGCCTGATTCCCGGTGCGGTACAGGTGATTTCGAACTCCGGTGTCCGGGTCGACCAGGCGGTGCGGCAGCAGTCGGGTAACACCGCCGTCCAGCTGGAGCTGCCGCCGGACCTGCCGCGCGGCAGCTATACCGCCACCTGGCGGCTGATGTCGGCCGACGGCCACGAGGTGTCCGGCTCGGTGAGCTTCGGCGTGCAACAGGCGCCGGACGCGCCGCCGGAGGCTCGTCCGGTCGTCTCGTCATCGACGGCATCGGATGTCACGCGCGGTCTCAAGTACACCGGCCTGGCGTTGTGCGTCGGTGTTCTCGCGGCGGCCCGGTTGGTGTGGGGGTGGGCGCTCGCACTGCGCCGGACCCGCATCCTGGCCGGCACCGGCTGGGCGCTGCTGGCCGCCGCGACCGTCATCGACACCGCCACCACCGGCACGGGGCTCTATGCCGAGGTGGCGCTGCTGGGTGTGGCGGCGATAGCGCTGGTCCGCAACGCCCGGCTGGGGACGCCGCTGTTCGCCGTCGCCGCCGGGTGGCTCGCGGCCGGCATCGCCGCCTCCGGGCACGCCGCGGCCGGGCCCGACCCGTGGCTGGCCACGACCGTCACCACCATCCACCTGTTGGCCATGGCGCTGTGGGTGGGCGGCCTGAGCGTCCTGACGCTGGTCGTGCTGCCGGCTCGGCGCAGCGACGAACTACAGCGGTGGTCCCGGGTGGCGTTCGGCTGCGTCGCGGCAGTGCTGCTCACCGGCGAGTACCAGGCCTGGCGGCAGGTGTCGCCCATCGAATCGTTGTGGTCGACCGGTTACGGAATGGCCTTGTGCGCCAAGGTTTTCCTGGTGACACTGACGGCCGCCCTGGCGTATCTGGGCCGGCGCCGACTCACGCCCGAGCGGCTGCGCCGCACCGTGCCACTGGAAACCGCCCTCGCGGTGCTGGTGCTGGTGCTGACCACGGTGCTCACCGGTGAACCACCGGCACGCACCACCTACGGCCCGCCGCTCACCGCCACTGCCGCGTTGGATCAGGGCCGTCAGGCACAGGTGCATCTCGACACCACCCGGCACGGCGCCATCCCGATCGATATCACTGCGCCCGGCGCGACCGCGATGCGCGGCACCCTGTCGAGTGCTGAGATCGCCTCACTGCCCGTGCGGTTCACCGCGGGTCCGGACGGCCGCTGGCACAGCACCTATGCGACCGCGCCGCGGCCCGGGCTGTGGACGCTGCAGCTGACGGTGCAGTTCGGCGCGAACGACGCCGCCGTCACCAGCGTGCCGTTCCGCGCTTGGTGAGTTACCGGGGCGCTGTCATCATCTCGGCGATCAGCCGATAGCGGTCCAGGTTGTGCCGCGCGTCGACGAGCGCGTCGTGCGAGTCGCGTGGCCGTGCGGGCATCCGCGGGCTGCCACAGTCCTCCCAGAACTGCCGCAGCTCGCGCGTGAAGCGCGGCATGGCCGGCGGCAGGTCGGCCATCGGACCCCACAACTGGCACAGCACCACGTGGTCGTACGCGCCGACCCAGGCCCACAGTTCGATCGGCTCGTCGCCGTCGATGTTGAAGAAGTCCTCCAGGTCCGACCGGATCTGGCGGCGCGAGCGCCACACCTTCGACGACGGCGACGGCAGCTTCGGCAACACGTTCTTGCGTACCCAGGAACCCGCCCGGTCCGGGTCGAACTCCGAGGAGACGGCGTAATACTCGCGTCCGTCCTCGGCGGCGACACCGATCGAGATCAGCTCGATGGTGCGGCCGTCGTCGATGAACTCGGTGTCGTAGAAGTACTTCATTCAGGCAACCTCGGTCGGGATTCGGTCCGGCGGCGCGGGTGCCGCATGGATCTCGCGGTCGAGCTGTTGGTCCACGGCCGCGTCGTCGGGAAACTTTGGCATACCCGCGATCGCATCCTGTAACCACAGCTTCGCCCGCACCACCGGCCGGCGCAGCCACCGCTCGCGTTCCAGCGCTTTGTGCATCTTCCGGGGCCGGCTCGTGTACCTCCAACGGGCCCACGGCGCGTGCGGCCGCGACAGCCGGATCGCCCCGATGACCAGCAGCGGTGTGATGAACATCCCGACCAGGCCGGTCCACACCTTGCCCTTGAGCAGCACGATGACCGCCATCGCCAGGGTGACCAGGGCCAGCGCCACCACCACGATCCGGGCGGTCACGTCCTGGTCGTCGCGCCAGACCGTGATGTCGAAGAACGACAGCGGGTTGAATCCCAGGACCAGCAGTCCCGCCACCGCAACGGCGACGAACACCGCGTCCACCGACGTCCGGCCGTCCTCGGCCCAGTACACGTCGGACAGGTGCAGGATCAGCGCGAACTCGTCCAGGACCAGGGCCGCACCGATACCGAAAACGATTGCCGCCACGGTGAATTCGGGGACGCCGCCGTCGACCGCCAGGGTCACCATCGTCACCCCGGACACCATCACCAGCACGATGCCGATCACCACGTGATGGATGTGCAGGCTGCCGTGGCCGATGTTGCGCGGCTGCCACCATTTGCGCGGCGCCGGGTTGTCGGCGTGGGCCCGGATATAACGGACCACGGTGCGGGTGACGAAAAACGTCAAGATGAACGCAATCAGGCACCACAACAACGGCAGCCGCCCACTGGACACGAACTCCGTAGGTAGGGGCGACCGCACGGTGAAGAAACTTACGCCCGTGTATGCGTGTCACTGCCCCGCAGGGCGCCGACGCGCCGGTCCCCCCGATAGGCTGTCCGGCGAGATGCGTATCAGACCCGGGTTGCGGCCCACCTTGGCCTGGCGGCTGTTGCAGTTGCTGGCCGCGTTGACGTTGGTATGGGGCGCCTGGCGGCTGCTGGGCCACACGCCGTACCGAATCGACATCGACGTGTACCGGATGGGCGGCCGTGCCTGGCTGAACAACACCCCGCTGTACAACGAGAGCACGATCTTCCGCACCGAGGCTGGCATCGACCTGCCGTTCACCTACCCGCCGCTGGCCGCGATCATGTTCGCGCCGTTCGCCTGGCTCCCCCTGCCCGGGGCCAGCGTGGCCATCACGGTGACGACGTTCGTGTTGTTGCTGGTGTCCATCGTGATCGTGCTGACCAGGCTGGACGTCTGGCCGCAGTCGCAGTTCGGCGGCTCGGCGCTGGCCCGCCGCTGCTGGCTGGCCGCCGCCATCGTCGGACCAGCCGTGCTGTTCCTCGAACCGGTGCGGTCCAACTTCAACTTCGGTCAGATCAACGTCGTCCTGATGACGCTGGTGATCGCCGACTGCGTCCCCCGCCGCACGCCCTGGCCTCGCGGTGTCCTGCTCGGGGTGGCGATCGCCCTCAAGCTGACCCCGGCCGTGTTCCTGCTGTATTTCCTGCTGCGTCGCGATTTCCGCGCGCTGCTGACCACGGTGGCGTCGTCGGTCGCGGTGACGCTGTTCGCGTTCGCCCTGGCCTGGGGCGACTCGTGGGAGTACTGGACCAAGACGGTCCGCAACACCGACCGCATCGGTACCGCGACGCTGAACACCAACCAGAACATCTCGGGCACGCTGGCCCGGTTCGGGATGTCGGCGACGCCGCGGTTCGTGCTCTGGGTGGTGCTGTGCTTCGCGGTGCTGGCGCTGACGGTGTGGGCGGCACATCGGGTGCTGCGCGCGGGACAGCCGGTGCTGGCCCTGATGTGCGTGGCGATGTTCGGCCTGGTGGTGTCGCCGGTGTCGTGGTCACACCACTGGGTGTGGGTCGTGCCGACCTTGGTGACCATCACGGTGCTCGCCTACCGGGAACGCAGTGCCGCCCTCGCTGCGGTCAGCGCCGTCGGGGTGTTCCTGCTGGTCTGTACCCCGATCCGGCTCCTGCCCGAGCACCACGAGGTGGACGCGACGCTGTGGCGCCAGGTGGTCGGCAGCTCCTATGTGTGGTGGGGGCTGGCCGTCATTGCCGCGGCGGGCACCATCACCGGCCGCGGCACGCCGTCAGCCGCCGCCACCGAGCACGTCGCGCCGATCTCGGCGACGACCTAGCTCAGCCCGCTTTGATCGCGGCCGGCGGGGTTTTTCCCTCTTTGACGTCCGCTGCGTAGAGGTCGACGTACTCCTGGCCGGACAGGCGCATCAGCTCGTACATGACCTCGTCGATCACGGCGCGCTCGATGAACCGGTTACCGGCCAGGCCCTCGAAACGGCGGAAGTCCATCGGCTTGCCGAACTTCACCTCGACGCGGGCGAAATGCCACATCTTGCTGCCCGGCGGGTTCACCACGTCGGTGTTGATCATCGCGACGGGAATGACGGGGATGCCGGTCTCCAGCGCGATGCGGGCCAGGCCGGTCTTGCCCTTGTACAGCTTGCCGTCGGGAGAACGAGTGCCCTCGGGATACATGCCGAGCAGCTTGCCCTTGTCCAGGATCTTGGCCGCGGCGGTCAACGCATCGGCCGCGGAATCGGCATTGGTGCGGTCGATCGGCACCTGACCGGTCGACGAATAGAAGAACTTGATCAGCTTGCCCTTGATCCCGGTACCGGTGAAGTACTCGGCCTTGGCCAGGAAGAAGATCCGGCGGCGCAGCACCAGCGGCAGGTAGAAACTGTCGACGACAGCCAGGTGATTACTGGCCAGCAGCACAGGGCCGTGATCGGGGACGTATTCGAGCCCCGTGACTTTCGGACGGCCCAGCAGACGCAGCAACGGGCCCATCAAGATGTACTTGTAAAACCAGAAGAACATCGAACCTCCCGCTGAAGACGCCCGGACGGTGCCCTGCGACAACCTTACTCGCGACTGTCGGCCGGACCACAGCCCGCGGCGGACTGGTTATTCCTCTACCGAGACCGGGATGGACTGGTAACGACCCGGGCCCGCGGGACTCGACGGCGACTCGTCGGCCTGACGGTGTTTGCCACCCGGACCGGACGGATCCGTCGGCGGCTCCGGGTGCGGGCCGGCAGGCCCCTGGTCGGCGAGCGCGGCGCGCACCGCGTCCAGAAAAGTGGTGCTGTGTTGGGCGATTGCCGTCAGCATCGGGTGCTGCTCGTCATTGGCGAACGCGACCAGGGCGCACACCGGGCACCACACCTGGTTGCAGTCGCTCGGATTCTCACCGTCGGCGAGCATCGACACGGACAGCCGCACCACGGGATCGATCTTGTCGATGAGGGCCTGGGCCAGCAGTCGCAGGTCCATCGGTAGGTCGCCGAGGGATTCAGCCCCGAAATTGGTGTGCGTCACTTGGGCCACACCTCCGGGTCAGGGCGAAAACGGACAGTCAGTTCGCAGCCGCGCAATGACGCGCCGGTCACGATGCAACGGCGCAGGACAGATGCCAACGGGACCCGGCGCCGGGTACCACCCGAGCCGATGATGAGGTCATCGTCGACGCGGCCAAGAGTCAGCGACTCCGGGTCGATTTGCGGCAATTCTATCCGCAGCCGATAGACAGCAGCCAATCCTGAGCCCGATTCGCGGTCGACGATGGGGCGCGGCGGGGCGGGCGGTGGAGCGCCGTGCCGCAGCCGCGACGCCTCCAGCAACTCCCCCAGCGCCTTCGGTCCGATGGGCTCGCCGGCCAGGTGCGGCACCAGCACCAGACGCACGTCGCCGACGGCCGCATCCAGGTCGCTGAGCATGCTGCGCTGCTCGGCGATGCGCTCGGCGTACCAGTCGAATGCGGGGTGCGCGGGCAGGTTCACGTACTCGTACGAATCGTCTTGGATCAGAACCTGATTCACGATCAGCTCGGACACGTGCACACCCATCAAGGTGAGCGACGCCAGCGTCCGCACCGCCTCGGCCACCACCACCCGTTCCGGGGTGAGCACCAGGTGCGCGGTGACGTCGGGCTGGTCCAGCAGCTCGCCCAGCGCCTCGGTGGCGCCGGCGAGGCGCTCGACGAGGGTCACCATGGCGATCGTCTTGGCATCGGCCAGACCGACCGACAGCCGCCGGTGCCGCGGCCAGGCCTTCTCCAGGTAGAGGGCGAACGCCGCGGGCAGTGTCAGCATCCGCATGGCGTCGGCGGTCGAGGCGCAGTCGACGATCACGTGGTCCCAGTTGCCTGAGGCCGCCAGCTCCGCGACCTCGTGCAGCCCCAGCACCTCCTGAATCCCGGGCAGTGCCGAAAGTTCTTCCGGTGCAACGTCTCCCACATCGGACTCCGGGAACCGGGCGACCAGTACCGCGGCCACCTCTCGCCACCGGGCCTCCAGCAGCGCCAGGGTGTCCAGCGCCAGGGCATCGAGCATGACGCCGGCGCCGTCGTCGACGGGCACCTGCGTGGGCACCCGTAAGCCGGTCGGCTGGACGTCGGCGCCGAGCACGTCGCCCGTGGAGTGGGCCTGGTCCGTCGACACGATCAGCACCCGCTGCCCGGCCCGGGCATCACGCACCGCGGTGGCCGTGGCCACCGTCGACTTGCCTACTCCACCCTTACCGACGAACAGACTGATCCGGGCGCGCCCAGCAGGGTCCGTGTCAATCAGACTCGACTCGCTTCTTCAGGTCCTTGAGCGCCGTGTCGGTCAGGCGGCGCTCCGCCTTGCGTTTGAGTAATCCGATCATCGGGATGATCAGGTCGACCGACAGTTCGTACGTCACGTCGGTGCCAGAACCCTTGGGCGACAAGCGGTATGTGCCGTCGAGGGCCTTCAGCAGCGAGCTGGACACCAGGGACCAGCTCACCGACCGGCGGTCGGCGGGCCACTGGTAGGTGAACACCATGGTGTCCTTGAGCACCGTGGCGTCGAGAACCATCCGGGCCGTCTTCGGGTAACCGTCGGCGTAGACGTCCAGCACCTCGGTCTCCGGGTACTCGGCGACCCAGTCCGGATATGAGCCGATATCGGCGATGACGTCCATCACGGTCGCCGGGTCGGCGTCGATGTAGATGGTCTGCGCAGTCTTGTCCGCCACGTGTCCACTTCCCCGAGTTAACGATGCCGGCGCAGGCGCGAGGCGCCCGTCTGCCGAGCTCTCAATGTACCGCCAGCGCTCAGCCCTGGTCGGGTGATGCGAGCCTCAGGCCAACCGGGACACGCCCACCGGGCGGGTCCGCTCGAGGTCGGTCTTGATCTCGAAAGCCATGTTCTTCCCGGCCACCCGGCGACGATGGTTGAGCTCCGCCAGGTTCAGCTCGGCCAGCGCGGCGCCGGACACGCCCGTCGGCTCGGCGTGCAGGAAGTAATGCAGTACGACACCGTCCATGACGGTTTCCAGCCAGACCTCCATGGTCCCGGTCAGCGCGCCGGTGACGGTCCACCGGTGCCCTGCCGGACCGCGGTCTTCGACGACCGTCAGCTTCAGGTCCGGCCACCATCGCCGCCAGCTGCTCGGGTTCGCCACGGCGGCACCGACAGCGGCTGGGTCGGCACACACGAAGGTCTCGTCGGCGATCTGGATGCTGTTCATCCCCACCAGCTTCACATACGCCCCCACAGTGTGATGAAGCACCCGACTACGCTGAGCACGGCATTGCTGTCGGTGCACTGCCACGACCCGAAAGGCCACACCGTGCGTGAGTTCAGCGTTCCGGCATCGTTCACCATCGGCGAGTACGACAACGTCGTCGCCCCGGTGTACTCCCTCGAGCGCGGCGACCCCAACCACGTAGCCATTCAGCGCCTGGTCGGCGACACCTGGACCGACGTGACCAGCGCAGAAGTCGCGGCCCAGGTTCGGGCCACCGCCCTCGGCCTGATCGCCAAGGGCGTCAAGCCCGGTGACCGGGTGGTGCTGCTGTCGGCGACCCGCTACGAGTGGCCGATCATCGACTTCGCGATCCTGTCGATCGGCGCGGTGACGGTGCCCATCTACGAGACCTCCGCCGCCGACCAGATCCGGCATGTGCTGGCCGACTCCGGCGCTGTCCTGGCTTTCGCCGAGGCCGACGCCCACGCCGCCAAGATCGAGTCGATCCGGGCCGAGGTGCCCGCGCTCGGTGAGGTCCTGGTGATCGACGGCGGTGCCCTCGATCAACTGGCCGCCGCCGGCGCCGCGGTGGACAGTGCCGAGCTGGACACCCGCCTGGCCGCGATCAAGTCGAGCGACCCGGCCACCCTGATCTACACCTCGGGCACCACCGGCCGCCCCAAGGGCTGCCAGCTGACCCACGCCAACCTGCTTTCGGAGCTGCGCGGCGTCAAGGCCTGCTTCCCCGACCTGCTGGCCAAGGGCCAGAAGCTGCTGGTGTTCCTGCCGCTGGCGCACGTGCTGGCCCGCGCGGTCGCGGTGGCCGGCTTCAGCAACCAGGTGACGCTCGGCTTCACCAGCGACATCAAGAACCTGGTGCCGATCCTCGGGGTCTTCAAGCCGACGCTGGTGGTGTCGGTGCCGCGCGTGTTCGAGAAGGTCTACAACACCGCCGAGCAGAACGCCCGCAACGACGGCAAGGGCAAGATCTTCCAGATCGCCGCCGACACGGCCATCGAGTGGAGCAAGGCGCAGGACACCGGTGGAGCCGGTCTGCTGCTGGGCCTCAAGCACACGGTGTTCGACAAGCTGGTGTACGGCAAGCTCAAGGCCGCACTGGGCGGCAACTGCGTCGGCGCCATCTCCGGCGGCGCCCCGCTCGGCGCCCGCCTCGGCCACTTCTACCGCGGCGTCGGCGTCACCATCTACGAGGGTTACGGCCTGACCGAGACCAGCGCCGCCATCACCGTCAACCGGATCAACGAGTTGAAGGTCGGCACCGTCGGCAAGCTGGTGCCCGGCAACAACATGCGCATCGCCGAAGACGGCGAGCTGCTGCTCTCCGGCGGCGTGGTGTTCAGCGGCTACTGGAAGAACCCGACCGCCACCGGCGAAGCCTTCACCGACGAGTGGTTCCACACCGGTGATCTCGGCGCCATCGACGACGACGGCTACCTGTCGATCGTCGGGCGCAAGAAGGAGATCATCGTGACCGCCGGCGGCAAGAACGTCGCCCCGGCCCCGCTGGAAGACGTGATGCGCGCGCACCCGTTGATCAGCCAGGCCATGTGCGTCGGCGATCAGGAGCCGTTCATCGCCGCGCTGATCACCATCGATCCCGAGGCGTTCGAGGGCTGGAAGCAGCGCAACGGCAAGGACGCCGGCGCTTCGGTGGGCGACCTGGCCGCGGACCCGGCGCTGGTCGCCGAGATCCAGAAGGCCGTCGACGACGCCAACCAGACGGTGTCCAAGGCCGAGGCGATCCGGAAGTTCCAGATTCTGCCCGTCGACTTCACCGAGGACACCGGCGAACTGACGCCGACGCTCAAGGTCAAGCGCAAGGTGGTCGCCGAGAAGTTCGCCGCCGAGATCGCGGCGCTCTACAGCTGAGCGCGGTCAGAGCAGCTCGGCGAGCCGCTCGCCCTTGAGCTTCCACTGCCAGTTGTCGACGACGAACTGACGGCCGGCGGCGCCCATCGCGGCGCCCCGGTCGGGGTCGGCCAGGATGTCGCCGATGGCTGCTGCGATGGCGGCGACGTCGCGACCGTCGACCACGTGGCCGGTCTTTCCTTCCACGACGGTTTCCGGTGCGCCGCCGGAGTCGCCGGCGACGACCGGCACGCCGCACGCGGAGGCCTCGAGGAAGACGATGCCGAGCCCTTCGACATCGAGGCCGCTCCCCCGGGTGCGGCACGGCATGGCGAAGACGTCGGCCATCGCGTGGTGAGCCGGTAGCTCGTCGCCGGGCACGCCGCCGGTGAACACCACATGGTCGGTGACGTCGTAGCGCTGCGCCAGCTTCCGCAGATCGTCGCGGTACGGCCCATTGCCGACGATCACCAGCGCGGCACCGTCGATCCGTTCCCGGATGGCGGGCAACGCCCGGATCAGCATGTCCTGGCCTTTGCGTGGGACCAGTCGCGACAGGCAGACGATCACCGGCCGCTGCCCCAGCCCATACCGGGCCCGCAGCTCCGCGCGGGCCACCTCGTCGGGGACGAAGCGGTCCACGTCCACCCCGGGCGACAGGTATTCCAGCGCGGCTTCGGGCCCGAACGCCGCGGCGAACCGGTTGCGCGTGTAGTGGCTGACGAACGTCACCACGTCCGTGTTGTTTCCGATGTGGCGCAACGCGTTTCGCGCGACGGGCAGCATCGACCAACCCACCTCGTGACCGTGCGTGCTGGCGACAATCCGGGTCGCCCCGGCGTCGCGGGCCAGCGGCGCCAACAGCGCCAGCGGCGCGGCCGCGCCGAACCACACGGTGTCGATGTCGTGCTCGGCGATCAGCTTGCGCATCCGTAGCGCGACGGTCGGTTCGGGCACCATCAGCGTCGTCGGGTGGCGGACCACCTGATATCCGGCGGCCGCGGCAGCCTTGTCGTATTCGGGCGCGCCCTTCCATTTCGGGGCGTACACCGTCAGCTCGTGCGACCCGCGGCCGAGCAATTCGCCGACGAGGCTCTCCAGATACGACTGGATGCCGCCACGGCGGGGCGGGAAGTCGTTGGTCAGCAGCAGCACCCGGGATGTCCGGGGCGAGCTGGGCGACGGGGAAGACATCGCGGTCAGGCTATCGCGTCAGCCCGGGGCCGCGAGCCACCGCTGCCACGCAGCGGTCAACGCGTCGCGATCCATGCCGAGGGCGGCGGCCAGCGCGGTGTCGAGGTCTGGATGATCGACGCCGCACGCGGCCAGATACAGCCGGCGCAGGACCGGATCGCCGAACTGCCCGCCGACGAACCGGGCGAACCACCAGGCGCGGTCATAGGCCAGCGACAGCGCCGGCCCGGTGACCTGGAAGTCGGCGTTGCCGGGCAGCACCGCCATGTCGGCGGGCGCGGGGCGTGGGGTGCGCGGGCGGCTGACGTAGTCGGCGACGCCCTCGGTCAGGCACCAGGGTGCATCGGCGGCCGTGACGGGCCGGGAGGCATAGTGGAAAAGCTCGTGGCGCAACACGATTCGGAGCGCGCCGGGCCCCATCTTGGCGGCGCCGGGGGCGAACACGATACGGTCGACGGTGGTGGCCGCGGCAAACTCCTGACGCCCGGCGGCCAGTGCCTGGAATTCCTCGTCGGTGCCGGTGGTCACGATGGTGATCTGACGGCGCCAGTCGTCGCCCCAGAATTCGGTGACTGCGGCGACCGCGCCGTCGAGTTCGGCGGGGATGCGGCCCGGCAGGGTCGAGCCGGGGTCCAGGACCAGGAGTTCGACGGCGCGGCCGTCAGCCAGCCGGATGGTCGTCGGTGCCGGCGACGAAGACGTCGGCGGTGTCGGCCCGGGCTGCGACGGGGCGGCCTCGTTCGCGCGACCGCGGCTCAGTATCGCTGCGGCCACCGCCGCCTCAGCGGCGAGCAGGCCGAGGACAGCCCGTCGTGGCAGACGTCGGGACAGGCTCAGTAGCGACGCACGTTGTAGATCGGTGCGTTGTCGACCGGCGCCACTCGCACGGGCACACCGAACGTCGAGGCGTGGACCATCATGCCGTCGCCGATGTAGATGCCCACGTGCGAGGCGTCGGAGTAGTAGGTCACGACGTCACCGGGCTGCATCTGGTCGCGCGACACCGCCTGGCCTCCGGCCGCCTGCGCGTAGCTCGAGTGCGGCAGCGAGATGCCGGCCTGCTGGAAGGCCCACATCACCAGGCCCGAGCAGTCGAACGCGCCGGGGCCGGCCGCACCCCAGGAGTAGGGATCGCCGATGCGAGTCAGCGCGGCCTGCACCGCGATGGCGCCGGCAGCGGTACCGCCGGCGACGTCGGGCACTACGGGTGCGCCCTCGACCGGCGGGGTCGGGCCTGCAGCGTTGATGGCGGGATCGTCACCCGGAGCCGGCGGCAGGGCGTCCGGAGCGGGTACCGGCGGGGCGGCCGGGGCCGGCGGCAGGGCCGCCAATGCCTCGCGCTGACTCGGCGTCAGCGCGGTGTAGCGGGACTTGACGATGGCGATCTGCACCTGCAGCTTGCTTTGCTTGGACTGCAGATCAGCACGTACCGCGGCGGCTTGCTCGGCGGCAGTCTTGGACTCGGCGGCGAGCCTGGCCGAGTCGGCCTCGGCCTTGGTAGCGGCATCGGAGGCACTGTGGAAGTTGGCCATCTGCGCGGCCATCTCACTGGCCATCACGCGCTGGACGGAGAGCTGGTCGATCAGGCCCTGCGGGGAATCCGCGGTCAGGATGGCGTCGATGCCGTCGGTCCGGCCGCCCATGTACTGCGCTGCAGCAATCTTGTCGACAGACGTCTGATAGGTAGCCAGGTCGGCCTGAGCGACGTCCGCGGCTGCGGCGGCGGCCTCGTGCTTGGTGTCGGCGGCCTTCGCGGCGGCCAGCTTCTTGTTCAGATCGAGCTGCGCGGCGTGCATGGCCTCGGTGGTCTGCTCTGCCTGGCGCGAGAGCTCATTGAGCTTTGCTACGGCGTCGTCCGCCGGATCGGCCTGGACGTTGCCCGCAAATACGCTACCAAGTATGGTGAGCCCCGCGATCGCACCGGCTACTGGTCGTTTAAGACCGCATATGGTGCGGTGTGTGCGGTGGAGACTCAAGATTTCGCGTCCTTACAACTGCGGGTTCGAGCCGCTTCGAACTCAGTGAGGTCTCAGATAGGTTACGAAACGGCATCGGCGTTGTCCAACGGGAATGGCCAATCTATCAGCCCGCCCCCCGATCCTGTTAACCAGCATCACAATGTGAGGGTCGTCACGCTACGCCCGTAGCACTTGACGCGGGCCCGATCTGGTCTTTCGGACGGCCGATCGGCACCAACCGCAAACGCGGCGCCATGCCCGCATCGGCGAGTACCTCCAGTGCGCGGCGCTCGTCGTCCATCAAAGTCTCGGGCACACCCAGCAAAACGCTGACCACGCAGTCACCACAGCCGGGACCACGCACCGCGCAGTCGTCGCAGTCGATCTTCACCGGCCCGTTGTCCATCTTCATCTCTGACTCCTTTATCGGTTGAGGCGCACGCTAGCGACGTCCACCGACAAAAAGTGCGCCTGATCAGCAACCCGATAACGGAATGACATCGATGGGATTTCTTGTCGGTGCCGGCCCCTACTGTCGCGTCATGGGCTCCGGCAGCGCCACCGACCAGCTGGCTTTCGATCTTGATGAGGCGTTGCTGCGTGACACCACGTTCGTGGTGGTCGACCTGGAGACCACCGGCGGCCGGGCCCGGGCGGACGAGACCGGCGGCGGCTGGGACGCCATCACCGAGATCGGCGCCGTCAAGGTCCGCGGCGGCGAGATCATCGGCGAACTGGGCACCCTGATCGACCCCGGTCGTGCCATCCCGCCCCAGATCGTGCAGCTGACCGGGATCACCACGGCCATGGTCTGCGACGCCCCGCGCATCGAATCGGTGCTGCCCGCATTTCTGGAGTTCTGTCGCGGCGCCGTCCTGGTCGCCCACAACGCGGGCTTCGACATCGGCTTCCTGCGGGCCGCGGCCGAACGCGCGCAGCTGCCCTGGCCCAACCCGCCGGTGCTCTGCACGGTCAAGCTGGCCCGCCGCGTGCTGACCCGGGAGGAGGCGCCGAGCGTCCGGCTCTCGGAGCTGGCCCGGTTGTTCCGCGCCACCACCACGCCCACCCACCGGGCCCTCGACGACGCGCGCGCCACTGTCGACGTGCTGCACGGGCTGCTGGAGCGCATCGGCAACCAGGGTGTGCACACGCTGGCCGAGCTGCGCGGCTATCTCCCCAACGTCACCAGCGCACAGCGCCGCAACCGCAAGCTCGCCGACGCACTGCCGAACTCCCCTGGCGTGTACCTGTTTCGCGGGCCGTCCGAGGAGGTGCTCTACGTCGGCACCGCGGTCGATCTGCGCCGCCGGGTCCGGCAGTACTTCACCGGAGCCGACCCGCGCGCCCGCATGAAAGAGATGGCGTCATTGGCCGTCCGCGTCGATCACGTGGAGTGCGCCCACGAGCTGGAAGCCGGGGTTCGCGAACTGCGGCTGCTCGCCGCACACGCGCCGCCCTACAACCGGCGCTCGAAGGCTCCGCACAAATGGTGGTGGGTGGTGCTCACCGACGAGGCGTTCCCCCGTTTCAGCGTGATCCGGGCACCGCGGCACGACCGGGCCGTCGGCCCGTTCCGGGCCCATGCCGACGCCGTCGACGCGGCCCTGCTGCTGGCCCGCTTCACGGGAGTGCGGACCTGCACGACACGGCTGGCCCGGGCAGCCGAGCACGGGCCGCAGTGCCCGGAGCGTGAACTGTCGCCGTGTCCGGCGCCCCGTGGCATCACCGCCGGCGGCTATGCCGAATTCGCCGGCCGGGCCGCGGAAAACATTGCCGGCGTTGATGATTCCGCACTCGGCGCAGCACTGAAACACATCGACGACCTGGCGGCCGAAGGCCGCTACGAGACCGCGGCACGGCTCCGGGACCATGCCGCCACCGTCATCGACGGACTGTGGCGCGGTCAGCGCCTGCGGGCCCTGACCACGCTGCCGGAACTGGTGGCCGCCCGGCCCGACGGTGCCGGCGGCTGGCACCTCGTCGTGGTCCGGTACGGCCAATTGGCGGCAGCAGGCAACGCGCCGCGGCGGGTCCCGCCGATGCCAGTCGTCGACGCGATATCCGCTGCGGCACAGGTGATCCTGACATCAGAGCGGCCGCTGGGCGGCGCGCCCGTCGAGGAGGTGGCGCTCATCGTGCGCTGGCTGGCCGCGCCCGGTGTGCGCATCGTGCGCACCGACACCGAATCAGGGGCGGGCTACTGCCTGCCGATCACCGCGGCCGGGAGGTGGGCCGAGTGGGCCGCCACCGCCCGGTCGGCCCGGGCGGCGGCGCAGCAGGCACAGCGGTCAGACCTTCTGGGTGAACCGAGCCCACCGCGCGAGCAGCTGCTCGGCCGCGCCCGAATCGATCGCCTCGGTGGCGCGGGCCAGGCCACGCTCCCACGCCGGCACCCACTGGGCGTCGCTGGATAGCCCGGCATGAGCCACCATGGCCCCCGCGGCGTTGAGCACCACGGCATCCCGGACCGGACCGGCCTGGCCGGCCAGTACCGCGCGCACCGACTCCGCGTTGGCCGTGGCGTCACCGCCACGCAACTCGCTGAGGTCAGCGCGAGCGAAACCGAACGCCGCCGGATCCAGCGTCAGCCGCTCCACGGTGCCGGCCTGCACGCGCCAGATGGTGCTCGTCGTCGTGGTGGTCAGCTCGTCGAGCCCGTCATCGCCGTGCACCACCAGGACGCTGGAGCCGCGCGCGGCGAACACGCCTGCCATCACCTCGGCCAGTTCCGCCCACGCGCAGCCGATGAGACCAGCCCGCGGCATCGCCGGATTGGTGAGCGGCCCAAGGAGATTGAAGACCGTCGGCACCCCGATCTCCCGCCGCACGGCCGACGCGTGCCGGTAGGACTGATGGAACTGCGGGGCGAACGCGAACCCGATGCCCACCTCGGTGACCGAGCGGGCGACGTCTCCCGGCGACAGGTCGATCCGCACACCCAGGGCTTCCAGGGTGTCGGCACCACCGGACAGCGACGACGCCGCCCGGTTCCCGTGCTTGATCACCGGCACTCCGCATGCGGCGACGACGATCGACGCCATCGTGGACAGGTTCACGGTGTTGGAGCCGTCGCCTCCGGTACCCACGATGTCGACGACATCGGTGCCGATCGCCGCGAGCGCGTCCGCGGGCACTTTTCGGGCGTGTCGCAACATCACGTCGGCGAGCTCCGTCACCTCCGCGGAGGTGGGCCGCTTCATCTTCATCGCGATGGCGAATGCAGCGATCTGCGCCGGGGTCGCGGAACCGGTCATGACCTGGTCCATTGCCCACCCCGCCTGACCCACGGCAAGGTTCTGGCCGGTGGTCAGCCGGCCCAGGATCTGGGGCCACTGGGGCCCGTCGGTGATCGGTTCCTGATGGGGATCGGTGGTTGGCACGAACCCGATTATGACCAATGTCGGCACCCGGGTGGAGTTCAACAACTACAAAGCGTCATACTTACCGCTGTGACGAGCGCTGTAGGTACCTCCGGAACCGCCATCACGTCGAGGGTGCATTCGCTGAACCGGCCGAACATGGTCAGTGTCGGCACCATTGTGTGGCTTTCCAGCGAGTTGATGTTCTTTGCTGGCCTGTTCGCAATGTATTTCACCGCGCGTGCCCAGGCCGGCGGCGATTGGCCGCCGAAGCCGACCGAACTCAATCTGGCCCTCGCGGTGCCGGTGACGCTGGTGCTGGTCGCGTCGTCGTTCACCTGCCAGATGGGCGTGTTCGCGGCTGAGCGCGGCGACGTGTTCGGGCTCCGCCGGTGGTACGTGATCACGTTCCTCATGGGCCTGTTCTTCGTGCTGGGCCAGGGCTACGAGTACATCCACCTGGTCGAGCACGGCACCACCATTCCCGGCAGTGCCTACGGCTCGGTGTTCTACCTGGCCACCGGTTTTCACGGCCTGCACGTCATCGGCGGTCTGGTGGCATTCGTCTACCTGCTTGCCCGCACGAAGATGAGCAAGTTCACGCCGGCCCAGGCCACCGCTGCCATCGTTGTGTCGTACTACTGGCACTTCGTCGACATCGTGTGGATCGCCCTGTTCGCCACCATCTACTTCGTCCGATGACCAACTCGTCGATGAGAAGGGGTTCGATGACCAGCAAGTCCCGTCGTCGGTTACACCGGCGCCTCTCAGCAGCAATGCTGCTGCTGCTCGGACTTCTAGTCGCTGGTGGCCTCGCGGCCACCCTGACGCCGCGGCCTCAGGTCGCGGTCGCCGACGAGTCGCAGCTGGCTTTGCTGCGTACGGGCAAGCAGTTGTTCGAAACGTCCTGCATCTCGTGCCACGGCGCCAACCTGCAGGGTGTGAAGGACCGCGGCCCGAGCCTCATCGGCGTCGGCGACGCGGCCGTCTACTTCCAGGTGTCCACCGGCCGCATGCCTGCCATGCGCGGCGAGGCCCAGGCTGCCCGCAAGGACCCGGCGTTCGACGAGCACCAGATCGACGCCCTCGGCGCCTACATCCAGGCCAACGGCGGCGGTCCCCAGGTTCCGCGCGACGCCAACGGCCAGATCAACCAGCACTCGTTCATCGGTGAGAACGTCGCCCGCGGTGGCGACCTGTTCCGCCTGAACTGCGCGTCCTGCCACAACTTCACCGGTAAGGGTGGCGCGCTGTCGTCGGGCAAGTACGCGCCCGACCTCGGCAAGGCAGCCGAAGTGCCGGCGCAGGTGTACACCGCCATGCTCACCGGCCCGCAGAACATGCCCAAGTTCTCGGACCGCCAGCTGTCCCCGGAGGAGAAGCGCGACATCGTCGCCTACGTCCATGAGTCGGCGAATGCCCGCAGCCAGGGCGGCTACGGCCTCGGTGGCTTCGGCCCCGCGCCCGAGGGCATGGCGATGTGGATTATCGGGATGGTCGCCGTGATCGGCGCGGCTATGTGGATCGGAGCTCGCGCATGAGCGAGAACGTGAACATTCCCAGTGACGCGGAACTGCGCGAGATGTCGCGCGAAGAACTCGTCGAACTGGGCGGAAAGATCGACGGCGTCACGACCGTCTTCAAGGAGCCCCGCTGGCCCGTCGAGGGCACCAAGGCGGAGAAGCGCGCCGAGCGTCAGGTCGCGGCCTGGCTGCTGCTCGGTGGTCTCTCCGGACTGGCCCTGCTGCTGGTGTTCCTGTTCTGGCCGTGGGAGTACAAGCCGTTCGAGTCCGACGGTGAGTTCATCTACTCGCTGGCCACCCCGCTGTACGGCCTGACCTTCGGTCTGTCGATCCTCGCGATCGGCATCGGTGCGGTGCTCTTCCAGAAGAAGTTCATCCCCGAGGAGATCTCGATCCAGGACCGCCACGACGGCGCCTCCCCTGAGATCCATCGCGCCACCGTCGCGGCCAACCTGACCGATGCACTCGAGGGCTCGACCCTCAAGCGCCGCAAGCTGATCGGCCTGTCGCTCGGCGTCGGCCTCGGCGCGTTCGGCCTGGGCACCGCGGTCGCCTTCATCGGCGGTCTGATCAAGAACCCGTGGAAGCCGGTCGTGCCGACCGCCGATGGCAAGAAGGCCGTCCTGTGGACGTCGGGCTGGACCCCGCGTTTCCACGGCGAGACCATCTACCTGGCCCGGGCCACCGGCCTGCCGGGTGAGTCCCCCTTCGTGAAGATGCGTCCCGAGGACCTCGACGCGGGCGGCATGGAGACCGTGTTCCCGTGGCGCGAGTCCGACGGGGACGGCGTCACCCTCGAGTCGCACGAGAAGCTGTCCAAGATCGCCCTCGGTGTGCGTAACCCGGTGATGCTCATCCGTATCAAGCCCGAGGACCTGAGCCGCGTGGTCAAGCGCCAGGGCCAGGAGAGCTTCAACTTCGGTGACTTCTTCGCGTACACCAAGGTGTGCTCGCACCTGGGCTGCCCCTCGTCGCTGTACGAGCAGCAGACCTACCGCATTCTGTGCCCCTGCCATCAGTCGCAGTTCGACGCGCTGCACTTCGCGCGGCCGATCTTCGGACCGGCGGCCCGCGCCCTGGCGCAGCTGCCGATCACGATTGACAAAGAGGGCTACCTGGTCGCCAACGGCGACTTCATCGAACCCGTCGGACCGGCATTCTGGGAGCGCAAATCATGAGTCCCAAGCTCGCTGACATCGCTGCCGCACAAGGCGATGCGATCGACTCGCGGTACCACCCGTCGGCCGCGGTACGCCGCCAGCTGAACAAGGTCTTCCCGACGCACTGGTCCTTCATGCTCGGTGAGATCGCGCTGTACAGCTTCCTGGTGCTGCTGCTCACCGGCGTGTACCTGACCCTGTTCTTCGATCCGTCGATGGTCGAGGTCGTCTACAACGGCGTCTACCAGCCGCTGCGCGGCGTGCAGATGTCGCGCGCCTACGAATCGGCCCTGGAGATCTCGTTCGAGGTCCGCGGTGGCCTGTTCGTCCGCCAGATTCACCACTGGGCCGCACTGATGTTCGCCGCGTCGATCATGGTGCACCTGGCGCGCATCTTCTTCACCGGCGCGTTCCGTCGCCCGCGTGAGGCGAACTGGATGATCGGCTCGCTGCTGCTGATCCTGGCCATGTTCGAGGGCTACTTCGGCTACTCGCTGCCCGACGACCTGCTGTCCGGCATCGGCCTGCGCGCCGCGCTCTCCTCGATCACCCTCGGTATCCCGGTCATCGGCACCTGGATGCACTGGGCACTGTTCGGTGGCGACTTCCCCGGCAACATCATCATCCCGCGGATGTACGCCCTGCACATCCTGCTGATCCCGGGCATCATCCTGGCCCTGATCGGCGCCCACCTGGCGCTGGTGTGGTTCCAGAAGCACACCCAGTTCCCCGGCCCCGGCCGCACCGAGAAGAACGTCGTCGGCGTGCGCGTCATGCCGGTGTTCGCAATGAAGGGCGGCGCGTTCTTCGCCCTGGTCACCGGCATCCTGGGCATCATGGGCGGTCTGCTGCAGATCAACCCCATCTGGGAGCTCGGCCCCTACAAGCCCTCGCAGGTGTCCGCCGGTAGCCAGCCCGACTTCTACATGATGTGGACCGAAGGCCTGGCCCGTATCTGGCCGGCCTGGGAGTTCTACCCCTTCGGCCACACCATCCCGGCCGTGATGGGCGTCGCCCTGCTGATGGGCGTGGTGTTCGGTCTGCTGATCGCCTGGCCGTTCCTGGAGCGGAAGTTCACCGGCGATGACGCGCACCACAACCTGCTGCAGCGTCCGCGCGACGTGCCGGTCCGCACCGCCATCGGTGCCATGGCCATCGCGTTCTACATGGTGCTGACCCTGGCCGCGATGAACGACATCATCGCGCTCAAGTTCGACATCTCGCTGAACGCCACCACGTGGATCGGCCGCATCGGCATGGTCGTCCTGCCCGCGATCGTCTACTACCTCACCTACCGCTGGTGTGTAGGCCTGCAGCGCAGCGACCGCGCCGTTCTCGAGCACGGTATCGAGACCGGCATCCTCAAGCGGCTGCCGCACGGCGCGTACGTCGAGCTGCACCAGCCGCTGGGCCCGGTCGACGACCACGGCCACCCGATCCCGCTGGAGTACCAGGGTGCCGCACTGCCCAAGCGCATGAACAAGCTCGGATCGGCCGGCTCGCCCGGTACCGGTAGCTTCCTGTTCGCCGACTCTGCCGTCGAACAAGCCGCCCTCGCCGACGCCGAACACGCCGCCGAGCACAAGGCACTCACCGCGCTCAAGGAATACCAGGACGAGATTTCGCCCAACGGGTCCAACGGCCACCACTAGTTCGATCTACGACTTCGGCCCGGTCTGGTTTCCACCAGACCGGGCCGAAGTCGTTTTCGGGGTCCACTCCCCTACCCCACCGGATTCTCTCGCCGTTGACTCCGCCCTGCGGGCGGGAAATGTCGAGTGCTGTACACCCTCAGGGCAGACTCAGCTGGGTGACGGCGCAAACGCCGCACCGATCCAGGTGCTGAACTCGCGAGATCGCCAGCGGGCGGGACAGGCCGCTCTTGTGGACGGCCCTCGACATGCGGACATCCCCGGCCGCCCCCGTTTCACCGTGGACGCAGTGATCCCCGAGCGTCGGGGCTTGGCGACTTGCATCCGCGAGAGCAACTGGGTGGCGGAGAATCGGGCAGAATTCCGCCACCCCGTTGCTCTCGGTGGTCAGACCTGGATCATGGCAGTTGATTCGGACGACAACTCAGCACCGGGATCGACGAAAATGGCTGTGCCAGGCGTAGTTTCCCGCGACCGTTCGGCGATGTCAGCAACGACCGCCGGTGGCGCCGACCGCTAAGCCGTGCGGGCGTCCTCGGCAGAAGCCTCCAGCACCGCGTGCAGACCACGCAGGCAGTACCAGGGAATGGCCACCATGGCCACGGTGAGGACAACTGCGAGGCCGTACAGGATCCAGGCCAGCTCGTCGTGGCGGTCGGCCAGCATGTACGCGCCCAGGAAGACGAACAACGTCGCGGCGCCCATGGCGGCGGCGATCCCGAGCGTGCAGCGCAGCCACAGCTGATCCACCGCGGCTATCGGAAAGCCCACCATGCTGGTCGCCGGCGATGCCGAGTAGCGCCGCACCACCGGGTCGTCGAAGGATCGCAGCGCGCTCTGCGGGGGTTCGCCGGCAGGGCTGCGGTCTTCGGCGGACGGCCCGCCCCCGAGCAGCGGCAACGGGGCTGCCCCACCGCGACGGGCCCGCAACAACAGCGGGATGGCACCCACGATCACGGCCGCCGACACCCCGATGACGGTGTACAGCAGCCACGGGGTGTGCGCCGCCGGAGCACCCGACGGGTGCCGGGTACCGAGGTCCACCAGCGCGACGACGGCCGCCACGCCGGCGCCGAGGGCCGCCAGCCACAGGGCCACACAGCCACCGAGCAGAAGACGGTCCAACTGCTCGGGGCTGCCGCCGGTCACACGCGACCGGGTTGAAGTCTCAGCGTTGTACGGCATTTAACAGCTCGTCTGCCAATCATCGTTTGTCTGCGAGGCCAGGGTCTGGCCGTCGCTGGTCACAATCGAACAATTCAGGTGGCTCAGCCGCAGCAGGCTGGACGCCTGGACCGAGCCAACATCTGACATCGAGATCGGTGTCAGAGTGATCATCCACGGGATGTAGACGTTCTGCTGGGTGCGCTGGCGTCCCGCGGCGTCGGTGTAGGTCACCGAAATACGGTCGAGCGGCGCCTTGGTGCCCCAAATGCGGTACGTGACATATCGCGGCCCGGTCGGCGGCGCGGACGTCGTCGCCGGCGGCGCGGCCGCGGCGGTGCTGGGCGGCGGGGGCGGCGGCGGTTCTTC